>JBGVGF010000061.1:0-7161 GCA_045121495.1 Faecalimonas sp.
GTTTACAAGATTGAAAAACCATACGGTCAGTTGATACATATGTACACATTTCTTGTTACAAACATGGATATGGAACCCTATCAGATCATCCAGTTTTACTGTAGTCGTGGCAAAATGGAGAACTTTATCAAGGAAGGCAAAAACGGATTTGACTTTGCTGCTGTCAGCAGCCATTCCAAAGCAGTAAATGCCAACCGAATGCGGATCCACATGCTCGCGTACAACTTATTCAATTGGTTCAGGCGACTGGTTCTTCCCGCAAATATGCGAAAACAGCAGGTTGATACCATTCGTTTAAAGCTGATAACTCGATTATTTTCAGAAGGATTGAAATAAGGTTTGGTAGTTTTGAGCATTTTTATATGTTCATGAATAATTCAGGATAAAGTTTATACGAAGTTGGGATTGGAATTTTTGGATTTTGATGTTATTCGTAGGGCGAAGAAAATGGCAATGTCAAGAATGGATAATCATCCATGGGCAGATATGAGTGAGAAAGAAATTCTTAGAAGTTCCGGATTGATATTAGTAGACCCGGAAACAGGTAAAGAAGGTATTACTTTAGCTGCGATATTGCTGTTTGGCAAAGACAGCACGATTATGTCTGTTTTGCCACAATATAAGACAGATGCTATCTATCGTGTTAAAAATATGGATCGCTATGACGATAGAGAAGTTATTATCACGAACCTTGTAGATAGCTTTAGAAGATTGATGGACTTTGGTAAAAAGCATTTGAATGATGTGTTTGTGACAGAAGGCGACCAGAGCATAAGTGCCAGAGACAAAATTCTTAGAGAAGTGGTATCAAATATCCTGGCACACAGAGACTATGCAAATGCGTACACGGCACAGTTTATAATTGAAAGAGACAAGCTGTATACAAAAACAGTAATCTTCCACATGGACACGGGGAACTGGAGCTTAACAAATTCGAACCGTTTCCGAAAAATCCACCGATTTCAAAAGTGTTTAGAGAGATTGGATATGCAGATGAATTGGGTTCCGGTATGAGGAATACGAATAAGTATACCAAGCTATATTCAGGTGGAATGCCGAAGAGTGCCGAAGATACAAAACTTGCAAAATTGGATGGACAGCAGTTGCAGGTTTATAATTATGTTTTGACTAATGAAGCGATAACAACGAAAGAAGCAAAAGTATTGTTAGGATTGCAGGATAGAAGGGCACGGAAGATACTTGCTGATATGTGTGATGCAGGGGTACTTATGAAGGTAGGAGCAACGACTAATTTGAAGTATATCCTAAAGATATAGTTCAAGTTAGTCCAAGATTAGCCCAAGATACAGAAAAGAGATGAGAGCTTATGGTTTTAACAGAAGTACAGGCAAAATTATTTTATGATTTGTGGATTCCGCTATTAGATTTTGTTAACCGAAAGTATAAGTTGCGTAAGGAATTTTATGGAATGGATTCTCCCAAAGGATTGCCGTTGGATGTGGTAAGAATTATTAGCGAAAAACTTTGGGAAGATACATCGATTGTTGATGAATATATATCAAAAAATAAACAGAATATGAGTGAGGAACACATTTCTATCGTAAGAGGATGGAAAAAAGTAGTACATGGAAAATTTGTGGTAGAAAGACATCTGAAAAACGGTTCGATTCTGATATCTTGCGATGAAGATGGAAGTGTATATAGAGTGCGTGGGATATATTCCAGTTGGAGAGAAATGCTGGGAACATTGCCAATGCCTCAGATTGTGGAGACATCTCTTATCCCTTTTCAGAATGTAATTATCCATGATGGAATTGTAATGCCATATGGAGTTTGTCTTGGGAAAAATATGGCGGATCAGGCAAAGTATATGTACATGAATGCGAAGGAGCATAAACGAATAATAGAGTGCATATGAGAAAGGCAGATAAAATGAAGGTGAAATTACAGGAAGTACTGGAGGCACTCGAAGGTGCCGGAATGGAAATTGAATATTATTATGACACCAAGACGCAAGAAATTTTGATGGTGTTTGACGGTATGGTTAATGGCGAGTATAATCCGGAGCTTATGGAAGAACTAAGCGAGGGATTTGTTGAGGATTTCATTCCATTGCCCGGACAGTATGAGATAAATGAGTATCGTATGATGGAAAGATTTATTTATGAATTACCGGTGGGAAGAAACCAAGATGTTCTGGAACATGCAATCAGAGGAAAAGGTGCTTTTCGCAGATTTAAGGACCGCTTATTTGATTTGGGAATGGAACAAAATTGGTATAAATATAGAGATGCTTGTTATGAGAAGATTGCAAGAGAATGGTGTGAAAAATACGAGATTACGGTTGAAGAGTAAACCAACATGGGAGGAAGCAGTATGCTATTGAGAGAGCATTTAGAAGAATATACAAAAGAACAGCTGTTGGACCAGGCGAGAAGTTTTGAATTAAGAAAATGTTCAGGACTTCGTAAAGCTGCACTGATAGAGAGGATTCTTGATTGTTTCTGTACAGAGGATATGCTTAGAAGCAGACTGGCATGTTTGACAAAAGAGCAGATGAGTCTTTTTCGTAAGGCGTGTGATGCACCACAGGATGTTTCTATAAATGAAGTAGTGGATAGTATGCAGTTGCATATGTACTGGCTTGGAGCGTTTGAGGAAATATCAGACAGATTTTGTGTGTTTGAAGAAGTGTCTGCTGTTTTTAAACGAATTGATGATGAAGCATTTCGGGCAGAGCAATTCAAAAAAGGATGGATGATGAAATGTGTGCAGTTCTTTATAAACTATTATGGAATTGCGCCTGTGGAAGTTATCTACGAGTTATACAAATTAAAGGTTAAGGATACCATAGATGAAATGATTGCTATGCTATGGGAAATGCCTATAGATATTGTGGAATCATGTGTTTTTCCAATGAGGAGCTTAGGCTTACAGGATTGGCCGAAGGATGATCCGATTTATTCTCCAAGAGGATTGTTTATACATATACCGATACTTGAGAATGATGAAGTAGGATATTTGTTAGATAGCCAAATGGATAAATCATTTTATATACCATCGATACAGCAGATTGAAGAAATATGTAGAATTGGATATGAGGAAAGCTCGTTAGCATATGGTAAATTAAAAACATATTTTATGAAAAAATTGGATTTACCATATGAGCAGGCTGTTTCGTGGTGTCTGCAGGTATGGGCAAACAGCTACGAGGGGGAATCTCCTGCGGATGTGATTAGTAAAATGACGGAAGCAGATGTGGTGTTTAAGAGCGAAAAGCAAATGAATGAGTTCATGGGATTACTTATGGATGCCCACAACAATACAAGAATGAAAGAAAACAGAGGTTATAAGCCCAATGAACTGATAAGAAGAGAATTTGTCGGTGGAATGCCAACAATTGTGCCGGGAAGCGCTCATGCGGCAGCGATGTTAAGAGATGCAGCTCCACAGTTAAAAGAGATGGGGATACCTGTTGATTTGGATGGAAATGCGGATATTATATCTACTGCACTATATCCTAATGGATTGGGTGGAAATGTTGTGAATGTAGAAAAGAAGATATATCCCAATGATTCGTGTCCATGTGGTTCGGGAAAGAAGTATAAAAAGTGTTGCGGTAGAAAGTAAAAAGTTCTTGCACATTCCTCTCATCAGAGTCATAATACCAGTAGGTACATTGATACCCGAATGATACCTGAAATTATAAAAACTAAAAATAATCAGGGGAAATAGACGAAAAGACGCCTGTTTCTGAAAGCAAAAACCTGCTAAAACAGCTGAAATAAGCTGGTCAGTAGGGAGTTTGAATAAAAATCTGTCAAAGGGCAATACGAAATATTCTTAAAAGGGCAAACTGGAATATCCTGAGAAGTAAATAAGAAAGAAAAAAGAACGACCTTAGAGATGTGTTTACATCCTCTCCTGTGTCGCTCTTTTTTTATTCAAAAATTCCCTGTGAATAGTACATAAACCTTGTCAACAGGGCATTCTTGGACTTTTTCTTTTGAAAGCGGTGGAGCGTGCTCTTAAGTTTTGTAAAAGAGCTGACTTTGGCACTTCTGATTGAGAAACAATCGCAAGAGATTGCGAAGGTATATTGGAAAGGAATGTGTGTTGTGGTATCCTAGAAAAAGTGGAGTTTATTGTGACGATATTAGTGGAGGATACAAATTGAAAGATAATATACATAAAATATTTGAAAATTGGAATGAAACAATTATATGGTCCTGTTTGCAAGGCATAATGGGGGAAGTGCATACTAATTCGGTGGAAGATACAGCAATGGCAATATTAGGAGATTTTGCATTTTATGCTGGAAATCCAAATGAGGAATTGATTCGATTTAAACCGGAGAGTTGCAGACAGGATTTTATCATTATGGTTCCACAGAATGTTGAATGGGCTGATTTGATTGAGAAGTGCTATGGAGATAAGGCGAAGAAAGTTACAAGGTACGCAATCAAAAAGGAAGCGGATATATTTGATGTAGAAAAATTAAAGCAGGCAATAATCTGCCTGCCGGATGGCTATGAACTAAAGATAATAGAAGAAGCGGAATATAATATGTGTCGGGAGAATGGCTGGGCAAATGATTTGGTATCACAATATAAGGATTATAATACCTATAAAGAGTTAGGTTTGGGTGTGGCTGTTTTAAAGGATGGGGAATTGGTAGCTGGAGCCTCATCTTATAGTACATATGATAAAGGTATTGAAGTAGAAATCGACACAAGGGAAGACCATAGAAGAAAGGGATTGGCATATGCGAGTGGTGCAAAGCTGATTTTAGAGTGTTTAGAAAAAGGCTTATATCCAAGCTGGGATGCGCAAAATAAATGGTCGGTGGCTTTGGCGCAAAAGCTGGGATATCATTTTAGTCATGAATATGTAGCGTATGAGGTAATAGGATATTAAGCGTTGTCTAAAGGAAGAAAATACTATGAGTGAATGTGTATTTTGTCATGGGAAACAGATTTTGGAAGAAGCATAGGCGATGAAAATGATAATGCAGTGATTTTGGGTTCGTTTTCAGGAACAGTACTTTGAGAGTAAGAATGTGATTTGAAAATTGATGGAATAGTAGGTGACAGAGAAATGAGATTATTATTTGGAACAGGTAATCAGGCAAAATTATCGGCTATGAAACACCGATTGGAGAAAATGGATATCGAGTTGATTGGATTAAACGATTTGAGAGCAGAAGGGTATACCATTCCGGAGGTTCCGGAAGATGGAGAGACGCCTCTTGAAAATGCAAGACAGAAAGCATTTGCTTATTTTGAGGCATTTCAGATGCCGGTGTTTTCCTGTGATTCGGGCTTGTATTTTGATGATGTTCCGGATGAAATTCAGCCAGGGGTGCATGTGCGTACGATACAGGGGAAGCATTTATCTGATGAGGAAATGATAGCACATTACGGAGGCCTGGTCAGACAATATGGAAGGCTTACGGCAAGGTATCGTAATGCAATTTGTTTAGTGATGGACAAGGACCATATTTACGAGTCCATGGATTTGTCTATAGCAAGTCAGCCTTTTATCTTAACAGATACACCCCATAGTAGTATCCGAAAAGAAGGATTTCCATTGGATAGTTTATCGTTGGATTTAAAAACCGGTAAATATTATTATGATTTGACGGAAGAGAAAATGGAAAAGTTTGCGGTTGAGGATGGTTTTTTACGGTTTTTTGAAAAGATGTTGAATCTTAATTAATAACAGAGATATAAATTGGAAGGTAAGTGTGATGATAGAAAATGCTATAAAATATGTGAAACAAATATTTAAGAAAGAACAAATGCAAATCAATTCTGCTATTGGCAGAACAGTAACCGTAACGATTGACAGACCATTAGGCAGTTATCATCCTGACCATAAGGATATGTATTATCCGATTAATTATGGGTATGTAGAGGGTATCATGGCACCAGACGGAGAGGAACAGGATGCATACATATTAGGTGTGGATGAAGCAGTAGAAAAGTTCACAGGTAAGATTATTGCTATTGTTCATAGAAATGATGATGTGGAAGAAAAATGGATTGTTGCACCAGAAGGGATGACCTTTAGCAAGGAAGAAATCTGGGAACAGATTCATTTTCAGGAGAGGTATTTTGATAGTGAGATCGTGATGTAAGATCGGTAGTATCAGGAATGGCAAGTTGCTGCAAGGGAGGTAATGCAAAGGTGCAGATGTTTGAGATGGATAAAGTCTATTCTCTTTTAGAGGCCTATGAATTAGGTAAGCTTGGCGGTGAAAAAATGCCGGAAGATGAGAATCCGGCATTACACAAATCGTCAAAGCAAAATTATTTATATTTTACATTACCTATGGCGCTTAATTATCAAAGAAATTCTTATACACTATGGGAATGTGCCAATAAAACATATGTAGATGCAGATACTACGGATGTTTTTGATACAAAAGCGGTAGTTGCTATGGATGAGAGACAATTAAAGGAGAAACTGTTGAAATATAAAGTAGCGCTGCAACCCAATAAACAGCCAATTATATGGAGAACTCTATGTGAAACGATAGAAAATGATTTTGACGGAGATATTCGTAAGCTATTTAGTAAAAATGATTATTCTGTTTATAAAATTAAGGACTATATTGCAAAGAATAAGAAGAAATTTCCATATCTGGGCGGCAATAAAATCTGCAATTATTGGTTATATGTGATGGAACAATATACAGATATGAAATTTGCTGATAGAGAGAATATAACGGTGGCACCGGATACTCATGTGATTCAAGCCAGCGAAAAGCTGGGCATTATTTCTTTGGAAGAGGCAGGACAAGGTAATGTACAGGAAATTGTAGTAAATAGGTGGCAGAGGATTTTAAAGGATACAGATTTGGTTCCCATAGATGTACATACACCTATGTGGTTGTGGAACAGAGGGAAATTTAGTGTAGAGATTTAGAAAAATGAGGGATATGTATATATCTGCGGGCTTTGGAAGCCCGTGAACATATTGCATATTTGGTGTATGATAATGGAACTGTTATTGGTGCAGGTGGTGTCACAGATTGTGATCGAGGCAACGGATATGGTGTTGTTTAGCACATTAAATGATGTTCCGTTTTTCACATTAAATGGAGCTGTTTCAGCATAGAATCAGGAATCGGTGTCACTTTATTTGATATTAATTCTTCAAATTAAATGTGCCTCACCCAAATAAAGTGAATGAGGC
>JBGVGF010000062.1:0-8204 GCA_045121495.1 Faecalimonas sp.
GTGACGAAGCTAGTAGAGTTAATTGCGCAGATACATGAAAAAGGCCATTATGCCAGCATTGATTTCAGCAATTACGGATCAACCGTATCTGTATATTTTACTTATGGAGAATTTCGACGGAGTGGCTTTGACTTCTCTAAAGATTTTAACCTTACAGCTAAAGACGAAGATGTCGATACGTACTTTGAAATCATGAATTATTTCTCAGAAGTTTTGGAGGAAAACAATGGAACACATACCGAACTATGATAACTGGAAAACAACTCCGCCAGATGATCCGAAACCGGTAACACACTGTAACATTTGCAAAAAAGAAATGCCGGAAGGTGATGTGCTATACACGATTGACGGTGGCATCTGCGAGGATTGTTTAGAGGATAATTATAAGAGTTTTGTATAGGAGGAAACTAACGTGAAATATTGGACATGCCCTAAATGTGGGGCGAATTTAGATCATGGAGAAAAATGTGATTGCGAGGATAAGGAGGAATGACAAATGTCACAAAAAGCATATAGAGAGGCGGAAGGGATTAGTCGCTCAGAACTATTCACGATTTCAAAAACACCGCTTCATTTTAAATACGAGCAAGACAATCCAAAAGAGGATACAAAATCACTTCTTTTTGGGCGCGCAGCTCATAAATACATTTTAGAAAGAGACGATTTCTTTAACGACTTTGCAATAGAGCCTGTTGTTGACAGAAGAACAAAGGAAGGCAGAGAAAAATTCTATGCGTTTGCAGAGTCATTGGGTGACAAAGAATCTATCAGCATGGAAGATTACCAAAAAATCTTAGAAATGTACGATGCGATTCAAGCCAATCCGGTAGCAGTAGCGTTATTAACTGGAGAACACGAGAAAGATTTCTTCTGGATAGATGATATGACAGGCGAAAAGTGTAAATGTAGACCAGACTGTTTGTCAGAATATGAAGGCAAAAAATACATAGTTGATTATAAATCGGCGGATTCATGCGAGGATGGACACTTTGAAAGAGCGTGCAGAAAGTACGGATATAAGTTCCAAGCAGGAATGTACACAGAAGGCGTATTTCAAAACACGTTTGAGCAATATGGATTTGCATTTGTAGCACAGGAAAAAACAGCTCCTTACGCAGTTAGAGTATATTTCTGTACGCCAGAATTTGTAGCGCAAGGATATGACAAATTTAGAGAGCTGATTGGTATCTATCATCAATGCAAAGAAACTGGTAATTGGTATGGATATGAAGGTGCTTTAAATGTTCCGACACAACTTATGGAGGAGGAAGAGTAATGATTGATACATGGGAAAAGGTATTAGATCCGAATTTTATCAATGCAGAATTAATAGGACCAGTTGGTGCTGAAAAAATTGTAACAATCAAAGATATTGATTTCAAAGAAGCGTTTGACCCTAAAAACAATTCAAAAAGCATGAAGCAGTCACTGTTTTTCGAAGAATGTAAGCCTATGGTTCTCAACAAAACAAACACGAAGGCGCTTATGAAATTGTTTAACACAGATAATCCGAAGCCATCGGATTGTGTGGGTAAAAAGATTGTTCTTTATGTTGCAAGTGTAAAAGTGGCAGGCAAAGCCACAACAGGTATTCGAATTAAAGAATACGCAGAAATTAAATGTGAAGAGTGCGGAAATATTATCGTTCCGATTGCGTCGAAAACTGTATCTCAGTTGGTTGAGATTTCGAAGCGAAATACAGGAAAAGTCTTGTGTCTTGAGTGCATGAAAAAAGAAAAGGAAAGGCAGGACATAGAAAATGGTAAATAAATTAATCTTTCAAGGTAGACTTGTTGCTGATCCAGAGCTGAAACATACGCAAAGCAACGTTGCAAACATGGAATTTACAATAGCATGGTCTGAAAAATACAAGGAAGCTGAAACGAAATGTTTTCTACGATGCAAAGCGTGGAGAAATACCGCAGAGTTTATCAGTAATTATTTCAAAAAAGGTCAAGAGATTATTATTGAAGGACATATGGTTACAGAACAATGGGAAGACGGGGAAGAAAAGAAGATCAGAACAATATGTGTAATTGATAAAGCACATTTCTGTGGTAGCAAATCTGAAACTGCTCTAAGTGGTGCAAGTCATTCAACCAGTACTCCAGGACCTGATGGATTTGAACCTATTCCGGACGGTATAGACGAAGAGCTTCCATTTAGTTAGGAGTGATTTTGTTGATTATTTGTGATACAAGGGAAAAGGCTAATCAGAATATATTAGCGTACTTCGATAAACATAGCATTAAATATAAGATTGAGAAACTTGATACAGGCGATTATATGGACTCTGAAAGAATGGATATTACGATTGATAGAAAGCGTAATTTAGTGGAACTGCTAACAAATCTCTGTTCTAAAGATGATAGCCGATTTTGGAGAGAGGTCCGCCGTTCTAAAGAGCAAAAAATAAAAATGATTATCTTGTGTGAACATGGAGGAAAAATCAAATCCATTAGAGATGTGGCGTCCTGGAAGAGTAAGTATTCAAGAGTCACTGGTAAGCAGTTAATGGAAGAGATTTATAAGGTCCATATCGCTTACGGTGTAGAGTTTTTGTTTTGTGATAAGAGAAGTACTGGCAAAAGGATATTGGAGTTACTTGGGCATGAACAGTGATGATTTAAAAAGACGATACAGTATGCGAGATATTGTAGAACAGTACGGATACAGGCCAAATAGGGCAGGCTTTATTCACTGCCCTTTCCACAAGGGTGACAAGGGCGCGTCTCTAAAAGTCTATCAAGATAGTTTTCATTGCTTCGGATGCGGAGCAAATGGAGATATCTTTACATTCATTCAGTTGATAGACCATGTGGATTTTAAGACGGCTTTTCAAAGTCTCGGTGGAACATATGAGAAATCAACTTTTGAATCTCAATTAGCAATCTACCGGGCGAAAAAGAAAAAAGAAGAGCGAGAAAGAGCGTCTGAAAAACTACGAAAACGCAAGCAACTGAACAACATGTTAATTGATGTGTACCGAGGTTTTATGAATCGTTCTGAGCCATTTAGCGAGGTATGGTGCGATTGTTATAATGCGCTGCAATATCAACTGTATTTGCATGAAATATTAAATGAAAAGAGGGCAGAAATTTGAAGCCGTTAAGTAAATATAATAAAAAAACCATTCTGTCCGAAGAATTATTTATAGAAATCTTCGAGCAGGAAGACGAAATTATGAAAGCAAGGATGTTATTGTCCTGCCGAGACAGAGCAAAAGAATTGGGAGTTGCCAAGAATTTTGATGATTTAGTGTCCGCTTACAGGAAAGTGGAAAAAAGCTTTCAAAAACAATCAACTACACGTTCTTTATTAGAGAATTGGACAAACTTTACAGGTAAATATGACAACATGAAGTGTGGGGCGTGGATAGCGTCAGACGAAGGAATTAGGACTTTCAACAAGGATTATACGAACGAAGTGATAGTTTGTTACCATCCGATTTTACCAATCAAAAGAATGCGAAACATGCAGACTGGCGAGGAACAATTAAGAATTGCATTTAAGAGAAATCGAAATTGGAAAGAGATTACGGTTCGAAAAGACGTTGTATCCTCTGCAAATAAGATAGTCGCATTATCTACATTGGGCGTGGCTGTTACATCAGAGAATGCAAAACTATTGGTTAAATATCTATCAGATGTAGAAAATATGAACGAGGAAGATATTCCAGTGCAAATGTCTAGTTCTAAGTTGGGATGGATTGGCGATGGTTTTATTCCTTACGATACAGACATTGTATTTGATGGAGATGGACAATTTAGTGATGTGTCTGAAAGTATTCATACTTACGGAGATAAAATGATTTGGATGGATTACGTAAAAGATCTTCGAAAGTATCGCAAATTGGAAATTCAATTTGCCTTGGCTGCATCATTTGCAAGTGTTCTGGTACATCCAATTGGAGTTCTTCCATTTATAGTCGATTTATGGGGTGAATCAGAAGGTGGTAAAACGGTAGCACTAATGCTTGGTGCATCAGTATGGGCATGTCCGAAAGAGCATCAATATATTGGAGATTTTAAGTCGTCAGAAGTTCAACTGGAAGTGCGTGCCGATATGCTCAATCATTTTCCTATGATGCTGGACGATACAAGTAAGGTAAGCGATAAAATAAAAGATTTTGAGGGATTTATTTATGGTCTATGTTCAGGAAAAGGAAAGAGTCGCTCTACTAAAGAATTAGGCATTAGAAGGGAAAATAAATGGAGTAATTGCATTTTGACCAACGGAGAACGACCGCTTGCGTCTTACGCTCATCAAGGTGGAGCAATTAATCGTATTCTTGAAGTTGAATGCGAAAAACATTTCTTTCCGGATCCACAGAAGGCCTTAGACGTTTTGAAAAATAATTATGGTTATGCTGGGGTGCAGTTCATCAAGATTATTAAAAATCTGGGGTTTGAGAAGTTAAAAGAAATGCAACAGGAGATTCTAAAAGAAATCCACCAAGAAGACAAGATGCAGAAGCAGAGTATTTCACTTTCTATCATATTGCTGGCTGACAAAATCATCACGGAATATATGTTCCATGATGGCGAGTACATAGACAGGGAGAAAGCTATTAGCGTTCTAACAAGCTATAGCGAAATTTCAGAGCATGAACGATGTTATCAGTATTTATTAGACAAGGTAGCAATGAATGCGCAACGATTTGACCTTGATACTAATTGCGAAAAATGGGGAGTATTAGAACCGGAATATGCTGTTTTATATCCTCAAGCGGTTAAAGAATTATGCAAGCAAGGTAATTTTTCTGACAAAGCATTTAGGTCTTGGGGTATCAAAAATGGCGTCATTTTAACGGATAAAGGGCGCGAAAATAAGGTGAAAAAGATTAATGGAAAGTCAGTTCGGTGTATTTTTCTGAAATTATCCAGAGACGATGAAAGCGAGGAGAATTCTGATGGATTCCACAAAATAAGCGACTTTGAACAAGAAGAACTACCGTTTGATTAAGGTAAAAAGTTACCAAGTTACCAAGGTTACCAATCTTTTTTTATGTATATATAACTATTTTGTGAGACACATACAGAAAATTTTTCTATATATAAAATTTTATCGGTAACTCGGTAACCGAGACAAAAAAAGTGCTCTAACCTCAGTAAATACAAAGGGTTGAGCGGTTACCCAAATTTGGTAACACAGTGGTAACTCGTGGTTACGTATGGAGGAATTATGGAAAAACGAATAAAAAATATGTATAACGATGCAGCCAGAGCATTTAATGAATATCTGACAAATCATGATATCGAAGGTTTTACCAATAATGCAGTGGCTCTGGTTGAAAAATATGGTCACTGTAGCGATATACATAATTTGATGATTTGGTGGAGTGCTAGAGTGAAAGGACTGCATGATGAATATTTAGGAGGAAGTAAATAATGGGCGCAATTAAAAATATTAGAGGCGGTTCTGCTAAATGGAACGAAGAGGACAGGTTAGAAATAGCGCGTCTTCTTATCAAGGCAGGATATAAAGTGAAAATTGATTATCAACCAGTACCAAACGATACGAAGAACCGGAAAGAATATGTAGTTGTGTTTGAGGAGTAATGATATGGCAAAAGTAAGTAAAGAATTTGAATGGCGTATGCAGGGAATGTTGTATGCATACAAAATAGCAAAGGAACAAGGCATAGATGCCTTAGAAGCGGATATTAGAATGCGAAATTTTCTAAAAGCACCACTTAATATCAGCAAACAGGAGATTGACAAATTTAAGATTTATCTCTCTGAGAATTTATATCACACAATGTTGACGGTTACTCTCATGGTGCTTCACGACCATTTAGGGTTCGCAAAGAAACGTCTGTTGGATTTTAAGAAAAAGTTTGATGATATGACGCAGACAGTATTCGATTTTGACCGAATGGGACAACATTATATCACCTTGGAAGATTATGCGGTATATCTAAACGAAAAAGCTGATTTAGGTCTTGATGTTGCAAGGATTGCTAATTGCCAAGAAACATACTCTTACGAGAAAGAGTGGAAGAATATGGTGGAGATTGGCAATTTGATTAAAGCATTGCAAGAGAATGGATTTGATAGTGCTGCAACTTGGTTGCAGGAGAGAATAAGTTAATGCTTATTAAAGGCGAATGGGTGATGGTAAATGACACATAGACAACAACAAATATACGACTTCATAGTCTCCTACATAAAGGAGAACCTGTATCCACCTTCTGTCAGAGAGATAGGAGATGGAGTCGGATTATATTCCACATCAAGTGTTTACGAACATCTGAAATCACTTGAGAGAAAAGGGTATATAGAAGTTAAAGAAAATTCACCAAGGGCAATCAAGGTGAATGGATATAAGTTTGTGAAAGAAGAGGTGGCAGTAAATGATGGAAGGACAGATAACGTTAACGGAATTTTTGTCCACGCAGATAATCAAAAAACAGCTTGACGGTTTTACAGAATTCTTGAATAAACAAGGTGAATCCCAGTACAAACAGATTGGAAAGATTGTTGTTGACACTTATAAGAAAAACAAGGATGAAACAGAAAGCGTTTTATTGGACCGCATAACAAATAATGTATCGGTTTATGTACTGGAACAATCAATGCAATACGATAAATATTTGCGAGAACAAGCCACGTAATGAAACAGGGCAGTTGAGACTTGCCTAAATTTAGATAGAGGAGTGATTAAGTGGATAACAAAGACTTATCCATAGAAGAATGGAAAGAGGAAAAGCGTAAGAAAAAGGCTCAGTTCACAGCAATGCAACAACTTCCTTACGAGGTAAAGGTAAGAAGAGCTGAGCAAAGAGCAATTGAATTTGTTGAAAAACTTGACGAGATGGGTATGAACGCACATGTCAGTGTTGGTGGATTAGATAGTATCACATTGCTTGTGTTTCTTCGTAAGATTGGAATTGATGTTCCTGCAATATCAGTTACGGCATTGGAAGATAAGAGTATCCAAAAAGTACATAAGGAACTTGACATTATTCCGGTAAGACCCATGAAATCAAAAACACAAATAATCAATGAGTTTGGTTTTCCGGTTATATCGAAAAGAATAGCAGGCAAGATAGATATGTTGCAGAATCCATCGGAGAAAAATAAAACTGTGCGCCATGCAATTATTACAGGCGAATGCGGAGCACAAGGACATTTCGCCACAAACAGTAGAATGCAGTTGCCAAAGAAGTGGTTAGAGTTATTCGGTGGTTATGAGAACGAAAACGAGGGTGTTAATTATCAGATTGCGCCATTCAAAGTTTCAAACAAGTGTTGCGAGTATCTAAAGGAGCGACCATGTGATATGTGGGCAAAAGAAAATAATAGCGCACCGTTTCTCGGACTTATGGCATCTGAGGGTGGACAACGTGAAGAGGCTCTGGTGGAACATGGTTGTAATTATTTTGGAAAATCAGTAATAAGAAGCGCACCGTTTGCTCCGTTTGTGCGACAAGATTTATTACAACTTGCGTTAGATCTAAATGTGCCAATACCGGAAATATACGGAGAAATTAAGAAAGGCACAGACGGGCTGTTATATACTACTGGAGCACAGAGAACCGGATGCAGTATGTGTGGTTTTGGAATTCACATGGAAAAACGTCCACATAGATTTGACATGCTCCGTGAACGCAACGAGAAAGAATGGGAGTTTTGGATGTATCGCTGTTGTGTTGACGAAGTTACTGGAGGACGTTATGGATGGGGAAGAGTGCTTGATTATATAGGAGTACCGTGGGAAGATCGATACTTCGATATGGACAAGCATCAGATAAACCTCTTTGATTTGATGGGAGATGAATAATAATGGACGCATACACAATCGGGCTAGCCATTCTAGTCCTAGCACTTTTGTACAGGATGATGGAATTACTGGTAAAAACAATAATAATTTTTGCAACGATAATAACACTCTTCGCAGTTGGGTGGGGAGTGCATAAGAGAAGAAAGACGCGGAGGTATAATCATGAGCAAACAAATTAAGAAACCGCATCAGAAGCGAGAAAAACGTAATCCGTTGAAGCGTACCTGCGAGCAGTGCGGAAACGACGGTATATCAAGAAACAAGGTGTTTAAGTGTAAATACTGCGGGTACATAAATGGATTACCAGACAGGGTTGAAATCACAAGAGGGAGATTGGAGGAGTGAATGTGACAGAACAAGATTTAATAATTCAGCAACTACGAGCGGAGAATAGTAGATTTAAATTTTCAAATTCTAAA
>JBGVGF010000063.1:0-3092 GCA_045121495.1 Faecalimonas sp.
GAATTTGAATTTATAAGGAGTAATACAATGAAGAAATTGGGGAAAATTTTATTTAAGATACTTAAATGGATATTTATCATACTTGTTTGCATCTTTGTACTTTTTCTGATTGTTCGATTTATAGGGCAGAGGATTTATAGCAGTACACCTGAAGGTGGCATAAATGAAGAAATGTATGTAGATATAAATGGCACAAAACAGTGGATAAGTATTTACGGACAGGATAAGGACAATCCCGTTTTATTATATCTGCATGGCGGGCCGGGTTCGTCTACAAGTCTTTATGACTATGCTTTCACAAGAAAGTGGTCTGATGTGTATACAGTTGTTACATGGGATCAGAGAAATTGCGGAAAAAGCTACTCTTCTGAGCAAAATGATACTACACTGACCTACGACCTGATGATGAGCGATGGCGTAGAAATGACAAAATACCTCTTAGACTATCTTGGTAAGGATAAGATAACCTTGCTTGGTCATTCTTGGGGAACATATTTCGGTAGTAACCTTGTCCTTGAATATCCCGAATATTATGAATGTTATATTGGAACGGGACAACTTGTGGACTTTTATCAGAATGAAATTGCCTTTAAGGAGGAAGTACTTAAATGGGTAGAGAACGATGAAGAGGACAAACAGCTTGCTGAAAAATTAATTGTCGGCGATTTTACAGTGGAATATTTTGCTGCAAGAAATACTCTGATGGAAAGATATGGGTATGATATGATGGTTGACGGAACGGATTATAACATAATTGCAGCAGTTATATTTAATCCATACTACTCGCTTGGAGATATTTACAATAACATCACTTCTGATTACAACGTGTATTCGGAGTTTTTAGGCTCAAAGGAATTTGAA
This sequence comes from Faecalimonas sp., assembly GCA_045121495.1. Taxonomy (GTDB): domain Bacteria; phylum Bacillota; class Clostridia; order Lachnospirales; family Lachnospiraceae; genus Faecalimonas. The sequence goes on from JBGVGF010000063.1 coordinate 862, forward strand.
AAATTCTCATTACTTGGCAAAACGGACTATGAAGTGCCTTTTTATAATATAAACGGCGATAGGGATTATCAAACGAATTTTAGCCTTGCACAGAAGTATTTTGACGAAATAAATGCTCCATACAAGCAGATGTTTATTATGAAAGACACTACACATGGATTACTTGAATCAAAATCGGAAGAATTTTCGGATATATTGCACAAAATTGCACAAGCGGAATATTAAACCGAACACTTGATTTGTATTGTAAAATTCCAGTTTTCCGTTAACAATTAAATATTGATGTGTACAGCAGTCACGCACTACGGTGTGTGGCTGCTTTTTCATCTATAAATGTTTTTTGTTCTTGAAAATCAATTTAAAAAGCAGTATGATTTGTATGAATAATCATACACAAGGAGGTTCGATTATGGATTTTAAGAATGGGAAATATGCATGGATGGTAAAGATTGGCGAAAAAGGACAGTTTGTAATTCCTAAAGAAGCAAGAGAACTCTTTGATCTTCAGCCAGGGAATGAAATTCTGGTTCTTGGGGATGAGAAAAGAGGAATTGCAATCCTCCCAAAAGAAATGCAAATGGAGTATATCCAAAAGATTTTTTCGGAAATAGATGAATAAAGGATGGTGTGATACATGAGTAAAATAGTTTTCTTTTGTATTCCGGCGCATGGTCATACAAACCCTACTCTTGGCGTTGTACGTGAATTGATTTCTCGTGGGCATCAGGTATGGTACTATTCTTATAATATCATGCGTGAAAAAATAGAATCCGCAGGAGCTACTTTTGTTTCTTGTGATGATTATGATATGGAGCAAAAGCTTACACCTAAAGATGCCGTACGTGTCGGTAAAGACCTGGCATTTTCGACGAAAATTTTAGTAGACACAACCTTAGCTCTTGATGATAAAGTGTGCGAAGATATGAAAAGTCTGAAGCCGGACTGTATTGTTGCTGATTCAATGGCGGTATGGGGAAAGGCAATCGCCATAAAATTAGGAATTCCTTTTGTTTCCTCCACTACAACTTTCGCATTTAATCAGTATTCTGCAAAGATTATGAAGCAAAGTATTGGCGAATTAGTACGAATGTTAATTTCCATGCCCCAAATCACAAAAAATATAAAACGCCTGCAAGACAAAGGATATCCGATTAATAATGTACTCGATATAATTCAGAACGATGATAATACACATACGGTTGTATATACTTCTTCTGATTTTCAGCCTTGTGCAGATACCTTCTCCGATAAATACGTTTTTGTGGGTCCATCCATCCGCCCTGCTACAGATAAGATTGTTAAAACTAAAGAGAAATTGATCTACATTTCTATGGGCACCGTAAATAATGATATGATGCCTTTATATAAAACTTGCATTACTACCCTTGCGGATACGGAATATCAGGTAATTATATCTATTGGCAACTTGGTATCTATCAATGAATTTGGGGAATTGCCAGAGAATATATCTGTATATGAGCATGTCGATCAAATTGCGGTACTTCAAGTGGCAGATATATTTCTGTCCCACTGTGGAATGAATAGCGTAAATGAAAGCCTTTATTTTGGAGTTCCTTTACTTATGCTTCCACAGACCGCTGAACAGGGAGGTGTTGCTGAACGTGTGTGTCAACTTGGGGCAGGAATTAAACTAAAGAAAACTGACAGAGTTTCCATTCTAAATGCCATAAATAAACTTCTGTTAATGGGTTCATACAAAGAAAATGCCATGAAAATCTCTTGTAGCTTTAAACACTGTTCAGGTTCCAAAGGGGCAGCTGATAAAATCGAACAAGTTTGCAGGAAATATTATTGTACAAAATTTTAATTGCAGTCATGCACTACGGTGTGTGGCTGCATTTCTTTTTTGCTCAATTTCCGCTCAATCCACGCTCAATGAGTTTTGCACCCTCTTTCAGTAGAATGAAATTGCAATGAAAACAGCACCAAATCAAAAAATCCGGTGCTACTTCAAAGCTAATCTACTGAAAGGGGGCATTTTTTTATGAACACGAACAAGCACAAGGAGGTACAGAGCAAATGAGAGAACTGAACAATATCAAAATTATCGCCGTGGATCATGGTTACGGCAACGTCAAGACAGCTAACACAGTAACACCTACCGGAGTGACCGCCTATGAAACAGAGCCGATCTTCTCCGGAAACATTCTGGAGTATGGCGGTATCTATTATCGCAACGGGGAAGGTCACAAGGAATTTATTGCAGACAA
>JBGVGF010000064.1:0-11567 GCA_045121495.1 Faecalimonas sp.
GTTGTAATAGAATATAAAACTGTTATGTAAAGAAAAACTGGTGGATTTCTGCATAAACATAGGGATTCACCAGGATACTTTACATAATAAAAAGCTTTACATAATAATGCATAGTCGTATCGATTTGTGAATGTCCGAGTAGTTTTTGAACCTGCTCGATTGGCATGCCTTTTTCGATTGCCATGGTTGCCATGGTACGTCTGAATTTGTGTGGATGCACGTGTCGCACATCGGATTTGGAACCGAGGTTTGTGAGAAAACGTTCGACTCCGGCGATAGATAAACGATTCCATGGAGCATACAGGCCAACGAAGAGAGCAGGATTGGAGTCGGTTCTCGTCTCCAGGTATTGCTCAAGATGTACTTTCGTCTTTGCATCAAAATATACAAGGCGTTCTTTGTCACCTTTACCGAGTACAACACATTCCCTTTCATTAAAATTAATGTCCGTTCGGTTAAGTTTGACCAATTCTCCAACACGAATTCCAGTCGAGATCAATAAATCGATGATAGCCAGATCGCGAGGATGTGTACATTGGTCGCGCAGTTTCTCAAGATGTTCATCTGTCAGAGTTTCTTTTACAATTTGTGTAGTTTTTACCTTATGAATACGACGAACCGGGCTTTTTACAATATAGTCTTCATCTTCAAGCCAGGAGAAAAACGTAGACATAATGCGGCGAATATTATCTAACGTAGTTTTGCTGCAATTATTTTCGTTTTGATAGTTAGAAAGATAGAGACGTAAATCATTTGTTTCTATATGATAGATATTTTTTTGAATTACGTTCAGCATTTTGGTAAGCGTATTTTGATAATACTTCAACGTATTTTCAGAACAGCCTTCAATCTTTTTTGCCGCAATAAAGAGATTGATCAGGCGTGTGTTTTCCCGTTGCTCACGAACGGTAGTCTCTTCTGCATCATTTGGCAAATCAAAATTATCAAAGACCTGAATCAGTGTTGATTCCAAGAGTTTGTTTTGATCTGCTGACAAATGAGTTTTCATACGATTACAAATTTCTTGTGTCATTTTTCTTTTCATAGAAAGAACCCTCCTTTTATTTTTAGTTTAGAGCGTGTGGAAAGTAAAATGCAAGTACTCTCATGTAAGGAAAACGTAAATTCGTCGATGAGAACAGACAAATAAATACAAAAAAAGTCCAAAACTAGTAAAAATTAACAAATGAAACGTTTTAAAACTGTTATATTTGCCTATGAAAATCGTGTTGAAAAATGTAAGGGGCGAGAGTTATAATTATTAAAACTCTATTAAAATGAGATAAGTTTTCGATATAGTAAGATAAATCGGGATTTATCTTACAAGAGTGTTTGTTGCAAGGTTGTTGGGAGAAATTCTAGAAAGACTGTTGCGACATTATTTGCAAACAAAGGTGAAACGTTTCCATGCTAGAAAAAGCACATAAAAATAGGGAAACGTTAACTAGTTCTTAAAATCGGCAAAAGGCTGGTTATTAATATAGATTGGACGTGAAAAATCACGATCCGCAAGAGGAAAGGAGAGAAAAAAATGAAAGAAACAATAAAACGATTATTAAGTGCCTTGTTGGTATTGGTAATGGTAGTTGGACTAGTGCCAATGAGTTCAATTACAGCAGAAGCTGCCACAAGAACTGTATATTTCACTGCACCAGATAGTTGGACAGAAGTAGGTGCTTATATGTGGAATAGTTCTAAGACTAGTGAAAATACAGGTACACCAAAAAAAATGACACAAGTTGTTGGGCAGATATATACGATTAATATTACGAACGATAATTATAATATGATAATTTTTGCCAATGCTTACGAGAAATGGAAGGATCAGAAAACGTCTGATTTAAATATTCCATCTGATTTGTCACAGAAAAATATGTATGACTATGAGGCGGAAAAATGGAGTCTTTATAGTTCAAGTTCGGAAGATCAAACAACAACTGAAACAAGAACCATATATTTGGATACAACAAAATATGTAGGCGGCTGGAGTGAAGCTTATGCATATGTTTGGATTGATGGTGAGGATGGCTCTGGTAAAACTTTAGAAATGACTGAAACAAGCAAAGATGGAGTTTTTAAAGTCGAGGTTCCAGTAACATATACAAACATTATTTTCAAACCTAATCAAAATAACTGGAGTGGACAAACAAATTCACAGACTATACCTTCCGTCAAAAATTTATTTACATGTACTGCGTTTAGCTCAATTACTTCAGGTACATGGGGAACATATACTACGTCAGATACAGACAATAATTTCCCAAGCAATGTAACTGGTAAGGTAACATTCTTCGATTTATATACTGATACAGAAATTAAGCAGAATGCGGGACAAGGTGAGGAGTATTATGGATTAAATGGTTGGGGTTACATGAGTAATGGACAGAGTGTGACTTTAGATGCAACGAAATATAGCTTTACTTCAATAGGTAGAGCATTTTCAAATAATGTAAATCCTGCAATTAAAACATATTGGGGAAATAGTAAGGTTTCACCTTTATTTTTTGGAAATTTTCAACCATATTATAATATCTATAATGACAATGCTCAGCAAAATTTAGCATATCAAAATCCATGGTGGGTTGATAATAATAACTTTAAACAATCTAATAGTTGGGATGCTAACCGTCAAGGATATATGGATACAGTATACGGTTCCACGAATCATTCTACGGAAAACTTTAGTTACTATTTAAATCGTTCAATAGATGTCGAAAATGATGCTGATAAATATGGAGCGGTTGTACTAGGAATAGTAGGCGATAGTTTAGTAAATGGAAATATTGTGGCAAATGGAACTACTACTGTATTGCCTCAATTTAATGAGCGGTTTTATATTGATAATCCTACAATAGGTAAAATGTATGAAACTATGGAATTTCCTTTTGTTGTGCGTGAAATTAATGGTGCAAATTATTACCAATTTGACAGTGGCGTAGGTGATTATCATGATACTGTACGAATGAATGATGAAGGAACAGGATTAATTTATTCATCTGCAGAGAAAGACGTTGTTTATGGTATTACTGCAGAAGGAAATAGAACACCAGGATTTTTCCCATTTAACGATCCATCGGATACAGTGCAAACAAGCTATAAAGATAGTGATGGCAATACAAAATATGATTATAGTTCATCAGAAAACAATTTGAACTATGGTTTCGGAATGAAACTGGAGATTGAATTTACAATAGATGAGGATGGTTGTGTCTATGCTAAGGACAATAAAACTCGCGTATCTGCAATTTTTGAGTTTTCAGGGGACGATGATGTTTGGATTTATGTAGATGGTAAATTGGCTCTTGATATGGGAGGCGATCATGGTGTGGCAGAAGGTAAATTAAATTTTTCTAATAATACAGCAACTGTGCAGTATGTAAAAACAATTAACGGTAAATCTCAAGCATCAGAGGCACTTGCAATAGAAGATACTTATGATAACGAAGACTATATTAATAAAAATGCAAGTGTTAGTGAGAATGTGACACAGAAATTTGAAATTGATAAATCAGATCCTACAAAGATTCACACACTAACTATCTTCTATGAAGAACGTGGTATGTTTGAATCAAACTTTAAAGCTACATTTAACCTTGAACAACCTACAGTTTTAAAAACAACAAATACAGTAAATGTGGAAAATGTAAATACAGCACTTCAGAAGGTAACTGCAGAGGCAGCAGTAAATGATACATTTACTTTTGAAATTAATGATGAAAACAGTGCTGATGTGACAGGTAAGAAATACACAACGGAATCAGGTGAAACAGCTAATTTTAATGGAACAATGAAACTTGGTAATGGTGATTCAGCAACTTTCACAAAACAATTTTCTCGTGCAGAAGAACTTGAACTTATTCAAGCTGCAAATGATAAATATGATACAACATGGACTATGTCAGAGTTATCAGATTCTGGTTTGGGAAGTACAATTGCAGCTTCTTATCAAGATGGCAAAGATAGTTTGTCGGCTAGCGATGGTCGTGTCACTGAAGAAGAGGCATCTGCCTTTAAATTGGAGAATGCAGATAATGGAGCAAATCGAGATGTTCCAGCTAAAGTTCAAGTGGATTATGTTCAAACACCAAAAACTGGCGGTGTTGCTATTCAAAAAACAATGTCTGGTACGACAGAAACAGATGCAGTTTTCGATTTTAAAGTAACACTTTCTAATGTTTTCGATGGTGGAAGCGAAGAAGCTGCTTATGATTTAGTTTATGACGTTTACAGTTATGATGGTGAAGGTAGTAAGATCGTACGTAAAAACGCTATAGCCACAGATGGGGTAGTACAGTTAAAAGCAGGTCAGTTTGCACTTATTAATGGTATTCCAGTAGGAACAGATTATAAAGTAGTAGAAAATTCTAAAGGTGGATATGAGCTTGAGGAGCTTGATGTTACGACAAATATTAATAATGATAAAAATGTGACAGGTACAGTTTCAACAGGTACGGTAACAGGTACAGTTGCTGCAGATACTGCTTCGAACGTGGATATGTTTGTATATACAAATAGTATTGTGACTTTAAAGGATTCTTTCTTGATTGAAGTCGGAAAAGAAAATACATTAAATGTCATTCCAAGCGCATCAAATGATGGAACGCTATCAGGTGATTTAGAGGATATTTATAATGATTGGACGGGTTCAGAAGCTACATCAAAAGGATTTGTATTTATAGTTGATGATGAGCCATATGTAGATGGAGATGGAAAACCAAAGACAGAAGTAACTGTTGGTGGTGTGACGTACAAGGTTTCTTATGATGCAAATAAAAATCCGGTTATTACAGTTACACCAGGAGAAGAAGTAACAGAAAATGTAATTTCAGTAAAATATCAGTTGGTTGAACTAAATGCAGATGGAACAGTAAAATATCAAGATTATACAGATGATTCAGGTGAAGAAACAAAAGAATTGCAAGGTATTACCGGAGTTATCACCATGAAAAATTATCTTTACAAATCTAATGATGATGTCTATGTACTAGATTATGGATTAGATGTAGATTTGGCTGAAAACACAGGCGATGGTTTGTTTGAAAATGATAGTCTGGCAAATCCTAAATTAGAAGGTACTACAAGTACATATTGGAATACAGCAAAGAAAAAAAGTGAAAGTACCGCAACTGCTGATACAAAGAGTGCACAGAACACAAGTTCAGTACAAGGGGATTATGGAACAATTATTCCTTCTGTAAACTCATTTGGTAATTATACAATTAGTGAAAATGTTAATCCAACAATCACATATTCTTTAGACAAGTTCCTTGAAGGAAATGATTGGTTCAACTATGGAGTTATGATCCAAAAAGGGGATGCTGATGTTTCAGAAGGACAAACATCAAACAGATTCCGTTTGAATGTTACATCGAATATTCGCATCTTGCCTGCAGAAGTAGTTTACTATGAGGATAACTTTAATAGTGACACAGAAACTAAGGATAGTAGTGTGAAAATTATATATAGTGGTGAAGAAGAAGATATTACAACATCAGGTACTTCTTTAACACTTACTCAAAGCAATGGGCAGACAGAGCAATATGGACATGATGAAGCCTATACAAGCGGTACAGGTGACAGTGCAGGAAGTTCTACAGCATTAACTGCCAATGGTTATAAAACAAAAGCAATTTTCACATTTAAGGGTACTGGATTTGATGTAGTTGGGCGTACAACAACATCATCAGCAGGTATCATTTATACAGTGGAACAGGAAACTGGTGTAGATGAAGATGGTGAAGCAACTTGGACATTGTTCAAGACTGGTGCAGTAGATACATATTACGCAAATGGTGACTTATATCAGATTCCAGTTATTCATGAAGATCTTGGAGTCCATGCTACATACAGAGTAACATTAGGTATCAAAGCAACTGGAACTGATAATGAAAAAGTAACATTCTATCTTGATGGTATTAGAATTTACAATACATTAGATGTAGATGGTGATGAAGCTTATATCGATAATGAAGAAGGCGTGACAATTGTAAAAGTTGGAGATCTCATCATTGGAGATGGAGAGATTACAGAAACTGGTATTGTAGATGAAGATGGAGAAACAATAGTACAAGGACAGTCAATTCAGGGCTCTAAGGCTGCATTGGTAGGTAATACTTACAACGATCCAATGTTTGAAGCTTTAGGTTACACAAAAACTGAAGATATAAACGAAGATGCAGTAGGATCTAATATAACAAATTCTCTTTTACAATACATGCATTCAGGACCAAATAATGAAATCTATCTTGATGAAACAGCATCAATTGCGTTTATAGCAGAGGGTGTAAATGACGAAAATTCAACGATTCAGATTGAGGCAAAATTAGTAAATACTGATGGAAGTGGTGTTCCAACAAGTGATGGTGTAGATTTGAGGGTATGGAACGGAGAAGAATTTGTTTTAGTAGAAACAGTAAAATCAGCTACTGCGATGTATTACAAAATCAATTTAGATGATTGTATTGAACTTGCAGAAAATAGATATCTTGTTCTGATTTCAGGAAATTCAGATGTTGAAGAAGAAGGAACATCAAGTTTGTCATTTAGCAACTTAAAGTATAAGGGATATACGTTGAAAAATCCTTTAGATACAGCATATACCGAGGATATCAAAGAAATTATAAGTACAGATACTTTGAGTGAATCTGTTACATTCGTAGAATATACAGGTACATTCAAGATTAGAAAGAATCAATGGATTAATCATAAATATGCTGTGACATTAAGCCAGGATGTTTTTGAAGGTGGAGATCCAGAATTTACAATGTACTATACAAATAATGGAGTAAAAACTGAAATTACAGTAACAGCAGCTAGATCTGATGAATCGGATTGTAAATATACATTGAGATTCAAAGCACCTAATGCTGTGGGAACATTCCCAATCGAAATCCATTATGTGTTAAATGGTGCAGAATCAGAAGAATATCTTGCAACAACAATGAAGGTGAACAGATAAGGAGGACATGAGACAATGAAAAAAGAATACAAAAAACCAATGATTATGGTGGAGAACTTCTTATTATCAGAATGTATTGCTTCATGCGATCCAAGTTTTACGAATAATATGAATGTTGATAATTTTATAGCTGATATAACAGGATTTACGGGATATTTCACAGGTACTGGTGAAGGATGTTATAGAGAAGTAGAACCTGGAAAGGATTATGAATTCAATGATACTATCTTATGTTATCATACATCTTCAAATGTTGTTTTTTCATCATAACTATAAAATGATTTTAAATAGTGAGAGCAATTTTCGCTCTCACTATTTATCTTATATGGAGAAAAAAATGTTTTTTTATTATTTTAGTATTGCAAATTTGAATCTTAAAGTTGTTTCTCCGATAGCAATTGTATTTCAGCAGTGTATGGCACCTTTTTTGATAGAGGAACAAAAAAAAATTGACATCGTATATAAAATAGAAGGTCACCAAAAAGAGATTGAAGAGAAAGGAATAGTAAAAAGAGAGTATTCAATCATCAAGAAAGAAAATAGATATATACGAAAAAAGTTAATACGAGCGGCTAGTAATGTATATCAAGTGGCCATATATCCGAAAGCAAAGGAAACATTTTGTATAGATATGCCGGTAGAGTTAATAGGAGATTGCAAAATATTTGAAAGAGAAAATATTCTGGATTTCCTTGCGTTGGAAGAAGGACTTCTTTCATATGAGGCATTTATTCTTCACTCGTCTTTTATCTCGTGGAGAAATAATGGAATTGTTTTTACTGCTCCATCTGGTACAGGTAAATCAACACAGGCGGATTTGTGGCATCAATATGAAGGAGCAGAAATCTATAATGGAGACCGTACCATTATCCGAAGGATTGAGGGGATATATCGTGGTTTTGGATCCCCATATGCAGGATCATCAGGAATTTACCGAAATGAGTCGGCACCGATTAAGGCGATTATTGTATTGACACAGGCACCTGAAAATCAGATTGAACGATTGAATGGAAAAAGTGCATTTCTCTCATTGTACAAAGAAACTCTAATGAACACATGGAATCCGGAGTATATGAGTAAAATGACGGACCTACTTATGGATGTTGTGGCTAATATTCCGATCTATCATCTGGCATGTCGACCGGATCAAGAGGCAGTAGAACTTGTTAAGAATACACTATTTCGAGAAGAATGAAATTTTTCTTATAGAAAGCAGGAGTAGAATATGAAAAAAAAGAAAATAAAAATGAATAAAAAGACGATGATTTTGGCAAGTATTCTTGCAGTGATTATTATCGTAGTAGGTTTTGTGATTGCAGATGAGCTAAAGTATGAGGTTGATAAAGGTTATCATGAGATTACAGATATGGATGAACTGGATGATTTAGAGATTCAGGTGAAATCTTCGGATGATTATGTAGAACCAGCAGAAGGGACTCTTAATGTTTCCAAAATTGAAGGGTTCAATTCAGGCATAACATCAGAATCGACAGAAGAGTCTCAGAAAATCACCCTTTCGGACTCTAATCTGACGGTAGATGCAATCGGTCGTTATGCTGGTAATTTCCTGGAGGATGGAAGTGATGAGCCAACAGCGAATGTTACAGCAATGCTTATTACAAATCATTCAGATAGAATGCTTCAGATTGCCGAGATTATTTTCCAGGTAAATGAGACAGAAACTGCAAGTTTTAAAGTGACAAATCTCCCGGCTGGAACTTCCACATTAGTTTTGGAATCGAATAAGCGAGAGTTCAGCGAAGATGATTCCTATACCTATGGAGAGACCGCGACAGGATATATGGATGATCCGACATTAGAGGAAGATAAATTTGAACTTGTTACAGAAAAAGGAAAAATCATCCTAAAGAATAAAACGAATGAGTCTTATGACAAGGTGTATGTTTACTATAAGTATGTACAGCTTGGAGGGGCATATTTGGGTGGAATTACATACCGTACACCATTTGAAAATGTACCGGCAAATGGGGAAGTAGAAGCGGTTGCGGCGCATTTTAATCCGGAAAGCAGCCAGATTATGGCAGTACAGATTTTGGAATAGGTGAACAAAATGGATAACAGAAATACACCGATGCAGCCACAGATAAAACGATATATTTATCAAAAATCAGCTTTAAATCATACACCAGTCAGTGGAACTTTTGAATTAACTCCAAGATGTAACATGAATTGCCGCATGTGTTATATTCGCATGTCAGAGGAAGAAATGCGTGAACGTGGGCGAGAGTATACGGCAGAGGAATGGATCCAGATGGGGAAAACCTGTTCAGAGAGGGGCATGTTGTTTCTGCTATTAACTGGTGGAGAACCGTTTCTACGAAAAGATTTCCGTTATATTTATACAGAACTGAAGAAGATGGGACTTTTTATTTCCATTAATACAAACGGAACTATGATTGATGCAGAAACGGTGGAATGGCTGAAAGAAAATCCGCCTACGAGAATCAATATTACTTTATATGGTGGTGGAAATGAAACTTACAAAAGACTTTGTGAGCATCCGACGGGATATGACGCAGCAACCAGAGCAATTGAAATGCTGCAAGATGCAGGAATTTATGTAAATATTAACGCCAGTTTTACTCGTTACAATATAGCAGATTTGGAACAGATTCTGGAATTTGGAAAACAAAGAGGAATCAAAGTGAATGCTGCTACTTACATGTTTCCACCGGTAAGAAGTGCGAGAGAAGGGGTTCCAAATGAAGAGGTTCGTTTTACACCGGAAGAGGCTGGAAAAGCGAGAGCAAGAGCGGAACTCTATAGCATGAGCGAAGAAGAAAAGTTTATACGTCTTAAGGCTTTGCATGAAGGACGAGCCACTTACATGGAAGAGGAAGAAGAGTGTGAACGTATTCCGGATGAAAAGATGGGGTGCATGGCGGGACGATCTTCTTTCTGGCTGACATGGGATGGAAGAATGACTCCATGTGGCATGATGAATGAACCTGTTGCCAGACCATTTGAAGAAGGATTTGATTTGGCTTGGAAAAAGATTACCGAAGAAACAAATAAGATTTTGCTTCCAGCAGAATGCCGTGAATGTAAGAAGCGTTTTGCGTGCATGGTTTGTGGTGCGCTTTGTATTGCAGAAGGATATGGATGCAGCTATAAAAAGCCAGAATATCTTTGCAGGCAGACGGAAGTATTTCTGGAAGAAATGGAGAAAGAGTATCAACGTCTGTTAGAGAAAGGAAAGACAGAGGAATGAAGATAGAAAAAGAGTTTATTTTGCGCGAAATCGCTGGGGATTATGTAATTATTCCAACAGGAAAGACTACATTAGAGCTCAATGGTTTGATCACAGTTAATGAGCTTGGAGCATTTTTATGGGACAAGTTACAGCAGGAGATTACAAGAGAGGAACTGATCAATTCAGTCTTAGCTGAATATGAAATAGACCGAGAAACGGTAGAAAAAGATGTAGATGAGTTCCTGCAGGAATTAGTAAAAAATAGAATATTGGAAATGTAAGTTGATTTGACAAGTTCTAAGAAGATTAAAAATGAGTCTCCCTAGAACTTGTTTTCTTTTCAAAGGGGATATTGAGAATCACTCTGTTTTCAAGTATTGTTTGATCAATTGATTCACATATGTACTTAATCCGGCAACTAGAATCCCCTGTGTAATGGCTGTAAAGACTGCCAGGGCAGCTTCCTGTGCTGTACCGCAATCACATGTGGCAAAGACATAGATGGAGCAGATGGCGATTCCGACAATGCCCAGAATGGCTGGAATATATTTATCTTTTATCCGGTCAGTTTTCTTGATTCCAATACCGATGAAGTATAATGCGATCGTTACTATTAAAAGCTCGGGTTTGACATAACTTGTGAGTTGTTCCATGGATTTTCCTTTCTGAGTTATTTTGGAAATGTTGACTAATTAAAAGAAATTCTTTAAATCTTTGGGATTTTTGCTTTGATTTTATCTTTGAATTTACACGCTGGTCCGCCATACATGGATTTACATTTCTTTCTGTATTTACATTCTGTACAGTTTTTGGGTATCTTTTTCACAATACCTCCTAATCTTTGTTTATCTGAACCAAACACATAAATACGACACCACATGTTCCGCCGACTAAGAATCCTGTGATCAATCCTACTATAAACATAATTCCGACCATCTTTTTTGTATATATTATATGCTGGAAGGTTCGGTTTTGATCGTAGTATAATAGAAAAAAGTCTTATGAAGACTTTACTTAACCGAAATAATATGCTATTCTAGTCATACGCAAATTTCAAGGCATGATTTTCTACAGTGCCATTTGCAGTTCACTTGGTCTATCAATTCTCGGCAGTTCGCCAATGATTCCAAGTATTTGAAACTTATTTTAATTTATTTAGTAAGGAGGAGTATGCTTATGCACTATCAAAAAACCTTGTCCTATAGGGAGGCTACTGGGGTCATTGAATATAATATGACCAACAATTACATGTTCGTAACCGCTCAATAGCGAGTACCTTGAAAAATTAAGAGCTGCCTTGCGGCAGCCCTGGTTATCAGTTCTTTCGAATCCCGTCCGGCAGATTTGATGACCACGGTAACAGATCATCCAGAAAGGACCGGTCGGTATCATCCA
>JBGVGF010000065.1:0-2117 GCA_045121495.1 Faecalimonas sp.
CAGAACATTACAACTGTGTTCTGCAAGCCCTTCCTCTTTTGATAAATGATATTGTGTGCTGCATGGAGCTTTAAAAAATCCTTGTTCTTCCATGTGCTTAATGAGGTTTTCTATACCCTCTCTTTTTGTGCTTAAAAGCAATTCTTTGATTTTATTTTTCAATTTATTTCCTCCTATACAAAACTCTTATAATTATCCTCTAAACAATCCTCGCAGATGCCACCGTCGATACCATAAAGTGCATCACCCTCATATAATGGTTCTCCACAATGATTGAAATGCGTTACCGGTTTCGGATCATCTAGCGGAGTTGTTTTCCATTTATCATAGTTCGGTATGTGTTCCATTAATCAACCACTCCAATAATCTGTGCCCTACTACAGCGTATTTTACCGTCTGTGTTGTATGGAACTACTACACCTGCTAACCATTCAAAACGAATCAGCATTTTATAAATCTTGCCACTACGATTACTTTTTACCCAATTGAGTGGTGCTACGTTAATTCCACATCCACAATCACATGTTCTTTCTGGATTGCATACTTCTTCAAGTATCTCTCCTGCTTCAATCTTCCATCTGTCTGGAGCTGTATATGTAGAATTAAATGTTTTGTATGCTATGTAGCCTTCCTCCGTTCTTTCGAAATGTGCTTCCATGTAGTTGATTGCATCAATAAGGCCGGTAACACCGCTAAGGTCTGCACCGCTAAGGTCTGCACCGCTAAGGTCGTATTCTGATAGAATCTGCGCTCCTTCTGTCTTAATCCGCTCGATAACCTCTGCTCTGACAAACGGCTTAACATGTCCGATTTTCTCGAAATACTCAGCCTTTACCCAGTAACATCCAGTAATTCCATCTTCGTGCTTCAAGACTTTTACATAAATCTCGTTTTCTTTTATATCTCTTACTGCACCGACTGTCATTTTCTCGTTAGTTATTCCATAAGGTGTAGTTGGTAATCCTTTTACTAAATCTCCTATTTCAAACATTTGACTTTCGTCTCCTTTTCTGTTATTTTTAAATTGACTAAATTCTTGAGCGCTTAATGGTTTACCCGACCTTATGCGCTCTTTTCTTTTTCCTGAGCTTTACGTTTCGCTCTAACTTTGGCTCTTCTCTTAGCATCAAGTTCTTCCGTAATAGAAAGCACCATCAAACATACAAATGCTAATGCAAACAGCTTGTCCAGAACCGGTACACTTGGCACTATGTATTTGTAGTAAATAAATCCAACCAAGCCTGCTAAGATTAAATTCTTAATTCTGTTGTAATACTTCACGTTTTTTCTCCTTTCTTTTCTTTGCTCTGTTTTTATTGCGCTTATAACGCTGGTATTCTTTGTATGTAATAGGCTTGTCCTCCTTTCTACCGCCTAAGCGGTTTTATCCTTTTCAAATCCAATGTTACCCATTGCGAAGTCGATTTTTTCTTCCAGTAATTTTCTAAATAGTTCTGGGTCAACATCTTCCTGTTTCATCAACTGTCCATTGATTCGTACCATGCTTACAATTTCTAATTTCTTCAAATGACACCACCTCTCTTTAATTTATTCGTTACGGATTGTCCGAGTTGACTTCTTTTTCCTTTGTAATTTTCCACATTTTCTGCATCTCCATTTATGTACTGTTTTCCCATCACTCCTTTCTGCTCTGCTAATTTGAATACTTGTTCTTATGTATCCTCTTCTTTCGAATCTTCTTTTTCCGATTCTTTCTAGGGTCACCACTTTTTGTCTTGCCTGTGAAATGATTGCAGTTATGTACTGGCATACTACCTCCTATCCAATTAACTTATTTACGTTGACCTTCAGCACTTTTGCTACCGCCTGTAGTTTCTCAATTGTTGGACTAGACGCGTTCCACTTGCTAATTGCTCCAGTACTGAGCCCTGCTTGTTTTTCTACCGAACTAACGCTGAGCCCTTTTTCCTTACAGATTTTTTTAATGTTGTCGTAAATCAAACACCCACCTTCTTTCAAATTACTGTTTTTGAAAATATTCAGTAAGCATATTGACTTTTCGCAGAAAATATTCTAAAATAAAGTCACCACAACAAATTTTATAAATATCACTTACAAAATCAATGTGCTTACCGAAAGTTTTCTGTGCTTACAAC
>JBGVGF010000066.1:0-30806 GCA_045121495.1 Faecalimonas sp.
GGAATTCATGGATTGTGCTATGAGAACGAAGGAATAGAAAACAATACGAAAAATGTGATTGAATGTATGAAGCATGAAAAAGTATTTTTTGTGTCCCATCCGGATGATGACTGCACACCGTTGAATTATGAATTGCTGGTAGAAGCTGCGAAAGAGTATCATGTGGCTTTAGAAGTGAATAACAGTTCTTTTCGCAAACTTGATCAGAGACTAAATTGTTTGGAAAATTATAGAACAATGTTGGCTCTTTGCAACGAGTACAAAGTTCCGATCATTGTTAATACAGATGCTCATGATCCATGCTTTGTGGGAGATTTTGAGCTGGCATACGATTTTCTGGAAACTGTGGATTTTGATGAAGAACTGATTTTGAACACCAGTGCAGATAAGCTTAAAAAATTTATTGGATTATCGTAAGTAAAATACATGCGAGGAACCGGATTGGTATCCTCGCATTTTTATACGTTTTGTAGGAAATATTTATTATAAGTTGCTTGCGTCCAGACTCTGCATCCATTTCTTCCTACAAAGAACTACCAGTGAAATAGCAAATCGAATGCATTCTTCCAGAGAGAGAATAAAATATACATAAGGAATGGAAAGATTCAAAACAAAGGCGGAGAAAAGTCCCAGTGGAACACCAAATCCCCAGGTTCCAATGATATCAATCATCATAACGTATTTTGTTTTGCCACCGCTTCGAATGATTCCACCGCCAACAATCATATTTAATACTTTAAATGGAGCAACAAGGGCATAGGCGGTTAAAATCTGCTGTGTAAGTGCCTTGACCAAATCCTCCACCTGATAGATTTCTACATAGAAGGATTTTGTCGCGATCACCACCAGTGATAAGAAGATAGAACCGACAAAACCATATAAGATCAGTTTTTTTGCTGACCAATAAGCATCATCGTATTCTTTGTTGCCTAACTTTTTACCGATGATAACACTTGCTGCCTGAGACAATCCACAGAGAGCACCAATCATCAGCCCCTGTATCGGATTAGTCAATGTCATTGCAGCGCTGGCGTCAGTACCAAGGTGTCCGTAAATTGCTGCATACACATTTTCACCTAAACTCCATGCAAGTTCACAGATAAGAATTGGTAAAAGCATGTCCATATATTGTTTCCAGTTAACTTTGACAGCTGACTTTTGGCAGTTTTCTGCAAGCTTCAGATAATCGTTGTATTTTAAAATCATCAGAAGCATTATGAGAAAGTTAGCGCATTGGGAAATGAGCGTTGCAATCGCTGCACCTTCTGCACCCATCGGAGCAAAGCCAAATTTTCCGAAAATAAGAATATAGTTCAGCACAGTATTCAAAATTGCGGACGTTATGCTTGCATAGAGTGGAAATTGTGCCATTTCCATACAGCGAAACATGGTAGAGAGCAGAGTTGCGCCTGCCATTGGAAGAAACGTACCGGAAATAATTCTAAGATAATCAGCAGAAGCCAGGATTGTTGCATCATCTTTGATGTAAAATGTCATGATCTGTTTTGGGAAAATCACACAGATCATAGTAAACAATACAGAAATGCCGATTGCCAGTATCAGGTTCAAATAAAAACTTCTTCGAACTTCCGTTTTATTTTTCTGACCAATGTATTGAGAAATCATAATTCCTGCGACAGCACCGATCGCAGAAACCAAAACGGAATAAATGGATGAAAATTTCCCAGCCAGTCCGACACCTGCGACGCTGACACTGCCGAGCTGTCCGATCATAATCTGATCTACAATGCTGAAAGATGACTGGAGCATGGACTGAAGCGCAACAGGAATTGCCAGATTACATACAGTGAATAAAAAAGATTGTTTTTGTTTCATAAAAACTCCTCCGAGTTGTATTTTCATTCACATTTTATCGCTGATGGCCGATAATTACAAAGGTTAAACGTATAACCCAAAACAAAAATGAAAGGCTGTATTTGTGCATGATTTACAAATACAACCTTTAGAGTCAGTCTTTGATTTTCTTCGTGCTTGTACGTTTCACCAGTGTCACCGGCAGCATGATTTCGGTTTCACTGATTAAATTTTCTTTCATTTCTCGTAACTTTTGAAGGGCAATCTTTGCACGCAGAGCGCAATCCTGTTTTACGGTAGTCAATGTAGGAGAAATCATTTCACACATTGGAATATCATCAAATCCAGCTACAGAAATATCTTCCGGTACACGGATTCCCTGTTCATTCAGAAAATGAATCAGGTCAATTGCGTAATAATCTGAAACAACAAAGATGGCAGAAACGTGACGAAACTGTTCCACCTCCCGATGATAAAATTCCCAGCGTTCTTCTTTCAGCATTGGAATCATCATAAAATTTACTGTTCCAGTGCCGAATCCGGTACAGAACCCGTCATATCGCTGTTTATCAATGCCTACATCATTATCGGAAATGCATAAGGCTTTTTTATGACCGAGCTGTCGGAAATATTCTCCGACCTGAAAACCTCCGTCGAAGTTGTCAATGGTAATATTAAAAATACGTTCAGGGTTTTCGCAAAATCCATCATAAACAACGAAAGGAATCCTCATGTGATTTCGAAGATACATATAGTCTTCAGCGCAAAATCCGATCATGACCAGACCATCCATATTCCACATGGAAGCGAACTGAATGACCTCTTTAGGATTTTTAGCTTTTTTGACCATCATGAACTGTCCCTGTTTTTCAATCTCTGTAGACAGATAATTGAGAGAGGAGGCGATAAAAACATCTTCTAAAGTATGTCCCTCATATTTTTCATGGTCATTGATAAAAACTCCAATGATCTTCGAAGAATTCTGCGCAAGCAAAATACCAGCCATACTTGGAATGTACTGGCGTTCCTCTAACAGGGCCTGGACACGTTTTACCGTTTCATCGGATATTTTCTTTGTTTTTCCATGGATCACATTGGAAACGGTAGCAGTGCTAAGACCTAATTCCTCCGCAATGTCACTGATTCTTACACGTTGTTCTCCCATAGGATCGTTACCTTTCGTTAAAAACATTTCTAAAAAGAATAGTATCATAAGATGGGAGAAAAAGGGAAGATTTGCGATTCTATTTGCCACGACGAAAATTCATTTGTATAATATAGTTAATATTTCTTTCAGGAGGAAAACAGAATGGGCGATACATTAAATATAATGAAAACAAGAACAAGCGTAAAAAAATATAAACCGGATATGGTTCCAAAGGAACTCATTGATCAGATCATCGAAGCAGGACTCTATGCTCCATCAGGAATGAACGGACAGTCCCCGATCGTTGTCGCAGTTACAAATAAGGAATTAAGAGATAAGCTGTCTAAAATGAATGCAGCGATTATGGGTGCAAACATTGATCCATTTTACGGAGCACCAGTAGTTCTGGTCGTTTTGGCAGATAAAACAAGACCAACTTACCTTTACGATGGAAGCCTTGTGATGGAAAATATGATGCTTGCGGCTCATGAGCTTGGACTCGGCAGCTGCTGGATTCATCGTGCAAAAGAAGAATTTGAGTCAGAAGAGGGCAAAGAGATTTTAAAATCTCTCGGAATTGAAGGAGAATACGAAGGAATTGGTCATTGTATTCTTGGATATGCAGAGGGTGACGTTCCACAGGTAAAGGCCAGAAAAGAAAACAGAGTTTATTACGCAGAATAATATATGCCCAAAATATTAGCAAATTGAGGGCAGCTGGACTGGATAATTTTACCAATGCCCATTGAAATGTCATAAGAAGCAAAATAGCTGGATAAAAGAAGAAATTTTGGAAAGTATGGTAGATTTTTTTCGTATTACGCCTAGACAGAGAAAGAAATGATTAGGAAAACATTGGAAAATATTCAGAAAGTCTTAAAAAATGGGAAGAATTTTATGGTAAAGTAAAAATAAGAAATGTTTTATGGAACAGGAGACGATATCAATGCTAAAAGAGAAAAAGGGATTAAAAATTTTATATTTGTTGGCATTAGGTTCTATATTTCTTCCATGGTTTACATTTGATGCCAAAATGATGGGATATCGCCATGGCTGGCTTTATTTAGACTGGTTTGCTGTTCAAAACATTATCATTGGAATCTATTCATTTGGGAAAAAGCGAGGCAGAGTTTTTACATTTCTTACAGAAGTAAGTCTATTTATGAATTTGGTTGCACTGGTGCTTGTTTTTGGCCTTTGGCAAGGAAGAGCCAATATCATTTTAGGATTTCAATGGAGAGATGGGTTTATCACCGCCCAGCCGGGATATTGGATTTCAGTGGTTTTATTTCTTGCATTATTTGTCATGTTTCAAAAGAATGTGCTAAAATGTAAATAATAAACTATTTGCAGGAAATCCGAAAGGAGCAGAAAAGGAGATTTGCTATGACACAATTTCAAAAAATTATTCAGGCACATAGAAAGATGGCATGTGGAATTGTATTTGGATTCATGATCTTTTTTAGCTGTTTCAGTTTCCCATTTATTAATTTTACGCGTGACTTTCCAGCTTATATAAAAATATCTACGATAGCAGTCACATTTGGAGCATTCATTTATATGGGGATTGCAGAGGCAAATGTATTCATGGAGAGTACCTTTGGAAAGATATTTTTTATGAATCTGATGCTTGTAGTTGCTGGGATGGGAGCAAGATATCTGTTGGAATTTGGTGAGGTTTCTAATACCTACAATTTTACAGTTCTTAATAGCACGGTACATATTTTCGTGACAGTTGTTTTGACTACGATTACGTGGTACTATTTATACAGTAATAAAATTTGCAAAGAGAAGGGTTAATTTCTATGGAAGCAAGAAAATTATTGGAAGCATTGGTGGTGGCTGAGCGCTTAAAAGATACGACACGTCACTGTTATACGACGAAAGGGCGTCATGAAAGTGTAGCAGAACATAGCTGGATGATGACGCTGATGGCGTTCTTTATGAGAGACGAGTTCCCGGAAGCAGATATGGACAAGGTCATTCGTATGTGTATCATCCATGATTTAGGAGAATGTTTCACTGGTGATATTCCAACCTTCGAAAAAACGGAAGCCAATGAAGTGACAGAGGAAACACTGTTAAATAACTGGGTGGATTCATTGCCTGCGAATTATGCGGAAGAAATGAAAGCGCTTTATGAAGAAATGGCAGAACGAAAGACTGTAGAGGCAAAGATTTATAAGGCAATCGATGGTCTGGAGGCTTTGATTCAGCATAATCTGTCAGATCTTTCTACGTGGATTCCGCGGGAATATGATCTAAATATGACTTATGCAGATGATAAGGTTGCATTTTCGGAATATTTAAAAACTCTCAGAGAAGAGGTTCGAAAAGATACAATTAAAAAAATTGAAAATGAATAGCATAAAAAAAGAAACGAACAAGCCGCATAAGTAAAAACTGTACGGTAGTAAACTTCGTTTCTCTGGTTATAATTTTATTGTATTTTATTTAAAATTCAAGGTCCCATCTAACGATGAGGACCTTTTTCTAATATCTTATTAAATCGTGACAAAAATGCAATAGTCGTAACCGTTGCAGCGAGAATGTCACTTACCGGTTCAGCCAGGAATACCGCAAAAACCTTGTTTTCGATAAATAATGGAAGAATAAAAATCAGCGGAATCAGCAATACAATTTTTCTTAAGCATGCCAGAAGAAGACTGATCTTTGCCTGGCCCAATGCCATAAAACTCTGCTGACAGCTGATCTGGAATCCTAATGAAAAGATACCAGCCATGTAAATTCGAATGGCCCATACAGTATATTCTGACAGTGCCTGATCAGTGGTAAATAATCCGGCAAATACCTGAGGAATCAGCATCATCGCAGCCCAGCACACTATCGAGAAAGCAACACATACCTTAAACTGTGTAAAAAATGCTTTTTTCACACGGTCTTTGTTGCCGGCCCCATAATTGTAGCTGATGATT
Organism: Faecalimonas sp.; assembly: GCA_045121495.1. Classification (GTDB taxonomy): domain Bacteria; phylum Bacillota; class Clostridia; order Lachnospirales; family Lachnospiraceae; genus Faecalimonas. Next base: position 5,899 of record JBGVGF010000066.1, read on the forward strand.
GGCTGACCGCCCTGACAGATTCCCTGCATAGGCATCAGTACCAGCTGGCTGACACTTGTAATGATCGTCATGGCACCTACCGCAAGGTCCCCGCCATAACGTGATAAGCTGGAAGTAAAGCTGATGGATAAAAGACTTTCCGTTGACAGCATAATGAAGCTGGAAATACCAAGTGCAAGGCAAGGTAAGATAATATCTTTTTCCATCTTTAAATTACATTTCTTTAATTTCAGAATGGTTTTCTGGCCTGTCAGGAAACGAAGAATCCAAACAGCACCTACCGCCTGACTTAAAACAGTTGCCAAAGCGGCACCTTTGACGCCCATCCCAAATACGAAAATAAAGATTGGGTCAAGGATAATATTAATGACAGCACCAATAACAGTGGTCAGCATACTGATCTTTGAAAATCCCTGAGTAGTGATAAATGGGTTCATTCCCATAACAATCAATACAAAAATGCTTCCTAAAATATAGATTCGTGAATATTCTACCGCATAAGGAAGTGTGACATCACTTGCACCAAATAATTGAAGCAATGTAGGAGCAAGTATATAGAAAACTCCGGTAAGAATCACTGCAAATATCAGAAGAAGTGAGAAACAGTTTCCGATAATCTTTTCAGCACGTTCATGATTCTTTTCACCCATTGCAATGGCAGCTCGTGGAGCACCGCCGGCACCTGCCAGCATTGCAAATGCATTGATCAGCATTAAAATTGGTGTAAATAATCCAACTCCGGTCAGAGCAGATGCGCCGATTTCCGGTATATGTCCAATGTAAATACGGTCAACGATGTTATATAGTAAATTTACAATCTGTGCTACGACAGCTGGAATTGCAAGTTGAGCCAGAAGTTTCGGAATGCTTCCAGACCCCATATCCTGCGTTTTTTCTTTCATAATTGTTTCATCCTTTCGTTTTTTAGCTACCTAATTAGAATAAACCTTGTTATAATAATAAAGTCAAGTAGAAAGGAATGAAAAAATGAAAGAATTTTTTACGATTAGAGAGTTTGCCAGACTTCGTAACATTAATGTGAATTCCATGAGATATTATGAAAAACTGGGTTTGTTAAAGCCTGCTTATACTGATGAAAATACGGGATACAGATATTACAAAGCAGATCAGTTAGCGGTTTTGGACAAGATCATATTGTGTATCAACCTTGGGATTCCTTTAAAAGAAATGGTAACTTATATTGATGAATCAGGAACGCTCCATTCACAGAAATTGCTGGAGCATGGAAGAAAAGTTGCGAAAAATAAAATGAATCAATTGCAAAATACGTTAAATTTCATTGATTTTTCGTTAAAAAGTATAGAGGAAAATAAAGAATATAAAAATAGAGAAGACTGGTATATCAGAAAGTTGGATCAACGAAGAGTCATCATCACTGATTTTTTCAACGCCCCAAAAACAATCAACGAATTTGTTTCAGAAGTGTCAAAAATATATAAAATTGCACAGGAAATGGAACTGTTTCCAATCCTTCCGGCAGGACAGTTTTTCAAAATCGATGATGAAGGAGAAATGCATTATTGTTTGTTCCTTCAGATTATGGATCAGGAAAAAGAATTGCCCAATATTATGATGCTTCCCGAAGGAAATTATTCCTGTCTGCAAGTGAATTTAGATGTGCCTGTCATCGAACTGGATAAACGTATTGACGTCCATGGAATTGTAAAGAAACATCTAAAAAGCGGAGATGCGGATATCATGATCATAGATAATATTATTCTCGATAAATATAATTACGAAGGACGTCCAAGCGAGATTCAGAAACTGCTGAAGAACTAATCCTTCAGCAGTTTTTTATCTATTTTCCCAGTTGCAATCGTCTGGTCAATCCACAAATTCAGAGAATCAATTGCCATAGCCATTTTTTCAAGCTCTGCCTTAATTGCGAGAAAATCAGGAATTTCATCCTCAGAAAGTTCACCGTCTACGGTGATTTCAATGAGTCGTTCCTTTTCTTTTGTAAGTTTATTTAAAGTTGCTAACATTTCCAGCGTGATCTGAGAAAGCTCTTTCGCTTTGATCTCAGGTACATATTCCATTCCAATTGGACATTCATGGGAACAGAAGTAGTTGCAAAGTGCCGGATTTTTATAACAGTCTGCCATTGCAAGAACCTCTTCCGGGTGCGGCAGAGTTTTTTCATATTCAATTTTTTCGATGCGGTCAGCGGAGATAAATCCCAGCTTTTCAGCAGCGGCATCTCTGGTAAGTTCCAATGCTTCTCTGCTTGTCTGGTATATTGTTTTATTTTCTTTTGTTGATTTTCTTCCCATAATCAGCCTCGTACTTTCAGTCATTTTAAAAAATCAGATTTTTATTATCATATCATAGATTACAGAGTGGGTAAAAGAAAATGTTTGTAAGTTTGTCGCTAAATGAGAGAAAATAGGAGACTTATTCCGCTAAAAGAGCGGTTTATTGTATTTTGAATAGAAGGTATAATGGCTTTATAAAAAAGGAGATGAAAGATATGTTAAGTTTATTATTTGTAATTTTAATGATTGCGGTGTTCGGAAAAATGATTGGATTTGCAATCAGAGCCACATGGGGTCTTTCAAAAGTGATTGTAACTTTGGTACTTCTACCATTATTTTTGATCGGACTTGTATTACGCGGGTTACTTTCCATTGCACTTCCGGTTTTGATGATTGTAGGTGTTATAGTACTATTGAAGCTCTGTGAATAATGCAGCGGGAAAGGAAATAGATTTATGAATAATAATGTAATAGAAATCAAAGAAGCCATTGCCGCAGGCGAAAGAGCACTTAGCAGTTTATATGTAGCACAGGAAAAGTTAAATAGTGCCAGAGGATGGGGAATGTTTGATCTGTTCGGTGGTGGTCTTTTAGCAGACATCATGAAACACAGCAAAATGGATGAAGCATCTTCGTGTATGGAAGAAGCAAAGCGGTATCTTCAAATTTTTAAGAGAGAGCTGGCAGATGTAAATGGAAACTTTAATCTAAGCCTTGATGTGAGCGGATTTTTATCCTTTGCGGACTTTTTCTTTGACGGACTTGTAGCTGATTATCTGGTTCAGTCAAAGATTGCAGATGCGAGAAAACAGGTAGACAATGCAATCGAAAAAGTATCGAGGATTTTAGATGAATTGAAAAAAGAGCTATGATAAAATAATCTAAAAAGGCAGAAGTAGAAGAGAGGAAGAAACGATGTATCAGATTAAAAATTTTTTTGACAATGATGATGTGAAAGTAATTGATTCTTTGGGAGCTTTTTCGGTAATTGAATACCAGAGAGATTTAAGCGTTATGCCGGAAAATGCAATGATGGCATATTATTCAAGTCAGATGAATGTGCGGAAACATCAGGTGGTATGCGATATTCAGAAATCCAATGTGACTGTACAGGCTGGTGCGATGCATTGGATGGTCGGTGATGTAAAGGCAACAACCGGCGTGAAAGGTGTAGGAGATCTTCTCAGCAAGGCTGTGAGAGGTTCGGTGACAGGAGAATCTGCAATCAAGCCGGAATACACCGGAAGTGGGACACTTGTTTTAGAGCCTACTTATAAACATATGATATTACTCGATGTAGCTGATTGGAATGGTTCGGTAGTGCTTGATGATGGGCTGTTCCTCGCATGTGAATCTTCATTAAAGCACAAAGCAGTGATGAGATCTAATTTATCTTCTGCAGTTGCAGGGGGCGAAGGATTATTTAACTTAGGTATTCAGGGAAGCGGAGTTCTTTGTCTGGAATCTCCGTGTCCGAGAGAAGAACTGGTGGAAATCACTTTAGACCATGATGTATTAAAGGTGGATGGAAACTTTGTAATCGCATGGAGTGGAAGCCTTGAATTTACGGTAGAACGTTCCGGAAAGAGTCTTGTTGGTTCTGCTGCATCTGGCGAAGGTCTGGTAAATGTTTATAGAGGAACCGGAAAAGTGCTTCTTGCCCCGGTAAGATAAATAAAATTACCAAATGTTTTACAAAAGTACATCGGATTAATTTGTGGGTTTTACGATGTGAAGAAATAATAAATTAAAATTTGACGGAGACATATCAGATGAATAAAAATAAAGAAGTAAGTATAGCAGTAGTTCTAATAAATTGTGTTTGTGCAGTTGTATGGAACATCAATGTGTTTGTTGCTTTATCATACGGATTTACAAACTCCGTATCGTTTGTGCTCCGTATTATTTGCGCGATAGTGTGGGATTTTTGTGCTGTTGTTTGGATTCTTCGTTATCTAAAATCAAAAAAGAATAATTGAATATCATTAGTGTTTCAAAAAGAGAAATAAAAATATAGGAGCATTATTATGGAAGATAGATGCATTTTTTGTGGCACAATTTTAGGAAAATTACAAAAAAGAAAATTATCTTGTGGTAATACAGAACAGATTTTATGCAAAAACTGTTATCCAAAATATGAGCCACTTTCAGCTATAGAAAGGGCGGAAGCAGCCTTGAAATCTGGCAGAGCAGCTGATGCAGCGGAGTTACGGAAATATTTAGAAAATGTGTGGGATGTCCAGAAAAAGAAGGAAGAAGAAAAAGAGGTAAATAACAAAAAAAGAACTACAGATATAGAATGTCTCAGGTGCAAGGGCAAAATGCTGGAGTATGGACCGGTAACATTTAAGCTGGGAGAAGAGACCTACTTTTTTAGTGATTTGAATCGTCTGGCGAGCGGTTCCCTTACAATGAATGTTATGCGCTGTGAGAAGTGTGGAAAATTAGAGTTTTATGCGCCAGATAGTATTGAACTGGATAAACTCATGGATGAATAGAGGACAATTTATGATGATTGTATATTTGAAATTGAGCGAATATATAAGAAATAATCAATCGGTTATATAATAAGGAGGAAGATAAATTATGAGAGGACCGCACGGAGGACACCATATGCCGCCACCACCGCCACCTCGTCATCATCATCACCATTATGGCAGACATGGTGGAGGATGCTTAGGATGTTGTATGTACCTTGTAGGAGCAATTGCAGTGGTTGTGATGCTGCTTGGAGTGATATTTTAATATCCCAAAGGCTTTTGGAAAAATCCAGAAGCCTTTTTTCGTGCAATTTTTTCCTCAAAAGAGTATAATTTGAAGTATAAAAATGGATAGAGGAGAAATGATAATGATTTTGGAAACGAAAAGACTGATCCTGCGCCCTTGGCAGGAATCAGATGCAGAAAACTTATATAAATATGCAAGTTCTCCGGAAGTAGGTCCTATTGCTGGATGGCCTGTTCACACAAGCGTAGAGAACAGTCTTGATATTATTCGTAATGTTTTGTCAGCACCGGAAACCTATGCAGTTGTTGATAAACATACTGGATGCGCAGTTGGAAGTGTCGGTTTAATGATTGGCAAAGCAAGCAATATAGGAATTCCTGATACGGAAGGAGAAATAGGGTACTGGATTGGAGTTCCTTATTGGGGCCAAGGTTTGATACCCGAAGCTGTACAGGAACTTCTTCGTTATGCTTTTGAAAACTTACTTCTTGAAAAAGTGTGGTGCGGTTACTTTGATGGTAATGTGAAGTCAAAGCGAGTACAGGAAAAATGTGGATTTCAGTATCAATACACAAGGGAAAATGTTCCTTGGCCTATGATGAATGATGTAAGAACTGAGCATATAAGCTGCCTGACAAAAGAAGGGTGGTTAACTCGAACGATAAAGATGGGTTTCATAAATTAGGATTTGAGAAAGGTGTGATTGAATGAAGAAACAAAATGTTTTGATTATAGTTTATTTGACTATCTGGATTATCTCCCTCTTAGTGTTTTGGCTTTTTATGAGTGGTTCAGATGCGATGGCGTATGGATTAATATTTTTGTATGCACTGATTCCATTTTCAACACTTGTTATTTCATTCCTGATTGGAAAAAACAATTATTGGGGCAAAGGAAAATGGCTTGCACCGATTGTATTTGGTATCATGCATATGTTGGCAGAGTATTTAACGTTTAGTTTAAAAAATATGGTATCTATATCTTTTCACAGAATCAATGCTCCAAATTTAGAATTGCTTTTCGCAGGGATAGTTCTTTATGAAATCAGTGTGGGTGCTGGACATTTTATCTATCGCAAGAAACTAAAACATAAGTAAATTTGAGTTTGACAAAGGAACGTAATTATATGAAAAAATTAGGAAAAGTATCGGTTGTCGTGATCTTTATCGTAGCAGTTGTTTTCTCTTTTTTTATGGGAAACTACATGAGCGACAAAGAACACATGGAAGATAGAAGACAAGATTTTGGGAAATATATTTCAATTGCGATTGATACAGTTGAAGCCAAAAGTCTCTCTATGAATGGTGCAGCGGAAGCAATAGCCAGCAATATTTGGGTGGCACATGAACTTTGTGACAATCCCGAAATCTCTGCAGAACTCAGTAACTTGTGGAACACTCTGGTTTATGAAGAAGATGCGTTTGTTGGCAAAGAAGATGTATTGACAGCTCAACTGAAAAGTATTTTACAAAAGAGCATACAATGAATATTTGTTTAACCCTTGGGGACGGAGGCAACGTTATATATATTAACAAAGATTGAACGGAGATGCATACTTATGACAATAAAGTTATTTGTTCAGGCCATAACAAAATTCCTGATAGGTATTGTTTTGGTAGGGATATTGATTTTCTTACCAGCAGGTACATTTTCCTATTTTAATGGCTGGCTGTTTATGGGGATTTTATTTATACCAATGTTTTGTGCAGGTATTGTAATGATGTTAAAAAATCCAGAACTGCTAAAAAAGAGACTTCATGCAAAAGAAAAGCAAAAAGAGCAGAACCTTGTTGTGAAACTTAGTGGACTTATGTTTTTACTCGGTTTTATTGTGGCAGGCTTAGGAGTACGCTTTGAATGGTATATGCTGCCGAATATAGTTGTATTTGTTTCTGCGGCGGTGTTCTTGCTGGCATATGTACTGTATGCAGAAGTACTTAGAGAAAATACATATCTTAGCCGAACCATAGAAGTACAGGACAATCAAAAAGTTATTGACACAGGGCTGTACGGAATTGTCAGACATCCAATGTATAGTGCTACTTTGCTTTTGTTTTTAACAATGCCGCTTGTATTAGGTTCCATTTATTCTTTTATCATTTTTCTTGCATATCCATTGATCATTGCCAAGAGAATTAAAGGAGAGGAAGAATTCCTTGAAAAAGAGCTTGCAGGTTATCGTGAATATAAGCAAAAAGTGAAATATCGACTGATACCATTTATATGGTAGATAGATTAAAAAAATAATAGACAGGAGACTCACCATGAAAATATTGGTAACCGGATTTGAGCCTTTTAACGGAGGTACAGTAAATCTTTCGGAACAGATTGTATAAGTTTAAAAGTGAACCTTGGACTAAGGTATGTACTAGCGAAGATTGAGGCAGTTATTTGTATGACCTGTTTGCTGGTGTATAATCCAAAGCCGAGAATGGAACTTATAAATAATTATCTGATTCCCTATATTGAAAAATTATAAGCACTACTGATTGTTACTTGAATATTTGTGAAAGGCATGATATAAAAGATGTGTACTATTAAGTTAGAGGTAGATTTTATGTTCTGGAAAATGATAAATGTACAACTTCAAAAAGGTTCAATTTATTCCCTTTACGGGGATAGTGCGCTCTTTTTTAGGTCGATTTGTCATGAACATACTCTAATTTGAACATACATGAGATGTTTTTACACATGAAATAAAATTGCGCACTATCTCCTTAACATTATTAATTAAAATAAGTTAAGGAGATTTTTTATGTTTAAAATTAAGAAACAATTATCAAAATTATATGTATCGTCCATACTGGGTAATTTGTCTTTAACAGGTGCCTGGGTAGCAATCTTAGCATCAAGAGGCTATAGCCTTGTTGAAATAGGCATAGCTGAAACAGTATTCCATATCGTAAGTCTTATTTTTGAAATACCGTCCGGTGTATTAGCGGATGTTTTCGGTAGAAAGAAGATGCTCGTCGTGAGCACAGTTATGGGAATGATTTCCGATATTATCATGATTCTTTCAGGTAGCCTTTTTATGGTATGCTTGTCTATTGCATTCAGAGCCTTGAGCTATAATTTTTCGTCAGGCTCAGGTGATGCGCTTGCCTATGATTCGCTTAAGCAGGTTAAGATGGAGAGCAAGTTTGAAAGATATGAGTCGAATCAATTTATTATTTATCGATTGTGTAGTGGTATTTCAACCCTATGTGCGGGTTTTGCACTTACGATTGGTTACCGGATTGCGTACGGAACAAGTCTTATTACGGGCACAATGCAGATAATCATTTTACTATCGCTCCATGAAATATGCATAGAGAGTTCGACAAAAGATATAGGAAACAAAATAGGAAGAAAATTAATAGCATGCTTTAAGGAAAGTTTTGCATTTTTAAAAGAAATGCGCAAATGCATGGGATTAATGCTATGTAACTCATTTGTTGGTGCGATTGATGTTCTGTTACTGTTCTTTTTGCAGGCAAAACTTTCGGAAACAGGTATATCAAAGTGGTGGCTGGGATTTGCTCTTTTATTTATGGAGATGGGAGGCATTGCCGGTTCAAGATTGATTTTAAAAATGCCTAAGATTAGGTATAAAGGGATATTTGCCATGTCAATGTTGCTTGTATTGACGGGCTTGCTGATAGAGCATTCCGGTGTGTGCTGGATTATGACTTTGGGTGGTTTTATTGCAGCCATTGGTGATGATGCTTTACAGGTGCGTACCAATGCTATTTTGCAGGAAATGTTCCCATCTGAACAGCGTGCTACACTTATTTCCATTGAATCCTTCAGCTTTTCTATTATTATGATTGTTCTATCTCCTCTGGCAGGTTTCTTCTTTACTTTTTGGTAATATATGAAATGGAAAAGTTTCCGGGATTTTTCTATATTTATAGAAGTGTGTTTTTGAAGATTATGCGAACCACCGATTTGCAGGAAAGTACTCAGGAACAAGGGAAAAATTACTACAATATTACGATTACCACATGTTTGTGGCATGAGGCCTGTGTGGAACATGGATGTCCTGAGCTATGCCCGCTGTTTTGTGTTCCAAGATATGCGGAATTATGATTTGACTGAGATTTATGGTTATAAAAATGGATACATTTTTCTTAAGAAATTATAAAGGTGATTCTCAGGAAAACTATCGTGTGATAAAATTTTTAGTAAGAAGTTTTTGAAATAGAAAATATAGAGAGCAGTACACTGTTTTTAACGCCTGATTACGTGGATAGAACTTTTACAATGATTGGATTTGGGATGTATTTCCTGAAAACCGCTCCCAAAGAAATAAATGCTGTGTTTGGATACAGGACAGCTATGTCGATGAAGAATAAAGAGACTTGGAAATTTGCTCACAAATATTGTGGGAAAATATGGTGTATTAGTGGTCTCGTATGTTTTGTACAGTTAATTCCACTGATAGGTTCAATTATTCCTACTGAACGAGCATTAAAAAGGAACTTTGATGAGAACGGAAACAGAAAGTGACAGTAGAATTTGCAGAACAACAAGGAAAGGATACATATTATGGAAGAAAGATTAATAGCATTTGTTATTTGGGCAATCACGGGTGTACTATTTATTGTAATGGGCATTTATTGTTTGAATTCCAAGAAAGCAAAACCTTTCGGCTTTTGGGCAAATGCTGAGGTTGCACCGATAGAAAATGTGAAAGGTTATAATCGTGCTTTGGGTATCGTGTGGTGTGTGTATGGTGTTTTGTTTACGTTAATTGGAGTGCCTTTATTAGATGGGCAAAATTCGGGGTTGATTATTATACCTATATTGGGTGCGATGCTTATTAGTATTGCAGCTATGGCAGTGTATGTAGTAGGTATTGAACCTAAATACCGCAAAAAGAAATAATTTTACAAAAAGATGTTTCTCTACTTTGCGTAGGTAGTAAATTCTCCGTCTGGCGTTTATGATATTTTTCATGGGAGGTGCATGAGTATGAATCAATATGTAACAGGAGCAGTGATTAAAGAACTGCGGGAAAAATATCATTTAACACAGGTTGAACTTGCTGAGAAATTGGGCGTTTCAGATAAAACAGTTTCCAAATGGGAGACAGCAAAAGGTTATCCGGATATTTCTTTGCTTGAACCAATAGCAAAGGTTTTCGGTATTTCAGTCACAGAACTGATTTCGGGGAATGCAGTCAATAATGTGAATGTTTCAGCGAATATGCTGCGTTCAAAGTTTTATGTGTGTCCGGTTTGCGGGAATAGCATTCACAGTATGGGAGAAGCAGTCATTCAATGCCATGGTAAAATTCTTACACCATGCCAGGCAGAAGAAACAGATGAGAATCATAAGATTTTCATTGAAAGAGTTGAAGACGAATATTATGTCCGCATTGAGCATGATATGACGAAACAGCATTATATTTCATTCATTGCTGCATTGTCATCAGATAAACTCCAGATGATCAAACTATATCCGGAAGGAAATGCAGAAGCGAGAGTTAAAATGAATGGAATAAGAAAAATTCTTTTTTATTGTAACAGAGATGGCTTATTTTCTGTTACACCTGTCAGGGGAATAGATGATAAACAAGCTTCTTATGATGATACAGAAGAACGTAAAGCATTAGAGCAAGCTGCAAAGGTACTGTTTGGATAAGGTCAATATGAGAATTATAGAAGTACAAGAAAGAACGAAAGAATTGATTCGACAATTACTAATGGTATGGGAAAAGTCTGTGAGAGCAACCCATTTGTTTTTATCAGATGCTGGAATTGAATATATCAAACAATATGTACCCGAAGCATTAAGCGGAGTTGCTTGTTTGATAATTGCAAATGATGAAGATGAACATCCAGTGGCATTTATGGGCATTGAAGATGGTGTGTTGGAAATGTTATTTATTGCCCCAGAGCAGAGAGGCAAGGGATTAGGAAAAGCTTTGCTTGGTTTAGGGATAGAGAAATATGGAGTAAAGCAATTAACTGTAAATGAGCAGAATCCGCAGGCTAAGGGATTTTACGAACATCTTGGCTTTGAGGTTTATAAAAGAACAGATACCGATGAACAAGGAGATCCGTATCCGCTTTTATATATGTCTCTAAAGTAATAAACTAGAATTTAGCAAAGGAATTTATTTATGGAAAGACTTAAAAAGCTCCCCTTGCATACACATTGGATTATCCATCTCCTATCTATTATAGTTGGTGGATTTATTGGCTTAGTGAGCAGTCAGTTTAATGTAGATGTCAACATTGGTATGATTGTTGGCTTTGTTCTAATAATTTTTAGTTTTGTGTGGCAAATTATATTCCTAAAATGCCCTCACTGTGGGTATCGCTTTCATTTAAGACGACCTGTTTCATCTCATTGTCCGAATTGTGGAGAAAAAATTAGTAGGAAATGAATTTGAATCAGCAGAAAATACATGGAGATGAAAATGAAAATAAAACAACAAGTGTCAATTAAACGATTTCTGATACAAGAATTTGAAGAAGAGAAAGCGTTGTCGATTTTTGAAAAACAGGAGTCTTTTCTTCAGAATGCGATAGATAAGACAAAAGGAAAGAGCAGGAATCAATTAAAAACATTGACACAGACCATATTGCCAAGAATAGCACTATATCAGGCGCTTAAGGATCAGCAACTGAAAGAACAGGTTGTATTTGATATAATGCGTAAGTACATGCTGGATGTCGTTGCTGCTTCTAAACATGCGTCAACATCTAAGATGGAAAAATTTCCGGGATTTTTCTATATTTATAGAAATGTGTTTTTGAAGATCATGCGGACCACCGATTTGCAGGAAAGTACTCAGGAAAAAGGGAAAGATTACTATAATATTACGATTACCAGATGTCTGTGGCATGAAGCCTGTGTGGAACATGGATGTCCTGAGCTATGTCCGCTGTTTTGCGATGTGGATGATGTGACCTATGGAGGATTGAAGAAAATAGGATTTACCAGAACAAAAACACTTGGCTACGGTGGTGACTGCTGTGATTTCCATTTCTATAAAAAATAATAAAGGAATTCGTTAAATGGATTGTAACAGTGGCTATAGGGAATCATATATACATAAGAAAATAGTGCAATATTTGCACTTGCTATTGACAAGAGTGCAAATATTGCACTATTATATGTTTGGAGGTGCAATATGGGCGAATTAAAGGATCTTAGAATAGAGAAAAAATTGACACAGCAGGAAGTTGCAGATTTGGTTGGGATATCATTGCGTTCTTATAAGTCCTATGAAAATGATGATGGAAAACGCGGAACTATAAAATATAAATATATTGTAGAGCAGTTGACAAAAATCAATTATATTGATGAAGAACACGGACTATTAACGATCGACGACATCAAGAGAAAATGTTCAAAGGTGTTGAAAAATTATGATGTAAATTATTGTTATTTATTTGGCTCCTATGCAAAAGGGAAGGAAACGCCTGTGAGTGATGTGGATCTTCTTATTTCTGCTAACATAAAAGGATTAAAATTTTACGGGTTAGTCGAGGAATTAAGAACTGCACTCAACAAGAAAGTAGATGTTTTGGATATAAATCAGTTGAAGAGTAATTTGGAATTAACAGAAGAAATATTAAAAGACGGAGTGAAAATTTATGGATAATATTAAGAATAATGCATATTACATTCAAAAACTGAGAAAAGATTTAGAATTTATAGTGGAACATATGCGTAATGTGGATATCGAGGAGTTGAATGCAAATGAAATATTGCTTGACTCGATGTTGTTTCGCATGATTCAAATTTCAGAAAATGCAAAGAATTTGTCAGATGAGTATAAGTTGTCTCATCATTATGTGCCATGGAGTGCTTTGAGTGGTATGAGAAATAGAATTGTACATGATTATGGAAACGTAGATTTAAATGTAGTATACGACACATTAAAAAACGACATACCAGAACTGTTAGACTTACTTAATGATTAAAGTGAAAATTTAAGTCTTATGGCGAGCGTGAAAACACGTGATTATTTGAATTTGGAGATGAAAATAAAACAGCAAAGTTCAATTTGGAGATATAGAGAAAATGAAGAAAATAGCAATTATTGATGATGATATTCATATTGGAGATATGCTGACGGAGGTGCTGGCACAGGAAGGCTATGAGGTCCTTCGCGCCTATTCAGGCACGGAAAGCTTATACCTTCTTTCCCAGGAGAAACCGGATCTGGTCCTGCTTGATTTGATGCTGCCGGGACTTAGCGGTGAAGAAGTACTGCCTCATATCGAGCACATTCCTGTGATTGTTCTCAGTGCAAAAGTGGATGTGCAGGACAAAGTGAATCTTTTGCTTAGTGGTGCCGCTGACTATATGACCAAACCGTTTGACACAAAAGAGCTTCTTGCCCGTATCACTGTTCAGTTGCGCAAGGCAGAACAGCACAAAGACAGCGGCTTGCTTTCCGTTGGAGATTTAAATCTGGATACAACGTCTCTTTCTCTGAAAGTTCAGGGGCAGGCAGTAAAATTGACCAGAACAGAGTATGCCATCCTGAAACTTTTGATGGAAAATCCGAAACAGGTCATTGCGAAGAGCGTGCTTTTGGATCGCATCAGCATGGACACTCCGGATTGCACCGATCGTTCTTTGAAACAGCACATCAGCAACCTGCGTAAGAAATTACAGGATGTAAGTGGTGTGGACTATATTGAAACGGTATGGGGTATCGGTTTCAAATTGGCAGAGCAAAAATCTTGACCAAATCTTGACACTTTTCTTGACCAATTTCTTGACTTTTGTTTTGTACACTTTAGTCTGGAAGGAGGAAAAACAATATGAACTACGTTTTACAAACAAACTGCCTGACAAAAAAGTATAAAAATTTTCAGGCTTTGAACGGTCTTACCATGAATGTTCCCAAAGGATCTATTTATGGATTTGTGGGAAAAAACGGTGCTGGTAAGACAACATTGATTCGTCTGATCTGTGGACTGCAGGAACCAACATCTGGTGACTTTACTCTGTACGGGATTCCGAGTGACAGCAAGGACATTATCAAGTCCCGTCGCCGTATGGGTGCTGTAGTGGAAACACCGTCCATCTACATGGATATGACTGCGGAGGAAAATCTAAAGCAGCAGTATCTCATTCTGGGTCTGCCATCCTATGACGGGATTCCCGAACTGCTGAAGCTGGTCGGCCTTGAAAATACCGGAAAGAAGAAGGCTAAGAACTTCTCCCTTGGCATGAAACAGCGTCTGGGCATCGCTATCGCGTTGGCTGGCGATCCGGATTTCCTTGTTTTGGACGAACCGGTGAATGGCCTTGACCCACAGGGTATCGTGGAAATGCGTGAGCTGATTTTGAAGCTGAATCGTGAACGACAGATCACCGTTCTGATTTCCAGCCACATTCTGGATGAACTTTCCCGACTTGCAACCCATTATGGCATCATTGATAATGGGCGCATGGTGAAGGAGCTGAGTGCAGAGGAGATGGATGCAGCCTGCCGCAAGTGTGTGCGTATGGAAGTGACAGATACTTCTGTTCTGGCTCGTGTGCTGGATTCTATGAATCTGGATTATAAAATCATTTCCGCTACTACTGCCGATGTATTTGCAAAGGTCAATGTAACACAGCTGACGGTTGCCCTGGCAAAAGAGGATTGTGAAGTGCTGTCCATGCAGGAAAAAGATGAAAGTCTGGAAAGCTATTACATCTCCCTGGTGGGAGGTGGCGACCATGCGTAAGCTGTTATCTGCAGGTATTTTCAGTTTAAGAAAGAACTTCATTTATCGAATAGGGCTTCTGTTTTCTGTTGGGCTTGCCATCTTTGCCATGGGAATGCGCTGGCTGGATGTCTGGAAACATCCGGATATCTATTCGAAACTTAGTGCGGAATACAGCAATGCGGACGGACTCCTCTTTGCAGGCGGCCTCTACCTGATCTTCTCGATCGCTGCTGTGATCAGTCTTTTTGCGGGGACAGAAGTATCTGTAGTAAGAAACAAACTGGTTGTGGGCCACAAGCGATCCGCCATTTTCATTGCCGGCTGGATCGTCTGTATTTTCGCGGCTGTCACATCCTATCTGCTGTATTTTATCGCAGCATTGGGCTTTGGCGGTCTTCTCATTGGTGTAACCATGCCTTGGAGAGACATTCTCCTGTCATTGATTGGAAGCTGTGCTGCAGTTGTTTCCTTTACATCCATACTCTATTCCCTGGCAATGACCATCCAGAGCAGAGCCATCGGCTCTGTAGTATGCCTGCTTATGACCATCGTCATGATGCTTGCAGCGATAACCGTTGTTCAAAAATTGGCAGCGCCGGAATATAGGGAAAGTTACACGATAGAGGATGAGATCACCGGAGAAGTCATTGAAATGCCTCGGGAAAGAAATCCTTATTATCTGACTGGAACCAAACGTCAGGTATACAATGTATTGAATAATGGATTGCCGGTGGGACAGCTCTATCAAATCGCATTAAATGATGCAGAACCGGTTTCTGTATTGGCAGACTATGACCTGCTATTAACTTTTATTTGCACCGGTGTTGGATTGATGATATTCCGTAAAAAGGATATGAAGTGAGGTGGGACTTATGAGAAAACTTTTGTCAGCAAATTTTTCCAGACTGTGGAAAGAAAAAATATTCTGGCTCGCCGCTGCGTTTATGACCATAGGCTCAGCCTTCTTTAGCTGGATGAGCTACCATACAGCTATGAAAAATACAGGTCTTGATTTTTATGTAGAAGATATGATGTTTAATATGCTCCCTATGATGGGATTTGTATTTGTTTTCTTTATCAGTATGCGGTTAGGAACCGAATTTGATGAGCACACGATTCGCAATAAGCTCATCGTTGGTTACAATCGCACGCAGGTCTATTTCGCGGAGTATGTCACCTGCCTGATTGCTTCTTTGATCCTGTTTGCGGGAATGATTCTATTCTCCACGATATCGGGCTGGTTCTTCTTCCGGAAATTACAGTTTGACTGGTTGAAACTTGTATTTTTACTGTTATGCTGCATCTTGATTGCAGCGGTATTTTCGGCTATGAGTGTGGCCATTTGCATGAATGTTCACAACAAAGCAGTTTCACTTGTGGTGTCACTCATTTTTCTGTTTGCGATTTTATTACTGGCATCCTTCTGCATCAGTGCTCTGGCGGAGGAACCAACTATTTACTCTTATGTTAGTATCACGATGGATGGCGTTCAGTTTGGTGATCTGATTGATAACCCAGCGTATATTGACGGTGCCCAGCGCACGCTATATGAGTTCATTGCGGATCTTTTGCCGACAGGACAAACGATTCAGTTGAACAATCTGAATTGCGAAAGAGCTTTTCGGTGGCCGCTGTTATCCATCATCATGCTGCTCATTGCGACGTTTGCAGGTTATCTTCCATTTTGCAAACAGGATATTCGATGAGGTGCCGCTTATGAATTACCTACTGTTGATTATCATTGGAATATTGCTTCTGATTATCTTTGTATTAGGTGCAAAGGTTCATTTCCTGCGCAAGTCGGCACAGGAGATTACGGAAGGTTTCCGCGATAGATTAACAGCAGATACCAATATGCTCATTGATATTTCGTCCCGGGACGCCTATATGCGAAAGCTGGCTTCGGAAATCAATGTTCAGCTTCGCATGCTCCGCAAAGAACGTCGCCGCTACCAGCAGGGTGACTTGGAATTGAAAGAAGCAGTCACCAATATTTCCCATGATTTGCGAACTCCGCTTACAGCAATCAGTGGTTATCTTGATCTTTTGGAACGAGAGGAAAAAAGCGAAAACGTTGAACGCTATCTTACACAGATCCATAATAGAACGGAAGCTTTAAATAATCTGACTGAGGAACTATTCCGCTACAGTGTAGTTTCTTCTTCTCAGGAACTGAATATGGAACGTATGGATGTTGTTCGGTCCTTGGAAGAAAGTCTGTTATCGTTCTATGGGGTTATGCAGGAAAAAGGAATCCAACCGGAAATCGACTTACCTGAAGAACCTGTGTGGCGTCAGTTGGACGCGGGAGCAGTTAATCGTATTTTCTCTAACATTATCAGCAATGCACTGAAATATTCGGAGGGAGATTTGTCTGTTGTTATGCGAAAGGATGGAGTGATCACTATTTGCAATACAGCAAACAATCTGGATGCTGTTACAGTCGGAAGACTGTTTGATAGATTTTACACAGTGGAGGCCAGCCGCAATTCCACAGGGTTAGGGTTAGCGATTGCTAAAACTTTGATAGAGCGTATGAATGGCAATATATCGGCTCAATTTCAGAATCATAAGTTAAGTATTATCATTAAATTTTAGATTACTTCTTGGGAATGAAGTACGAATTATCAAGCCAGCTGTAGGAGATATATCCTGCGGGTGGCTTTTTTAATATACCAGTTGCTATAAATAGACTCTTGACTTAGAGTTAATGTAAGCGATGAATTACCTACCGTTCCAATTCTTCATAATCATATGAGATAATTATTGATTTACAATTAAAATTGACCCAGGTTTAACGCTTAGAATTGACCCACCCCTTCCGGTGAGTCAAAGCGTTAAAACCAGTTTGATATACACTGTACCTTGAAAATTTAACATTTAGAATTGACCCACCTCTTGAATGGAAATAAAATATCCTTCCGTATGGAAGTGCCATACAGGAAGGAGGAAAAAGAGGTGAAAGATTTGGAAGATTGGGCGGCTGTACAAAAAGTATACAAGACCACAAATTCAAAACGTGCTACCGCTAAGATTCTGGGTATCTCCAGAAATACAGTCAAAAAACTGCTGAAACAAACACAGACTCCTGTTTATCAACGTACAGAATATAACTCAAAGTTAGATCCTTACAAAGAACAGATTTATATTTGGCGCTGCGATCCCTATTGTTTCAATGGAACACGGATATATCGGGAACTGAAAGTCAGAGGATATGATGGCAGCATCGGACCTGTATATCGATTTTTGAGAAGATTGGATGAAGATGTGGGTGACCGAATCCACAGCAAAGCGACTACAAGACATGAATCACCTCCCGGTGATCAGGCACAATTCGACTGGAGTGAATACAACTGCATGGTCAATGGAAAGATCAGAAAGGTGTATTGTTTTGCCATGATCCTTGCTGCTTCTCGAAAGAAAGCGGTCTGTTTTTCCTACAGATCTGATGCAGATGCTATTTATGAAGCAATCCAGGAACTGTTTGATGATCTGGGCGGTACAACACTGGAATTACTGATCGATAATCCGAAAGCACTTGTTATTGATAATAATCCGAAAAGTGAAGACGAGATCCGATACAATCCACATGCACTCTTGTTAGCGAAGCATCTTGGAATAGAACTGAATGCATGCCCCTGCTATTGGCCACGTAAAAAAGGAAAGATTGAACGTCCTTTTTCTTATATAGAGGAACAGTTCATAAAAGGGAATTCCTTTGCTTCTATGGAAGACCTGAATCAGAGAGGGAAATCCTTTGTGGATGAATGGTGTAACGAAAAGCATGGAACTACCAAAAGGATACCGAATCAGCATTATCTTTTGGAAGAAAAACAGATACTTGGTACATTACCTGAAAATCATCTTTATCAAGGACAATCAAAACAGCGTGTCGTTAGTCCTGACAGTTTCGTTTCTTTTGAAGGGAACAAATACAGTGTGCCTGTAAAGTATGCCTGTAAAAAGGTATATATCCGATTGTTTTATGGATACCGGCTTCAGATTTATGATAAAAATGAAGCCTTGATCCTTGAAGTGGAAACTCTGAGCGAAAAAGGGCAATCCGTCATGAATCCTGAACACTATGAAGCGATTGCACCAAAAACAGCAACTTCGATCCCGCAGATTCGCAGAGACTTCACGGAAAGTTTTACGAATGGTGCAAAATATCTGGATGCTGCATCCCGTAGTTTTGAGCAACCGACACATCATGCCCGGAAGATCATGGAATTACTGGAACTATATGATGCAGAGATACTGGATCAGGCGATCGCTGTTGCAATCGAAGAAAATCGTATGGATATCAAAGGTTTTCGTCTGCTGATGAAAGAATACAATGCCGGACTCAGATCTTTTAAAAAGAATGAGGACAGTACGTCATGTACGACTACTGCAACGGATGCATTGACCAGAGATTGTGATTATTATGAGAAACTTACGCAGGAGGCTATGTATGCAACAGATAACGCACACTAATCCAGACTCTTATATCGAAGAAAAAATGAAGCAATTTCGCCTGGTTGATATGCGTGAGCAGTACCAGGAGCTGATTGAAGATGCCGAAAGAGAAGGTCTTGGATACAAAGATTTTTTGATCAGACTGTTACAGGCAGAAGAGACAGGAAAGGCAAGTCGTCGAAGCGAAAAACTATTGTTCAGGGCAAGCTTTGATTCCAGCAAACAGCTGACGGAGATTGATTATAGTTTTAATCCGTCTCTGGACAAACAACGGATTGAAGAGCTTGGAAAACTGCACTTTCTTGAAAGACATGAAAATATCATTATCATGGGACCACCAGGTGTTGGAAAGAGTATGATCGCGACAGGGATTGGCATTAATGCCTGTAATAAAGGACATAAAGTACTGTTTGTAAATGCAAAAGAGCTGGTAGATACTTTAAAGGATGAATTAAGAAAAGGAACGCTTCCGGAGTTCTTAAAGAAACTTTCGAAGATTGAACTTCTGATTATAGACGAGCTTTCCTATATAAACATGGATAAAGAAAAAGAGAGCCTGTTTTTTCAGATCATACGCCAACGATACGAAAAAAGCTCCCTTATCATCACTACCAACCTGCCAATCGGAAGATGGAACGAATTGTTTACCGGACAGCTTGCAGCAACTGCTATCTTAGACCGTTTGCTGCATCACTGTCACCTAATCAGTATAACGGGTGACAGCTATCGTGTCAAAGGGTCAAATTTAAGTGTAAAAACAGAAAGGTTACAGAAAAATGAATCTTAAAAATAAATATATAAAAGAATACCATGAGTATGTGAAGCATACTCCAATGACAGAAAAAGAAAAGGAAGCATTGCGGGAATGGGTCATGGACGGAAACAGTGTTTATAATAATCCTTCCATGTCGGTTGATGAGCATAGCAGACCAACTGACTTTCTGGCTGATTACAGATATCACCAGGAGATTTATCAGCAATTAGAACAGATTACCGGAAAAGATAAGGAGAATTATCTGGCGAGACTTCGTGGCGAAGATACGATTGATACCTTACGTGAAGATTTACAAAAAGCCTGTTACGAACGGGATATTTATTATAAAGTGCTTTTAAAACACGGATTGTTGCAGGAAGCAAAAGAATACTTGGAATCCGGATTAGAACTTTCAAGGACCATGCAACTTACGGTATTACCATTCGAAGAATTACCATTTAAATAATCCCATGGAGGCTCCACATGATAAAAATACAAAAAGAAGACAAAAAACAGCTTGCAATTACATACAACACGGAAGGAAAAGACGCTATGTATTCCGTGATCAAAGAAAAATATATGGTCAAGAATCCAACTTGTGTTTTTACAAGTATGAAAAAAGCAGCGTATCTGGCATATAATCCCGAAAATGACCGTTTCATGTTCGGAGAACAGGAAGCAATGGAAGCAAACATTTTTCTGGATATTGAAACGCTGTGCTCCGGAAAAACGCAGTCTGAGAAAACAGCTGGTCTTGAAAAATCAGAAGTACATCTTCATAAATCCATGGATATGCTTATTCAGGAATTGATTGGTGAACGTCTCCTGAAGCTGAGCCAGTACGTGTCATTAGATCCGGTTGAAAAGGTACTGCGTATTGATGAAACGTACTTAAAAAGCGATGGTTACAGGCTGATTTTACATTAGCAGGTGGGTCAAAACACAGTGTAAAAATCAAAAATGATAAATAGAAATGACCCACTCGACAAAAGTGGCCGGGTGGGTCAGATTTAAACGTAAAAGTGGGTCAATTCTACTTGACAATCAACAACTGTTTTTCATGTGTCCGTGTTTTTTTAGAAGTTCCTTTTCTTCTTCACCAACATATTCCATATCCAATTCAAGATGAAGTTTTAACATATTTAAATTCTGATCATTTTCCTTCATTTGTGTATCTACTTCTATTATTTTTTCAATCTTTTCTCTCTTTACTACCTGCATCCCTGCTGCATTCTTCATTCGATTGCGATAGTTACCGGATCTGATTGCATCTCCTGAAATTTGAGTTCCCCCATAAATGCCACGTTCATAGGGCATATAGGCCTGCACATTTTTCACTGACATGCAGAGAATCTTCGCAACTGCAGATTGTCAGTTAAAACGGCCACCTGGGCCATATTCGGCGGCCACCCGGTGACATAAACGGTGGCCACCCAGAGACACATTAACCGGCCAGCGTAATCTATAATGAAAATATCTTCTCAAACGAGAGGAAATATCATTATAGGAGGTCCGTTATGGATTACAAGAAAGTGCTGAGACTCCACTACGTGAACAAGCTCAGCAGCCGAGAGATCGCTGCCAGCTGTGGCTGCAGCAAAACCACTGTCAATGAATTCCTGAAGCGTTTTCGGGAATGCCCTGAACTCATGTATCCAATGCCTGAGAATACGACAAATGAGTTCATTGAGAGACTGCTTTATAAAAAACCAGGTCTCTCTGGGGAACAGCTGCTTTACCGGGATTTCGATAAAGAAGCAGTTTATAAGGCTTTAGCCCGAAAAGGTGAGACTCTAAAACATCTCTGGCAGAAGTATAATGCCATAGGTATTGTAGACGACAAAAAGCCCATGAGTTATCGTCAGTACTGCAGGCGTTACTCAGAATGGACAGATTCAAAAAAGCTCACATTCCATATTCAGAGATATCCGGGTGTCAATCTCGAGCTCGATTATGCCGGGAAACAGCTTAAGCTCCACAACCAGCGAAATCCAGAAGTGACAACACCCGTCACCATCTTTATTGCAGCACTTACATACAGTGATTATTTTTATGCCGAAGGCATGATTGACTGTGATATCCGGAACTGGATCCGGGTCAATAACAATGCTTTAGAGTATTTCGGTGGTGTAACGCCTACGGTCACACCAGATAACTGTAAAGTTGCCGTAACCAGCAACAGGAACTGGATTGATCCACATATGAACAAGGATTTCCAGGCCTGGGCCGAACATAACGATACAGTGATCACTCCGGCTAAGGTGAAGTCACCGCGTTGGAAACCTGTGGTGGAAGGGCACGTAAAGATCGTTACGATGCACATTCTCATCGAAATGGAGGATATGACCTTTTATTCCCTCGATGAGCTGAATAAAGTCCTCCGGAAAAAGGTGGAAGAAGAAAACCGCCATAACTTTGATGGACTTAGCTATTCGCGCTTTGATCTCTTCACAAAAGAAGAGAAGGAGGCACTTCTGCCACTTCCGCCCAATAAGTTTGAGTACCTTGAGCGAAAGACCGTTAAAGTAGCACAAGACTTCTCCTTCACCTTCGACAAGGTCCATTATAGCATGCCCCGCAAGTATCTTAAGCAGGAAATTGAAATTCGTGCAGGTGAAAAAGAAATCTATGTCTATAACAAACATGGTGACCACATCCGGACGCATAAGCGGAGCTATACGCCAAAGGACTGGGTGATTATTCCTTCCGATATGCCGGAAGAATACAAAGATTATGGTTACTGGAACGTACCATATTTTCTGCAGAAAGCTTCGGCTGTCGGTCCGGATACTCGAAGTCTCATAGATGGGGTTATCAGGAAATACTCTTACCCGGTACAATCATTCCGGAGCTGTTTTGGTATTCTGAAATTTGCGGAACGTTATTCACGTGAAGCCCTTGAAAGATGCTGCCATGATGCACTCCTTGCGGGTAAATGCAATTACTCCTATGTAGCTAATACGATCGCTACGTACCATACAGTTCCTAAGAAGATGCCTGATCAGCCGTCGCTGAACAATCCTAAATCATCTTCACCGGTTTCAGGGATCTATAAAGATGACGACTCCAGCTATTCGCTTAAAAACTTATTGAAGAGGCAGGAGGAGGGTCACCATGAAGAATACTAATCAGGATATCCTTGACATGATGGATACATTAGGACTGACGCTTTCTGCACAGAAGTTTAATGAGATCCTTAACAGTCCGGAACTGGGGAACTACAGCGCTGTGCAGTTTGTGCGTGAAATACTCGTTCCACAATATCTTGAAACCATAAACCATCGATTCGAGACAAATCTTCGTCTGAGTAGCCTGATCAACAAAGGTGCCTTGGTTGAAAATCTAAAAACCGGCAATGGCAGGATTTATAACGATACGACTGTTGAGCAGATTCTCACCTTCCGCTTCGCTGAACAGCGTCAGAATGTAGGCGTTTATGGTGTGACAGCTGCAGGGAAGTCCTATTTTCTGTCAGCTTGCTGTGTTGAAGCCTGCAGATTAAATTTTCGTTGTAAATTCGTGGACTACTGTGACCTGCTGGACGAGCTGATCGTACTTAATCGTCAGGAGGACTTAAGTCGTTACAGGAAGAGGATTCGTTACTATGCCAGAATACAGTTACTGTTCATAGATGACTTTGCAATCAGTCGTTATTCCGAGGAAGGGATCAAAATCTTGTATCATCTTATAAAAATGAGAGATGACCTCGGTACATCCACTCTTTTCAGTTGTCAGTACGCACCAGATGAATGGGGAAAACAGATTAGTGACGAAGAGGGATGTTACGGAAAACTTGACGGCATCCGTCGCCGTCTTACAACCGGATACACAGTCCTGATCGAACGGTCACAGACATCGTAATACAGATATTTTAGAAACTATAAACAATTATCTGGCGGAGCAGAATTCGCTCCGCTGGATTCCTAAAAGCTGGCCGCGAAATATGGCCCAGACTGGCCGGAGAAAGCGGCCCGAGTGACCGCTAAAAACGGCTGTCTGCAGTATGCTTTAGACAGGGAAAGTTTATATGATTTCATATTACATAAAAAAGTGTTGATACACATAAAATAGTAATGACTATTGAATTAATAGTCATCTGACGGTACTATATCATTACTAAAAAATGTGTCAATACACAGAAATAAGGAGTGAAACTGTGGAGATTAAGAGAGATACATACCTTGAACAGTTAAAAATCAGAAAAGACAATGGAATGATTAAAATAATTACAGGAATTAGAAGATGTGGAAAATCTTTTCTGTTATTTGTGTTATTTAAGAAATATTTATTGGAAAATGGTGTGGATAATGAACACATCATTGAGATTGCATTGGACGGTATTGAAAATGAGGAGTTGAGAGATCCGAAGAAATGTTATCAGCATATTAAGGATGCAATGAAAGATGAAGGGAAATACTATTTGCTTTTGGATGAGGTGCAGTTTATGCCGCGATTTGAAGAAGTGCTTAACAGCCTGCTTCGTATAAGTAATATTGATGTATATGTAACCGTAAGCAATTCTAAATTTTTATCAAGCGACATCGTAACTGAATTCAGAGGCAGAGGAGATGAAATAAGAATTTATCCGTTATCTTTTGCTGAATTCTATGCGGCTTTTGATGGCGATTATGATGATGCTTGGAATGAATATATGATATATGGTGGACTTCCGCAAGTGGCACAGTTTTCGGACGACCGTCAAAAAGCAGAGTATCTGAAAAATATGTTTGCTAATGTTTATATCAAGGATGTAGTAGAGCGAAATAATATTCAAAATGTTGATGGATTAGGAACTTTAGTTGATATTCTTGCCTCCGCCATAGGAGCCCCTACTAATCCAACCAAAATCTCCAATACTTTTACAAGTGAACGTGGCAACCATTATAGCAATAAAACCATATCAAACCATATTGATTATTTGGCAGAAGCATTTTTGATTTCTAAAGCCAGTCGATACGATATTAAGGGTAGAAAATATGTGGGTGCAAACCTAAAATATTACTTTTCAGATGTGGGACTTAGAAATGC
>JBGVGF010000067.1:0-30917 GCA_045121495.1 Faecalimonas sp.
ATGTGCATACTTCATTGGTTATTATACTACAATCTTTTACCGCTTGTAAACCACTACAAAAGTATAAAAAAAGAGTTCGACCGAACTCTTTTTTAGTAAAATTATATTCAATTTAATTATGCTTCTACCTCTACGCCTGATACTCGAATATTAACATCAGCCACAGTAAGTCCAGTCATGTTTTCAATCGCACCTTTTACTTTTTCCTGAATCTTTCCGGCAATATCCATCACGTTATATCCGTATTTAATATTAACAGCAATTGAAACTGTAACAACATCTTCTAAGATATCTACACGAACACCTTTTGATAAAGACTTCTTACCGATCTTGCTGATCAATTCTTTTGTAGCATCACCTTTCATAGATGCAACGCCTTCCACTTCCATAACAGCTAATCCGGCAATCACTGCAACTACTTCGTCTGCTACTACAACTTCTCCTGATTCATTTTGTAATTCGATTGTATAGTTATTGTTCATTTCGTTTCCCATAATCTAAAACCTCCCAAACTGGTTTGATGCTTCTATTATTATAACAAATTTGTCTCTATTTGCAAATAGAAACTTTGTCTATGAGCGTCCAAACTCTGATAAAACAAGGCCTTCATTACGTTCCAGCGTCATTCGTACACTCCAGCTGTTAACAAACAATAGTAACGGTCTGTCTTTTAAATCTTTGATTTTCTTCATATCAGATGTACCAACCAGTTTATCCAGATTGATATCTTTATTTTCAATCCAACGGATATGTTCATATGGCAACGGTTCTAATTTGATATCCACATTGTACTCATTTTCCAATCGATATTTTAATACATCAAACTGAAGAACACCTACAACACCTACAATGATTTCTTCCATACCTGTGTTATATTCCTGGAAAATCTGAATCGCACCTTCTTGTGCAATCTGATTAATTCCTTTGATAAACTGCTTACGTTTCATCGTATCCACCTGACGGACTCTCGCAAAATGTTCAGGTGCAAATGTTGGGATCCCTTCATATACATACTTTTCACTGGAAGTGGTAAGAGTATCACCGATTGAGAAGATACCTGGATCGAATACACCGATGATATCCCCGCCATACGCTTTTTCTATCATCTTTCTTTCACTTGCCATCATCTGCTGTGGCTGTGAAAGACGAACCTTTTTGCCGCCCTGAATATGGAATACATCCATACCAGCTTCGAATTCCCCAGAACAGATTCTCATAAACGCAATTCGGTCACGATGTGCTTTGTTCATATTCGCCTGAATCTTAAATACAAATGCTGAGAAATCTTTTTCTGTCATTGGATCAATTTCACCTTTATCTGACATTCTTGGAAGTGGTGAACTTGTCATCTTTAAAAAGTGTTTCAAAAATGTTTCAACACCAAAGTTTGTAAGCGCTGATCCAAAAAATACAGGTGATAATTCTCCTTTACTTACAAGTTCCATATCAAGCTCTGCACTTGCTCCGTCAAGAAGTTCTATCTCATCATTTAGCTGCGCTTTTTGATCTGCAGTAATCAGTGTATCCACTTCTGGATCATTCAATGCAATCTTTCTTACATCCCCCATAGAAGTTCCTTTTTTTGTATCTGAGAACAACTCAATTTCCTGATGTTCCCTATCAAAAACGCCTCTGAATTCCTTTCCGCAGCCAATCGGCCAGTTGATTGGACAGGTCGCAATTCCAAGTTCTTTCTCAATATCGTCTAACAGTTCAAATGTATCCATTGCTTCACGGTCCATTTTGTTGATAAAGGTAAAGATAGGAATATGACGCATTACACATACTTTAAATAGCTTTCTGGTCTGCGCTTCCACACCCTTAGAACCATCAATAACCATTACTGCTGAATCTGCTGCCATCAGTGTACGATATGTATCTTCCGAGAAATCCTGGTGACCTGGTGTGTCAAGAATGTTGATACAATATCCGTCATAATTGAATTGGAGTACAGAAGATGTTACTGAAATCCCTCTCTCTTTTTCAATCTCCATCCAGTCAGATACTGCATGCTTTGCAGTTGCTTTTCCTTTTACAGAACCAGCCTGATTGATGGCACCTCCATATAATAAAAACTTTTCTGTTAATGTTGTCTTTCCGGCATCGGGATGCGAGATAATTGCAAATGTTCTTCTTTTCTTAATCTCATTTGTAATATTTGACATAATATTCTCCTATGTTATTCTACAAAATCTTTTTCTACATCTTTTCTAGTCTATCACAACTATTATTTCTCTGCAAACAGTATTTATTCATGCATTGGTGTAATTACAATATTTTCTGGAGAAATTTCTGTTTTTCTGGTAATAATATCTTCGATCTGTGCACGATTTGCATCTGTCAGTTCACTACTATTTACTACGACATCTGCACTTGTTTCAGTCAGATTCACAACCACCTCTGAAAAGCCTTTTGAGAGGAGTAATGTTTCTACTGCAGCCTCCTGTTCTGCTATCTTTGTCATGGCGATCATCTGCGTAACTGCATCTTGCTTTTGCTCATCAGACAAATTTTCATTATTGATGATTTCAAGTAATGTCTCTTTATTTTTTGCACGAATCTGCTCTCTTGTTACTTTTGCTTCTGCTACGATTCCACTCGTACTTCCACTCGTTAAAACTGCTTCTCCAGGCGTCTCTTCGATTCCAACATCCCCTTCTTCCAAACTAATATCCAAAAGTTCCTGACTTGCGACCTCGTCTTCTGTATCAGACAGATTTTCGCCAAAAATTTTCCCCGAATAATTCAGATAGCCTGCTACCGCAATCATAATTGCGAGAGACGTAATAATGATTTGATTTTTTTTGAATAGACGTTTCAAATGTTTGACCTCCCTATTTTAAATTCGCTTTTATCACCTTAATTTTATGCGATTCTACATTAAATAATGCTTGAACGACCTCAGTAATATTCTTTACAATCACAGCATCCCCTCCGCCTTCTGCAACAACTGCAATCCCTTCCACTTCATCATTATCCTGATAGGTCACCATTACTTTAACCTCACCAACTCCTTCCATTTTTTCAAGAATAGTTTCCAGTCTGATTTCTATTTCCGTTCCGTATTCTTCCTCATACTGTTTCTCGCCTGTTGGAATTGCAATTACCACTAACAGCACACCCACCAACAGCAGAATTAGAATATTATTCTTATTGAGTTTCAAATGAAATGTCCTCCAAATATTTTGTTGCATCTTCTATTTCCTCAAGTTTTTGTTCATAGTCAGCCTCTTCATAAAATGTATGAAAATCCTCTTCTATATGAAAGATTTTCATAATTGGATTTGATAATAGCAGTACTAAAATGAGTCCTGTGAAAAATCGAATATACTTTTTATAACTGTTATTTGGAATCAGTTGAATCAAAACTGTTATCACAACCAGATAAAATGCGACATTCTCAATCCATTGATATAAATATGTAAACATAAATCCTCCTTAAGAAGTTGTAGCTGCAACAATTGCAATTGAAATCAAAAACAAAACACAGGAAGTAAAAATGATTCGTAAGAGCAGAGTCGTTCCATCTGCCATACTGCTAATACAGCCTACCATACGTTTATCTGAAATAGGCTGGAGCAACGCCGCCGTTAATTTATACAAAATCACGATGACTGCCATTTGAATCATCGGACTTAAACAAATCGCAACACAAATGATTGCACCTACAATTCCAATTCCATTTTTTATCAATACTGCTGTCCCTAAGATAATCTCTGTAACACTTCCAACTGCATTTCCAACAATTGGGATTGCTTCTCCTCCTTTTGTTAAAATACTTCTCTTTACAAAGTCTATAGCCGGGCTTAAAAGTCCCTGGATGATATTGATTCCAACGACACTTCCCATGATAGTTCGAAGCGACCAGACAATTACAGTCTGTAGTAAATCTGCAAATTTCGAGAGATATTCTTCGGATGAGAGTTCGTTTAAAATGCGGATCACCATATAAATCTGAACCAGCGGAACCAAAACACTCTGCACAAGACTCTCTACAATGTAAATGAGAAGCAGAATCAGATTATAAAAAGCGATCGAAGTTACGCTTCCGGTTGCAATCGCAACTGCCATAAAATAAATCGGACTTAACATTTGGAGGAAATCCAGCAAATTTTCAAGCCCAGATTCTACTGACACCATTAGTACGCGGAAAGCATCAATACAAATCGTAATAAGCAGCATGTACAACACATAAAAACTAAGTTCTGATATCTGATTATTTTGAAACACTCCCGAAAAATTATGAAAAACTGCGGCAATAATCGTAATGATCAGGATGTGAATCATACTGGCTTTACTGTTCTGGAATTCATATGTAAATTGATCTACTACCATATCTTTAATTAGTTCAAGACTAAGCTCCACTTCTCCGCTCATCAATCCCAGCAGCGTTTCTTTAAAACCTAATTTCTGGTTAGGGAATATCTCGTTCAACAATTGATCCACCTCACCAAACTCAAACTTTTCAAAGATCTGTTCCTGTGTCTCCTCTTGAATCTCTTCTGCGCATACAGTGGCAGGGAACAGAAACCAAATCAAAAGCACTAAGAATGCTATCTTTTTCATATTACCCCCTGTTCATCCCAGAAAGTTCTGTATCGTTTTCAGAAGTGCAAGCATAATTGGTAAACTAAGAACTAAAATTGTCACTTTACTAAACATTTCAATTTGGACAGCTATTGTTTGATAACCGGCATCTTTACAAATACCAGATGCAAATTCTGAAATATATGTAATACCAAGCATCTTTAAGAGTGTTCCAATATAAGTATTCTCAAAATCGATGAAATTGATTATTTCTTTTAGCGTATCTATTATCTGTTCAAGATAGCCCATAATCTGAAAGAAAATCAGAATACTGATTGCTATACAGATATAAATTCCATACTCCGCCTTATGCTGCTTTAGCTGTGTTGCAAGTAGAACACCTGCAATTCCAATGATTCCAATCTTCATGATATTCATAGTTCAAACAATCCTTTTATTGACTCAAACAATTCATAGATATAAGGAATCAACCAAAACAATACCAATAACAAACCTGCAAAACTTGTCAGGAATGCATGTTCGTCCCTTCCGCTATGCTTCAAAACCTGACTTAATATCGATACCAGAATTCCAACCGCCGCAATCTTAAAAATCAAATTGACAGTCATGTTTTCTCCTCCCTGCTAAAGTAATAGGATTATCAGAAAAGTTCCTCCCATCACCCCTACACTTTGATATAATTTCTTCTTTATTTTCGTTTCTTCCCTCGTATCTCGAATTACAAATTCTAGTTTTTCTAAATACAGTTCTATATTTTCCGAATATCCCAGATTATTTCCTACTGAAATCAGTTCTTCCAGGACCTCACTATTCATCCTTATCTCAGACAAATTTTCTTCTATGGAACTTTTCCAGATTTCCATAAAAGTACAATCTCTTTTCTCTTCAAGTTCCCTTGAAAGTTCTTCCAACCACGGTTTATATGTCCCCTCAGCTTTTTGTGCGAGTTTTGAAAGTAACTCGGCAATTGGTGCCCTTGTGTATTCCAGCTCTTTTTTTAATAAAACAAATATACGTTTCAATTCTTCCAATTCTTTCAGTCTCTGACAAACTTCCTGACCTTTTGCATATCCAAGCAAAGAGGAAGAAATAAGGATCAAAATACATCCCAAACCTTTAAACATATCTATGCTTCCTTAAACAAAAGGCTTCCGCGCGCATCATAAATTCCTTCAATTTCTCCTATACGCTGCCGATTCCCGAGCACAATATATCTTTCAAACCGATGCATTTTCACCAACTCTTCAAACAATGGTTTTTTTCTGATTTCTTCCATTGTTCTCCCATGTACCGTAGCAATCATTTTACATCCACAATGCATGGCATACTCTAACGCATGCACATCCTCCGGACTTCCGATTTCATCTACCGCAATCACATCCGGTGACATTGCGCGTATCAACATCAACATTCCTTCTGCTTTGGGACAGCAATCTAAGATATCTGTTCGTATTCCAATCTGATTTTGAGGTACTCCCATGTAACATCCACCAATCTCCGATCTTTCATCCACAACTCCAACCGTACATCCCTTTATCCATCTGTTTCCATTTGAAATCTGACGAATGATATCCCGAAGAAGTGTGGTCTTCCCGCACCTTGGCGGGGAAATAATCAGTGTATGACACATCCTTCTTCCTTCTGCAATATATGGGAAAACGATATCTGCACAATTCAACACTTCATGTGCTACCCGGATATTCATAGATGAAATCTGTTTTAGATTCTTTACCTTGCCATTTTCAATCACGACCTGTCCTGCCATTCCCACACGATGTCCTCCTTCAATTGTGATAAATCCCTGTTTCAATTCATTTTCATAAGCATATAAAGAATAGTTGCTGATATATTCCAGCGTCTCCTGGAATGATTCTTTTTTTACGATATCCTCGAAAATCCACTCATAATTCGCATAAAGCATCATAAGCGGTCTTCCTATTCGCAGTCTTATTTCCTGTAATTTGTCGTATTGTAAGCTTTGTCTTTGTAGCGTCTGTCTGATATCTCTGCTTAGTATTCTTTCAATCTCCTGCCCTCTCATTTTATTCACCCCTTGAAACAATATATGAGACAAGTTGGAGATTAGAACGCAAAAAGAAAAAAAGCGTGCCGCTTTCGCGACACGCCTTAACAATTCTTATTCTTCTACTACGTCTTTCATTGAGAAACTAATTCTTCCCATTTTGTCTTTTCCAAGGCAAACAACTTTAACTTTGTCACCTAATGTAAGAACGTCTTCTACTTGTTTGATTCTTTCCTTAGAAATCTTAGAAATGTGAACCATTCCTTCTTTTCCTGGAGCGAATTCAATGAATGCACCAAATTCTTTAATGCTGATTACTTTACCTTCAAATACTTGTCCTGCTTCGAAATCTGTAACGATTGTAGCAATCATTCTCATTGCTTCGTCCATACCTTCAGCGTCTACGCCGCAAACTGAAACTGCGCCGTCATCTGTAATATCAATCTTAACGCCTGTCTGTTCAATGATAGCGTTGATTGTCTTACCGCGTTGTCCAACAACATCACCAATCTTAGCTGGGTCAATCTGCATCTGACGAATCTTTGGCGCATATTGTCCAACTTCTGGACGTGGCTGTGCGATTGCTTTTGCCATAACTTCATCTAAGATGTATGTTCTTGCTTTCTTTGTGCAAGCGATTGCTTCTTCGATGATCGGCCTTGTTAAACCGTGAATCTTGATATCCATCTGGATAGCTGTGATACCTTTGTGTGTACCAGCCACCTTAAAGTCCATATCTCCAAAGAAGTCTTCCAGACCTTGAATGTCAGTTAATACGATATAATCATCATCTGTATCGCCTGTTACAAGACCTGCTGAGATACCTGCAACAGCTGCTTTAATTGGAACCCCTGCCGCCATAAGTGACATACTTGATGCACAAACAGAAGCCTGTGATGTAGAACCATTTGATTCAAATGTTTCTGATACTGTACGGATTGCATATGGGAACTCTGCTTCGCTTGGAAGTACTGGAACCAATGCTCTCTCTGCTAATGCACCGTGACCGATTTCACGACGTCCTGGTCCTCTAGAAGGTTTTGTTTCACCTACTGAGTATGCAGGGAAATTGTAGTGGTGCATATATCTCTTAGATGTTTCAGCTTCATCTAAACCGTCTAATTTCTGAGCGTCTGATAAAGGTCCAAGTGTAGTCACCGTACAGATCTGTGTCTGTCCACGTGTGAACATCGCTGAACCATGTACTCTAGGGATAATATCTGTCTCAGCAGCAAGTGGTCTGATTTGATCAATTGCTCTTCCGTCCGGACGTTTGTGATCTTTTAAGATCATCTTACGAACAGTCTTCTTTTGATATTGATATAATGCTTCACCAATGATTGGTAACCATTCTTCTTTTTCAGCAAATGTTTCTTCTAATTTTTCACGGATCACACGTAAGTTTTCTTCTCTTACTTGTTTTACGTCTGTAAATACTGCTACTTCCATTTCTTCTGGAGTAACGATTTCTTTCATGGCTGCAAATAATTCTTCCGGAACTGCACAGCTTGTGTATTCATGTTTTGGTTTTCCACATTCAGCAACGATTGTGTCGATGAATTTGATTACTTCCTGGTTCACTTCATGAGCCGCAAAAATTGCTTCGATCATCTTAGCCTCTGGAACTTCATTTGCTCCAGCTTCGATCATGATCACTTTGTCTCTTGTAGAGGCAACTGTAAGTTGTAAATCAGATACTGCTCTTTGAGCTGCATTTGGATTGAAAACAAATTCTCCATCGATTAAACCAACTTGTGTTGTAGATGTTGGACCATCAAATGGGATATCAGAAATTGCTGTAGCGATTGCAGAACCTAACATAGCTGTAAGTTCTGGACTGCAGTCTGGATCAACTGACATAACCATGTTGTTTAATGTAACATCGTTTCTGTAATCTTTTGGGAACAATGGTCTCATTGGTCTGTCGATTACACGAGATGTAAGGATTGCATTTTCAGATGCCTTTCCCTCTCTTTTGTTGAATCCTCCCGGAATTTTACCTACTGCATATAATTTTTCTTCGTATTCAACACTAAGTGGGAAGAAGTCAATCCCTTCTCTTGGTTTTTCTGAAGCTGTTGCTGTTGATAATACAACAGTCTCACCATAATGCATAAGAACTGCACCATTTGCCTGAGCAGCAACTCTGCCGATATCTGCGCGAAGAGTTCTGCCCGCTAATTCCATTTCAAACTGTTTGAACATATATAATTCTCCTTTTAATCTTCATTCATTGGGCAAGATATCCGAAACTACTGAAAAACAGGTTTGACTGTAATTCAAAATCAAATATGCTTTTCAGTGGTCTCGGTACTAAATCTTGCTCACAATCTATAATATTATACCACATATATGTTTTTACTGCAATGTATTTTGTCAAAAAGATTAAGAGGCAGAATTTTCCGCCTCTTAATAAATTATTCTACAATTGCAATTCTCATCATATTGCTCATGCCTTCATTTGCATGTTTCACTTTTGTTGAAGGAATACCAGCAGTCACAACTACGATATCTCCTGGGTCAACAAGTCCTTTGACTTTTGCAAGTTCAATCGCTCCATCACATACCTCTTCTGTTGTTTCATATGGAATCGATTTAATTGGATACACCCCTCTGAAAATCTGCATTCTACGAAGTGTATCTTCATTTGGTGTTACACCTACGATCATAGCTTGTGGTTTGAATTTTGATACCACTCTCGCTGTTGAGCCAGATGCTGTTGGTGTGATAATACATTTCGCATTCAAATGCATTGCTGTTGCAACAGAAGAATATCCAATAGAACTTGAAATACTCTTCTTACGATTCATTCTTACTTTGCTAAGAAGTGTTCCATAGTCAAGATGTGCTTCTGCATTCTTAACGATCTCAACCATCATATTCAGTGCTTCAACCGGATGTTTACCATTTGCTGTTTCTCCTGATAACATTACAGCATCTGTACCATCGTATACCGCATTAGCAACGTCTGTTACTTCAGCTCTTGTTGGTCTAGGATTTCTCATCATAGAATCGAGCATCTGTGTCGCTGTAATAACTGGTTTGTATGCATCATTACATTTTTGAATCAGCCATTTTTGTATATATGGTAATTCCTGTGCCGGAATTTCTACACCAAGGTCTCCACGTGCAACCATGATACCGTCCGCACAATGAAGAATTTCATCAATATTTTTGATACCTTCACCGTTTTCAATTTTTGCAATGATTGGAATATGTGGCGCCTTGCATTCTTTTAATAATGCTTTAATCTCAAGAATCCCTTCTGCAGAACGAACGAAAGAAGCAGCAATAAAGTCAACTCCTTGTTCTACACCAAATCGAATATCTTCTCTGTCTTTTTGTGTCAATGCAGGAAGTCTTACTGGTACGTTTGGTACGTTAACCCCTTTACGTTGTCCTAAATCTCCGCCATTTAATACTTGACATACGATTTCTGAACCAACGATGTTCTTTACTTCAAGCTCAATCAAGCCATCATCAATAAGAATCCTCTTACCGATTTCGACGTCTTCTGCTAAACCGTCATAAGTAATCGATACCTTACTGCTATCACCTTCAATTTCTTCTGTCGTAAGTGTGAAAATCTGTCCTTCTTCTAATGTTACTTTTTGTCCACCTTTTAACAACCCCGTACGGATTTCAGGCCCTTTTGTATCAAGTAAAATTGCAATTGGTCTTCCAACTTCTTCACGAACAGATTTAAGCATATCCATTCTTGCTTTTTGTTCTTCATGGCTTCCATGCGAAAAGTTGAAACGTGCTATGTCCATCCCGCTTTCCGCAAGCTTCTTTACTACTGTGCGGTCATTTGTTGTTGGCCCCATTGTACAAATGATTTTTGTTTTTTTCATGTTGCTTTCTCCTTCATCCCTTTTATTTATATTTTCATAATGCTTATAACGCAATTATTTTACGTGTTCATGCGTAAATAAATGTTCCTGGCAATATTCATAATTGCCATTGCATTTCGAGCAATAACG
The DNA here is from genome assembly GCA_045121495.1 of Faecalimonas sp. Taxonomy (GTDB): domain Bacteria; phylum Bacillota; class Clostridia; order Lachnospirales; family Lachnospiraceae; genus Faecalimonas. The sequence goes on from JBGVGF010000067.1 coordinate 10,555, forward strand.
AAACTCTAATCTGTCATCATCAAGTTCGGTACGTCCACAAATAGTACATTTATGCTTTGCTCCATTGTAATTCATCTGTCTCTTTTGTCCCTCACGCACTGCTTTGTGATATGTCTGCTTCCTCTTTATCTCTTTTGGCGAAAATCTCTTCATGTTTCTCGAAGAAACAAAGAAAATCAAGAAGTTTAAAAGTGATACAAACGCTGCAAGTGCATTGGCTTTGTATATTGACCCGGCCAGGCCTCCTCCATAAGCCGGCAAAAACGCCTGCAATATTGTATATCCAAAATATGCCGCATCAATCCATGCCAGATACTTTACTTTTACCGGAATCACCATAAAAATCAAAAACTGTTGATTCGGATAGATTGTCGCATACGCAAAGAAAAGTGATAGATTCAGATAAGAAGCACCTATCAATGTTATAAATGTAACATCAAAAATCATGTATGCCAGAAACGCTGCAACTATATGCAACAACACCCCTGTAAAGAAATACAGATTAAATCTGAATGCTCCCCAGACATATTCTAACTCGCGTCCAATCGAATAATACAAATATAGGGAAATCAAAATGAACCAAATATTGGTACTAGGCGGAAAAATGATAAACGTAAATAGACGCCAAATCTGTCCGTGCAGAATTGCATTTACATCCATCGATAAATATTGCAAGTAGAACATAGGTGCAATTTCGACTATCACAAAACCGATTGCATATAAAATAGTGATATATAGCATTAAGTTTCGTATTGCATATCTTCCGAACTTTTTTTCAAGTTTGTTAATCCAATTCATGTCATCGCTCCTTCAAATAGTGCTGTAGTAATTGTATCTGTTATCGCCCCCTTTTGTCAATCTGAGCAATCTATTTTAAATAACTTTTTAAATCTTTACCAAAATTTAATTTGATATCTTCAAAAAAAAAGCGTAAAATGTTTCACGAGGTTTTCAAAAACCGATGACAACATATAAATAGGAAACAAAAGATGATTTTTCTAGAAGGAGTACATATATGAGCAAACAGAATAGATACACTTTGGGTATCGATATTGGATCGACTACCGTTAAAATTGCCATTCTAGATGAACAGAATGATGTATTATTCTCCGACTACGAACGACATTTCGCAAATATTCAGGAAACTCTTTCCGATTTGTTAGGGCGTGCAATTTATAAGTTAGGAGCAATTCACGTATCACCAGTCATCACTGGCTCTGGTGGTCTTACATTGGCAAAACATCTGAATGTACCATTTGTACAGGAAGTAATTGCAGTTTCTACTGCACTTCAAGATTACGCTCCTCAGACAGATGTTGCTATCGAATTAGGAGGCGAAGATGCCAAGATTATTTATTTCGAGGGCGGCAATGTTGAGCAACGTATGAATGGAATCTGCGCAGGCGGTACGGGTTCTTTTATTGATCAGATGGCTTCTCTTTTACAGACAGATGCAACTGGGCTGAACGAATACGCTAAGAACTACAAAGCACTTTATACAATTGCTGCTCGTTGTGGTGTATTTGCAAAAACAGATATTCAGCCTCTGATTAATGAAGGTGCAACAAAGGAAGACTTATCAGCCTCTATTTTTCAGGCTGTAGTAAATCAGACGATTAGTGGTCTTGCCTGTGGTAAACCGATCCGTGGTCATGTAGCATTTTTAGGCGGACCACTTCACTTTTTATCAGAACTTCGTCATGCATTTGTGCGAACATTAAAACTGGATGACGAACACACTATCTTCCCACATCGTTCGCATTTATTTGCCGCTATCGGTTCTGCTTTAAATTCAAAAAGGGACTTACATATTTCCCTACAAGACATGCAAAACCGTCTTGAAAATCGTATTGAAATGGAATTCGAAGTAGAGCGTCTGGAACCACTTTTTGCCACAGAAAAAGATTACAAAAAATTTACAGACAGACATGCCAAGCATCAGGTGCCTGTTGCCGATTTATCTACATACAAAGGAAAAGCATTCCTTGGTATCGATGCTGGTTCTACTACCACAAAAGCTGCATTGGTTGGCGAAGATGGTACTTTGCTTTACTCATTTTATCACGGTAATGATGGTAATCCTCTTGGAACAACGATTTCTGCAATCAAAGAAATCTATAGCAAACTGCCAAAGGATGTAAAAATCGTCCACTCATGCTCTACTGGTTACGGTGAAGCCTTAATTAAGGCTGCTCTTTTGCTGGACGAAGGCGAAGTAGAAACAGTATCTCACTATTATGCTGCTTCTTTCTTTGAACCAGACGTAGATTGTATCCTTGACATTGGTGGTCAGGATATGAAATGCATTAAAATCAAGAATCAAACGGTAGACAGTGTACAGCTTAATGAAGCCTGCTCTTCCGGTTGTGGTTCATTTATCGAGACATTTGCAAAATCTTTAAATTATAGTGTAGAAGATTTCGCACACGAAGCCTTATTTGCAAATCATCCAATTGATCTTGGAACGCGCTGTACCGTATTTATGAACTCAAAAGTAAAACAGGCTCAGAAAGAAGGGGCTTCTGTTGCGGATATCTCTGCAGGTTTGGCATATTCTGTAATCAAAAATGCTTTGTTTAAAGTAATTAAAGTTTCTGATGCTTCTGAACTTGGAAAACGTATCGTTGTGCAAGGCGGAACATTTTATAACAATGCGGTTCTTCGTAGTTTTGAAACAATCGCTGGTTGTGAAGCCGTTAGACCTGACATCGCCGGAATCATGGGTGCATTTGGTGCAGCGCTCATTGCCAGAGAACGCTATAAAGAAGGCAAAGAAACGACAATGCTTTCCATCGAGGAAATTGAAAACATGACATACAGCACCAACATGATGAAATGCCGTGGTTGTACAAATAACTGTCGTCTTACAATCAATACATTTAATGGCGGCCGTCGTTTTATCACGGGCAACCGTTGTGAACGTGGTGTAGGTAAAGAAAAAGCAGTGGATACTGTTCCAAATTTATTCAAATATAAAAACGAAAGATATTTTGGTTATGAACCATTATCAGAAGAAAAAGCAAACCGTGGAACGGTTGGTATTCCTCGTGTACTGAACATGTACGAAAACTATCCATTTTGGTTTACTTTCTTTCATACATTGGGATTCCGCGTCGTACTCTCTCCTGCTTCCAATCGAAAGATTTATGAGCTTGGAATTGAGTCAATCCCAAGTGAATCCGAATGCTATCCTGCAAAATTAGCGCATGGACATGTAAAATGGCTGATCGACCAGGGAATTCAATTTATTTTTTATCCTTGTATTCCTTACGAACGCCAGGAATTTAAAGATGCTGACAATCACTACAATTGTCCGATTGTTACATCCTATCCAGAGAACATAAAAAATAACATGGATGAAATCACATCAGGCACTGTGAATTTTAAGAGTCCTTTTTTATCATTTAAATCAGAAGAAACGATTTCCAGCCGTTTAATCGAAGAATTATCAAAAGAATTCTCAATTTCAGCACAGGAAATTAAACATGCAGTTCACCTTGCATGGGAAGAACTTGCTGCCTGCCGTGAAGATATGAGACGCAAAGGGGAAGAAACGATTGCATACCTCGATAAGACAGGAAAGCGAGGAATCGTACTTGCTGGACGTCCATATCATATAGACGCTGAAATTAATCATGGTATTCCAGAACTTATTACTTCGTATGATATTGCAGTTTTAACCGAAGATTCTATTTCACATTTAAATCCAGTAGAACGTCCGTTAATTGTTCTTGATCAATGGATGTACCACTCAAGACTTTATGCTGCAGCGAACTATGTGAAGACAAAAGATAATCTGGATTTAATTCAGCTTAACTCATTTGGCTGTGGAGTGGATGCCGTAACAACAGATGCGGTTGCTGATATTTTAACCAACTCGGGTAAAATCTATACTTCATTAAAGATTGACGAAGTAAACAATTTAGGAGCAGCGAGAATCCGTATCCGTTCTCTACTCTCTGCAATCCGCGTGAGGGAAGCGAAACAAATGAAACGCGAAATCGTGCCATCTTCTGTAAAAAAAGTATCTTTCACAGAAGAAATGAGAAAGGATTATACAATCCTTTGTCCTCAGATGTCACCAATCCATTTTGATATCTTAGAACCAGCGATGCGTACCTGTGGATATAAGATTGATGTATTGCAGAATGCAAATAAAGATGCCATCAATGCTGGTTTAAAATATGTAAACAATGATGCGTGCTATCCTTCTCTTCTTGTCGTTGGGCAAGTAATGGATGCGATTCTTTCTGGAAAATATGATACAGATAAATTAGCCATTATTATGACACAAACAGGCGGAGGATGCCGTGCATCAAACTATATCGGTTTTATTCGCCGTGCACTGGAAAAAGCAGGATATCCTAATATCCCGGTTATTTCTCTGAATTTAAGCGGATTGGAAGAAAATCCAGGATTTAAGCTTACAGTTCCACTTGCACTGAAACTTGTGTATTCGGTTGTTTTTGGTGATATCTTTATGCGTGCACTTTATCGTGTCCGCCCATACGAAGCTGTTCCGGGTTCTGCAAACGCACTCCATGAAAAATGGAAAGCCAAATGTATTGAATTTGTAGCACAACCGCATCCAAAGAGACGTGTATTCCGTAAGATGTGTAAGGAAATTATTGAGGAATTTGACAATCTACCAATGCTTGATATCAAGAAGCCAAGAGTTGGCGTTGTAGGAGAAATTCTCGTTAAATTCTCTCCTACTGCAAACAATTATTTGGTTGATTTGTTAGAGCAAGAAGGTGCAGAAGCTGTTGTACCTGATTTACTTGATTTCTTCTTATACTGCTTCTATAACAGTAATTTCAAAGCTGAAAAGCTAGGAATGAGTAAAAAAACAGCTTTCCTTTGTAATGTAGGAATTAAATTTTTAGAATGGTTCCGTAAGCCAGCCGTTGATGCATTTAAAGCCAGCAAGCACTTTGATGCTCCTTCTGAAATATCAGAGCTTGCAGATATGGCAAAAGAAATCGTTTCTCTTGGAAACCAGACTGGAGAAGGTTGGTTCTTGACAGGGGAAATGTTAGAATTGATTCATAACGGAGCTCCAAATATCGTTTGTACACAACCATTTGCCTGCTTACCAAACCACGTAGTTGGTAAAGGCGTCATCAAAGAACTTAGAAGACGTCATCCAAAAGCAAATATTGTTGCAATCGATTACGATCCAGGTGCAAGTGAAGTCAATCAGTTAAACAGAATTAAGTTGATGCTGTCGACTGCAAATAAACATCTGGATGCGAATTAAATAAGAGCTTGTAGGTTTATCTCATCCACTTATAGAGTAAACAAAAAGAACAGGTTGTCCTGTTCTTTTTTGTTTATCAATCATTTATTTTACTAATAATGATGTTCCTGACATTTCTTTTGGTTGTTCCATGCCCATTAATTCGATTAATGTTGGAGCAATATCAGCTAAGCATCCACCTTCTCTTAAAGAATATGCTGGGTCAGCATTTACTAAGATAAATGGAACTGGGTTTGTTGTGTGAGCTGTGAATGGAGCTCCTGTTTCATAATCAAGTAATTGCTCTGCGTTACCGTGGTCCGCACAGATAAACATCTGTCCATCTACTTCTTTGATTGCTTCTACTGCTTTTCCTACACATTCATCAACAGCTTCTACCGCTTTGATTGCAGCCCCTTCAATACCTGTATGTCCAACCATATCAGGGTTTGCAAAGTTGATAATGATAACGTCATATTTGTCAGACTTGATTGCTTCTACTAATTTGTCGCAAACTTCGTAAGCACTCATTTCTGGCTGTAAATCATATGTTGCAACTTTTGGTGATTTTACTAAGATACGGTCTTCACCTTCGTTTGGTTCTTCTACACCGCCGTTGAAGAAGAATGTAACGTGAGCATATTTTTCTGTTTCAGCGATTCTTGCTTGTTTTAAACCATTTGCCGCTAAGAATTCACCAAATGTATTTGTGATTTCTGTCTTACGGAATGCAACGTCTTTGTTTTCGATTGTCACGTCGTATTCTGTGAAACATACATATGTTGTTTTTACTCTTTCTCCTCTGTCAAATCCTGTGAATTCGTCATCGCAGAATACTCTTGTAATTTCTCTTGCTCTGTCAGGTCTGAAATTGAAGAAAATGATTGAGTCGCCATCTTTAATTGTAGCAACTGGAGCACCATCTTTTACAACTACTGTTGGAGCAACAAATTCGTCTGTTTTTTCAGCATCGTATGAAGCCTGAATTCCTTCTGGACCACTTACTGCTGTCACTCCTTCACCTTTTACCATAGCTTTATATGCTAATTCAACACGATCCCAGCGATTATCACGGTCCATCGCATAGTAACGTCCCATTACAGATGCTACTTCACCAACACCGATTTCTTCCATCTTAGCAACTAATTCTTCTACATATCCTTTTCCTGATGCAGGTGGTGTATCACGTCCATCTAAGAAACAGTGTACATATACTTTTTCAAGACCTTGTCTTTTGGCAAGTTCTAATAATCCATAAATATGTGTATTGTGGCTATGAACTCCACCGTCTGATACTAAACCAAACATATGAAGTGCGGAATCATTTTCTTTTGCATTTTTGCAGGCTGCTAATAAAGCTTCATTTTCAAAGAAATCACCATCTTGGATTGCTTTCGTGATCTTTGTTAAATCTTGATATACGATACGACCAGCACCCATGTTTAAGTGACCAACTTCTGAGTTACCCATCTGACCTTCTGGAAGACCTACTGCCATTCCACTTGCATTTCCTTTTACAAATGGGCATTCAGTCATCAATTTGTCCATCACAGGTGTGTTAGCTTCACAAACAGCGTTTGCTTCGCATTTTTCATTTAAGCCATATCCATCAAGAATCATTAATACTGTTGGTTTTTTGCTCATATTTTTTATCTCCTTTATTGTGAATAAATTAACTACCTAATCTTATTCATTTTACATCATTTATGTTATTGTTGCAAGTGATATTAAAACTGTTTGCTCTCCATTAAATGTTCTTCAAAAAATCAAATACATGTCCTTTTGGAGTATTAAGAAAATGCATCAACATATATGCACACATAATCGCCACTTTTTCTTCTTTTAGAATCCTGCGTACTTCTTCTCTGTCAGCAAGTACGATTTCAATATCTTCATTCTCCTCCTGCCCTTCTTTTGAAACAGTTCCACTGGCATATCCATACACCGTTCCACAAGATTCATCTGTCATACCAATTGTTGTAAAAAATGGTTTTGTAAACATGTTCGCAGCATCAATTGGCGCAAAATCAAGGCCAGTTTCTTCCTTTAATTCACGTTTCCCTGCAGTTTTAAAATCTTCTCCTTCATCTACAAGGCCTGCCGGAAATTCGTAAATATAATCGTCAATCGGACAGCGATATTGGCGAATTAAGACCAGTCTTTCCTCTTTTGACTTCTCGTCACGATACACACTATAAATAATCACGCCGTCAGCTTTGTTTTCTTTTGTGCATATTTTTAGATCGTCGATTTTTTCTGCTCTGGATGCCACGAAATATTTGCTATGCTTCCCTTCATCACTTTTCATATCAAGCTCATACATATTTAAAAATCGATTATTTGTAGTCTTTGTAATTCCATGTACTCTTCTCATTCTTATTTTCCTTCTAAAAGATCCAGTAATTCTTCTTTGCTCATCTGTGTGATTCCACCGGTTTCACCATTCAAAATGGTATCTGCGAGGTCCTTCTTACTTTCCTGCATCTTTACAATTTTTTCTTCTATTGTGCCTTTTGCAATCAACTTGTATACCGATACAATCCTGGTTTGTCCAATACGGTGCGCACGATCTGTCGCCTGATTCTGAACTGCCTGATTCCACCATGGATCATAGTGAATTACCACATCTGCGCCAATCAGATTAAGACCCGTTCCTCCCGCTTTGAGAGAAATCAAAAACACTGGTGTTGCATCCTTATTAAAATCATTCACCATTTCCAGCCTTTTGTCTTTTGGGGTAGCTCCGGTAATTTTATAATAGGCTATCTTTTCTTTTTTCATATCTGCTTCCAGAAGTTCCAGCATCGATGTAAACTGCGAAAATATCAGTATCTTATGTTCTCCTTCCATCGCACTCTTCACTAAATCCAGACATGCTTCTCTTTTTGCCGAACCATCCGTATATTTATCAAACAATAATTCCGGATCACAACAGATTTGACGGATTTTGGTAAGTTCTGCAAGTATCTGCATTTTATTCTTCTGAAAATCAGAGGCTTCCTGATTCTGAATCATATTCTTCATATGTATTACCTGCGCGTCATAAAGCTGCTGTTGCTTTTGTTCCAGTTTTGCATAGCGGACTTCTTCCATCTTATCAGGTAAATCCTTCAAAACATCTGCCTTTAATCTGCGAAGTATAAATGGAGAAACCATTTTCTTCAATCTATCCGAGACTTCTTTTTCTTTATTTTTCACAATTGGTGTCTCGAACTCTTTTCGGAACACATCATATCCATATAAAAATCCCGGCATAAGATAATCAAAGATACTCCACAGCTCACTGAGACGATTTTCAATTGGTGTACCTGTGAGTGCATATCGTTGCTTGCTTTTAATGATTTTCACAGATTTTGCTGCAGCCGTTGTGTGATTCTTAATATATTGCGCTTCATCTAATACCTGATACTGGAATGAAGCTTCTTCGTATTCAGCAACATCTCTTTTTAATAAATCATAAGATGTCACAAGCACGTCACTTTTTTGATAGTTTTGAATGAGCTCAGCTCTTTCCTGCTGATTTCCAACAACAAGAGTTACGTTTAAATTCGGAGCAAATCGATGAAATTCTTCTTTCCAGTTATATACCAGTGAAGCCGGAGCAACAATTAAAGCTGTTCCAAGCGAATTTGCCTCTTTTGCAGCCAAAAGAACAGAAATTATTTGAAGTGTTTTCCCAAGCCCCATATCGTCTGCTAAAATCCCACCAAATCCGTAATGTTCCAACGTTCTCATCCACTTAAAACCCCGTACCTGATAGTTTCTCATAACAGTTCCAAGCTTTTCTGGCACTTCAAAATCCGAATCTTCTACCGTCTTAAACTCTTTAATCAGATTTTTAAAATGTTTATCTCGGTTTAGATATATATTTTCGCCCTGCTCCAGCATTTTATTGAGATAAAGTGCACGATACATTGGAATTTTCATCTTTCCTTTTGTAAACTCTCTTGGTGTCACATGAAGCGTTTCCATCATCTGACTCAATACCTCAATATCGTTCTCATTTATTACAACAAAATCTCCATTTTTTAAGCGATAATATTTTTTCTTACGCTTATAACTTTGCAGAATCTTCAATAATTCTTCCTGCTCAATTTCATCACTGGAAACTGTCAGATTCATAATATCACTTTCTACAGAAACTCCAACCTTGACTTTCATTTTACGGCGTATATTCAAATTTCGGAATCTGTCTGTTGTATGTACCTCACCAAGCGCTAATAGCGTGTCTACTCCACTTTCTAACACATGGAAAACAACTTCTTCCGATTGTCCGCATTGAAACTCTTCCTTTTCATAATCTATTTCCGGAAATAATTGATGCACCTGATACAGAATTTCCTGTTCCCGATTTACATTTCGGAACGATTCAAACACATGATTTTCTTTTAGGTTGTCAATAAGTGAAACTTCTTCTTCACCATAGCGAACCTTTGCCTTACATGTTATATTGCCCTCTTCTGCATCCAGGTAAAATTGAAAAACTGCATTTGGAGGAATATATTGTTCAATAAATTCTGTCTCTGTTTCCTCAACATCCACAATTTCCCTTAATACCGGCAATACCTGATGATAAAATTCTGACAAATATTTTCTACCTACGTAGAAAGATATATCGCCATATCGCGACATATTCAGCAGCGGCTGAATCATTCTCATAATTTTCCCGCCAATTCTACAAAATTCTGTATTGGAACAATAATAAGAGTATTTTGCACCTTCCACAATTTCCGGCATTCTGCCAGTTACCTCAACTCCGTGGAAAATACCATCTTCATCTACATCTTTTTGGATTTTTAATTGAATGTCTGGTTTTCCACCGCAAATCTTCAGCATTTTTTTCACGCTCTTTATATCACTTTTATCATTACATAATATTGTCTGATTTTCAAAAAGATCGTAAAATCTGTCCAAACGCTCTCCATACAACTCAATACGGTTTCTAATCGGCTCCTCTTCCACGTAATATTTCGAGGAAAATCTTGTATGCTCGATTCTCTGTAATTGCTCTTTGACAATGCTTTCCACAAACTGCAATATACTCTGTGCCTTTTCATGTATTCTGTGTTTTGAAAAGGAGAGTTCTGACTTTGTACCTAGCGTCATCGTTGCATGCTCTTCGTAATCCTTCACCAAATTGGTGATATTTTTTACGACATATAGCTTATCTGTTCCTATTTTTAGTGTCAGATTCAATTTTTCTCCCGTCTTTTCCAAGACAGGCTCAAGCAGAACATCCTTTTTCTGCTCTCGATCCTGTTCCAGAATTGTTTTCGCCTGTATACTGCGAAATCCTTGAAACAACATATAGCCATTTTGATCCGTAGAATCTCCTGGATTGTATTTTTGTAAATATTCTTCTAACAAGATCAACAATGCAACTGCATGCTCACACAAATTTTTCTTACTAAAATAATACCCTCGTTCATAATAAATATGACACTTCGGTATCATGCAAAGCGACTTCAAAATATGATTTTTATCAAATACGATCGTAATCTCGCCCGGATACGGGTCTCCTGTATAATATCCTTTTGCAATACCACGCAATTGATTTGCATTGATATAATCAGGATATCCGACCTGAACACTTTGAAGGATGATCTGATTATCCTGAACCATCTTTTGGGCAGTATCATAAATCCTTTTCGTAATCTCAAATTCATCTGCCATCTTCGATAAATCAAAATAAGAATATTCTTGGCTCTTTTTTTGAAACGGATAAACTTTTTCCTCTATGTTCATCTGCGCCTGACGTAGCTTATCACCTTTTTCTTCAATCGCGTATAGCACAGCAGCCATATGCTTACACTTTTGACCTGATGCAGCAAATGGACATGAGCAACGCATCAAAACAATCTTGTCATCCGAAATTTCTATCCGAACATCGTAAGGCTTTTCTCCAAGCACACGAGCTTGAAAAAGATTATTTTCATAAATCATGTTCGCAACTCGATTCGAATTATAATATTGCCTTCCACGTTCAAGAATCCATTCACGAAATATATTTTCCCACTTCATTTGAATTATCCTTTCAATTGATATAACTATCTATTTAGTTTAGATTATATCATTCATTCTGGACAATGAATAGAAAAAGCAGCTTATAAAAGCTGCTTTTTCTATATTTTATGCAATTCTTATTTATCCCAGTTTACAATTTTACCAAAGTCTGGTTTAAGAGCTGCACCACCAACGAGACCTCCGTCGATATCTGGTTGTGCAAATAATTCTGGAGCACTAGCTGCTGAAACAGATCCGCCGTATTGGATACGGATTGCTTCTGCTGTTGCTTCATCATAGATTTCACCGATGCAAGCACGGATAGCAGCACAAACTTCTTGAGCTTGTTCTGTTGTAGCTACTTTACCTGTACCGATTGCCCAAATTGGTTCATAAGCGATAACTGCTGTTTTAGCTTGATCAGCTGTTACGTCTAAGAAAGCAATTTTGATTTGTTGACGAATGAAGTCGATTGTAACACCTTGTTCTCTTTGTGTTAATGTTTCACCACAGCAAACGATTGGTGTAATACCATGTTCGAAAGCTTTTTTCACTTTTTTGTTTACTGTTTCATCAGTTTCAGCGAAGTATTCTCTTCTTTCTGAATGTCCAATGATAACGTATTTTACTCCAACATCTGTAAGCATGTTAGGAGCGATTTCTCCTGTATATGCTCCGCTTTCTTCATAGTACATATTCTCAGCACCGATGCAGATATTGCTTCCTTTAGCAGCTTCCATAGCTGGAATGATTGAGATAGCTGGTACGCAGAATACTACGTCAGCATCTTCTGTAGCTACTAATGGTTTTAATGTGTTGATTAATTCAACTGCCTGGCTTGGAGTTTTGTTCATTTTCCAGTTACCAGCGATAATTTTTCTTCTTGCCATTTTAAATGACCTCCTAAATTTATATATGTACCCGCTATGAAAACGGGTATGTTCCTCGCTCTAGGGTTCGTTCCTCGCTCTAGGGTTCGTTCCTCGCTAAGTTTTTTATTTATCATTAGCTGCAGCAACGCCTGGTAATTCTTTGCCTTCTAAGAATTCAAGAGAAGCTCCACCACCTGTAGAGATATGTGTCATCTTGTCACCGTAACCTAATTGGTTAACAGCAGCTGCTGAATCTCCACCACCGATGATTGTTACAGCATCTGTTTCAGCTAATGCTTTTGCAACAGCTTCTGTACCAGCTGCAAAGTTTGGCATTTCGAAACATCCCATTGGTCCGTTCCATACTACTGTCTTAGCTGTTTTAACTGTTTCTGCGTATAATTTAGCTGTTTCTGGTCCGATATCTAAACCTTCCCATCCTTCTGGAATTTCTCCTGTAGCAACTACTTGTGTATTTGCATCGTTTGAGAAATCATCAGCGATTACATTATCTGATGGAAGTAATAATTTTACGCCTTTTTCTTCCGCTTTTTTAAGCATGTTTAATGCATATTCGCAGTAATCTTCTTCTAATAACGAGTTACCAACGTTTCCGCCTTGAGCTTTAGAGAATGTGTAAGCCATACCACCACCAATGATAAGTGTATCAACTTTTTCAAGTAAGTTTTCGATAACAGAAATCTTGCTTGATACTTTAGATCCACCTAAGATAGCTACGAATGGTCTTTCTGGATTGTTAACAGCATTTCCTAAGAAGTCGATTTCTTTTTGCATTAAGTAACCAACTACTGCTGTGTCAACATATTCTGTAACACCAACATTTGAGCAGTGAGCTCTGTGAGCTGTACCGAAAGCATCGTTTACAAATACATCACATAAAGAAGCTAATTCTTTGCTGAATGCTTCGCCGTTCTTTGTTTCTTCTTTTCTATAACGTGTATTTTCAAGAAGAACTACTTCGCCATCTTGCATAGCTTCTACAGCTGCTTTAGCATTTTCGCCAACTACTGTAGCATCTGCCGCAAATTTAACTTCTTGTCCTAATAATTCTGATAATCTAACTGCAACTGGAGCTAAAGATAATTCTGGTTTTGGTTCTCCCTTTGGTTTACCCATGTGTGAACAAAGGATAACTTTTCCACCATCTGCAATTAATTTTTTAATTGTTGGAAGAGCTGCTACAAGACGGTTTTCATCTGTGATTTTTCCATCAACCATTGGTACGTTAAAGTCACATCTAACTAAAACTTTAAGACCTTTTACATTAATATCATCTACTGATTTTTTGTTAAGCATATCGGTATGCCTCCTTAAATATTTTTATCTGATAAAAAGGTCCGGTCCCACAAAGACCGGACCCTTTTTGGATCATTAATTATTCAAATTAAGCTAATTCAGCAAAGTATTTGATTGTTCTAACCATTTGGCTTGTGTATGAGTTTTCATTGTCATACCAAGAAACAACTTGTACTGGAGTTGTTCCATTGTCAAAGGGAAGTACCATTGTTTGTGTAGCATCGAATAATGAACCAAATTTCATACCAACGATATCGCTTGATACGATTTCATCTTCGTTGTATCCGAATGATTCTGTAGCTGCTGCTTTCATAGCTGCGTTGATTTCATCTTTTGTTACATTTCCTTCAACAACTGCTGTTAAGATTGTTGTAGAACCTGTTGGTGTTGGAACACGTTGAGCTGCTCCGATTAATTTTCCATTTAATTCTGGAATAACAAGACCGATAGCTTTTGCAGCACCTGTGCTGTTTGGTACGATATTAACTGCTGCAGCACGAGATCTTCTTAAATCACCTTTTCTTTGTGGTCCATCAAGTGTCATTTGGTCACCTGTGTAAGCGTGGATTGTACACATGATACCAGATTTGATTGGAGCTAATTTGTTTAATGCATCAGCCATTGGAGCTAAGCAGTTTGTTGTACAAGAAGCTGCTGAGATTACTGTATCTTCTGCTTTTAATGTTTCGTGGTTTACATTGTAAACTACTGTTGGAAGATCGTTTCCAGCTGGAGCTGAGATAACAACTTTTCTAGCACCTGCTTTGATGTGTGCTTCAGCTTTAGCTTTAGATGTATAGAAACCTGTACATTCTAATACTACGTCTACACCGATTTCTCCCCATGGAAGTTCTTCAGCGTTAGCTTTTGCATAGATTTTGATTTCTTTTCCATCAACTGTGATAGAATCTTCACCAGCTGTTACTTTGTCAGCTAATGCATATTTACCTTGTGATGAATCGTATTTTAATAAGTGAGCTAACATTTTTGGAGATGTTAAGTCGTTGATTGCAACTACTTCATATCCTTCTGCACCAAACATTTGTCTGAATGCAAGACGTCCAATACGTCCGAAACCATTGATTGCTACTTTTACTGCCATGATTAATTCCTCCTAAAGTTTAATTGATTGATAATTATTGCTTCATAGCATATATACTCAATGAAATTCTTTAACTTCGTTAAAGAATCATCATTCATTATGATTGTACTAAAGTTAGTACAAAAATTCAAGTCTTTAATTTTTTTTTATGTAAGTTGACGAAAAACTGGGGTTCTGCCTTTAAATTCTGTGTACATTTTGAACCCACATGCTTTTAAAGTGTCTGAAACTTTATGAAAATCGTATGCAATATGCTCTGGTCTGTGTCCATCCGAGCCAATTGTGATGATTTCTCCACCCAATTCTCTGTATCTTTTTATGATATCCGGGTGTGGATGACAGAATCCCAAACCATACTTAAATCCAGCTGTATTCAGCTCAATTCCTTTCCCATTTAGAATCAAAAATTTTAATATTTCGTCAATGATATCTGCGTGTTTTTTATAAGAATAATTTTCGGCTTTCGTCTTTCCATATCTTACTATATAGTCAAGATGTCCAAGCACATCAAACTCTTTATTATTCTTGATATTTACAAGTGTCTCTTCAAACGTCTGCCGATAAGCATCTTCATCAGAACGTCCTTCAAAAAAAGTACCATAATATGGATCTTGTCCATCTACAACATGTACTGACCCTATTACGAAGTCAAATGGATACTTTCTAGTAAATTCATGCCAGAATTTTCCCAAATGTGGTTGAAGACCTGTTTCAACACCTATCCTAATGTCAATCTGATCTTTATATCTTTCTTGAAGTTCTTTCATCTCAATAAAATATCTATCTACATCTAATTGAAACTCTTCTTTCTCTCCATATTTGGGATAATCCTTATCATAATGATCTGTAAAACAAATCGTCTTCATCCCTATTCGGATTGCCTGTTCTATCATATCACTTGGCTTTACGTCTGTATCTGATGAGAAACATGTGTGCATATGAAAATCTGCTTTCATACTAATTATCTCCTATAATTGTTCCACCGCCAAGAACATATTCTCCGTCATAAAACACAACGGCCTGCCCTGGTGTGATTGCCCTTTGCTTTTCCTCAAATGTACAAAGAACCTCGTCTTCACCTGTTTTTTTAATTGTACACCATGCACCTTTATGATTGTAGCGAATCTTTGCCCATACACGGAGTTCACCCTCTAAATCTTTAATCGACATAAAATTAAGCTTATTTGCTCGCACATAATACGACATAGAATCTTCGTTTGTTCCAATCACCACTTCATTTGTTTCAGGTCTGATTTCGATTACAAATGCCGGATATCCAAGGGCAAGTCCAAGTCCTTTTCTTTGTCCTACAGTATAATGGGTAATTCCTTTATGTCTTCCAAGAACTTTTCCATCCAAGGTCACAAAATCACCAGTCGGAAGTTCTGCATCTAATGTTTCCTCGATAAATGTTGCGTAGTCTCCATCCGGTACAAAACAAATATCCTGACTGTCAGGTTTATGTGCTACTTCGAGCTGAATTTTCTCAGCAATTTCTCGGATCTCGTCCTTTGTGTATTCACCAACCGGCATTAATGTATGCTTTAATTGTTCTTGTGTGAGATTATAAAGCGCATATGTCTGATCTTTTGCAAGTGTGGCTGAGCGTTTCAGACTATAGCGTCCATTTTCTAATTGTTCTATTCTTGCATAATGTCCTGTCGCAATATACTCTGCTCCGATATCTCGGCTTCTTTTCAAAAGCGACTCCCATTTCACATAACGATTACATGCAATACATGGGTTTGGAGTTCTTCCGTGTAAATATTCATCAACAAAATAGTCTACTACTTTTTCTTTGAATTCACTCCGAAAATTCATCACATAGTGTGGGATTCCCAAGTCAAATGCTACTCGTCTGGCATCCTCAATTGCACTAAGTCCACAACAGCCACTTTCTTCCTCCTGCCATATCTGCATCGTGACACCAATCACTTCATATCCTTGCTCTTTTAAAAGGTAAGCGGCAACAGAAGAGTCTACGCCGCCCGACATACCTACAACTACTCTTTTCTTATTATTCATGAAAAATCCCCTATTTTAGTATTCTTCTGCCTCTTCTTCTTCATCTTCATGAATGTCTGATTTAGGTTTTGAAAGACCTTCGATTTTGATATCATGTTTTTCAGCATAATCCCAAAGCGCTGCATGAATCGCTTCTTCTGCTAATAATGAGCAGTGTACTTTTACTGGTGGAAGTCCATCAAGTGCTTCCATAACTGCTTTATTTGTAACTTTTAATGCATCATAGATTGATTTTCCTTTTACCAATTCGGTAGCCATGCTGCTTGTTGCAACAGCAGCTCCGCATCCAAATGTCTTAAATTTCACATCTCGAATAATCTGATTTTCATCGATATCAAGATAAATTCTCATGATATCTCCACATTTTGCATTTCCTACTGTACCTACTCCACTTGCATTTTCAATCTCACCAACATTTCTTGGATTTTGAAAATGGTCCATTACTTTTTCTGTATACATTCTTATCTCTCCTTTTGTCCATTTCAATCAAGTCTATTTATTTTGTTTTTTCATAAAATCTTCATATAATGGCGACATACTTCTTAAATTAGCCACAATTTCTTTAATTGATTCCACTACATAGTCAATGTCTTCTTTTGAAGTCTCTTCACTCAATGTTAAGCGAAGTGAGCCATGTGCAATTTCGTGTGGTAAACCAATTGCCAATAACACGTGTGATGGATCTAAAGAACCTGAGGTACATGCTGATCCACTTGAACCACAGATACCTTTCATATCAAGCATGATTAATAACGATTCCCCTTCGATAAAGCGGAAACTAAAATTAGCATTGTTTGGAAGTCTTTTGCTTGGATGTCCGTTTAATTTTACATATGGTACTTCATCCATAATACGACCAATCAAGTAATCCCTTAATTCTGTTTCTTTTGCAGTACGTTCCTCCATTGTACGCATTGCACGTGCTGTTGCAGTACCAATACCAATAATACCTGGCACGTTTTCTGTACCGGCGCGACGCTTTCTTTCCTGCGCTCCGCCATGAACGAATGATCTTAATTTCAGGCCCTTACGAATATATAAGAAACCAATTCCTTTTGGTCCATTCAATTTGTGACCACTTGCGCTTAACATATCAATATTGTATTCATCTACATTGATAGGTACTTGTCCAAATGCCTGAACTGCATCTGTATGGAATAAGATACCATTTTCATGTGCAATCGCACCAATTTCTCTGATCGGCTGAATCGTACCAATTTCATTATTGGCAAACATTACTGAAATCAAGATTGTTGTTGGTCGGATGGCAGCTTTTAAATCCTCCAACTTCACAACACCATTCTCATCTACATCAAGAAATGTAACTTCATATCCTTGTTTTGCTAAATATTCTGCTGTATGAAGAATCGCATGGTGTTCAATTTTTGTTGTGATAATATGATTTCCTTTGGTTTTATATGCTTCTGCAGTTGCTTTTAATGCCCAGTTATCTGATTCTGAGCCGCCTGCTGTAAAATAGATTTCTTCTTTTTTAGCACCCAGTGCATCCGCGATCACTTCACGCTGTCTTGTAATTGCTTCTTTGTTCTTTGCTGCAAAACTATATACGCTTGATGGATTCCCATAGTTTTCTGTAAAATATGGAAGCATCGCCTCTACTACTTCTGGTGCAACTTTTGTTGTTGCTGCATTATCTAAATAAATTACTTTTTTCATAAAATCCTCCTGATTTATTTATTACATTTCATTTTTAATGAAATATTGCTCTCTAAAGTTTTGTTTTGATTCACACTTTTGCTTTCAGTGACCAGCTGGCTCAAATTAATTTCATCTACAGTTTTGTTAATACTTTCATTGATGCGCTGCCAGACATATTTTGCAACACAACCGCCCGCTGCCTCGCATGAATCCTCTGGATTATATGCCGCACATTCTACCGGCTTCAAATCGCCCTCTAACGCTCTTAAAACATCTCCAACTGATATCTTTTCCATCTCTCGCGCAAGCACATATCCACCGCCTGCTCCGCGAATACTTTTAACTAGTCCTGCTTTCTTTAACATAGTCATAAGCTGTTCCAGATATCGTTCTGAAATACCTTGTCGCGTCGCAATACTATTGATTGAAACTGGCTCTATCTCGCCATATTGCGCCAGATCGATCAAAGCTCTCAATCCATAACGACCCTTTGTAGATATTTTCAAGGCTTCACCTTCTTTTTATTCGATTTATATCCTTTTTAATTCCTAGTATTTTGCTAGGAATTATTCTTTTTGTAGAATAACACTCTATTTCTGTTCTGTCAAGGCAATCCCCAGAATATCTTGAAATGACAAATATTTTCATGGTGATAGCATGTTCAAAAAAAATCCCATATTACTCGGAACATTTATATTAACAGCTACCGGTTTCCTCACTCGATTTATTGGATTCTTTTTCCGTATGTTCTTAAGCCATACCTTTGGCGAGGAACAAGTCGGTCTTTATCAGCTTATTTTTCCGATTTATGCACTTTGCTTTTCTTTTACTTCAGCTGGAATTGAAACAGCCATTTCGAGATGCGTTGCACATAAGATTTCTTTGGGAAAGAATCGTGACACAATATCCATTTTATATACCGGACTATCGATTTCTCTTGTTCTCTCAATTTTTACAGGTTTTATTCTGCAAAAAAATGCTGCTAATTTTTCCATCTATATTCTTGGTGATATTCGCTGTGAGTCTATGTTAGTAGCAATTTCCTACGCACTTCCATTTGCTGCTATCCATAGCAGTATCTGCGGATATTATTTCGGATTAAAAGAAACCAAAATTCCGGCTTCTTCTCAATTAATAGAACAAATTGCGAGGGTTGGAACAGTATTTATTATTTATCATATTGCGCTAAAACATGATAGTAAAATACATATTTTATTTGCTGTACTTGGAATCGTGATTGGCGAATTTTGTTCTGCTCTGTATTGCATCCATTTCATCTCAAGGGTTAAATTTCAAAAACGGTCTGCAGAAAAGTTTAAATTATTTTTTCATTCCTCAAAAGAGCTGCTTTCTCTTTCCATACCACTTACGGCAAGCAGGATTCTGTTAAACATTTTGCAAAGTATTGAGTCAATCTCGATTCCTATGTGTCTTCAGACTTTTGGTTATAGTAACACGGAAGCACTTAGCAATTACGGTGTTCTAACCGGAATGGCTCTCCCGTGCGTTCTTTTTCCTTCTGCAATTACCAATTCTGTTTCCACTATGCTTTTACCTACTGTTGCAGAAATCCAGGCCAAAAAAGAATATAAGTACCTTAAGCAATTAATCGCAAAAGTCTCATTCTATTGTATTTCTCTTGGCTTTAGCTGCTGTTTTTTCTTCTTTTTTTTAAGTCATTGGCTTGGAAGTGTTTTATTTCACAGCGACCTTGCAGGCAGCTATCTAAAAATACTTGCCTGGATATGTCCATTTCTATATCTTAATGCAACTTTAATTAGTATCACCAACGGACTTGGAAAGGCAAATGTATCTTTTTTTGTTAATACAATTGCGTTGACCATTCGAATTACCGGTGTTCTTTTTTTTATTCCAATCATCGGCATGAATGGTTATCTTTGGGGTCTGCTGCTTAGTCAATGCATTACCTGCATTTTAACCATAAGCTATTTGTTGTTTTATTTTAAAAAAGTGTTTTCTCACGGACATTTCACTACAACGTAAAAAGGGGCTGTAAAAAAACGCCCTTAAAGAGCTGACACCGAATGCGGATGCATTCGGTGTCTCTTTGGTTATATGAATTATTTCATATTCTCTAGTTTTAGGGTACACAAAACAGACCACGTGCCTACGTGATCAATAAGTG
>JBGVGF010000068.1:0-3364 GCA_045121495.1 Faecalimonas sp.
GAACAGCGCGCTTTAACTGGCGGGATGCTGATTGAAAATGCACCATTTTCCTTGGTTAAGGAATAGGACAACTGAACATTGAAAAGCCGGAAAAGCCCGGAATACCAAGGAAAATCGGCGCTCAAAGGAGTTTAATACGGTATTAAAGTTGGTTCATGTAAAACAACCGAATTAACAATAGATAAAGAGTTTGATTTTCAAAAGAAAAATGAAGAAGTAACTGCAGAAAGCATTTTAGATGGTGCAGAACAAGTTCAAAGCGAGGATTTAAATGTTTATGATATAGTATTGGCAGGTGTGGAAGCATGAAAAAAATAATACTATTTTATGGATCAGATAGAGCTTTTGCAGATGTTATTCCAAAATCATATAGAAATCTTTCTGATATTGCAATGCAGATGGATGATGAGAGTAAGCAAATGCAGTTAGTAGTAACTGGTTTACCTCAGCAAGAAGAAGCGCCTAGAAAAGAAAAGAAGAAAAAAATAAGAGTATCAAACTTCGTGATTTTTGCAGATGAGTACAGTAGCGTACAGGAACATGTAATAATAAATTTCATTAGCTTTATGGCAAAGCTTAGCATAACAAATATGTACATACAGAATCCTCCTATCCATTTACAGGAACAGATTAATCGTGTTTTCGGAGATATGAATATTATTGAAGAAATACATCAAAAATACAATGTAGTTACGGAGGAAACAATACGAGAAATTAATACTCAATTTGACAAAAGAATAATTGGTCAGGAACAAGTAAAAATGCAAATGTTGAAAACAATCTATCCTATAATGAATAATGTACAGAGCAAACCTATTGTTATTTTGCTTTATGGAAATTCTGGAATCGGTAAAACAGAAACAGCACAATTTTTGACAGAAAAAATAGGTGGTAAATTATTAAGAAAACAATTTTCTATGTATCAAAATAATGAGTTTGCAAATTATTTGTTTGGTGGGAAGTATAATGAGAAAAGCTTTGCAAAGGATTTGTTAGCAAGGGATTCTAATGTTATTTTATTAGATGAATTTGATAAAGCATACTCTGTCTTTCATAGTGCTTTTTATCAGTTATTTGATGAAGGAATATATGAGGATCAAAATTACAGGGTTGATGTGAGGCACGCAATTATAATATGTACATCAAATTATAAGTCGAAGGACGAGGTGAAAGAAAAATTAGGAAATCCTATTTTTAACAGATTTGATGGTGTTATTAGATTCGAAGAATTATCATCTAATGCGAAAAAGAAAATAGCTGAGAAGGAGTTGAATGAGTTAGATAAAGAAAATGCACTTCCTGTAGATATAAGACAGATAATTATTAACAGTTCTGTATCGCTTGAAAATGCTCGTGAAATTCGTAGGCTAATAAAAGATACAAAATCGTTACTTGAAATAAGAAATATATGTCAGTAAGACAGCCATTACATAAATTAGACGATAAAGTGCTATGGAATTCATTAGTATAAGACTTTGTGATTAATATATCAGTAAAAAGAAATGGTATGGGAGCATTTGAAACTTTTCGAAGTTGTGGATTCAAGCGTTTCAGAGAAGTAATACAGAAAGTTGTTATGGAAGCATATAAGAAATATTGGGATAAAGGAAGGTAAGAATATTAATGAATCTATATGAAAGAGATTATACACTTGTACTTACTGATGAAGAGAAAGAAGCACTTAAGCAGGAAACTGAATATTCAAACAGACCGGGATTAAAAAGTAACAGAGGTTTTCCTCGTTTTTCACATCCTGATAAGGGGGTTAGAGATTTTCTATGGCACAAAAGATCAATGTTTCCAAATAATTATTTACACTTTGGAAAATTTCGGGATTTAAATTTTGATGAAGAAGCTGTTGAGTTTTCAAATATACTCTCAAAATCTATGAGTGAACAGGATTTTCAAAGATATATTAAAGAAAATAAGAAATGGTTCATACCGGGTTCGATTTTCTTGGACTATAATTTTGGACATCATGACGCATACTTGTTTCCGGAGCAAAAGCTTGGCACAGATTATATTGCAGATTATATGTTGATAGGTAAAAATTCAGACGGATATAGTATTGTATTAGTTGAATTTGAAGATGCCAATACGGATTTCATTTTGAAGTCATCTAATACGGAGGCTGAAAGTGTTAGGAAGGGAATAACACAAATACGGGATTGGAAAAGATGGATGGATAGTAATAAAGACTTTTTTATGAAAAATTGTGGTTTGTATAGTTACGGTATTGATATACCAACAAGTAGGATATATTACTATCTTGTAGTTAGTAGAAGAGAATATATGGACGAAAGAGCGACAGAGCTAAGAAGCCAATTAATCTACGAAATGCAAAATTTGAAAATAGTATCGTTTGACAGATTGGTAGATAATGTCCGCAAACTTAAAGGACATAATTCTTGGTGAGCAATTTATAATTCGATAACATACTAGAAAAATATATTGCTAATTAATTCTGACAGAAAGAATAAATGATGGTGATAATATGCAGATATATGTAGATGCAGATGCTTGTCCGGTGGTAGGTATTGTAGAAGAAGTGGCAGAAAAATATAGAATCGATGTTGCATTGCTCTGCGATACGAATCATATTTTGACTTCTGATTACAGTGAAGTCATTGTGGTTGGTGCAGGAGCAGACGCAGTTGATTATAAATTAATTAGTATTTGTCATAAAGGAGACATCGTTGTTTCACAGGATTACGGAGTAGCGGCAATGGCGCTTGGAAAAGGTGCGTATGCAATTCATCAATCAGGAAAATGGTACACAAATGAAAATATTGACCAGATGTTAATGGAACGACATCTGAATAAGAAAGCAAGGAGAGGTTCTCATAAGAATCATTTGAAAGGTCCTAAGAAAAGGACAGAGGAAGACGATAAGAGATTTGCACAGTCGTTTGAGAAGCTGGTGTTAGTGGCACGGACACAAGAAGGAGATTAAAGAGTGGCAAAGAGCAAGAAAACCAAAATACATAAGAAAATAGATGGACAGCTTTTGCAGATGAACAAGTCTTTTAACAATCTTAAGTTGAAGCAGAAAGAGAAGATTACTGCATGGGTATATAAAGAATACAAAAAGTATGTAACGGAGAATGAAAAAGTTCCTGACTTAGAAGCGGATGAGCATATTATTGATGAGGTTCTTGATAAGATTAATGAGGCACAGATATGGATACCGTCGGGAGAAATTGTTAGTTATTATTACAGAAAGAAAGTACAGTTTACAAGGGACTACACAGGGTAGGTATCTGACGGGAGGGGTGCCGCCAGTCAGATTTTCCATGTGATGTTCAAGCTGTCGCTTGTGGCGGCTATGGTGGTGATCATCAAATCCACCACACGCCGCTTGTCA
>JBGVGF010000069.1:0-2827 GCA_045121495.1 Faecalimonas sp.
ATTGAAATCACAGAATACAGTACAGAAAATTTGCAGGAAGATGTCGCTCCCCTTGTGGGAGCGTGGATTGAAATACTGTTATCCGTCCACTGACCTAGACCATACCCAGTCGCTCCCCTTGTGGGGGCGTGGATTGAAATATAAAACGGAAAAAGTTTAATCCGAATTTAATACGTCGCTCCCCTTGTGGGGGTGTGGATTGAAATTTTGCGGCTGTCATATCGGGCGGACGCTCCTGCGTCGCTCCCCTTTGCGGGGGCGTGGATTGAAGTATGAATATTCCGGATGGAATTGACGAAGAATTGTGTACGCTCCTCTTGCAGAGGAGCGGATTGAAAAAAATTATAGAGCGGTTTATTTAAAATCTGAAAATAATATCGAAAGGAGGATTGCAATATGAACAGAGCAATTTTTCGATGCATATTGTATGCTATTGCACTTATAATTATATTGGTTGAACCTGATTTTACATTGCTGATAGGTGCTCTCTGGCTGCTTATTTCAGTGTTCTTAAAGATAAAAGACAAACCAGTAGCAACATTTAAGATTAAAAAAAATAATAAAGGCAAGAAGATAAAAATATTTTAACTTTAAGGTTTCTTAGACTCTTGCATGGTTGCTTTCCTTGTGGGTGTATAGATTAAAAGCTTTATATTATCCGATTTTGCCAACTCTTAATTCAGTCCTTTTGCGATGTATACTTTATTAGAAATGTGATTACTTTAATCGTGAATAATTCAGGTAGAGTAAAGTTTTTGTCAGTTGACTAAGAGATAACGTGGAAGTATTATTTTATCAGATAATATGTTAAAATTGATTTGCTGATTATGGAAGAAAATGCAGGAGGGAGTGAAAAAATTGAACGAAAAAGAATTGCTGGAAATTATAGGAAAAGGCGAGTGTCATACGACTGAGTTCAAAAAATCCACAACAGATATTACAAAGGATGTTTATGAAAGTATCTGTGCATTTTCGAATCGAGATGGTGGTCATGTGTTTTTAGGTGTGAAAGATAATGGGGAGATACTTGGTATAGAGCCAAATTGTATTGAAAAAATGAAGAAGGATTTTGTGACTGCAATTAATAATGCAAATAAAATGTATCCACCGCTATTCTTAACACCAGTAGAGTATGAACTTCGGGGAAGAAAAATACTGTATATTTATGTTCCGGTTGGTACACAGGTAAGCAGGTGCTCTGGTCGGATATATGATAGAAATAACGAATCCGATATTGATATTACAGATAATGAAGAACTTGTAAATTATATGCAAGAAAGCAGGGAACCTATTTTGTAAATAAGGTATTTCCAGAATGGGGAATGGATGTACTTCGTCCTGACCTAATAGAACGAGCTAGAAAAATGACTCGTGCAAGAAGCAACAATCATCCTTGGCTGTCAATGGATGATGAGGAACTGTTAAGAAGTGCAGGTCTTATTTTATTAGATCATGAGAGCAGAAGAGAAGGAATTACACTGGCGGCGATTCTGCTATTTGGAAAAGATACAACTATTATGTCGGCGCTTCCACAGCATAAAACGGATATGATTTTCCGGGTGCAGAATTTGGACAGATACGATGATAGGGATGTGATAGTTACCAATTTGCTAGATAGCTATGACAGAATGAGTGAGTTTGCTAAAAAACATTTAAATGATCCATTTGTTTTAGATGGAATGCAGTCTGTCAGTGCGAGAGATGCAATTTTAAGGGAAATCATTTCGAACAGCCTGGCACACCGGGATTATTCAAGTGGTTATGTCGCAAAAATGGTAATTGAGAAAGACCGGATATTTGCGGAAAACAGTAATAGGACACATGGATATGGAAACTTAAGTTTGAACACGTTTGAACCATATCCTAAGAATCCTGCAATTTCAAAAGTGTTTAGGGAAATGGGACTTGCCGATGAGCTGGGTTCCGGTATGCGAAATACCTATAAATTTACAAAATTGTATTCCGGAGGAATTCCTCAGTTTATAGAGGGCGATGTTTTTAAAACAGTAATTCCGCTGAATGAAGCAGCAACAATGAAGTCAGGTCCGAAGAGCAGTAGCCAAGTCAGTGACCAAGTCAGTGACCAAGTCGGGAATGATGCAGTTACAGAAAAAATACTTAAATTTTGCAAAATTGCAAGGACCAAGAAGGAGATTTCGGAACATATAGGTTATAAGAATTTAACCTATATGACAAGAACTTATATTAAGCCATTATTGGAAAGTGGTAAGTTGGCATATACAATACCGGAGAAACCGCAGAGCAGGTTACAGAAGTATATAACGAAATGATAAATGAACAGAAACAAACCTCCAAATCGAACAAAATTTGGAGGTTTACTATGTGGTAAGAATTAAAAAATGAAAAGAAAACTTGTCAAAGATGTAAAATTATAATTGATTATTGTGAAAAATGGACTCCCGAAAAATGTTAAATTCATTAGGAAAGTGGGTGTTCTCCATTATCTATACTAATGTTCAAATTTCTATCTTTTTTATTTATGTAAACATTTCCCTTGCTATCAATAATAACCCTTTGCTGGTTTGATTGACTTCCTACCCCTGTACACATCTATATGTAACAGTATCTGTATCACTCTTTTCCTGCCTTTACAGTCTTTAATTATTTTGTAGAATATAATGATACCAGGGTCAAAAAGTCACATGTTTCATGCTTGCATGAAAAAATGTGACTTTGAGACCCGCAAAACATGAGAAAGCAGCCCGAATAGGGCGGATTTCGAATGTTTTTAGGATTACGGGAGCATAAAATGCGGAGTAATCCGTAGGTATCAGGGGGGCAAAATATCTTTTGACCCCAACATCAT
>JBGVGF010000070.1:0-2981 GCA_045121495.1 Faecalimonas sp.
TCAGCCTATCGGCAAAACTTAAAAGAGAAAGGACAACGAACAATGAGAAAAAGAGGAAAAAAATTATTATTTGCAGGAAGTATATTTATTGTAGCATTTATTATATGGACATTATTGATTCAGAAAATAGATGTGCGACCGCTCGGAGCAAATGGAACGAATATAGGTTTTGCAACAATTAATTGTTGGTTTCATAAATTAACGGGTGTGCATATGACGCTCTACACTATCACGGACTGGCTGGGACTTATACCAATATTCATCTGTATGATATTTGGAGTAATGGGACTCATTCAATTGATTCAGAGAAGAAGTGTCCTTAAAGTGGATTATGACATTATTTTCTTGGGGATATATTACATGATAGTCATATTTGGATATCTGATTTTCGAAATGATACCGATCAATTACAGACCAATACTCATTGAAGGATTTTTAGAGGCTTCCTATCCATCATCGACTACACTTCTGGTGATGGGTGTCATGCCGACACTTATCGAACAGGTAAATCGCAGGTCAGAAAATATGACTGTTAAAAGAATTGTACAAGTTCTTGTCATTTGCTTTTCTGCCTTTATGGTACTAGGAAGATTGATTGCTGGTGTCCATTGGCTTACAGATATTGTGGGTTCCATTATGCTCAGTGCGGGATTATTTTGTTTTTATAAAGCAACTGTTATATTGTGTAATAAAGAGAAACTAAAGTAGGAGGTTCTGACATGGAATTTCATGAAAAACTTCAAGAGTTAAGAAAAAGCAGAGGACTTACGCAGGAAGAATTAGCTGAAGTCCTGTATGTATCCAGAACTGCTATATCAAAGTGGGAGTCAGGAAGAGGATATCCAAGTATTGATTCTTTAAAGGAAATATCAAATTATTTTTCGGTAACCATTGATGAGTTGTTATCAAGTGAAAAAATGCTTTCCCTTGCGGAAAAAGAAAATAAAGCGAATCTACGAAGTATGTGTGACTTACTATTCGGATTATTGGATGTCTGCTCCTTCATTCTAATATTTTTACCGCTTTATCCTAATAGGGTAAATGAATTTGTGTATTCGGTAAATCTATTTGCATATGCTCAGATAACATCGTTGAACCGTTTATTATATTGGATTATATTCATTTCGTTGATTGTAGTAGGCGTTATTAAATTATTGCTGACTAAGTTAGGAATGGAAAGATACAACAAAATAATGACAGGGCTATCAATGGTGATCAGCGTTTTAGCTGTATTATTGTTGGCAATGACAAGAGAATCATATGCTGTGGTTGTGGCATTTTTATTATTAGCAATAAAAGGGTGTCTGCTTTTTAAATATGCAAAGATAGGTGGCTGAGAGGATATAAAAATATGTATTGACAGGTGACCGAGAGGTCACTTATAATCAAGGTGTCCATTTGGACACCTTTTCTATTTGGAGGATATTATGGAGAATACAACGAAAATCAGAATTTTGGATGAAGCTCTTATTATGTTTGCTGAAAATGGATATAAAGGAACCAATCTGCGTGATCTTGCTGCCCGACTTGGTTTGAGTAAATCTGCACTATATAAGCATTATGCAAGCAAAGAAGATATATGGAAAGCACTTCTTGACAGAATGGAAACATATTATGCGGAACGTTTTGGTTCAGAAAAGCATCTTCCTGATATGCCGAAATCGTGTGAAGAATTATTTACTATAACAATGGGGATGATAGATTTTACAGTGAATGATTCGAGAATTATTCTTACCAGAAAACTGCTGTTAACCGAACAGTTCCATGATGAACGGGTGTGTAGGTTAGCGACGAAGCATTTTCTTGGAGGTACAGAAAAGATTTTTACTGCAATTTTTGAAACAATGATGGCTAGTGGACTTTTGAAAAATGAAGATGCTGAGATGTTGGCATTCGTTTATACAGCACCGATTACATCTCTTATCCACCTTTGTGATAGAGAACCACAGAAGCAGTCAGAAGCAATGGAACAGGTGAAAAAATTCATCCGACATTTTATTAAGATTTATGGGGTAGAAGTATGAGCAAAAGAGCGAGACAGTATATAGGATTATGTTTGGCGATTCTTTCGTATTACATAATACATGAGGGGGCTCATCTAATGTATGCGCTGAAATTGGATGTGTTCAAGAAAGTAAATTTTATTGGACTGGGAGTACAAATCGATGTATTCGCAGAGAAGATGACTGAAAATCAGTTGGGAATATTTTGTATTGTAGGGTCTGTAGCAACGATGATAACGGCATATGTACTGATTGCTTTTGTGGATAAGATTGGACAGGTTTCTTCAAAGGTTTTTAAGGCAAGTATATATTATATTACAATTGCAATGCTCCTTATTGACCCACTGTATTTGAGCATACTTTGTGGTTTCTTTGGTGGAGGAGATATGAATGGTATATCGTTAATTGTTTCGGAAACAGTGGCTCGAATACTGTACGGAATCATTTTACTCATCAATATAGCAGTGTTCGTGAAGATTGTGCTACCTAAATACAAGCAGGCATTTTTAAATATGAGAGAGGAATAATAACAATGACAGAATTTCAATATATTACACTAAGAAATAAACCGGAATGGATGGTTTCAGTAGCAGAATGGTTTCACAGTAAATGGGGAGTTCCCACAGAAGCCTATTTAGAGTGCATGGAAGCCTATTTGCAAGGCGAAACAGAATATGGATGGTATCTTTGTTTGGACGGAAATCAGATTGTTGGGGGATTGGGTGTTATCGAAAACGATTTTCATGACAGAAAGGACTTGACTCCCAATATTTGTGCTGTTTATACAGAAGAGACATACCGCTGTCAGGGGATTGCAGGCCGTTTATTGAATATGGCAGTAGAAGACCTAAGATTAAAAGGTGTTTCACCAGTCTATTTGATAACTGATCATACAGGATTCTATGAAAGATATGGATGGGAGTTTTTGTGTATGGTTCAGGGAGATAATGAGACTGATATGACAAGAATGTATATTCA
>JBGVGF010000071.1:0-21362 GCA_045121495.1 Faecalimonas sp.
AGATCATTTTTCTTTAAGAAAAGTTCAATATATCCTGACTGACAGTTACTTACTACACCTACTTTACATTTCTTTGAAAGTGCTTCAAATACCTCTGCCACCCCCGGATATAAAATCTCTTCTGAACATCCTTCTAAAATGTCATGCTCATATTCACAACAAAGTACAAGCAAGTCTGCCTTTGTCTGCTCATCTTTTCCTGGAAACAGATTATCCATAATAATATTCATTGGCTTTCCAAATTCACGCTTTAAGATATCACCTGTGATCGGCTCTCTATCTGTAATGCCAAATTCTTCCATCGCCTTGTTCCATGCTTTTGCCACTAAATCTGTCGTGTCCCAAAGTGTACCATCTACATCAAAAATAACTGCATCTATCTTCATAATCTTTCTCCTACTCTGGATAAACAAATCTTTTATAATTTACAAGATCGTTTTTATATTTCTTGATATAAAATTTAGCCATATTCAGGTTCTGCTCTGAATAATTACCACATTGTTCTGGCTGTGCCCCTGGAATTTCACCTTCGAATCCAATAATAAAGTCACACATATCTAAAATCAGATCATAAACGTCTTCTGAATTCAAATCCCCAAACATCAGGAGATAACATCCTGTACGACATCCCATTGGTCCAAAATATACCACATCTTGTTTGCAGTCACAGCTTCTAAGATAAGTTGCTGCCAGATGTTCAATTGTGTGGAGTGCTGGCACATCAATCACTGGTTCTCTGTTTGGAGCTGTGATTCGAAGGTCAAATGTGGTTACTGTACATTCGCCTTTTTTGTCTCTTCTGGAAACATAAATTCCCGGGTATAAATCTAAATGGTTGATTGTAAAACTTGCAATTCTTTCCATAATCATAATCCTCCTAAATAATCAAAACTGACTCATATATTATACAACGTTCTGCACTGTTTTTGAATTGTTTCTTGAATCTAAAACTCTCTTGAAATGGAATACTTGCATCTTGTAATCGAATATGCTATATTAAAAATACAAAAAGGGAAACCGTTAGCGGCTTACCCAAATAGTAATTTAACCGTTATTTAATAACAGCCGTCATTATTGCGAGTAATGGCGGCTATTTTCTTTTGTCCTTGAAAATCTGATAACACAGACTCACAAGGGCAACTATTAGCATACAGAACTGAATCAAATCAGGGTATGTAATCATGTTATCGCCCTCCTTTCTTTCGTCTGGAGGGTGTGCCCTCCAAAAAGAGGGTAAGCCGCCTGGCTTCGATTTCCCATGTTGGAATTATACCATAGTCTTTGAACGACTTCAATTACCTGTATTGCTTGATGTATTTTTTCTATTCAATGCTATACTCCTAATCGTTGTAAAACCCGGGAGTTTGTTTTATAAAATCGTAATTTAATGCATATTGCATTCGCAATTTAGATATGCTATATTAAAGACATAGAAAGAACAACCGCCAAAGTGGTTGACCAATAAGTTAAGTATTAAGCCGCCCTTACTCGCCAAAGTACAAGGGCGGTTTTGCTATGCAAAAATCATTAGTGACAAATCAAATAAATGAATGTCAGTAGCGATATAATGAACATGCCAAATTGCATCAAATCTTTGAAATCAAATGGTTATTTCTTTTCTCAATATCTTATCTTGAAATTTTCTTACCTTGATTTTTTCATACTCTCATGCTATACTCCTAATCGTTGCAAAGCCCATAAAAACAAGGTCTAGTAGGGCATGTAGACACCCAAAACCTCCACCGGAGCTTTTCGGTGCCTGCTTTGGCACGAGTGTTCGCGACCTTCCACTCGTAAAACAAAACTAAAGGAGACAACAGAATATGAAAACAAACAAAACCTTATTTATGACACAGGCAGCTATGATCGCTGCAGTCTATGTCGTGCTTACTGTTGTATTTGCACCAATCGCATTTGGTCAGGTACAGATTCGTATCGCAGAAGCACTCACAATCCTTCCACTGTTTACACCAGCCGCAATCCCAGGATTGTTTATTGGATGTCTGATTGGAAACATCATCGGAGGTGCTGTACTTCCAGATATTATTTTCGGAAGTCTTGCTACTTTAATCGCAGCAGTATTTACTTACATGCTTCGTAATCAGAGCAAATATCTGGCACCACTTCCACCAATCATTGCAAACATAATCGTTGTACCACTCGTACTTCGTTACGCTTACGGCGTTTTACTTCCAATTCCATTTATGATGTTAACAGTAGGAATTGGCGAAGTTGTGTCATGTGGTGTATTAGGTATTATTGTTTATACAGCATTACAAAGATATCAATATAAAATTTTTAAAATGGCATAAATTTTCAAAATAAAATGCGATTCCTGCTTTTTAGGAATCGCATTTTTATTTTTGCATTTAGAAAACATCTTCACAAAACTTATCAACCAACCTGCTACATACCACAGCTTATTCTATCTCTCTTCTATAACCGATTTTCCCATCTGCCAATGCTTTTAAGGTATTATCATGCAAAATTTCTTTTTCATACTTATCCTTTTCTACATAATAAGAGTATATCACATCCAACATGACCAAAATCGGAAACTGTGGTGAAATTACATTCCCATGATTCAAGTGATTTAATGATGGAAGCAACACCACTTCATCACAAAATTCATCATAAATTGGTTTGTTTTTTGCTGTCAGAAGAACTGTTTTTGCACCTCGCTTGTTTGCCTCGCGCAATAAATACAATACTTCCTCTTTTGCGCCACTAATACTAAATCCAAACACAAGACTTCGTTTATCTTGAAATACAGCCTGCATGCGCATCACATCCGAATCCTGAATCGAATCGATATCCACCCCAATTCGCATAAAGCGAAGTTCCATCTCGCTCGCCGCAAGACCTGAACTCCCTTTTCCACAAACAAATACACGCTCTGCCTGATTCAGATACCGACAGATTCTTCCAATCTGCGCTTCGTCGATCAGATTATATGTCTTATTTAGAAGTTCCTGATATACATTCATGACCATTCGTGTATTATCTCGAATTGACTCCTGCTTCTCTACAAATGTTTCTTCATATTGATATATAAATTCACGATATCCTCTATATCCGCATTTCTTTGCAAAACGTGACAGAGAGGCCTCTGACACAAAAAGTTTTTCAGAAATCGTCTTCGCTGAAAAATCCATTTTTTTTCGATTACGAATAAAAAAATCTGCAATATTCTTCTCTATCGTTGTAAAATTATCGTAATTCGATTCGATAATTGGGATGACCGATTTAATATAGTATTCCATTTCGTTTTCACCTATTTTCTCTGACACTGACAAAAATGATAAAATGCACCTAGCATTCCTGCATCATTCCTATGTCGTGCAAAAACAATCCTCGTATGCTCTGCAATACTGGAAACCAGATATCTGTTTACAGCATTTTCTATCTTTTCTTTTAAAAATACTTCCTGTGCCATGACTCCACCACCAAGTACAACTACTTCCGGATTCACCACATAACAAATGTTGGCGATTCCTTTTCCAAGCACATCTGCCATTTCATCAATTGCACGGTTACAGACGATATCTCCTTTTTTCGCTTCCTCAAAAATGTGATATCCATCCCATATTTCTTCCGATTCGCATTTTGTTTCTGCAACTTTCTTTGCCAAAACACTTGCTGCACCAAGCGTTTGGAAGTCACTTCCATCCAAATGCATATATCCTACTTCACAGGCACTACCTGAAAATCCATGAAATACTTTTCCATTAATGATCAGGCTTCCACCAATTCCAGTTCCAATCGTAAGCATGACTGCTGCCTCACTTCCCTTGGAAGCTCCTGACATATACTCAGCCAACCCAGCGCAATTCACATCATTTTCTACTTCGCATGGGATTCCAAATCTCATTTCCATCGTTTCTTTGAATTTTGTTCCGGTATAATCCGGAATCAAAGGGGCCGCATAAAAAATTTCTCCTTTTTTTGTATCAACCATACCTGCCGTCGAGATACAAATTCCTGTAACATTCTCTGCTGTCACAAATTCTTCCACAATTCCAATCGCTTTTTCTAAAATCGCCGGACCACCCTTATGCGCTTCCGTCTTCATTTCCTTTTTGCAAAGAATGTTTCCATTTTCATCAATTAGACCATATTTTATTGCCGTTCCGCCAATATCGATACCCACGTACTTTTTCATATTAACTCCTCGTCACCGTGCCTGTCTCGCACAATCAATTATAGTATAGTACAAGAGGCAAATCAAGAATCCACTCTTAATTTGCCTTCATGTACCTTTTAGAAAGGTTTCTCCAATTTATGCAATTTGTACTTTGAAAATTGCTTTTTTTATTGTCTCCGGTTTTTGTACAGCCACCGCAGTACGATGTCCATCACTTGGATAGCAGATTAGAAAATCCCCATCCTCTAACACAACAGAGCTGTTTTTCTCACCTTCCATCGGAAGGAAATCGTCTTTTTCTACAAATTCTTTCACATCCATATTTTGAACAAAATTCAAATCAATTTGTTCTTTTCCACGAAGCATGAGATGCACATCTAAGTAATTTTTATGTGCTTCCCAAAAACGATTTTCTGCTGCTGTCGTCGTATATTCTACAATATTTACAAAAAATCGTTCTCCATCAATACTGTGGCTTCCTTTCTCATATGTAAGCAAATCATTTTCTTTTGCATATGCAAAACATGCTTTAACCTGTTCTTCCAGAAATGGATACTCTGTCAAATCTTGAATATTTCCAAAAATCATGGTTTCACCTCTTACTTTTTGTAAATTGTTGTATATGGTGCAGGTGCCGAAGTATCTCCTTTTACTTTTCTCCAGATAATACTTGCTGGAATACCAACTACAAGTGATACTGCAATTGAAATAATTGAGTATGACCAGATAGAAACTGCTCCTGCTGGTGCAAAGTATTTGATTCCAACCATAACTGCTGATGCAGCAATGAATGCAAGTGTTGCACCAAATGTATTTGCAGCTTTTGTGAATGCTCCAAGAATAAATGTTCCAATCAAGATACCGAGAACTAATCCCATGAATCCATTGAACCATTCGTAAGCAGATTTTACTCCGCCGTTTGCAAGTACCATAGCGACTACAAGTGAGAAAATACCTACGATCAATGAGACGTATTGACCAATCTTTGTCTGTTTTTCAAAACTCAATTCTTTCTTCGATAAACGTTCCTGAATATCCAATGTCCAGCTTGAAGCTACAGAGTTAAGACCCGTTGAAAGTGTTGACTGTGCTGCTGCATAAATTGCTGCTAAAAGAAGTCCGGTGATACCAACTGGAAGTTCAAATGCAATGTATGAGGCAAAGATCTGATCTTGTGCAGCTGCTGGCGGCAAGGCGTTCTGTTGATAGAATACATGTAATCCGGTACCAATGAAATAGAATACTGTCGCAATAAAGATTGATAATGCACCATTTGTTAACATCATTTTGTTTAATTTCTTGGTATCTGTAGTTGTTGTAAAACGTTGCACGATGTCCTGGCTTGATACATAAGATCCCATTGTGTTGAATCCAGCACCAACGATCATAATAAATACGCTGTCCTTTAAGATATTAATATCGAAAATTGGCTGATTTTCAGCAAGGAATTTTCCTTCTGTTGCAAATGATGTAAAGATTGCCCCGATTCCACCGTCAAGGTGTGTAATTAAGAATACAAATGCAAATGTCACACCGATTAAAAGTACTGAACCTTGAATAAAGTCTGTCCAGAGTACTGATTTTAGACCACCTGTGTATGAATAAATAATTGCAATTACACCCATAATGACGATAAGTAAGTTTACATTGATTCCTGTTAAACTTCCAAGTACCATACATGGAAGGTACATAATGATTGACATACGACCTACCTGATAAATGATAAACATAATAGCACCAAGTACGCGAAGTCCTTTACTTCCAAATCTAAGTTCCAGATAATGATACGCTGTGTCGATATCTAATTTACTGTAAATTGGCAGGAAGAATTTAATTGTAAGCGGAATTGCTAAAAGCATCCCAAGCTGCGCAAACCACATAAGCCATGTTCCTGCATATGAATTTCCTGCTAATGACAGGAACGAAATCGGACTTAATAAAGTCGCAAAAATTGATACGGATGTTACCCACCAAGGTACTGTTCCGTCTCCTTTAAAGTATTCTTTTCCCTTCATCTCTTTCTTCGCAAAGTGAAGGCCGGCAAAAAGTACTGCTGCCAGATATACAATTAAGATGATTAAATCAATCGTCGTGAAACCTTGCATTTTTTCTCCTCCTAAACTCTCTTTTAACTCTTTTTTGTTAACCTTCTTTTATGCAAGAAATTTTTTCTTTGCGTCGCGAATCATTTTTGCTGCTTCTTCTACAATTGGCATATCGCTTTCGACCAGCGCCGCCAATGGTTCTCTTACACCACCGAGTTCCAAACCTTCGTTGATTTTAAGAATTGCTTTGATTACACCATACATGTTTCCATGTGCAGAGCACATTTTGTAGATCACTTCGTTTACTGTATACTGAAGCTCTCTTGCTGTTGCCATATCGTTTGCTTTTACAAGCTCATCTAATTTCAAGAATAATTCTGGCATGACACCGTATGTTCCACCGATACCTGCTTCTGCTCCGATCACACGACCACTAATGAATTGTTCGTCCGGTCCATTAAAAATAATATAGTCTTCACCAGCTGCCTGTTTGAACATTTGAATATCCTGCACCGGCATCGACGAATTTTTTACACCGATTACTCTAGGATTCTTTCTCATTTCCGCAAATAAATTCTGTGTTAATGCAACACCTGCAAGTTGTGGAATATTGTAAATTACAAAATCTGTATTAGGCGCTGCTGCGCTCATATCATTCCAGTATTTTGCGATTGCATATTCTGGAAGACGGAAGTAGATTGGTGGAATCGCTGCAATTGCATCTACTCCAAGGCTCTCAGCATGTTTTGCAAGTTCCACACTATCTTTTGTGTTGTTACATGCAACATGTGCAATCACTGTCAATTTTCCTTCTGCTGCTTTCATTACGTTTTCCAAAACAATTTTTCTGTCTTCTACGCTTTGGTAAATACATTCTCCTGAAGAACCATTTACATATACACCTTTTACTTCTTTGTCCACGAAGTATCTTGTCAGTGCCTGTACGCCTTCTGGGTTAATGTTGCCTTCTTTGTCATAACATGCATAAAATGCAGGAATAACGCCTTTGTACTTATCAAGGTTTCTCATGTCTTTTTCTCCTTTTTAATATTTATGTTAATTTTTATTGTTACCCTAATACATCTGCAAAGCTCTTTGTGATCAGCTGTGGTCTAGTAATAATCGAACCTACTACGACACTGAATGCACCAAGTTCAATTACACGTTTTGCTTTTTCCGGTGTGTTGATATTGCCTTCTGCAATTACTTTATGTTTTACTTTGGAAATAATTTCTCGTAAGATTTCAAAATCGTTTTCCTCGATCCGATCTCCCTTACTTTGTTCTGTGTACCCAACCATCGTTGTTCCAATGAAATCAAATCCTAATTCGTCCGCATAGAGTGCTTCTTCTACTGTAGAACAATCTGCCATAAAAAGCTGTTCAGGATATTTTGCTTTTACTTCTTCAAAAAATGATTTCAATGATTTCTGGTTTGGCCTGGTCGAAATCGTTGCATCCATCGCAATGATTTCTGGTTTTACTTCCATCAATTCGTCAATTTCTTTCATTGTTGGAGTGATATATACTTTACTGCCTTCATAATCTCTCTTTACAATTCCGATAATGGGAAGATCTACCTGCGCTTGAATTTCCTTGATGTCCTCTTTTGTATTGGCACGAATGCCTGCTGCTCCGCCTTGTTTTGCTGCCAGTGCCATTCTTCCCATGATAAACGAAGAATGTAACGGTTCATGCGGTAATGCCTGACAGGATACGATCAGTCTGCCTTTCAGGTTCTCAATTTTTTCGTTCATTTTCGTAACCTCCTTTATTTGCCATTAGTATAGCAGTTTCGTTTTTATTTTCAATGTTTTATCGTTGTTCTGAAATTGCTTTCATTCATTTTTAAATTAACCTGTTTTTACGCCAAATTTTAAAAAATATTTTCGTACATTTTTCACAAAACGAGGTTAATTCTTTCCAAATCTTCCAATATCTTTTTTTAAAAAAAGCAAAAAAAATACTGCCCCGAAGGACAGCATTTTCAAAAACTTACTAACATTTTCCTCGTTCACAATAGTATTGCCAGCCACACTCAGACATTACTCTGCAAAGCTTTATTTCAAACGTTTTATCCAGTACTTTACTTTTAAACACTTCTTCCGCTGTTCCGTATTGAACCAGATTTCCTTCTGAAAGAACTGCGAGATAATCCGCTGTCTGGAGTGCCATCGCCAGATCATGCAGCACCAGTACGACCGCTTTTCCCTGTTCCGCCAGTTCTCTTGCCAAATCCATCAGATGAATCTGATGCGCAATATCCAGATACGTTGTCGGTTCATCCATCAGAATCACCGGCGTATCCTGAGCCAGTGCCATAGCAATATATACTTTCTGCTGATTTCCACCGGAAAGCCGATTGACATTTTGCTCTGCGAGATGACCGATTCCAATCCATTCCATTGCTTTTTTTGCCTTTTCAAAATCCTCCTTGTGATACCTTCTTGGATATTTCAAATATGGAAATCTCCCATGCAAAACCATCCTTAGCGCCGTAATATCTGGAACATTTCTGCTCTGTGGTAAATAAGCAATCTGCTGCGCCAGCTCGGTTGAAGTGTACTCTTCGATATGTTTTCCACACACTTTTATTGCTCCAGAAGTATGAACATTCAACCGGATTAATGCTTTTAGTAATGTGCTTTTACCACATCCGTTTGGCCCGACTAAAGCAGTGATCTTTCCAGGAATTAATTTTAAATTTACATTGTGAAGAATCTCTTCTCCCTCGTATCCTGCACAAACATTTACTAACTCAATCACGGAAACGACCTCCTTTTTGCTTTAAAAGCAGCCAGATAAAGAACGGACCGCCAATAAACGCCATCAATACTCCTACAGGAATTTCATATGGAGCAAATACGGTTCTTGCGAGCAAATCGCATATTGTCACAAATACTGCTCCTCCCAATGCACTAAGCGGAAGGAGTTTTTTACTTTCGCTTCCAACAATTCTACGCATCATGTGCGGCACGATAAGTCCCACAAAACCTAGAAGTCCCGCAAAACTAACGCTCGCTCCCGCAAGTAATGCTGCAAGAAGTAAAAAGACTGTTCTCATATTTTTCACAGAGAGCCCAAGCCCCTGTGCCATCTCTTCTCCAAGATTCATTAAATCCAATTCATTGTAAAGAGTAAAAACAATCAACAAAGAAATCACAATCAAAATCCCCGCCGGAATCAGTCGGATGTATGAAACTGCTGAAAATCCTCCTACACGAAAATCTGCGCTCATCATTCCTACTTCTGGGAACAAAGTTGTGATGGCTTCCGAAGCTGCATTCAAAAAACTGTTTACAGCTACACCACCCAAGATTACCGTTGTCCTAGATGCATTCATTTTCTGTGCTGTGAATGACACCAGAAAAACCGCAAACAAAGCTCCCAGGAACGATGCTCCTGCAATCACCCATCCGCTAATCGCGCCATATGCACAGCAAATCGTAACCGCAACTCCTGCACCCGCATTCACCCCGATAATCCCTGGTGAAGCCAGTTTGTTCGCAAGTACACCTTGAATCACTGTTCCCGATACAGCGAGCCCCGCGCCTGCAAGGAGACATGCGGCTGTTCTGGGAAGTCGGATATACCAGAAAATATTTGCAGAAACTCCACCGCCTTCTCTTCCATTGCAAAGCGCTTCCCAAAGCTGTGAAAGCGTCAAATGTGCGGTGCCCATACATATACTACAAAGAGCCGCAGTAATACATAAAACCACTGCTGCTATATATATTTTTTTATCTTTATTCTTTTGCCAAAATTTCTTCCAGACCTTCATATGCTTCTCCCCAACGTGCATTTGGTTTCAAATTGTATAGCCGTTTATCCATATGATACCATCTTTCCTCTTTCACTGCCGTGAGCATTGCCCATGCAGAATCTTCCGAGAACATGCTGTCCAGATGCCTCTGCACACCTTCCGGGTCACCGCCAAGCTGTACAGTAAAGATGTAATCCGGATCCATCGAAAGAACATGCTCTAATGTCACATTTTCCAGAAGAGATTCTTCATCATCCGCTATATTTCTGCATCCAAGTACTTTCAACATCTCGCCCAGTACACTGTCATAGCTATTCTTGGCATAAATAGCAGTTGCCGAAACCCGAAGAAACAGTACACTTGGTCCTTCCTGTCCTTGCAATCGTTCCTCGCTTTTTGCAATCACATGCGCAATCTGTTCCTGAATTGCCAGACCATTTTCCTGATACAGATCATCTCTCCCGGTGATTTCTGTAAAGATCTTTAACACACGCAGATAATCATCAAATCCAGATACTTCAAAATAAGCTGTTGGAACTCCTGTCGCTTCTAATGTATCCAAAAGTTCTACATTTACCCTGGTATTTGCACTTGCGATGATAAAGTCGGGATCTGCCTCAAACAATTTTTCTACATTAACGCTTTTCGTCTGACCCAGATTTACCGTATCTTCTGAAAGTTCTAAGCCCATATCTTCCCATGCATCATCTGCGGTTGCACAGACATCCCCGCCAGCAAGCTGCCAGATCTCTGCAAAGCTGCCGATCAATGCTGCTACCCGCTGTGGACTTTCTACCGTTACTTCACGCCCAAGGTCATCTGTAAACGTGACTGCCTCCTTGGATTTCCTCTCATCTTGATTGGAATCTACTGATTTCCCAGAACATCCCGTCACAAGAAAACTGCCGGCAATTATCAACATCAATATATATTTTCTCATTTCTTCTGCCTTTCCTTTTTTATTTTATCAAAACACTATAATCTGCTATACTAAAATAATAATAACTAACTACTTTGTAAGGTGATTTATTTATGACTCTATTTGGACTTGTACAAGCATCCGCGACTTCTAATATTGCTCAGAATTTTAATACTGTCAAACAATTTACGGCGTATGCCAAAGAAAATAATTGTTGTGCGCTTTGTTTTCCCGAAGCTTTCTTAACCGGGTATTTCCCACAACAGGCCACCGAGCTCGCCTTATCGTCAGACTGTGAATTTATTTACCAGATTTCTGCTCTTGCTCAAAAAGAAAACATAGATTTACTTGTTGGATTTATGGAAAAATACCAGAATCAGCTTTTCCTAACACATGGTCTTTTTACTCCTGACGGGAACTGCCAGTTCTACCGAAAGACGCACCTTGGCAATCGCGAAAAAGCTGTTTTTTCCCCGGGGAACAAAATACCGGTCTTTCAACTATCCTGTGGATTCATTGCCGGCATCCAACTTTGTGTAGAAAATCATTTTCCTGAAATTTCCCAGACTCTTTCGCTGCGTGGCGCACAAATCATCTTCGCTCCACATGCGGTTCCCCGCACAGCCGGAGACCGCCTGAAAATCTGGTCAAAATATATTCCTGCAAGAAGTTATGACAATCGTGTTTACATGGCATGCTGTAATCAATGGGACGACAACAAATTTGGAGGCGGCTG
This sequence comes from Faecalimonas sp., assembly GCA_045121495.1. GTDB lineage: Bacteria > Bacillota > Clostridia > Lachnospirales > Lachnospiraceae > Faecalimonas. The sequence goes on from JBGVGF010000071.1 coordinate 11,607, forward strand.
TTTTGTAACTGATCCTGAGGGCGAGATCATCGCCTCCTGTTTTGAAGATGCACCTTCCCTTTTATGCTTTGAAGTTGATCCTAATAAACCGAATCTTTATCGTTCTCCAAATACCAGCCTAAAACACAGTTATTATCCTGCTAAAAGAATCGCAGACTTATATGAATCTTATTAATAAAGAGATGGCAGTTTTACACCATCTCTTTTATGCATAGGACTTTCCTTCTATTCCTGTTCCAGTATCTGCCCTTTTCGATTTAAGATCTCTCCGGAAAGAAGTTGATTTTCTACCTTTTCAAAGCCGATTCTTTCAATTGTATCTGAGAATCGTTCTCCTGGAATTCCTTGTTCCCGGAATAAAAGAATGGATGCCTCAATTGTGTCAAATACTTCTTTTTCTGACGTAAAGATTCTTGATAACGGGATACCGTGTGCATACTTTTTCCCCCATCTTCCGCCAATATAGATTTCGTAGCCCTGTGTTCCATGTACTGCTTTAAACACGCATGCTTTCACACAACGGCCACATTTGATACAAACATCTTCATCAATTACAACCTCTCCATCAACGGCTTTTGCCGCTTTCATTGGACAGACCGCTTCGACCTGACATTTTTTGCATTTTTTACAAAGCTGCTGGTCTAACTCTGGAATCATCTTTCCTACTATACCAACATCGTTAAGACTTGGTTTGACACAGCTATTTGGGCATCCGCCTGCCGCAATCTTGAACTTATGTGGAAGCTTTACTTCATGATATCCTTTATAGAACTGTTCATGAATTTTTTCTGATAAGTCAAATGTATCATACAGACCATATTGGCAAGTTGTTCCTTTACAAGATACTACCGGACGGACTTTTGGTCCTGTTCCGCCTGTTTCAAGACCTGCCTGTGCAATGTATGCTCTAAATGGTTCAATGTTATCAAAATGAATTCCTCTTACTTCCACCGTCATACGTGTTGTAAATTCTACGTCTCCATTTCCAAATCTTTCTGCCGCCTCTGCAATCACTTTTGCCTGCGCTGCTGTAATTTTACCATTTCGCGTGATAATACGACCATTGAATAAATCTGTTCCTTTATTATTTAAAAATCCCAATCCTTTTACACGCTTAATTTCTGTTGGCTGAATTGTACATGCCATGATCCGCTTCCTCCTACTAATCCATGTATTTTGAAAAAATCTCTTCTATCTCTTTTTCATCCGGTACTCGCTCTTCTTCCAGTCCAAGTGCCAATACTTCCTGATAAAACGCTTTTCGCATCTTTTCTGTCGCAATGCACTCTTTTGCCATATTCCTCAGACTTCCAAGCCGCTCTGTCAGTTCTGCCAGCCCCAAAGTCACAATTGGACGATTCTTTTCCTTCAGGTATTGTGTCACCACCGGACTTTTTCCACCGCTGCTAAATGCTGCAACGACCTCTCCCTGTTTTATATAGGAAGGGAAGATAAAAGTGCAATCAGAAGCCTGATCAATTGCATTCACAAGGATTTTACGCTCTCTGCAGACTTCTGCAATCACATGATTCACTTCTTTGCTTTCCGTTGCTGCTACAACTATATGCATTCCCTCCACATCACTTACCTGAAAAGGTTTCTCTAACCTTTTCACCAATTGACTATCCATCTTTTGAATCTCTTCAATAAATTCTGAGGCAATCACTGTAATATCCGCCTTAAATTCCAGTAAGACCTCTATTTTTTTCAGTGCTGTCCTTCCACCTCCGACTACCAAAACGGGATGATTTTCTATTTCTATAAAAGCAGGAAAATATGCCATGCCTCTCTTCCTCCTTTTATTTCACATACGCAAGGAATATATTTCCACTCGCGGCCATCATCTCATCCACTTTCTCGATATCTTTGATTCGAATCGCACCACTGTTTGGATCTATATACGTTACTGTTACTGCATCATATCCGATCATTAGAATTGCATTAGAGCTATCTGTCATTGCAATTACTGGAATTCCTTTATCAATCAGATAAAACATATCCTTTGCGGAGCAATTTTTAAAAAGAATCGCTTCCCCTTCCAGATTTTCATTGATAACCTGAACTGGAGTCTTCGTTTGAAGTTCAGATTGTACATCAACCTGCTTCTCTTCATATGCCAATACAACGCGAATGCACGCAGCTAACGAGCTTTCTTTCGACTGATTCGAAAATGCACCTATTTCAAAATTTCGATACCATGCAACTCGATTCCCATCTTCCCAAATATACCTCTGCCCTGGAGACAATACAACTCCAGAGATTTCTTCTGCTTTTTGAATTGCATCACCTGCTTCTGTGTATAAGCCTGCTAATTCGCCAAGTCCATATACAGCGTACATATCTTTGTCAGAACCATGCTCGAAAGCAAGCACGGTATCTCTTTCATGAAGCAAATGCTTTGGACTTAATACTTTTGCTTTTTTGTTATCAATACCATCTTCAAACACCAGTCGATATTGCGTTTCTTTCAGATTCGTCCAGTATGATTTTAGTACAACACTGCTTACATTCTCTTCATTATTTGTAATATAATCTTCCGAAACCCCAGAATAAATTCCATTCTGCTTTACTGCGCGCTCCAGCGTGATCATATTTGACTCAATAATGGCATCCAGAATATACATGCCATCTACTTGATATGTCTTGACAATTTCATTTTTGGAGTCACGGATTTCTACCTTATACATGGCAGATACTGTCTCTCCAGAAGATGTTTTTCCTGTATCTTCCTGCTTTGAAACACCGTATACAAAATCTCTAAGGACAAATCCAAGTGGCTGAACCACTTCCTCTGCCTCCGCCTGAATCGTCTGAGTCGTTCCTTCCAGGAAGTTCAGCACTTCCACTTCCGTTCCATTTTCATTTTTTTGGTAAGCAATCTGATGTCCATCTTCCGAAGAAACATATTGCCCATCTTTCAAACCTTCCAGCAAAATATCATCTTGACCTGTTTCCAAGTGAATCTTATGAAGGATCCCCTCTGCAAGCACATAGAGAATTCCTGTCTCATCATTATAATAAGCAAGCTCACCCAGTTTTTGTTCGATCATGACTCTGGACTCTACACTTGGAATAAATGCTTTTTCTTCTACCGCATTTTGTCCAAGCTTAAAATAGTAAATGGCCGCACCTGACTCTCCTTCATGATCACCACGGTTCATATAACCATATACGCCAAATGTAATATTTCCACTCTCTTCCATTGAAAGAATCTTAACAGAATGATCGTCAAAATAATTTCGAATGTCATTGCTCTCTGCATCTGAAAAACTAAACACAAGTGAAAACTCATCTTCATTTTTGTTATAACACCAAAGTTCGTTGTTCTGCACAAATGCCACAATGGTTCCGTCCTGATTTATTTTATACTGTGCACTGTCCGTTGTCAGCCCTAGATTGATTCCCTTGCTCATTAACACGACATTCGAACCATCAAATACCTCTGTCAATTGACGGTCATAGGAAAGCAGATAGAACCTTCCTTCCACATAACGCACTTTAAAGAATTCTTTCACATCAAAAAGTTCTTCTGGATTGTTATCACCTACACATTGCACACGATAACTCAGTAACATGGACGTATATGCTTCTTTTGTCTCTTTTACTTCACATCTCACCTGACTGACAATCTCTGGCCTTAAGTCTCCCCAGGTCGCATGCTCCAAATCTGAATGAATATTTACATGCTGCAGAGTCGTATTATCACCAGATGCATCGGATTCCATTACCTTCTTAATCTGATCTGTATTTTCACCCTTTAACATATTAGAATGAAGGTCTTTTACATAATCCAGACATTGTTCCAGATATAGCTTCTCAGAATCCATAATCCTTGTATAATAATAAACCTCGTTTTCTTCATCCAAATTCAGTGTGATTTTCAGAACGCCTTCTTCATTCTCCTCGAAAACATCTCCTATTTGAAATGTCATATCTTCTGTAAGTGTCTCTTCTTTCTTATCTAAAAGAGTCTCCTCTCCATCTAAAGTGCAAACTTCGTAGCTGAGAGATGTAATCTTTTCTTCGTAAGCATTGATATTCGCCTGTATATTTCCGTTTGCATCAAGCGGCGTAACCGTATCTCGCACTGCAGTAATCTTCATTTCATTCACATGCCCTGCAAGCAGATTAATCTCTGAATCCCCTGCCATAAAGGAAATCGTTGGCAGTGAAGCCGAATTCATATTGGCTGTCATATCTGCATTTCCTTGATTTGTCAGGAAGCTAAACACATTCAAAGCAGCAATAAAAACAATCGTCAAAACACCAAATCGAATGATACGTTCTTTCATCTACACCTCTCCTCTTTCTTTTAACAATCTTCCAAGCATCGGGTCAACATTTAAAAACGCTTCGCATTTCTTTATTCTGTCCTGATTTTCCTTTTTCTTGCCTGTCTTTACTGCACGAATCAGAATGTTTTTCGGTGTATGTTCCATATCGATAAATTCCAATATCTGAGCATCATATCCACAGCTTTCCAGGTATTCCGCACGCAGTGCATCTGTCACTAAGGCTGCAATCCTCTCTTTGATCAGACCATACTTTAAAACAGGCTCCAGCGTCTCGCTCTTCATCTGCTCATTCAACTCGTGCTGACAGCATGGCACCGATAAAATCACTTTCGCATTCCAGCCAACTGCTTTATCCAAAGCAAAATCTGTCGCCGTATTGCAGGCATGCAGAGTTACGACCATATCTACCTCATCCACACCCGTATAATCTGCAATATTCCCCTCAAGGAATTTTAGCTTTTGATATCCGTATTTCTCACTCAACTCGTTACAATGGCGGATGACATCTGTCTTCAGATCAAGCCCGATAATACGCACATCATACTTCTTAAGTTCATGTAAATAGTAATACATTGCAAATGTCAGGTATGATTTGCCGCAGCCAAAATCCAGAATTGTAACTTCTCTGTCTTTTGCAAGCTGCGGAAGAATATCTTCAATAAATTCCAAAAAACGGTTGATTTGGCGGAACTTATCAAACTTCGTTCGGACAATCTTTCCTTCCGCCGTCATAACACCCAGATCCTGCAAAAATGGTACTGCCATCCCTTCCTGCAGGATATACTTCTTCGCTCTATTATGGGAAAGGTCAACCTCTTTCACACAGCCACATTGCTGCTTTTTCTGAATCGTTACTTTTCCCTTTTTGCTTACCAGAACATTGGCACGTATCTTCTTGGTCTCAAGCTGCATCTGTTTAAACTGTTCCATATATTCAGTAAGAACTTCCATTGCTTTTTCAGCCTCATAATTATCATGAAACACCTGATTATTCTTGTGTGCTTCACATTGAAAGAAAAGTACATCCTTCTTAAGAATTGGACGTACTTTCACCTTCTTTACCCCGTTCTTATCCTTCGGATTACTTAACGTTGCTGACAAAAAATCTATATTTAAACTCTCTTGTAATAGCGCTTTTACTTCTTTCATATACTACCCCTTTTCATTTTCTAACTTGTATTGTAAAGGGAAATCTAGATTCGTGCAATAACAAAAGAGACAGGTTTTCGCTTCCCGTCTCTCTTGTTATTTATTCTGCTATATGAATTTGCTTTATAACCAATGCTGCACTGCCTTGTTTAAAAGCTTCGCACATCCCGTCACGTTTCTGTCATAGTATTTTGTAAAACGTTCATCCGCCACGTACATTGCAGCCACACCTTTATGCGCTTCTACACGGTATTGCTTCCATGTCATACAAAGCCATTCTTTATGCATTGCTACAATCTCTTTCGCCTCTGCACTGTCGGCTGAGACTCCTTTCTTTACGCACTCCTCTAGACGCTGCAAAATTGCTTTTTCCAGCTCCATGAATCTATCCCATTGTACTTCTGTCATATTTAACATTTTGCGGTTCGATTCATGAATCTGATCATCGCCATATTTTTTACGAGCTTCCACGCCATAAGCTTCTTCATTTGCATGAACAGCCTTCTCTTTTAATGCCTGGAATCTTTCTCTGTCACTCATTTCACATTCCCCTTTCATAGACTGAATCGTCTTTTTTAGCGTCCGAATCAAAGCTTCCGTATCGGCTCTTTGCTTCTCCAGCTCCAGAAGATGTTCCTCCATGGCCCCTAACATATCAAATTCTTTATCATAGATAATCTTTTGAATGGTCTTTAATGCGAAGCCACGCTCCCTGTAAAATAAGATCTGTTGCAATACTGCAGCCTCTTTTGATTCGTAGTAACGATAGCCTGCATCACTTACCCTGGACGGCTTCAAAAGCCCAATCTCTTCATAATAACGTAGAGTCCGTGCACTGACTCCTGCCATTTCTGATAATTCTTTAATACTGTATTCCATGAATTTCCCTCCTCTGTTACAGAAAGGATAACGCTTTCCGTAACGTCAAAGTCAAGCGCTTTTTTCAATTGATGTAAAATTGCAAGCAAAAAACTGGCTACCATATGATAACCAGTTTATATTACATGATTCTTTTTTACATTTTAAGGGCACCTGTCCAAGAACTGCTGCTATCAGTAGCCGCATAATGATGACTTCTTACTCGATACCAGTAGCCTGTTGCAACGGTAAGGCTTTTGCTTATCATAGCGGTATACGCATTCTCATTCGTCTGTGTCCATGAAGTCACTCTCGCCCATCCTGTATCTGTTTGACGTTCCACAATGGAAGTAATCGAAACTTTGCATTTCATACTGGCATTCGTAATGCCGCCAGCACCAATCTTGCTTGTTGAGATTTTATTGATGATAGAACATCCATCAGAATAATACACTCCCCATGTACCTGCTTCTGCATGTCCAATCAAGGCATCCTCTGTCAATAAATAGGAGTAGTCGATATCCTCTCCAACATCCTCCGCTTTTACTTCTATATTCCAAACTCCCGCAAAACATATCACCATTGCTAATACTATTCCTAATACTTTTTGTTTCATAATCTTCTCCTTTTATCTTATGTACAACACAGTTTATGGAAAATACAGATTGTTCAGGATTTCCTCCACTTCTTCCTGTTCCATTCCCAGAATACGGAGAAAATACTGCACGTCTTGATATACAAATTCAGCAGACCATCTGCTCTCTCCCGTTTTTTCAACACGATATTGATCAATTCTAATTTCCATATCACTCACCAATATTTCATACTCCTGAATTTTGATATCTTCCATATCCGTTCCTAACGAACTTTCTCTATAATTGGGTCTGATGATATAGACGATATTTGTTTTATCATCATGACCATATATTAGACTAACTCCCTGTATTTTTTCTCCAACAGTTGATCCCTGATATTCAATTTCTTTTGGAAGATATTCTAATTTTACTGGATTAAAGCCAAACTTTTCTTCGATTGCTTCATAAACAGCTTCTTCATTCACATAGTCTACGATCTCAACATCTTCATTCGAATTTATCTGTACATGTTCTCTTCCCATAGTCATAATTTTAAATGTATCAAATACCTTCTCCGGTCCACCCACACTGGTGATCCCAAGCGCTAACACGAATACCATTACGGCAGCCAATATCAGATATTTCCTATTCTTCCGTTTTCTGCGGTAAATCCTGCCTAGGCGAATGAGTTCTTTTTCTTCTGCCTCTTTTGCCTCATTCTCCCGAATGCCATCCCATACCTTTTTATATGATTTTTCTGGAAGCGTAACATCATACATATCGGGATTGTCATTGATTTCTTTTCTAAGACGCTCTTCGTCGATTTTCAATTCTTCTTCATATCTCCTTCTCGCCTCCTCGTTCATAAATCCTCCTTTCCCTTGAATCATAAAATAACTCTCTGGCTGCTCGCACTAAGTATGCAAACACATAATCTGAATCAATCTCCTCAAAATAACTATAGAAGTCTATAAATGTTTGCTCTGTAATCTCTTGTGCAGATGCCTTGTCTTCTGTGAAATATAAACACACCTTATAAAGGTCGTTGGCATACGCCTGATAGATGCTATCAAATTTCTTGTCTTTTTCTGATTTGTACTTCACACTATTCATCCTCTTTATAACTTTTTTATGTATTGCAGAAGATTTACTGATAGAATACATTTTTAAACTTCACTAAATCATGGCACTCTCCCCCTTGCCTAAAATAGTTCGGTTATTTCTTCGCGTTGCATATTATATAGACACATTTCACGTTCAAATCTGACGCGCTTCCACAAATTTTCATTCGATTTTTCAAAAAAATATATGAACAGCAAATCATCATTTTATGTTTGTAGAGTAAGTTAGAGGGCTCTCGCCCTCTTTCCCCTCATCAAAACCGTGCGTGAGGTTCTCCCTCACACGGCTTTCCGACATTCTTCTTTCTACAGCATTACGTCATGCTCTAGCCATTTTCTTTAATCCTTTCTCGCAAATGCTATTTCTAACAAATCCCACTTTTGACACTGGATGTAACTTTAAATCCAGTTTTGCCATGATATACCCCAACGTTGTCAACTTAAGCCTATCAAGACTTCCCTTGCTGCCAAATTCAGGTCTTTTTGAGAAAGGTTAGAACAGCTGTTGGTTGAACGGTGACTCTTTTTGCAGGGCATTGGTAACAGTTCAGCCTTTGGGCTGAACTGAATAAAAAAGTTATTGGTAAAAATGCTGATTTTTAAATAAAGTGAATGATTGATTTGTCCACATGTACAATTATTTTTTTGTTAATTATGTATGATTCTATTTCTATTATTTGTACTGTGCATAACTTTTAGAGATTAACTCAAAAACACCGTTTTTTGTTTTTATTTATGAACTTTTTCTGGATTTCAGAACAAGTTATCCACCGTCATTTTGACGAATGGCACGGACGGTCAAATTCGCTTTTTACTGCGTTTCTGGTAAACTGTTTTTATCAGAAATCAGTAAGAAGGCGGTCATAAATGGGCAGTAATTATGAAAAAGGTATGTATAAACAACTCATGGAAATTATGGCACGCCTTAGAAGCATCATCAATAATAACAGCTCCAATTCTTCCCTTCCACCTTCCACAAATCAAAAAGGCGGTAAATCTGCAACTACTTACAACGGCAGAACAAAAACAGAACGAAAAACCGGTGGACAAAAGGGACGCAAAGGAACCACTTTAACCAAAGCTGGCATGGAAGAAAAAATCAAATCCAGAAAGTGTCGTCATGAAATCAGAACATTGGGCAAGTCTTCTACCGGTAAATATGTTACCAAATATGTTGTTGGCCTAAAGGCAGAAACTGTTATAACGAAAGTGTGGATTTATGATGAAAAAACGCTTCTCAACCGGATGGAGAAATACCGCCATAACCATCTGCTCTTTCTTCATGATTTTTCTGTGCCTTTTGAAAATAATATCTCAGAAAGGAAAAGAACCGGCAGAAAATGGCAGGCGGTTTCCGAAAGGAAAGTGGTAACGAGATGTATTGCTCGATACTAACCATCATCGAAACACTGAAACGAAGAAATATGGGGACGATAGAAAATATAAAGAAGCTATTTGTGGGAACACCGCTATTTTCTAGTCGGTGTTATGCCCAGTTGCTCATCTGAAGGCTGAACTGTTACAAAAATTTTGCATAAAACATGAGGTGAACCGAAAAAAGAATAATAAAAAAAGAGCGGAAATATGGGACTTGTAGAGTTTCCGAGACCGCTCTCTATAGAGTAGTCTCGGAAACTATTGAATAAATGATGTATAACTTATTCAGCAAATAACCATGCCTTATTCTGCTACGAAAACGATAGAAAATGGCATGACTTTAAAACCTCCCATTGGCAGGTTTTGAAAACGTATTCAGGA
>JBGVGF010000072.1:0-36229 GCA_045121495.1 Faecalimonas sp.
TCTTAATTTTCACACGTTTTTTAGTGTATCATAAAGTATATCTTTCTGCACAAAAAAAGCACCGTCCCCAAGGCTGAACCTCAAAAACAGTACTTCCAGTGCACCTTCAGGGGCTCGAACCCTGGACACCCTGATTAAGAGTCAGGTGCTCTACCAACTGAGCTAAAGGTGCATCTCTATGCATTTTTCAACGCAAGAGTTATTATATACAGTTGCATCAAAAAATGCAAGTACTTTTTTTAATTTTTTTATCGGTCAGCAATCAGCTTACAAATCGGATTCCCCTGAGAGGAAAATTTCTCCTCATATTCCGTCATAATATTTCCCTCATTCATCTCCTCATTATGGTGAAGATCAAAGGTATGTGCCACCAGATTCCATCCAGCTTCCTTTACAGATTCTAAAGAAAATTCAAACAGCGGACGATTATCTGTCTTAAACTCTACTTTCCCGTCTTTTTTCAGAATCTTGTTATAGCGTCCGAAAAATGTGGTGCTTGTCAGACGTCTTTTTGCATGACGATCCTTTGGCCATGGATCAGAGAAATTTAAGTAAATTCCATCCACTTCCCCTTCCGCAAATACCTTTTCAATGTTTTCTGCATCCATACGGATAAATACCAGGTTTGGAAGCGGCTCTTCCTCTTTATCCATTTTCTCCAATGCTCTAAGCAGCACACTGCTGTATTTTTCAATTCCCACATAATTGTTTTCCGGATGACGCTTTGCCAGTGCCATAATAAACTGACCCTTTCCCATCCCTACTTCAATATAGATTGGATGATCATTTCCAAAAATCTCATGCCATGTTCCGGCCTTTGTCTCCTCTTCATGTACCACGTAATCGCTCGCCCCAATGACCTCTCTGGAGCCCTTAATATTTCTTAATCGCATGATTTTCTCCTTATAATTTGACTATCCACATTCTACAACAAATCCTCTCACTTGAAAAGTGTTGATATTATTCTGAATTTTCTGACAATTTACAACGGTATTTTCTATTTTTTGACATTCCAAAAGTCAACATTTTTTTCAAAAAATCTATCCACATTTGTGAACTTTATCAAAATGTCACAAAACATTTGTTTCGAAAAAAACTATGTAAACCGTGGAAAATCCTAAAATTTTATGTGGACGAAGTGGATAACTCGGTTGATAAGTTGGATTTTGCCATATTTCCCACATTTTTAGATGTGGATAACTTTTTTTTGCTTTTTAAAAGTTTGGGTATTTTTTTTCGACAAAAAAATTTGATTGTGCAAACTGCTGATTTTCACTTTTTCTTCCACATTTTTTATCCACACCCCCTATGTGGAAAATGTGGATAATTGGGGATAACTTATCCACTGCCTAGTTCTTACCAAATACAAACCGCTCCACAGCATATGCCACACCGCTCTCATCATTAGAAAGGGTCACGTAATTTGCTGTTTGCTTAATCTGTTCTGTTGCATTTTCCATCGCTACCGCCACATAAGCTTCCTTTAACATAAATAAGTCATTTTCAGAGTCTCCACAGGCCATCGTCTGATCCATATCCACACCTATGCGTTCTGCCAGAAATCTTAAGCCAGTGCCTTTCGTAACACCTGCTCTTGTAAATTCCCAGTTATGAAATCCGCCGCACAGATACTGCACCTGTGGATAACGCTCTAAAATCTCTGTTGTGCGGTCGCGGTCAAGATAAGTACCGTCCTCTAATAACGCAAAATTGATCGTTGCCTTTTCTACCTGCTTCCCGGTGCCCTTAATATATTCCGGCAGATCATCCACTACGATTCTCGTTTTTTCAATATGCTCATACAAAGACTCCGGCATATCCATTTTTCTGATATTATGACAGACTGACCTTGGACAATATACAAGTCCCTCAATATAAACATCATAATACACATCCAGCTTTTTCAATTCCTCAATAATGGTACATACCACCTCATGATCCAGGCAATCTGAAAATACGCATTCCATATTCGGAAGTTTATAGACACCAGAACCATTTCCCGTAATAGCATAGCGAACGCCGATTTCATAAAGCATTTCTATCGGCAGCTCTGAATAAGCTCTTCCAGTGGCCACAGCTACTGCAACGCCTGCCTCCGTGGCTCTTTTTAAGGTATCTTTATCTTTTTCAGAAATTTCTCCCTGACTATTAAACAATGTTCCATCCATATCTAACGCAATTAGTTTTACTTGTCTCATAATCTTTCCTCCATTGTTTTCTTACGGCTATTTTACCTGATTTTTTTGAAAAATAAAATACAGGACTGACCTGTTTTCCTGTCAATCCTGTAATCATTTTAAATATTTTGTTTAAAATCTACTGTTAACGAACACCGTTTAGAAAATACGTCTTACTGCAAGAACCTGTCTGTAAGTTACCGGAGAAGTATATTTAATACCTGTTGCTGCTGTACTTGCATGAACGATTGTATTATTACCAACATAAATTCCAACGTGACCTGAGTAACAAATAATATCACCTGGCTGTGCCTGACTTAAAGATACTCCATATCCTACATTTCTCAAAGCACTTGAAGAGTGTGGTAATGATACACCGAAGTTCGCATATGCACTCATAACAAATCCAGAGCAGTCTGCACCGTTTGTTAAGCTTGTTCCTCCATAAACGTATGGATTACCCACAAATCTGCTTGCAAAATTTGCAACCGCCTGTCCGGAAGAAGATCCTGCAGAATTTCCAACCACCTGACTGCCGGAACCTGACTTCTTCGCTGCTGCTGCATTGGCTGCCTTTCTTGCTGCCTCTTCTTTTGCAAGACGTGCTGCCTCTTCTTCTTTTGACTCTGCCTGTACATATTCAGTATGAAGCATTACATAATCAATGGAAACCCAGCCTTCACCTTCTTCGATGGATACTTTGACCCAGCCTTCCACTTCTTCCTTTACGACCAGCTCTTCACCTTCCGGAACGAGACCTAAGACAGAGCTTTCTGTAGTTGCATCTTCACGTACACGGAGTGTCTCTGTGATGACTGTAGCAAATCTTGTACCAACTTCTTTTGCAAGTTCCTGTGCTTCTTCTCCTACAACTACATATTCCTTTTTTACATATCCTTCAGAAATGGAACCGGAGGAAATTTTATACCATCCATCTACTTCTTCCAAAACCTGTCCTGCAGATTTATCGTATAACTTCCCTACGATCTCTTCCTCTTCGCTTGGTCCTTTTCTTACATTCACATAATCATTGACCTTTGCGATACAAAGGTTCTTGTTTGTTGCTGCAGTATCAAGATATTCCATAATCTTTTTATCTGCATTAATGGTATTTGCTTCGTAGGCTTCCAGCGCGGAGGCAATCCCAGCACTGCTTCCCAGACTTAAAGCTGCAGCCTTGGACTCCATGCTTCCAAAAGAGAGCACTGCCACTGCTGCCAATGTATATATCAGAAATTTATTTTTCATGTGTACCTCAATCTTTTAAAAATATAATACGTTTTATTACAAAAATATTACATTTACTATAACAATTATGTCTATTATTGTCAACCGATTGTAAAAATTACCAGAATCCTAAATTAGCTATTTTCAAAAAGCCAGTTTTTTTCTATACTACTTTTATCGCAAACTACAGAAAGGAATTCTGCTATGGCTGACCGCAACAAACAAAAAAAAATTGCAATTATTAACGATATGTCCGGCTTTGGCCGCTGCTCAATTGCAGTGGAGCTTCCTATTATTTCTCATATGAAAGTACAGTGCTGTCCGATCCCCACTTCCATTTTCAGCAATCATACTGGCTATGACAGCTTCTTTTTTGAAGATTTCACAGAGCAGATGGTTCCTTATATTGAAGAATGGAAAAAACTTGATCTGAAATTTGACGGAATCTGTTCCGGTTTTCTTGGTTCTGCCAGACAGATTGAGATTGTACAAAATTTTTTCAAACACTTTAAATCAGAAGATACCATTGTAATTCTGGATCCTATTATGGGAGATGATGGAAAGCCTTATGCCACCTATACCGATGAGCTGTGCCAGAAAATGAAGCATCTGGTTCCTTATGCCGACATTATCACGCCAAATCTGACAGAAGCCTGTATTCTGACAGATACACCATATAAAAAGCGCTGGAAGTTAAAAGAACTTCGGGAATTGACAGAAAAACTTGAAAAAATGGGACCTGCAAAAATCGTGATCACTGGTATCCCACAAGGCTCCTATGTGGCAAATTACTGCTATGAGTCCGGCAGAGAACCTTCTATTATAAAAACACACAAGGTAGGAACTTCCCGTTGTGGTACCGGAGACATTTTTTCCTCCATTGTTGCTGCCGATGCAGTCAATGACGTGGAATTTTATACCTCTGTACGAAAAGCTTCTTTATTTATAAAAAAATGTATCGTGAAATCTATTGAACTGGATATCCCGCTGACTGACGGTGTGTGCTTTGAGGAAATTCTATATAAATTAAGCTAAAATATTAAAAAAGGGGTTGCAAATTCCCCTTTTTTATTTTATGCTAATATCAGTAATAATTATTGTTTTTAAATTAAAGAAAGGAGGAACCATGGCAGCATTAAAGCACAGCCGTCAACGAGACTGCATTAAAGAATTTCTCATTGGACGACACGATCACCCCACTGCCGACATGGTATACGCCCATGTAAGAGAAGAATTTCCTCATATCAGCCTCGGCACAGTTTACAGAAATTTATCTCTTCTCTCAGAAATCGGCGAGATCAGAAAGATTACCTGTAACGGACCAGACAGATTTGATGCAAATACCATGCCTCACTACCACTTTACCTGTAATTGCTGCGGAAGTGTAGAGGATTTGGAATTTGAACAGGCACCCGACTTCTCAGGGGTACTCCCTATGAACTTTAGTGGTATCATTGAACAGATTAACTTAGACTTTAACGGTACCTGCAAAGCATGTATAAAAAAATCTTAAAATCATAAAAATAGTATTGACAACCAAATAAAATATGATATACTTGAATCAGTAATAATTACTATTATCACTAAATACCAAAGAATTTTAAAAAAAATATATAAAAAGGAGAAACAAATTATGGCAAAATATGTATGTTCAGTATGCGGTTACGTTCACGAAGGAGATTCTGCTCCAGAAGTATGTCCAGTATGTAAGGTTCCAGCAGAAAAATTCACAAAACAGGAAGGAACAATGTCTTGGGCAGCTGAACACATCGTTGGTGTAGCTGAAGGCGCTCCAGAAGACATCATTATGGACTTAAGAGCAAACTTCGAAGGTGAATGCTCAGAAGTTGGTATGTACCTTGCTATGGCTAGAGTAGCTCACAGAGAAGGATATCCAGAAATCGGTTTATACTGGGAAAAAGCAGCTTATGAAGAAGCAGAACACGCAGCTAAATTCGCTGAATTATTAGGCGAAGTTGTTACAGCAAGCACAAAGAAGAACCTCGAAATGAGAGTTGCAGCAGAAAACGGTGCTACAGCTGGTAAATTTGATCTTGCAAAACGTGCAAAAGAATTAAACCTCGACGCTATCCATGATACAGTTCATGAAATGGCACGCGATGAAGCAAGACACGGCAAAGCATTCCAGGGTCTCTTAGAAAGATACTTTGGATAAGAACTGGTCCACCCTTATTGAAACTGACGTTTTAATAAGTAAAACATAATAGCCTCTTAAATGGAAGGGATGAATCCGCTTTGGATTCATCCTCTTTTTGTTCTGTAAAAATGATTAAAAACCTTTATTTTTCGCCATTTTTTAACATTTCTCTTGTTAATTTTATGGTTATCCCCTATAATTTGAAAGAATCTAAAATTTTTATAAATTTTATAAACAAAAAGTGAACTATAATAAGATGGGGGAAATTATGTTTAATCAACGACCTGATGGCCGTGCCATTCAAAACCTGGAACCAATGCAGATGATCATGCCTTATGTTATGAAGACTCGTACCGATTCTATGAATATGTACGAAGATACTTTTGTCTGTGAGCCTATGGATGCTTATATTAAAGAAAAAGCCTCAGAAGGTATCAATTTAAGTTATATGCACATTATCATTGCCGCAATTGTTCGCCTCATTGCTTTAAGACCACAGCTGAACCGTTTCTGTATGAACGGAAAGATTTACGCCAGACCAAAAATCTGGGTAAGTTTTGTCGTACATCCGACCCTTCGAAATGAAAGTGTGGGAACTACCATCAAGCTCTGCTTTGAAGGAACAGAAACTATTTTAGAGATTGCTGAAACCATTAACAAAGCAATCGACAAGGAAACCGTAGGGCGTACCGGGGAAAACGATACTGATAAGCTTCTTCGCACATTGATGAAAAAGATTCCCGGACCACTTATCAAACTGGTAGTCAATACATTGCTCTGGATGGACAAGCACAATATTCTTCCAAAAGCAATTGTGGAATTAAGCCCATTCCATACATCCTTTTTTATTACCAACCTGAAATCACTTGGGATCAATCACATTTACCATCATGTATATGAGTTTGGAACTACCGGATTATTCTTTGCCATGGGAAAAGAGAAACAGGTTGCTTCTGTACAGGGCAATACCGTCATTGCACAAAAAGAGATGGGATTTGGACTGGTCTGCGACGAACGATTCTGTGATGGGCTTTACTTTGCATTATCTCTTCGTAAACTGCGCAGATTTATGCAGAATCCATCCTCTCTGGAAAAACCGCTTGATAAGAAGATTGAAGATGTGGATTAAAATCAATTGTATACATAACAGTACTTAAGGGAGAATCATAAGTGATTTTCCCTTATTTTATAAGGATTTTTCATAAAAAACAGGCATTTTAGTAAGAATAATATATTTATTTTTTATCGAAATATGATATAGTATTTATGTATTTAATTTACCAAAGGTGGGATAAAAGGTATGGAAAGAAAAATCGGTACAGTATCAAGGGGCGTTCGCTGCCCTATTATTCGTGAAGGAGATAATCTTGTAGATATCGTAGTAACCAGCGTTATGGAAGCAGCTGAAAGTGAAGGATTCGAGCTTAGAAACCGTGATGTAATCGGTATTACAGAATCTATCGTAGCCCGTGCACAGGGTAACTACGCAACTGTTGAAGACATTGCAGCAGATGTAAAAGCAAAAACAGGTGGAGAAACCGTTGGTGTTATTTTCCCAATCCTCTCCAGAAACCGTTTTGCAATCAACTTAAAAGGTATTGCAATGGGATGCAAAAAAGTAGTTCTCATGCTCAGCTATCCAAGCGATGAAGTAGGTAATGCATTACTTACTTATGATCAGTTAGACGATGCAGGAATCAACCCATATTCAGATGTTTTATCATTAGAAAAATATCGCGAATTATTCGGCTCAAACGTACATGAATTTACAGGTGTTGATTATGTAGACTACTATGCAAGCCTCGTACGTGAAGCAGGCGCTGATGTAGAAATCGTATTTGCTAATCAGGCAAAAACAATTTTAAACTACACAGACTGCGTTATCAACTGTGACATCCACACAAGAGTACGTACAAAACGCATCTTAAAAGAAAATGGTGCAAAAGTTGTACTTGGTCTTGATGATATTATGAATGCTCCAGTAAACGGCAGTGGATACAATGAAAAATATGGTCTTTTAGGATCTAACAAAGCAACTGAAGGAAAGATCAAACTCTTCCCACAGGAATGTAAGGATTTAGTAGTTGCTATCCAGAACAAACTGTTAGAAAAAACAGGCAAACTCATCGAAGTTATGGTATACGGCGATGGTGCTTTCAAAGATCCTCAGGGTAAAATCTGGGAACTTGCAGACCCTGTTGTTTCTCCAGCATTTACAGATGGTCTCATTGGTACACCAAACGAATTAAAATTAAAATACCTTGCTGACAATGATTTTGCAAACCTTAGCGGCGCAGAATTAAAAGAAGCAATCTCTAACAGTATCAAAGCAAAACAGGATAACTTAGTAGGCAACATGGCTTCTCAGGGTACAACCCCTAGACAGTTAACAGACCTTCTTGGTTCTCTGTGTGACTTAACATCCGGTTCCGGAGATAAGGGTACACCAATTATTCTCATCCAGGGATACTTTGATAACTACACAACAGATTAATTAATGATCTAAAATAAGGCTCTTAAAGCTTACGCTTTAGGAGCCTTGTTTCATGCGTTTTAATCTGCGCTTTTCCGCAACTTGTTTTTTCATCTCACAGATTTTTTCCACATCTTCCTCGGAAATTGGTTTTACAATCTTGATTGGAAAAACCATATGTGGGTCACCCGCATATTTTTTCATCTGAATCTTTCCACGCACAAATCCGTGAAACGGACATTTAGCCACACAGTAATATTTCTTGGAATTTCCTGTAAACCACATGACCTTTTTACGAAGGGCAGTTCTGCAGATTGGACATTTGATAGAACAGACGCTCTTATCCTCCATAGCCTCTTCCTTGGAAGGGAAAACCCTGTAAACATATTTGCTGTAAGTCTTAAATCTCAAACAAACCTCATCCTTTTTCGTCAATGGAGGTTTATAGTAATCTACAGACACCCGTTCCATGGCTTCTTTATTTTCGAGAAGTCTCTGGAAAATCCTTGCCACATAACGTGCATCATTGACCGCACTGTGGAACATTAAATCTTTTTCAAATTCAAATACGTCTACCGCATGTTCTACTGTTCTTCGTAGCTTTCCGTCCTCAAAAACAATGGAGAAGATTTTCTGCACGTCATAATATTTCATGACTTTAGGAAATGCATTTTCAATCTGATAATACTGCATATTCTGCTGCAATTGCCAAAGATCCTGAGAACCCCAGGTGCAGAAAACATAATCATCCTCGCAAAACTGCATCAGATGCATAAATGCTTCCTGAAAAGAAACACCATTCTTTAAATCCTCATCACTTAGAGCAACGACTTCTTTTACCGCCGAATGCAATTTTTTATACACAGAAGGACGTACAACACAATTAAAAATGTCCTGTACGTCTCCTTTTTCATTTAATTTTACTGCACCAATCTGAATTATTTCAAAGGGCAGCTCCTTTTTTTCAAAATTTTTGCCCTTTGCTGACTGGTTCCATTCCAAATCTAAAATAATATAATTCATAACACCAAAATACTGCTATCTATGCTAATAATTCTAAGATTTTTTCCTTAGGAACAGCTCCAATCTGCTGTGCCACAACTTTGCCGTCCTTAATCACTACTAATGTAGGAATGTTAACAACCTTAAAGATTCTTGCAAGCTCCATCTGGTCATCTACATTGACCTTACCTACTTTAATATCTGTTCTTTCTTCCGCAATTTCATCTATAATCGGAGAAACCATGCGGCATGGTCCACACCACACTGTCCAGAAATCCAAAAGAACAGTTCCTTTATATTCCGCTACTTCTTCTTTAAAATTATTTTTTGTAATATCAATAACTGCCATAATCATTCCTCCTGTACTTTTGTTCTATATTTTATTATAACCTGATTTTTCATCTTATCAGTGATAACATCACAAAAACAGACTTACTTCTTTTTCCAGATACGCGCTTCATACGCACCTAATGTATCCTCTATATTTCCTGTAGTAAAAATACATTCAAATTCTTTATTTCTATATGCTTTCTTTGTTTCTTTTCCAAGATTACAGTCCACAATGTATTCTGCACCGTCCAGAGAACGTTTATATACAAACCGGTCTTTTTCCTTATTTAATACATCAAATTCTCCATAAATAAATGTCAAATCTGAATGACGCAGCTTGATCAGTTCTTTATAAACTTTTGTAATACTTTCTCTGATATTCTGCTTTAATCCTTTATGATAATCCGGAAGTTTTTCATTCCAAGGCAGAAGTACACGAGTATGTTCTCTCGTACCTGCTAAAATCTTTAAAAAGGCATCTTTCTCTGACATTTTTTCCAGATATTCTGCATAATAGCCTTTTGCCTCTACGTCCGTTATCTGATCCATGGAAGTAAATTGATAATTTACCAATCCCATTTCATCTCCCTGGAAAATAAAAGGTGTCCCCTTTAAAGTCAGCTGCATGACTGCCAGCAGTTTCATAATGGCTTCATGGTACTTCGTATCTTCTGTGATTTTATTGACCATACGAGGATTGTCATGATTATTATAAAATACCGACATCCAACAGTTGTTTCCATAATTTGTCAGCCAGTCAATCATATAATCTCTGTAATAATTCAGGTCATATTCGTAACTATCCATACGCACATGCCCCGGTGTCTCCAGATGATCGAAAGAAAATACCATATCCAGCTCTTTTCTCTCTTCTCCTGTCACCAGCTGACACATTTTCATTCCAATTCCCGGTGTTTCACCTACAGAGAATGCATCATGAGGCGCAAATGCCTTTTCATGGATCTCATGTAAGAACTGATGAAGCTTTGGACCATAATAATAATGCTCGATTCCATAATAGCCCATCATCTGACCGATCACTTCATTTCCCTGCGGAAGACCCTCTTCCTTGGAAATGTAATTGATGACATCCATACGGAAACCATCCACGCCCTTATGCAGCCACCAGTTTACCATATCGATGACTTCTGTACGTACCTCCGGATTTTCCCAATTCAAATCCATCTGCTTTTTAGAAAATAAATGCAGCGCCCATGAATCGGATTTCTCGTAATAGTTCCATGCAGGACCTGCAAAAAAAGAATTCCAGTTATTTGGTTCTTTCTTACTGCCATCATCTTTTCTAAAATAATAGTAATCTCTATATTTAGAGTCCGGATCTTCCAGTGCTTTTTTGAACCATTCATGTTCATCAGAAGTATGATTCACGACCAAATCCATGATCAGCCGCATATCCCGCTTATGAACTTCCAAGAGCAGCTTATCAAAGTCCTCCATGGTTCCAAATTCTTCCATAATCTTGCGATAGTCCCGGATATCATAGCCATTATCATCATTTGGAGAATCATAGATCGGAGAAAGCCAAAGAGCATCTACACCTAAATCTTTCAAATAATCCAGCTTTTCAATGATTCCCGGAAGATCACCGATGCCATCTCCATTGGTATCATAAAAGCTTCTCGGATAAATCTGATAAAATACCGCTTCCTTCCACCATTTCTTTGTGATCGGTCCGCGAGATACGAACGGTACATCTTTTTCGCTGTTGATCAGATGAAGAAGCGCATCAAAAAATCCTTCTCCAAGCTTCGGCTTTGTCAGCACCGCGAGGGTCTTTAACTTTAAATTTGACACAAAAAAGTTTGTAATAGCCTTCTCAGGTAATCCCAGCTGCATAAGAACCTTCGCGATGGTATCATGTCCCACTGGTGTTTCATAAAGTTCGCCTACTTTACTATTCAGTGTCAGTTTTTTATTTTCGTTCATTGAGTTCCCTCACAATCTTTGCATACATTTCTTCATCTAAAATGTATTTTGAACGGTAAACCAAAAATCCTACTAAAATACAAATCAGCGGAAACACCATCATGGCCATTTTCAAAATAAAGATTCCCGAAGCTGTCATATCCGCAGCACTCTGGGCCTGGCTCATACCGGAAACAATTACAATGGCACCTACCACACCGCTTCCTACTGCACCGCCCATTTTATTGATAAATGGCTGCAAAGAAAAAGTAACGCTGTCATTTCTCTTACCAAATTTCCACTCACCATATTCCACACTGTCTGTTAAGAACATCAGTGTCATGACCTGAATAAATGCCTGCCCAATAAACAGAATCAGACCTGCGATTCCGATAAATAACATGGTATTTGTCGGTGCAAAGAAGAAAATAATATATCCTGCCACTACCATTGCTGTGGCAAATGCATATAATTTCTTTCTCGGAAAACGCTTGCCAAGCATTGGGAAAATAGACAATGCAAAGATCTGAGAAACACCCAGAATCAATGCAAAGATAGAATACATTCCTTCATCACCATATACATATTTAAAATAGTACAGACCAAAACTTGTGGTCGTACAATATCCAATCATAAATAACGCCATGGCAATGGCTGTTACAAGAAGCTGATCATTCTGGAAAATAATACGCACCAGTTCTTTTACAGAAGTATGTTCTTTCTTCTGGCTTTCCAGCTTCGGTTCTTTTACACCAAATACAGTGAAGCATAAAAATGCCAACATAATTGTCACAAGTACGATTGCAAGAATAAAGTAACCTTTCTGAAGGCTTCCTACTGCATTTCCAATCGCTTCTGTTACCGGAACGATCAGTGAAACCACTGCAAAAAGCCCGACACTTGCGCAAATACGTGCCACAGAACCAATCTGCTCACGCGCTCTCTGGTCCTGACTCAATGTAGGCATCATAGACCAGTAGGAAATGTCATGCATTGTATATGTAATTCCCCATAAAACGTAGATAATTCCAAATACTACAATGAACGCACCGCCGGAGAGTCCAAAATCTGTAAATAATAAAACTGTTAAAATACTGGACAGTACAGATCCAATGCAGATCCATGGCTTAAATTTTCCATATTTTGTGTGGGTATTGTCTACGATCACACCCATAAATGGATCATTAAACGCATCAAACACTCTGGCTGCCATAATAATGGCTGTTACCCACCAAAGCACTCCATCCGGCAAATGTAAAACATCTGTCAAATAAAACATTAAATACATACTGATCAGTGTATACACCATATCACGTCCCACAGTTCCAAGTCCGTAGGTCCATCTGTTATGATTCTTTTTCATTGGTCTTCTCCTTCTTTATTCTGTAATCTGTCGGCAGCTTTCTCTCTCTACCAGAGAATGAGGTACAATAATCTTTGTTGCCACAAGATTTGGATTTTCAATGTGGTTAATGAGCTGTGATGCTGCCTCGATACCAAGCTGACAAGAATTCACGTCAATGGAAGTCAATGGCGGATGAGTCAGTCGTGCGAACAGCGAATCATTAAATGATATAATCGACAGATCCTCTGGAATCGACAGACCACATAAAATACATACACGTTCCAGTGAAACCGCTAAGATGTCATCACTTACCACGATGGCCGTCGGACGGTCTTCTGAGGTCAGCAATCTTTGGAGCGGTTCGCATTCATCCAGATAAACACCCTCCACCTCAATGATATAGTCGCTGTTTACCGCCAGGTCATTCTGAAGCATGGAAAGCTGATATCCTGTTTTACGGTCTGCTGAAAACAGCTTAATACTTTCGCTTCCAAGATACGCAATCTTTCGATGTCCTAACTTATATAAATAATCTGTTGCTTCTTTTCCTGCCAGAACATTGTCATTATCAATGTAAATTGTCAGGTTCGCAAATTGCTGCGCCTTACCGATCAATACATAAAGAAGACCTTCTTCATTCAAATATTCAATAATAGCGTCATCTTCTTTGGAATAGAGCATAATAAATCCGTCTACCTGACCGCTTCGCACCATGGTGCGGATAGCTCCTAAAAGCTCTTCGCTATTCTGACCAGTGACAATGGTACTAATGTACTGTCTTCCATTACAGAACTGGCTGATGCCTCGGATGGTCTCTAAAAAGAACGGATTTTCGAAAGTCTCTCTTGCAGACGGCGGCAAAATAATACCGATAGTCTTGGAATTCTGACTCGCCAGATTGCTTGCCTGAAAGTTTGGCTCGTAGCCAAGCTGAATCATTGCCTTTCTTACTTTTTCTTTCGTTTCCTTGCTGATGGATGGATTATCCTTGCAAGTTCTTGATACTGTGGATGGCGAAACCCCTGCTAACGCTGCCACATCTTTTATCGTTACTGCCATACTAAAATACCTCTCGCTTCTATATATAAAGTAATTCTTAAAATCAAAATTTCCCCATAAATATCATATGTGATTTTGCGTATTTTTTCAACAAAGAAGAAAGCAGGTTGTTTCACCTGCTTTCTTCTTTGTTATAGTTTTAAACTAAACCTTATATACAAAATTGCTAATTCTTTTTTTCTACCAACTATCTGTGATCCCCTGCAATATATCCAAGTTCATCAAATATGATATTCTTTTCTTCAATCTTATTTTCAAGTTCTGGTAACTTTTCAAGCGCTAAAGACGTAAATAATGTGTTTACAATCAACGACTGAACAATAAGTGCTGTCTGGCTTACTAATCGTCTTCTATCTTCCAAAGATGCTACGGATAATGTAACTGTCGCCTTCTTTTCCAGCTCTAAATTTCCAAATTGAGTAATTAAAATCACTTTTGCCTTCTTTTGATTTGCAATATCAATGTATTGATGCGACTGAATAGACCTCCCCAATGTAGTAAAACAAATCAGCAAATCATTTTCTTCCATATTCAGATTAGATTCCAACTGAATATGACTATCCTCATGATAAATAACTGGAATATTCAATCTCATGAATTTGATAATCATTTCCTTTACCGGACCAGCACTGGCTCCACTTCCACTCAAATAAATTCTATGATGGCTTTCATGAGTCTTACGTATCAACTTCACCGCCTCTGCTAATTGCTGCTTATCAATAATATCAATCGTAGAATATATAGAACTAATTGTCAGCGCACTAATTTTTTCTAAAATTACCCCTGGTGAATCCGTCTGCTGAATCGTTCGAAACATTGGATCCGATTTTTCATTTACGGAATTTGTGGATAAACTCGCAGACAATGCAATTTTAAAATCCGCATATCCATCACAGCCAATCTTTCGTGCAAATCGAATAATCGTCGCTTCACTAACTTCTGTCTTTGTAGAAATCTCTTTCAATGTCAATGATAGTACTTGTTGTCTGTTTTCCAAAACAAATCTGGCAATTCTTTTTTCTTTTTCTGACATGAAGGGCATCATCTGCTCTAATCTGGATATTAAATTCTTTACCTGCATAAACCTCCCCTTACACCCGTACCATCTCAGATGCTGTATAAAGGGAATATTAACATTCTCCTCTCTTAATACCCTCCAGAGCCTCTATAAGATTTGGATAAATCCCTGCAACTATCTCATACAAATCTTCCGTAGGACTTAACATATCCGGAATCATAATTGTTTTACATCCAGCTTTCACTCCTGCATATACCCCATTTGGAGCGTCTTCAAAGACATAACAATCTTCCGCACCCAGTCCCAGCTTACTGGCAGCCAGCAAAAAAATATCTGGAGCCGGCTTTCCAAAGGAAACCTGCTCGCCACTTACAACAACATCAAAATAAGAATCAATACGTGCGACTTTTAAGTTGTTTTTTACTGATTCGAGTGGTGAGCCGCTAGCTACAGCTAATCTTACTCCATTATTTTTTAAGTACTCCAGGATTTCTATAACTCCCTGTTTTATCGGAACGTTCTTTAATAATTCTTTTCGTGCTTCTTCAAATAATTCTTCTCTGATTTTTGGAGCGTCAACCGTCGGCCAGTACCTGTTAATAATCTTGTACATAGCCTCTCTGCCCGTACCTCTCATCTCATCCAGCATCTTCCCATTTAGCTTTAATCCATGGGTTTCTGCCACTTTTCCCCACATGTTATTATACAATATCTCTGTGTCAAATAACAAGCCATCCATATCAAAAATAGCACCGGACTTCATAAAATTCCTCCCTCTATTGAGTCATGCTTAAT
This sequence comes from Faecalimonas sp., assembly GCA_045121495.1. Taxonomy (GTDB): domain Bacteria; phylum Bacillota; class Clostridia; order Lachnospirales; family Lachnospiraceae; genus Faecalimonas. The sequence continues at coordinate 15,511 of JBGVGF010000072.1, forward strand.
AGTAAATAAGACAAGTTTTCTTTATGCCATGGAGAACCAAGAGCATTTTTTCTGATTTTATAGATAATTTTTCCCTTATCTGTCTGAATTTCCAAACCAAATGAGAAAAATTTTACGTTCATTCTAATTATCTGAATTCTTTCCTGCGGAATAAATACAAGTTCGTCTTCTTTTAAAGATCCAAGATTATCATCCACGGGAACAATTGTAACTCCCTGGTGATTAATATGAATCACATGATCTTTCATAGTATGCATGACATTACCCAGTCCATTGTTATAGGCACCCGTACTTGCCTGTACCGTACCATAAATAGTTGAATGCTCTTTTACATCTATCTGATTCTTTTTCAGGACTTCGTTAATCTTTTCTTCTTTCATAATCGCATTCCTTTTTTAAAATATAATTCCGTGGTGCCGGACAATTGCTCAGACAATCCGACGCCACGGAATATAGGGGAGAATATAGCTTATGGATTATTTGATTTTAACATCTCGCCAAAATCAATAATGCCACTTTTTCCAGTCTCCATCATTTCTTCGCTTTCCATCCCAAATGCTCTTGCACCTTCATATTCCATTACCATAGGAAGGTTCATTCCGGTAATAACAGTAATTCTGTCTGCATACTGAGAATCATTTAAAAGTCTGGCACTGCAATTACATGGTGATCCAAATAAAAGATCACAGAAAATAACCGCACCATCTCCAGTATCGACATGGTCAATCGCCTCTTTTAATTTCTCCAAAAATTCTGCAACATCATCTCCAGGCATCAGGCAAAGCGCTTCTATCTGTTTTGCTCCATCAGAAAATATTTGCAATGTATCCAGCATACCTTCAGCAAGACGTCCATGACTTGCCAAAATGATTCCTTTCATACAAGATCTCCTTTTAGAACAAACCAATCAATGCACAAACAAGGCCGATAACAATGGTTGATAATACTAATTTTACAACGCTGACCTGTTTCTTGCTGATCAGATAGTAGTAAATGAACAGTACAGCCATCGGAAGCATACCAGGCATGATTGCATCCAGTTTATCCTGTACAGTTAATGTAGCTTCATTAAAGTTTGCTGTAATTGCAACAGAAAGACTTACCATGGAAGCAGTTAATGCACCCATCATGGTCATACCGAGGATGTTTGCACCTTCGATAATGTCTGTCATAAGGCTTGAAGATAAGATATCTTTAATTACAGATTTACCTTTTTTGTAAGTTAATTTTGTGAATAAAATCAATTCACAAAGAGTAATCATTGTCCCTAAAAACAGTACCCAGAAACCTGCCATAGATCCTGCCTGTGCCAAAGAGCAAGCAGCGAGGATTGCTAATGTAGTAAGAGTACCTGCACTAAATGAATCGCCAAATGCAGCAACAGGACCCATCAAACCTGTTTTAACAGCGATAATGGATGAGCCTGGAATTGCATCAGGATCATTTGCTTTTTCTTCTTCCATAGCCAGTGTTGTACCAAGAATCAGACCACCAGCTGTAGCATTCGTATTAAACAGCTCCAGATGTCTTTGAAGAGCTTCTTTATATTGTTCTTTATCAGGATATAATTTTTTGAGCGCTGGCATCAGAGCATAAGTATAAGCAATTGACTGCATACGCTCATAGTTTAATGACATTTCTGTGGTAATATACCATCTGGCAATGACATTGTTAACATCTTTTGTTGTTAAAGTTCTTCTTGATTCTGCCATTTTATGCCGCCTCCTTTGCTCTTTCACGTTTGTCTAATACAACAAGAACTGCAATACATCCTGCAATCAGACCAGCTGTCAGAGAATTTAATCCAACAACTTTTACAAGGATAAATCCAATAATTGTGTACGGAATCATTCGTGGTTTTCCGATCATGTTCATAATAAGTGCAAATCCGATTGCTGGCATAACACCACCGGCAACTTCAAGACCATGCATTACCCAATCAGGTACTACTTCCATAAATGCAAGCATTGCATCCTGTCCAAACATTACTACTAAAAATACTGGCAGGAACAAAAGTGGTAATTCGATTAATGGAGGATAAATAACTGCACATCTTGCGAGACCTTTTTCGTCTCCTTTTGCAGCACATTCATCAGCTTTATGAACGAAAATAACGTTAACCATTTTACGAAGATTGGTAACAAAAGAACCAACAAGACCCATTGGAACTGCAAATGCGATTGCCTGTTCAACAGTCAACCCCGTTGCTAACGCAATAGGAATTACCGTCGTTGCTGCAAGTGCAGAGTCTGTAGGTAAGTTTCCACCTGGTGCAATGATACCTGCGAAAGCAGCTGCAATACCACCGCCAAGAATTAAACCAGTTGTAAGATCACCGTAAATTAAACCTGCAACAACGCCAACTACAATCGGGCTTGCTACAAAGAAGAATGCGAAATATCCGCCGATCATACCTCTGGCAATCCAATACATAAGTCCCATAATAACAGCCATCAAAATTAATTGTGAACCACTCATAAGAATCCCCCTTCTCTCTTTTACTTAATTTTCTTTTCTACGGATTCAAGATTTACTACGTCCTTTTCAGGAATTGGCTGCAGGAATACATTTACTCCTGCGGCTTTGATTTCTTTTAGCTTTGCGTATTCATCTGCAGAAAGTGCTACGCCTTGAGTTACAGTTTTACGTTTTGCACTGTTCTGAACCGCACCAACATTTAACTCCGGTAACTCTAAACCATCTTTGAATGCCTGATAAGCTGAATCAACATCCTTAAAAATTAGCAGTATGGTATCGTCCTTTCGGTCGATTGCAGCCTGAATATCAGTCAATTTTACAATATCAACTTCTCTTCCAGGAACTGCCATCCGATAAATGTCCCCCATAAATGGATCATTTACAAGATCGTCATCTGCAAGGATCAATCTGTCAACCGGCCGAAATTTAATCCATTTTGCTACAATCTGTCCATGTACCATTCTATAGTCAATACGAACCATTTTTATTTTTCCCATAATATATCCTCCTTTTCTGTTCCTATTTGTATCACTGGGAACTTTATCTTCTTTCAATTTTTACAACTTGATGAGTATCTGCACTCTTATGTACTGCTTCAGCAATCAGTTCTGCTTCCAGCCCATCTTTCAAGTTTGCCATAAATGGCTTGTAATTTAAAATACAGTCAACAAAATCATTCATTGGATCAATACCAAATCCTAATACTCTTCCTTCATATCTTTGAATAAAGCAGATATTTGGCGTTGACAATTTATTATCATTAAAAAATTCTACTCCTCGCTTCTGGGAATCTACTCGAATCATTTCGTTTTCACATAAGATTTCTGTACGTCCATCATCAGCTTTTGCGAAACCATTTGGAATAATCCATGCATTTTCCACTGTCCATGTACATCCATTTTCAAATTCCAAAATTGCTGTAATACTATCGTAAGTATCAACACCTTTTGACTGAAGGATTCCTTTATGTCCTACCGCATATACCTGTGTAACTTCGCATCCCATGTACCAGCGAATAAGATCATAACAATGTGTTCCTACAAAATGTACCGGACTGGATTTACCGGACCATTTCAACCAGTTAAGCGCTACATCATAAATATTATCCATTTTCATGTAACCACGAACTGGTTTTCCTGTTTCAGGACTAGCAAGCTTGTTCTTTACTGCGATTGATGCCGGATCCCAACGCTTATGATAATCAACCATAACACGAACCCCTGCTTTTTCAGCAGCCTCAATAATTTCATAGGCATCTTCTGAGGTAGTTGCCAGAGGTTTTTCGACCAAAACATCTTTTTTAAACTTAATCGCTGTCATCACTGGATCTTTGTGATAAGGATCAGGTGTTGCTACAGCTACCGCATCAATGTCTTCATTTAATAACATTTCTTCTGTATCATTGTAGCCTTTGACTCCATATTCCTTAGAAACCCGATCTGTGATTTCTTTGTTCAGATCACAAACTGCAACAAGATTTACATTTGGGTTGGTGCTAAATGCATCTAAATGGTTTTTTCCATAAATACCTGCACCAACAACAGCAATGTTTAATTTCTTCATTTCAATCTCTCCTTTACTTAGTTTTGCTACATTGAATTCTAGCACATATGAAGTTAAACTTTAATATTAAATAAATAATTTACAGTAAAAAAACATATTTTATTATTTTTTTGTAAAAATTTAACAATTTGTTATGTGCATTTTTTATACTCGGCAATGTCTAATTTGATAATGTAGAGTAGATATTTATGACTATTGATTTTATATAAGAACAAATGTTATAATAGGCAGGCAAAAGTCCTCTTAGTTAAATGGATATAATAAGGGCCTCCTAAGCTCTAGTTGTGGGTTCGATTCCCGCAGGGGACGTAAAAAAGACTGAAACAAAAAAGTGCAGCTGCCTGACACATGTCAAGTAACTGCACTTTTTATTCTCAATTATTTACTCTTTAATCTCGCGACAACTATCCCTCTTCACAATAGAATGTGGAACAATGATCTTCGTCGCCAAAAGATTCGGATTTTCAATATGATTAATCAGCTGTGATGCCGCCTCAATTCCAAGCTGTAACGAATTTACATCCACCGAAGTCAGCTGTGGCGAAGTCAGCTTCGCAAACAATGAATCATTAAATGAAATGATCGAAATATCTTCAGGAATTGAAATTCCGCACTGTTTACAAACTCTCTCTAAAGAAACTGCCAGAATATCATCGCTGACCACCATAGCAGTCGGACGATCCTCAGACTTCAGCATTTCAAGAAGCCTTTCATTATCATCCATAAAAATATCATCAACTTCGATAATATATTTTTTCTCCACCGATACATCATGCTGCAAAAGCGCCATCTGATAACCAGTTTTTCTGTCAGCCGAAAACATCATAATACTTTCGCTTCCCAAATATGCAATCTTTCGATGCCCCAGACTGTACAAATATTCTGTCGCTTCCAATCCAGCAAGAACATTATCATTATCAATATAAATCGTCTGATTTGCAAACTGCTGCGCTTTTCCAATCAGTACATAAGTGATCCCTTCACTATAAAGATAATCAACAATCGTATCATCTTCCTTAGAATATAACATAATGAAGCCATCTGCCTGACCGCTATGTATCATTGTGCGGATTGCCTCTAAAATTTCATCATTATTCTGACCGGTAATTACTGTACTGATATATTTATGTACATTACAGAACTGACTGATTCCTCGAATCGCCTCTAAATAGAATGCATTCTCATAAGTCTGTCTGGTGGAAGGGGGTAAAATGATCCCAATGGTTCTGGAATTTTTACACTCTGCCTCTTCCGGCTGAAAATTATATTCATATCCAAGCTGCACCATTGCCCGGCGCACTCTTTCCTTTGTCTCTTTACTGATGGACGGATGATCCTTGCAGGTTCTGGAAACCGTGGATGGTGAAACCCCCGCCAATGCCGCCACATCTCTGATCGTAACTGCCATAATTTTTCCCTTCTCTGTTATGCAGCACCCCATTGTTGCATACTTTTTCATTATGAATTCATTCTAAAAGAAATCTCTTAAAATGTCAATTTAATCCAATGATGTTTGGAAAATAATACGACTTTCTTGTTGCATAGGAAAAATGCCCAATTTACGTAGTCATAAATTGTCGAAAACGTAGAATTTGCGCTTTGTTGCGTGATTCTTGTTGCATTATTTACGCAACAAGAATATATTTATTTCAGAAACACAACGCAAATTTATGCAATTTAGGAGGTATTTCATGAGCAACACAGCTAACAAAAATTCTGAAATCACTCTTCTTGCACCACTCTCAGGCCAGATTGTTGCATTAGAGCAAGTTCCAGATCCAGTATTCTCCGGAAAAGTTCTTGGCGATGGTATCGCGATCATTCCGGAAGACGGTAAAATTTACAGCCCGGTAACAGGTACTGTAACAACAGTTTCCACAACACTTCACGCATACGGCTTCGCTGCAGAAAACGGCCTTGACATTCTCATTCATGTAGGTCTTGAAACAGTTTCCTTAAAAGGAGAAGGCTTCAAGGTTTATATCAAAGAAGGAGATATGGTAAAGGCTGGCGAACTTATCGCTGAAGTAGATTTAGAATTCTTAAAGAAAAAAGAAATTCAGTCCATTACACCAGTTCTTGTATGCGCAGGCGCTGAAGAAAAAGTAATGACAACAGCAGAAGGATCCGCAGTTGCAGGACAGACTGCAGTCATTACATTAGCAGAAAAGGTTACAGAAGCAGTTCCAGCTGAAACAGCAGTAAAAGCTGAAGAACCTAAAAAAGAAAAGAAAAAATTAAACATTAACTTCGACTTCCTTCAGAAGCTCGGTAAAGTACTTATGACTGTTATCGCAGTTATGCCAGCAGCAGGTTTCATGCTTTCTTTAGGTAAGCTGGTACAGATGGCAGGCGCTGATATTTCCCTTTTAATGACCATCGGAACAACAATGGAAAACATTGGATGGGCGATCATTAATAACTTACATATTTTATTCGCAGTAGCAATCGGTGGTTCCTGGGCAAAAGAACGTGCAGGCGGTGCATTCGCAGCAGTCATCTCTTTCATCCTGATCAACCAGATCACAGGTTCCATCTTCGGTGTAACAAGCGACATGTTAAACACAGAAGGCGCAGTTGTTTACTCCCTTTTTGGACAGGAAATGCTTGTTGAAAACTACTTCACATCAGTTCTTGGCGCTCCGGCACTGAACATGGGTGTATTCGTAGGTATTATTGCCGGTTTCGTAGGTGGTATTGTTTACAACAAATTCTACAACTTCCGTAAATTACCGGATGCATTATCTTTCTTCAATGGTAAACGTTTTGTTCCATTGGCAGTTATCGCTTACTCCGTAGTAGTTTCCATCGTTATGGCACTGTTCTGGCCGGTTATCCAGGGCGGTATCAACGCATTTGGTGTATGGATTGCTAACTCTTCATCCACATCACCAATCTTCGCACCATTTATTTATGGTACATTAGAACGTTTATTATTACCATTTGGTCTCCACCATATGTTAACAATCCCAATGAACTACACTTCATTCGGTGGTACTTATACAATCATGACAGGTTTAAATGCAGGTTCTGAAGTATTCGGACAGGACCCATTATGGCTTGCATGGGTAACAGACCTTATCAACTTCAAAGATATGGGTGACACAGCTGCTTACACTACACTTTTAACAACAGTTACTCCAGCTCGTTTCAAAGTTGGTCAGATGATCGGTGCAACAGGTCTTCTTTTAGGTATTGCGCTTGCAATGTACCGCAGAGTTGATGCAGACAAGAGAAAGAATTATACTTCCATGTTTGTATCTACAGTATTAGCTGTATTTTTAACAGGTGTAACAGAACCACTTGAATTTATGTTCATGTTCTGTGCCCTTCCATTATATGTTGTATATGCAGTTCTTCAGGGATGTGCATTTGCAATGGCAGGTGTAATTAACTTACGTCTCCACTCCTTCGGTAACATTGAATTTATTACACGTATTCCAATGTCCTTAAAAGCAGGTCTTGGCGGAGATATTATTAACTTCTTAATCTGTGTCGTAGTATTCTTTGTAATCGGTTATGTAGTTGCATACTTTATGATTGGAAAATTCAAATTTGCTACACCAGGACGTCTTGGTAACTACGAAAACGAAGGAAATGATGAAGAAACAGCTTCCGCTTCTTCTAACAAATCTGGCGGAAACTCACAGCCTGAAAGAATCATTGCACTCCTTGGCGGACGTGAAAACATTACATTAGTTGACGCTTGTATGACACGTCTTCGTGTAACAGTGAAAGATGCTTCCAAAGTAGCCGGCGAAGCTGAATGGAAAGCAGAAGGCGCTCTTGGTCTTGTTATGAAAGATACTGGTATCCAGGCAATCTATGGACCAAAAGCAGACGTATTAAAATCCGATATTAACGATATTCTTTAAAATAAGAGAGAAATTTAGATATGAAACTTGTAACCATCAACACCCATAGTTTAATTGAAGACAATTATCCACAGAAATTAGAACAATTTGTTGATTTTATCTGCAGAGAACAGCCAGACCTTATTGCTATGCAGGAGGTAAACCAATCGATCGACGCTCCTGTATACGATAATCCCCTGTTAGGCTATTCTCCAGCTTCCGATATAATGCCCGTTATCCGAGAGGATAATCATGCGCTGCAGGCGGCGGTCCGAATCCATGCACATCGTTTACCCTATCACTGGACATGGCTGCCTGTAAAACTCGGATACAGCAAGTATGATGAGGGCATGGCGATTTTTAGTAAAACACCGATTACCCAGGTTGACCACTTTTACATCAGCACTTTTAGGGACTACAATAACTGGAAGACCAGACAGGTACTCGGTGTAAAAATCGCTGATTGTGATGACTGGTTCTATACCATGCATATGGGCTGGTGGGATGACAAGGACGATCCTTTCTCTGTACAGTGGGAAAGATTTAAAAAGCAATTATCCACTAAAAACCACTCCTATAACACATGGCTTCTGGGGGACTTTAACAGTCCCGCAGAGGTCAAAAGTGAAGGATATGATCTTGTAAAGGCATCCGGTTTTTATGACACCTACACTCTTGCAGATACAAAAGATGATGGAATTACCGTAGAAGGTGTCATTGACGGATGGAGAGATAAAATTTTAGACCCAAATACTATAAAAGGTATGCGTATTGATCATATTTTCACAAACCAGAAGCTCCCTGTCCGTTCCTCCCTGGTTATTTTCAACGGACAGGAAACTCCTGTAATCTCCGATCACTTCGGAGTCATGATAGAAACAAATTAATTATTTCATAAAAGGAGCATAGATCTATGAACAGAGCTGCAGGTATTTTATTATCAATCTCCAGCCTTCCTTCCAAATATGGCATTGGCTGCTTCGACAAAAGCGCCTATGATTTCGTAGACTGGTTAAAAGAAGCAGGTCAGACCTATTGGCAGATTCTCCCACTTGGACCGACCAGCTATGGGGACTCCCCATATCAATCCTTTTCCACATTTGCTGGAAATCCATATTATATCAGTTTAGAAGCACTCATAGAAGAAGGCGTCCTTACAAAAGAAGAATGTGACGCTGCCGATTTAGGAAAGAAACCTAATGATGTCAGTTATCATAAATTGTATGACCATCGTTATCCCCTCCTTAGAAAGGCTTACGAACGCAGCCATATTTCCGAAAATCCCAAATTTATTCAGTTCGTAAGAGAAAATGACTGGTGGTTATCAGATTACACCCTGTTCATGGCTGTCAAAGACCGTTTCGATGGCAAGCCATGGACTCAGTGGGCAGAGGATATTCGTTTACGATTCCCAAATGCGATGGATTACTATCGCAGAGAATTATACTTTGACATTGAATTCCAAAAATATTTACAGTTTAAATTCTTTGAACAGTGGTATCAGTTAAAAGCTTATGCAAACAGCAAAGGAATTCAGATTATTGGAGATATTCCAATTTATGTAGCGATGGACAGCTCAGATGCATGGGCTCATCCGGAACTCTTCCAGTTAGATGAAAAGAATGTACCGATCGCAGTTGCAGGATGCCCGCCAGATGGATTTTCCGCAACAGGACAGCTTTGGGGAAATCCCCTCTATCGTTGGGACTACCATAAATCAACCGGATATTCCTGGTGGCTTTCCAGACTCTGGTACTGCTTTAATCTTTACAATGTAGTACGTATCGACCACTTCCGTGGTTTTGATGAATATTACGCAATCCCTTATGGTTCTGAATCAGCAGTTACCGGACACTGGGAAAAAGGACCAGGTATCGACCTTTTCCGCTGTGTAGAACAGAATTTAGGATGGCATGAAGTTATCGCAGAAGACTTAGGATATGTGACAGACTCCGTTCGCCAACTTGTAAAGGACAGCGGATTCCCTGGTATGAAAGTTTTAGAGTTTGCATTTGATTCCCGCGATTCAGGGTCTGCCAGCGACTACTTACCACATAACTATATCGAAAACTGTGTAGCATACACAGGAACTCACGATAATGAGACAATCATCGGATGGTTCGACAGTATTTCCGATGAAGAACGTACGATGGCAAGAAATTATCTTTGCGATACAAGTACGAAAAAGAAAAATCTTCACAAATCATTTATCGGCCTTGTTATGAGAAGTAATGCAAAAACATGTATTATTCCAATGCAGGATTACTTAGGCTTGAACAACAAAAGCCGTATGAACCAGCCTTCTACAGTTGGTATCAACTGGCGCTGGAGACTGACAGAAGATCAGTTAAATGATGAATTGAAAGAAGAAATTTTAACAACTACAAAAACTTTTGGACGATTTAATTGGTCCTAAACGTTTCTCCTTAAATTAGTGGAAAAGCCAGGTGTACCCCTCACCTGGCTTTTCGCGTTCTCTAATCTTTCCCTTTTCCCCAATAAATCAATAGGTTATCTCTTAATATCAAAATTTTGATTCATAATATTCTTAATTGAATCAACATCATCTGTGATATTGGCATCACCGCGGATCGTATGCTTAATTACACTGCTTGCAACCGCAAAATTTGCCATATCCATTGGCTTATATTCATGCATCATCGCATAGATCAGACCACTGGCAAATGCATCACCGCCGCCTACACGGTCTAAAATATTGAATGTAAATAACTTACTTTCAAAGGTATGTCCTTCATACCAGAGGAATGCCTTTAAGCTGTTCTGGCTTCCTGAATGAGCATAACGGACATGTCTTGCAATACATTTTAAATTCGGATATTTATCTACAAACTTCTGGAAAATTTCCTCCTGCTGTTCATAGCTTGGCTGAAGAGGAACACCATCTTTCCAGTCACCCTTGCTGTGGTCTTCCTCATCCTTCCATAAATGATATGGCTCAATTCCAAGAAGCACATCTATATATGGCAGACACAGGGTACAGTAGTCTCTCGCTTCTTCCCATGTCCAGAGCTTGCTTCTGAAGTTTCCATCAAAGCTGACTGTCAGACCTTTTTCTTTTGCGACCTTTAAACAATCCAAAATAAAATCTGCACAGCTTTTGCAAAGAGCCGGTGTGATACCTGATAAATGAAGCCAGTCATATCCATCTAATAACTGATTGATATCGACCTTTAACAGATCATATTCTGTAATGGCGCTATGCTTACGGTCATAAATAACCTTGCTTGGACGGATTCCATAGCCTGTTTCCAGATAATAAGTACCAAGACGGTGTGTCGGTGTTTCTTCCGGTGTAGAAAGAATCATCGGTGTACAATGAACGTCGTTGGAACGCAGCATTCTGACTGCACTCTTTCCAATACTGTTATTTGGTACCACACTGAAAAATGTACTGTCTACCCCCAGATTCGCCAATGCCAGCGCAATATTTGCCTCAGCTCCCCCATAGCTTGCCTCAAAATTTGACGCCATACGAATCTTTTCGTAGTTTGGTGGAGTTAAACGCAGCATAACTTCACCAATCGTAATGAATCTCTTTCCCGGTTTCTGGTCTTTCAATAATGGATTATAATGTTCCAACATCCATCCCCCTTTTCATACCTTTCCCTTTTATTTTATTATAATATAACCAAAAATAAAAAAACTAAGAAATACTTTAGACTTTTCCGCTATTTTATGCTAAACATTTTTAGTGTTTACATAATTTTTACTATATCTTATATTGTATTTCTCCAAATTCTGTTTCTGTCAGACAAATGCAGCTTTACTGGTGTGTAAAACCATTTGAAACAATTCGTGCCGAATCTACAGACGAACAGATTGATAATAGTTCAAAAAATAACAGGTGAAAATCTCACGATTTTCACCTGCCTTATATTTTAAATAGTTTCTTCATCAAAATTGATTCTGCCCTGAAGCCAGATATTTGCTTTGAGTCTTCGACCAATTTCAGGTTCTCCCATCAAATCCTCTGCATTAATACAAACATCAAACTCCAGACTGTTACATTCTACCGTCAGTACATATATCTGCTCTTTTGTAAGAGAATTTTCTCTTTTTTCAAAATGCAGAATTTCACCTAAGATACTGTACTGGTCGCATTCCAGTCCACAAGGCATAAAATAAGTTGATACGATAGAAAGCACATCTTCTGTTTCAATACGCTTGGAAATCATGGAATAGGTATCCATTTCCTGCATTGTCAGACTCTCAATGGCATTTTCATCTCCTGATCTTGCTTCTTTGATCAACTTGCTGTGCTTTCGAAGAGACTCTTCTTTCTCCATGAAATTCTGCTTTTCCTGGATGACCGGAAGAAGAATCTTTCCTTCGCTGGCAAGCCCGGATAAAGTAAGGGAAACCGCAGTCTGGTTGAACTGTCCAAAATTCAACTCACTTAAATACTCCACTGCATTTTGCAAATAGTAAATGATCGTAATCCCAATTCCCGGATATTCACAGGCTCCTGCATAAGAATTCTTAGAGCTATGACGTTCTACTGCCACTTCTTCAAATTTCTTTTCGCCTTTTCCTTCAAAGAATGGAATATAATATTCCCTTTCGTAATTGTCATTCTGATCGTAGGTACCATAAATCATCAGACCTGTATCTTTTGTAAAATGCTTTACACGTTCGGAAATTTCCATATGATCTTTTACTTTTACAGTCTTTTCCCACTGAAAATTACTTTCTGCATATTCCAACAGCTTATTTAACTGCTTTCTGGATTCCATATGTTTAAATCCGACAGCACTTAAGTATTTATGCACAGTCTCACCTCCTTTTTACAGAATTATCTGTATAAATTCTCAATTAATTCTTTGGCACCATAACTTCCATGCCTCCCATATATGGACGAAGCACTTCTGGAATTCTTACAGAGCCGTCTGCCTGTAAATTGTTTTCTAAGAATGCAATAAGCATACGTGGTGGTGCAACTACTGTATTATTTAATGTATGCGCAAAGTATTTACCATTTTCCCCATTTACACGGATTTTTAATCTTCTGGCCTGCGCATCTCCTAAGTTAGAGCAGCTTCCAACTTCAAAGTATTTTTTCTGTCTTGGAGACCAAGCTTCAACGTCAAAAGATTTAACCTTTAAATCAGCCAGGTCACCTGAGCAGCATTCCAATGTTCTTACTGGAATATCCATAGAACGGAATAAATCTACTGTGTTCTGCCATAATTTATGGAACCACATTGCACTTTCTTCAGGTTTACATACAACAACCATTTCCTGTTTTTCAAACTGGTGAATTCTGTAGACACCACGTTCTTCCAGACCATGAGCACCTTTTTCTTTTCTGAAGCATGGAGAGTAGCTTGTTAATGTATATGGTAATTCTGCTTCTGGAACGATCTGATCAATAAATTTACCAATCATAGAATGTTCACTTGTACCAATAAGATATAAATCTTCCCCTTCAATCTTGTACATCATAGCTTCCATTTCAGAAAAGCTCATAACACCAGTTACAACATTGCTTCTGATCATGAAAGGTGGTACGCAATATGTGAATCCTCTATTGATCATAAAATCTCTAGCATAAGAAATTACTGCAGAATGAAGTCTTGCAATATCTCCCATCAAATAGTAGAAACCATTACCTGCAACTCTTCTTGCAGAATCTAAATCGATACCATTGAATCTTTCCATGATTTCTGTATGGTATGGAATTTCAAAATCAGGTACTACTGGATCACCATATTTTGTTACTTCTACGTTTTCAGAATCATCTTTACCGATTGGCACACTTGGATCGATGATGTTTGGAATTGTCATCATGATCTTTGTTACTTTTTCATCTAATTCTTTTTCTAATACAGAAAGCTCTTCCAGTTTTTTCGCATCCTGTGCAACCTGTACTTTTACAGCTTCTGCTTCTTCTTTCTTTCCCTGGCCCATTAAAGCACCGATCTGTTTAGAAAGTTTATTTTTTTCTGCACGAAGTGCATCTGCTTCCTGCTGAGCTTCACGTCTCTTTGCATCCAGCTCGATTACTTCATCCACTAATGGAAGCTTGTTATCCTGGAATTTCTTTTTGATGTTTTCTTTTACAACATCAGGATTTTCTCTTAAAAATCTAATATCTAACATGTTTTTTCTCTCCTAATCTATTGAAAATATTCTATTTTCTGTCCTATCCGTACAGTATACCATAATTCTTTATTTTGCAACAGCCTGTTTTAAAGCTTCTTGCTCTTCTTCTGAAAGATTGATCTTACATCCTCCATTTACGATATCTTTTGCGTAAGTATAGCAACCTTCGCGACTATACATAGAGCTGATTAACACGCCATTGTTTTCTTTATCTAACAATGCCAAAGAATAGCTTAATGCTCCGCTCATTTCACGGAATGCATCGTATTTTACCAGGCCTGTTTTCTGGTATGTGATTTTTAAATTTTCCTTGATTTCTCTGATATCTCGATGCATTTTCTGTTCTGCATCCTCTAAGGATTCGATTCTCTCAAAAAAGTTTAATATTGTATCTTCCATTGATTCTGCATCTTTTCCTCGAGTCAATGCATCTATTCTTCTTCGAAGACCTTTTAATTTACATAATGTAATAATTAATAGAATTATGGAAATTAAACTAATAACTACAAGAGCAATCATGATATAAAAGGTCAACTGTTCTAATGAAACACTCATCATCATTCTTTTCTCCTACTTCGTACTCATAAACAGATCAATAATTCGTTCCAATTCATCACTGGAATAGTATTCTATTTCAATCTTACCTTTTTCATTATTCTTTGGTAAAATATGAACCTTTGTACCCATGATCTGTTTTAATTTTTCTGACATATCATCATAAACGACCTGGTTAATTTCCGGCTTCTTTACTTCCTTTTTCGGTGTATTCATAGCCTTAACCAACTTTTCAACTTCACGAACACTTAATTTTTCATCAAAAACCTTACACGCTGTCTGATATTGAAGCTCTCCATCTTCAATTGCAATCAGTGCTCTTGCATGTCCAGTAGACAATTTTTCTTCAATGACCATCTGCTGTACACGTGTTTCCAGTTTCAAAAGTCTCATAGAGTTTGTAACTGCTGTTCTACTTTTTGAAACACGCTCTGCAACTTCATCCTGTTTTAAATTAAATTCTGTCAGAAGTCTTTTATATGCAATCGCTTCTTCAATCGGATTTAAGTTTTCTCTCTGGATATTTTCTATCAAAGAGATTTCTACAATTTCCTGTTCTGTGAATTTTTTAATTATCACAGGTACTTCCTTCAAACCAGCAAGCTTTGCTGCTCTCCATCTTCGTTCTCCAGCGATGATTTCATAATAACCTTTTCTTTCCTGAACCAGGATTGGCTGCAGCATTCCATGCTGTTTAATGGATTCCGACAGTTCGATTAAAGCATCTTCATCAAAATTTTTACGAGGTTGTTCTTTATTCGGTTCAATCTTCGAAAGTTTCACTTTCATTTCCACTGGTTTTTCTACGACCTTCTCAACTACCTTTTCAACAACCTTTGTTTTTACCTCTGTTTTAGGTGCAGATGCTGCACCTACATTCATATCAGGAATCAGGCTGTCCAGTCCTTTTCCTAATCCCCCTCTTTTTACTGCCATTCTTCTTCTCCCCTATGAATTACTTCCTCTGCTAATAAACGATAGCTCTCTGCACCTGTAGACTTTGAATCATAAACATTGATTGGTAATCCATGGCTTGGCGCTTCTGCCAAACGAATATTTCTCGGAATGATTGTTTTATATATTGTCTGATTCAAATTACTCTTTACATTTTCTACAACCTGTAAAGAAAGATTTGTTCTCGCATCGTACATAGTAAATACGACACCTTCCATCTCAAGAATTGGATTTAATCTCTGCTTTACAAGATTTACTGTATGAAGCAGCTGACTCAAACCTTCCAATGCATAATACTCACACTGAATTGGTACGAGTACAGTATCTGCAGTTGTCATCGCATTAATTGTAAGCATATTTAATGAAGGTGGACAGTCAATGATTACAAAATTATAATGATCTCTCACATTTTCTACTGCTCTTTTTAAAATATATTCCTTTTCATGAATACCAATCAATTCGATTTCTGCTGCTGCCAGATTTACATTGGATGCAATTACTGACAACCTTTCAAATTCTGTTTGAAGAATTACATCCTCAATTTCTGTTTCTCCAAGAATCAGTTCATAAATAGTATTCTCAACAGCATTTTTATCTATTCCCAAACCACTGGTGGTATTTCCCTGAGGGTCAATATCAATGGTCAGAACTTTCTGTCCAGCTTCTGCTAAACAGGCAGATAAATTAATCGCAGTGGTGGTTTTACCTACACCGCCCTTCTGATTAGCGATAGCTATAATTCTCCCCATCGTATCTCCTTTCATTATCATAAGATTGTTTCACGTGAAACATTTCGACATAAATGAAGTATATCACAACTATGTTTCACGTGAAACATTATTTTGCAATTTTAAGAATTTTTTACGTATTAAACAAGAAACTGATGTTTCACGTGAAACATTTCTATAAAAACAACAGAGGAGAATTTAAGAAAAAAATAAGTTTATTTTGCATAGGAAATAGAGTATACTAAATTTATCAAGAGAAGAGGAGAATTGTATATGAGCAAACATAACACTCTGAAAAAAATCATTGCAGCAACTATAGTTGTTGGTGCCGCAATGCATGCAGCAAATGAATATATTATAAAAAAAGCCACCGCAAAAGATTTACTTAAGAAAGATAATGGAACATTCTATTCTTTTAAATATGGTGATATTTTTTATAAAATATCTGGAGAAGGAAAACCAATTCTATTAATTCATGATATTAATGAATGCAGTTCTGGCATGGAATGGTTTTATCTTGAAAAGAAACTTGCAAAAACAAATAGAGTTTATACAATCGATTTACTAGGATGCGGACGTTCTGATAAACCAAAGCTTGTATACAATAACTTCTTATATGTTCAGCTGATTACAGATTTTATAAACGATGTAATTGGAGAGTCGGCACATATTATCGCTACTGGAAAATCAGCCGCACCAGTTGTTATGGCCGCAAAATTGCACGAGGAATTCATTGATAAAATCATTTTTATTAATCCAACTGATTTAATAGAATTAAACGAAGTACCTGATACATTCTCTAAAATAAAAAAATCTGTTCTGACATGCCCAGTTGTTGGTACATTTATTTATCATATACTTCATAGAGAAGACTGTGTCTTTAATCGCTTTATCAATGACTATTTCAGCGACCCGAACGCAGACTTCCAGGAAATTGCTGAATATTACTATGAATCTGCACACCGTAACAGATCTGGCAGCAAATATCTTTATGCAAGCCTTGAAGGCAACTGCGTAAATATGAATGTTAATCATGCACTGAAAGTACTGGACAAAGATATCATAATCATCTCGGGCGACGATTATTATGAATCAGAATATGTGCCAGAAGATTATGCAAAACTCAATGATAATATTGAATGTATTTCTATTACAGAAACATCTTACTTACCACAGTTAGAAGATTCAACAAGAGTTATGGATATTATCCAGGAATACTGGAAGTAGCCTATTATATAGCACCAATTAACTAAAGAGGAAAATATATAAAGACTTTTTTCGAGGCTGAATTAACTCGCCTTGTCTTTATACATTTCCCTCTTGTTTTATTTAATCATTATATACTATTTAATAGGTTCTTTCGTCGCAAGCCCCGATTTTCTCGGATATTTCTTTGGTGTGGCAGATGTTTTTTTAATCTTAATCAAACTTCTTGAAATATCAGAATCCGGTAAACTAAACTTTACTTCCTCTTCTATCTTTCCGCCTAAAAGATAAACTGCTTTCTTTGACTCTTCCAGCTCTTCATCGATTTTACCGGATTTGTAAGGTACAAAATATCCACCCAATTTTACATACGGTAAACAATACTCCGAAAGAGAAGCAAGATTTGCAACTGCTCTTGAAACACAAAGATCATAGGACTCTCTCTTCATAGAAGGCTTTGCAAAATCCTCTGCTCTTCCATGAATCGTCTCTACATCTTGCAGCTCCAGCTGCATTACTACCTCATTTAAAAATTTAATTCTCTTCTGCAAAGAATCAAGTAATGTCACCTTCAAATGAGGATATGCAATCTTCAAAGGAATTCCCGGAAAACCTGCACCAGTTCCAATATCAATCAAAGTCTCTGCTTCATTTACATCCACTGCTTTACAAAGTGCCAGACTGTCTACAAAATGCTTCTGTACAACTTCTTCATATTCAGTAATTCCTGTGAGATTCATAAAAGAATTCCATTCCACAAGAATTTCATGATATTTTATAAACTGCTGCACCTGTATATCATTTAATTCTACACCAATAGATGCAGCACTTGATCTTAATAATTCTTCTTTTGTGGCCATTTACTTCACCAAATGCTTTCTCTGCTCTAAGTAAACCAAAATAACTGAAATGTCTGCAGGAGAAACACCAGAAATACGGGAAGCCTGTCCAATAGAAAGTGGTCTGTAAGTCTCCAGCTTCTGAACCGCTTCCGCTCTCAATGAACCGATCTCTTTATAATCTAAATCTAAAGGAATCTTTTTATTTTCCAGTTTTTTAAACTGCTCTACCTGCTTTAACTGACGTTTTATATAACCATCATATTTCAAATTAATTTCTACCTGATCTGTCACTTCTTTGGAAAGCTCAGGTCTTTCCAGATCAATATCCGCCAAATATTCATATTTAATTTCCGGACGTTTTAAAAGCTCTGCCAATGACGTCCCAGACTTTAGTTCTGTACTGTTGTAACGTCTTAAAACTTCCTGAACATTTTCAGCACATCCTACAAATACAGAATCCAAACGTTCCATTTCTTCTGAAATCATACGTTCTTTTTCTAATAAATGCTGATATCTTTCCTCAGAAATCAATCCAACCTGATAACCAATTCTTGTCAATCTCTGATCCGCATTGTCCTGACGGAGAAGCAAACGATACTCGCTTCTGGAAGTCATCATACGATAAGGTTCATGATTATCCTTTGTTACAAGGTCGTCAATCAAAACTCCTATATATCCCTGAGAACGATCAATGACGATTTGCTCTTTTTCGAGCACTTCCATCGCTGCATTAATTCCAGCCACAAGTCCCTGCGCTGCTGCCTCTTCATATCCTGAACTTCCATTAAACTGTCCGCCGCTGAAAAGCCCTTTGATATTTTTAAATTCTAAAGTTGCATATAACTGTCTTGGATTAATGCAGTCATATTCTATTGCGTAAGCATTTCTAACAATTCTTACATTTTCAAGACCCGGCACACTTCGATACATTTCATGCTGTACATCTTCCGGAAGAGAACTGCTCATACCACCGACATACATTTCATTCGTATATAATCCTTCAGGCTCAATAAATACCTGATGTCGATTTTTGTCAGCAAAACGAACAACCTTATCTTCAATAGATGGACAATATCTTGGACCTGTGCCTTCAATCACACCAGAGTACAATGGAGAACGATCTAAGTTTCCTCTGATAATTTCATGAGTCTTTTCATTTGTATAAGTCAGCCAGCAGGATGCCTGTTCTATCTGTACATCCTCCGGATTGGTTGTAAATGAAAACGGTACTACTTCTTTATCGCCGAACTGCTCTTCCATCTTTGAGAAATCAACACTTCGTTTATCGATTCTAGCCGGTGTTCCTGTCTTAAATCGGAACATTTCGATTCCAAGCTTCTTTAAAGAATCTGTCAGATAATTTGCTGACTGCAGACCATTTGGACCTGTATGGTTTACGACATCTCCATAAAGACATCTCGCCTTAAGATAAGTTCCTGTACATAATACAACTGCTTTTACATAGTAAGTTGCCCCAGAAAATGTCTTTACACCTGTTACATGGCCATCCTCTGCCATAATTTCAGTAACTTCCGCCTGAACAATTGATAAATGATCTGTATTTTCAAGAACCATTCTCATGCTTCTGCTGTACTCTGCCTTATCAGCCTGAGCACGCAGGGAATGCACCGCTGGTCCCTTTGAAACATTCAACATCTTTGACTGAATAAATGTTTTATCAATATTTTTACCCATTTCACCGCCAAGGGCATCAATTTCTCTAACCAGATGTCCCTTAGAGCTTCCTCCGATATTCGGATTGCACGGCATCATTGCTATACTTTCCACACTCACAGTAAAAACAATCGTCTCTAAACCAAGTCTGGCACAGGCTAATGCCGCCTCACAGCCGGCATGTCCTGCTCCAATTATCACCGCATCATAATATTCTTCTAAAACAGCCATATTTTGCCTCCACTATCTAGTTACTTACCCATACAGAACTTTGCAAAAATACGGTTTACCAGATCTTCTTCAATCTCCTCGCCGATTACCTCTCCCAAACTGGTATAAGCATCCATCATGTCGATTGTCAACATATCCTCCGGCATCCCATTTTCAATGCCCTCCTCTGCAAGCCTCAGGCTTTCGCAGGCATTTAATAAACATGTTTTTTGACGTGCATTCGTGATAACAACCTCATCATTTCCTGCAATCATTCCCTGTTCAAACATGTCACGTATTGTCTGCTCGAGCGCATCTAATCCATCTTCATTTGCCGCTGATATCCAAAGAACAGGCGCATCCACTCCAGCTGCCTTCAAATCCTTAGGCCCAATTACAGAAGATAAATCGGACTTATTTAACAGAATAATACTTTTTTTGTTTTTTAGCAACTCCATAATCTTATGATCATCTTCATCGAGATTTCTTGAGGAATCTGCCACGTAAATCAATAGGTCTGCCTTTGCAGCAG
>JBGVGF010000073.1:0-2185 GCA_045121495.1 Faecalimonas sp.
CTTTCTTCCAGTAGAAAACTTAGAAAATTCGCATTCAAAAATTTTCAACTCCCTATTTCCAAAAAAGCGATAATAAAACTCATTTCCATATTTAGATATATAACCACATATGCCAAAATAAGGTATGCTATTGTTTCCTGCTTGCAAACAATAGTTCACACCATCAAAATCAGCAGAAATGACATAATTGGAATTTCGATTATAATAAGAAACTCCCAAATCGCCCAAGTACATGTTATCAATATTAATTGCTTCTTTTCTTGTCATATGAACCATGTTAATAAGATGATTTAACTTTCCTTGTTCACTGTACAAGTAATTGGTTATATAATGCTGACATACAATAGTAAAATATTCATCATGCATCTGTTCTAATAACAACACATCAATCTTTTCACTTCTTTCTTTTGATAAGTAATACCATGTATAAAAGTCCTTTGAATTAATTTTCCCAAGATTATCATAAATAAATTGTCCATATAGTTCTTCATCCAAACACTTTTTAACTCAAACTTCGCACATTAAAATGTGCCTATGCACCTTGAAAATTCAATAATAACTGGCATAAAAATAGCATGAAACCCAAGGTTTTGGTATAATTGAGTTGACTAGAAACAATTACAAACCGGAGGCTCATGCTATGAATAAAAGTATAACACAAGCAACTCAAAATGATAAGCAGATTTCGAAATCTATTAAAAGATTTTTTACAAGGTTTCATATTTCCTCAGCTTTGAAGGCATCCAATGCCTACAAAAAGAAAGGGATACCGGTAACAGAAATCTTTCAGTATCTGTTCCTGCTGATTTTTTCCAACAGAAGCATGTATATGAGTCTTCTTACAGGAAGAAATACTCCTGATTTTGCAAAAGATACCGTGTATCGTTTCATGAAGATGGTTCAAATTAACTGGATGCGTTTTACTACAATACTTTCATCCAGAATCATAAACAACGCCATTCTTCCACTGGACTCTGAAGAACGTGTCAAAGTCCTTATCATAGACGATTCGATGTTTGAACGTAACCGTTCCAAGAAGGTGGAGCTTCTTGCAAAAGTCTATGACCATGCAAAGCATAAATACCGCTTCGGATTTAGAATGCTTACCCTTGGATGGTCAGATGGAAGTACCTTTCTGCCGATAAACAGCATTCTTCTTTCTACAGAAAACAAGAAGAATCGCATCAATGAAGCGACTGAAGTGGACAAAAGAACCGTTGGTTACAAGCGCAGGAAGCTGTCTATGGAAAAAGGAACCCATGCTATGCTTACGCTTTTGGATTCGGCTAAAAAAGCTGCAATTCCTGCGAAATATGTTCTTTTTGACAGCTGGTTTTCATCTCCAAGCACCCTTCATGCTGTTAAACAGTTGGATTTCGATGTAATCGGCATGGTTAAAAAATCTCCGAAAATGTTTTTCCGCTACGATGGTGAAGATATGTCCTTAGTCTCCATTTACAACAAAAATAAAAAGAGACGAGGCAAATCAAAATATCTGCTTTCTGTTATGGTTGATGTAGTGAAGGATAGTGAAATCATTCCCGCAAAAGTAGTCTATGTCCGCAATCGTAATAAACGCAAGGAATATCTCTGCCTCATCTCCACAGATATAAATCTGGATGAGAACGAAATTATCCGGATTTACGGAAAACGCTGGGACATAGAGGTATTTTTCAAGGTATGCAAAAGCTACCTCAACCTGAGCAGAGAATGCAACTCCCTGTCCTATGATGCAATGACTGCACATACTGCAGTTGTTTTTACACGATATATGATGCTGTCGCTGGAAAGCCGGGAATCTAATGATAACCGGTCTCTTGGCGAACTCTTTTTATACTTTTCTGATGAAATGTCTGATATCACATGGATACAGGCGTTTCAAATGCTGCTTCAAATGTTCAGAACCATGCTTGCAGAAAACACCGAATTATCAGACGTGAAAATCGATGAACTGGTGGATGCATTTATGAATGCACTTCCTGCATTATTGAAAACGCAGCTCCAAGCCGCTTAGAGTCTGAACATTGACAACTGAATAACTGCCAGGTATTGAATTTTCAAGGTGCATAGCTAAAATTTATGTGCGAAGTTTGAGGTATTTATAATCATAAAGGACAGTACCGGCATCACTGGCAGAGGTCCTGAACCGTACCTGCGTCAGACGGTCATATCTGTCGTAGCTGTA
>JBGVGF010000074.1:0-10862 GCA_045121495.1 Faecalimonas sp.
ACATTACAAGGTTTAGAATTGTGATGTGATACGAGTATAAATTAGAATGTTACGAGGTAAAAAGATGAGTAGATCAGAATTAAGAGAGCATGTTTTTAGAATGTTATTCCGTATCGAGTTTAATGATGAAAAAGAGATGAAAGAACAGGAAAAGCTCTATTTTGAATTACTGGATGAAGTAGCAGAAAAAGAACAAGAATATATTTTGAACAGATACAGAGCAATTGTTGAAAAGATGGAAGAGATTGATCAGTTGCTCAATGAATTATCGACAGGCTGGAAGACTTCACGTATGAATCGTGTGGATCTGACGATTTTAAGATTAGCGACATACGAATTGAAATATGATGAAGATGTTCCAACAGGTGTTGCAATTAATGAAGCGGTTGAACTTGCAAAGAGATATAGCAGTGAGACAGGTCCAGCATTTATTAACGGTGTATTAGCAAAAGTGGCAAATTAGGAGCAGCATGAGATGCGAAAAATGAATTCTGTATATTCAGTCAGACAAGTCAATTCTTATATTAAGAATATGTTTACGCAGGATTTTATGCTGAATCGCCTTTATGTAAAGGGAGAAGTATCTAATTGTAAATATCATACATCGGGTCATATCTACTTTTCATTAAAAGACGAGTCAGGTTCAATTGCCTGTATTATGTTTGCTGGACAGAGAAGCGGACTTGGATTTCGTATGCAGGATGGACAGCAGGTTATAGTACTTGGCAGTATAACCACATATGAAAGAGATGGTAAGTACCAATTATATGCAAAAGAGATTATTCTGGATGGCGCAGGTCTTTTGTATGAAAGATTCGAAGCCTTAAAGAAAGAACTCGGCGAGATGGGGATGTTTGCAGAAGAATACAAACAGCCTATTCCAAGATTTGCAAAAAAAATAGGAATTGTGACGGCACCAACTGGAGCAGCTATTCGAGATATTATGAATATTTCCGCAAGAAGGAATCCTTATGTACAATTGATCTTGTATCCGGCCCTTGTTCAGGGTGAAGGAGCAGCTGCAAGTATCGTTAAGGGAATAGAAGTGCTTGACAAAACAGATGTGGATGTGATTATTGTCGGACGTGGCGGTGGTTCTATAGAGGATCTTTGGGCATTTAACGAAGAGATTGTGGCAAGGGCAATTTTTAACTGTACGACACCGATTATCTCGGCAGTCGGGCACGAGACAGATACTACGATTGCAGATTATGTGGCAGATTTACGCGCACCGACACCGTCAGCTGCGGCAGAATTGGCTATCTTTGATTATCAAGCATTCAATCAGTATATGATTGAACGCCAGTTGTATCTCAAGAGAGTGATGAATCAAAAGGTTCAATTTGAGAGAATGAAAGCTGAGCGTTATCAGTTAAAAATGAATTATCTGCATCCGGGAATGCGTCTTCGTGAGCAGCAACAGCGCTGTGTGGAGTATGAGCAGAGACTACGCCTGGCTATGGAGAAGAAAGTTGCGCTTGACAAGCAAAAGCTGGCAATTCGAATTGAACGAATGAAAGGGTTATCGCCTTTGGCTAAATTAAATCAAGGATTCTCATATGTGACGAATGCTTCAAAAAGAACCGTTAAGAGTATTCAGGATATCAAGAAAAAGGATGAACTTACAATTTATGTGACAGATGGAATCGTTAAGGCACGAGTAGAAGACACTATTCAGAAAGATGTTATTTAGAAGATATTTTTAGTACAGTATTTTGGGAGGATTACCGTGAGCAATACAGAAAAAGAGCGTGTTTTGGAAAAGGTATTTGAGGAACTTGACGAGGTTGTATCACAGCTTGAAGGTGCAGAGGTATCTTTGGAGGAGTCATTTAAGCTTTACCACAAAGGCATGGAGCTTTTGAAAGAATGCAACGATAAGATCGATGCAGTAGAGAAGAAAATGTTGATTTTAGATGAAAATGGAGAACAACATGAACTATAAAGAATTAAAAATAGAAAAAGTTCAGCAAATTGAACAGCTTTTAAAAGAATATCTTCCAGAAAAGACGGGATATCAAAAAGAAATTATGGATGCAATGGAATATAGTGTGATGGCAGGAGGAAAAAGGTTACGTCCTATGCTTATGAGAGAGACATATTCCTTATTTGCAGACAAAGACAGTGATGATGAGATTGTGGAACCTTTTATGGCTGCAATAGAAATGATTCACACATATTCTTTGGTACACGATGATCTTCCAGCAATGGACAACGATGAGTATCGAAGAGGAAGAAAAACAACACATGTTGTATATGGGGAAGCTATGGGAATTTTAGCAGGGGATGCATTACTTAATTTTGCATTCGAGACTGCGGCAAAGACCTTTTCTATGTTTCCAGAAAAGAGCCTTTTGATTGGAAAAGCACTTCAAGTGCTTGCAAAGAAGGCTGGGATTTACGGCATGATTGGAGGCCAGGTTGTAGACGTTACAAGTGTTGGACAAAGGCTGTCAAAAGAAGTTTTAGATTTTATTTACGAATTGAAAACGAGTGCACTGATTGAAAGTGCTATGATGATTGGAGCAATCTTAGCAGGTGCAGGCGATAAAGATATAGAAAAGATTGAGACAATTGCAAAAAATGTTGGTATTGCATTCCAGATTCAGGATGATATTCTGGACGTGACAAGTACTGCAGAAGTGCTTGGAAAACCAATTTTAAGTGATGAAAAAAATGAAAAAACTACATATGTGACATTAGTTGGAATAGAGAAAGCGAGAGAATATGTGGAAAGTATTTCGAATGAAGCGATTTCTCTATTAGGTGAGTTTGCATCAACAAATTCGTTTTTGGAAAAACTCTTAAAAGAACTGATTCATAGAGAAAAATAAAAGGGGTGCTCTTATGATTTTAGAGCGTATAAATAATACAAACGATATTAAAGAATTAAGTTGGGAAGAACTTGACGTATTATCAAGTGAGATACGTCAATTTTTAGTGGAGAAGGTAAGTGAAAATGGTGGTCATCTGGCTTCGAATTTAGGGGTAGTGGAGCTTACGATAGCACTTCATCTTGCATTTTCACTCCCAGAAGACAAGATTATCTGGGATGTAGGACATCAGGCATATACACATAAGATTTTAACCGGTAGAAAAGCAGGATTTGATCAATTACGCAAGTATGGAGGAATGAGCGGCTTTCCGAAAAGAAAGGAAAGTGACTGCGACTCATTTGATACGGGTCATAGTTCCACTTCTGTTTCCGCAGGAATTGGTTATGTGGAAGCACGCGAGATATTAAGAGAAGATTACAATGTTGTTTCAGTGATTGGAGATGGCTCTTTTACAGGCGGTTTGGCATACGAAGCTTTAAATAATGCAGCACAATTGAATAGCAATTTTGTGATTGTTCTTAACGACAACAACATGTCTATTTCTGAAAATGTTGGTGGTATGTCGAATTATTTAAATGGGATTCGTACGGCAGAGTTTTATACAGGTCTCAAAAAAGGAGTTACAAATACACTCAATAAGATTCCGGTGTTAGGCAAGAAAGCAGTTGCAAATATCCGAAAGACAAAGAATAGTATCAAGCAGTTATTTGTACCGGGGATGCTTTTTGAAGAGATGGGGATTACTTATTTAGGACCGATTGATGGACATGATATCAAGAATTTGTGTCGTACATTCAAAGAGGCTCAGAAGATTAACCATGCAGTACTGGTACATGTTTGTACAAAAAAAGGAAAAGGCTACGCACCAGCAGAAAAATCACCTTCCAAATTCCACGGAATTGGACCGTTTAAGATCGAAACTGGAGAAGTTTGTGAAGCAAAGACAAAAGATACTTATACCGATGTTTTTGCAAAAGTGATGTATAAACAAGGCGAGCAGGAAGAAAAACTTGTTGCAATCACTGCAGCGATGAAGGATGGAACTGGTCTGATCGGATTCCAGAGAAAGTATCCGGAAAGATTTTTCGATGTGGGAATTGCAGAAGGACATGCGGTTACATTTGCGGCGGGATTGGCAGCAGCAGGACTTAAACCTGTGTTTGCAGTTTATTCTTCTTTCTTGCAAAGAGGATATGATCAGATTGTTCACGATGTGTGTATGCAGAATCTTCCTGTAGTTTTTGCAATCGATCGCGCTGGTCTGGTTGGAAGTGATGGAGAGACGCATCAAGGTGTATTTGACATTGCGTATTTAAACCATGTACCGAATATGACGATTCTGTCACCAAAGAATAAATGGGAATTTGCAGACATGATTCGCTATGCAATAGAGCATGACGGACCGATTGCACTTCGCTACCCACGTGGTAATGTATATGAAGGATTGAAAGAATTTCGTGCACCTATTATTCTGGGTAAGAGTGAGATGATTTTTGAAGAATCTGAAATTGCGATTCTATCTTTAGGTCATATGATGGAGGAAGCGTATGCAGTTTGGGAAAAACTGAAAGAAAAAGGATATTCATGCAGCCTTGTCAACAGCCGTTTTGTAAAACCAATGGATGAGGAAATGCTTTATGAACTTACAAAGAATCACAAATTATTTGTTACACTAGAAGATGGTGTTGAAGCCGGAGGCTATGGTGAAAAAGTAGCAAAATATATATATCAAAAAGAGGTACCGGTTCATGTATTGATCAATGCAATTCCGGATAAATACATTGAACAGGGAAGTATTGGCCAGTTAAGAAAAGAGATCTTACTGGATGCAGATTCTATTGTAGAAAAAGTAATGGATATTTACAGAAAGCTAAGATAGAAGCAGACAGAAATTTAATATAGCAGGAGATAAAATGAAAGAACGTTTAGACGTATTACTTGTAAAAAGAAATTTAGTTGAGTCAAGAGAAAAGGCAAAAGCAATTATCATGTCTGGTAATGTTTTTGTAGAAGGACAGAGAGAAGATAAAGCAGGAACAACATTCTCGGATGAAGTCCAGATTGAAATCAAAGGCCATGTTCTTCCATATGTAAGTCGTGGCGGTTTGAAATTAGAAAAAGCAATGGCGAATTTTGACGTAGACTTGCAGGATAAAGTATGTACAGATGTTGGTTCTTCTACGGGAGGATTTACAGACTGCATGCTACAGAATGGGGCAAGAAAAGTATTTGCCATTGATGTAGGGCGTGGACAGCTGGCATGGAAATTACGACAGGATTCACGTGTTGTATGTATGGAAAAGACAAATATCCGTTATGTGACACCAGAAGATTTAGGAGAAAAGATTGATTTTTCATCGATTGATGTATCATTTATTTCACTTACAAAAGTATTACTTCCAATTCGCAATTATCTGAAAGAGGATGGACAGATTGTTGCCCTGATTAAACCACAGTTTGAGGCAGGAAGAGAAAAAGTTGGAAAAAAAGGTGTTGTACGTGAAAAAAGTACACATTATGAAGTGATTGAATTGGTAATTTCTTATGCAGTGTCGATTGGATTCAAAGTTTTAAATCTTGATTTTTCACCAATCAAAGGTCCGGAAGGTAATATTGAATATCTTGTTCATCTTCAAAAAACCGAGGAAGTTGGAACATTAGAAATGATAGATATTGACTGGAAGAAGATTGTGGAAAATGCATTTGCTACATTGGCATAATCCTGGCAAGCACCGAGAGGATGAGACATGAACAAATTTTATGTAATTACAAACAAAAGCAAGGATGCATCATTGGAGATTACACATCGCATCCAGAAATACCTGGAAGAAAATGGAAAGATCTGCATTCTGGCAAAGGAAGGCCAGCCAGCACCAAAGGATGTTGATTGTGTGTTGGTACTTGGCGGTGATGGAACATTGATTCGTGCGGCGAGAGAGCTTCGATCCTATGATGTACCGATGCTTGGGATTAATCTTGGAACACTTGGATATCTTACAGAAGTAGAGGTACAGAATATTGAAGCTGCTTTGAAACAATTGATTGAAAATGAGGTCAATGTAGAAGCACGAATGATGCTAAAAGGTACTCTGCAGCATGAGTTTAAAGAAGTGATTTTAAAAGATACTGCTTTAAATGATATTGTTGTGACTAGACTTGGTACGCTTCGTATCATTCATTTCAATATTTACGTTAACGGTGAGCTTCTCAATTCTTATCAGGCAGACGGCGTTATTATTTCGACACCTACAGGTTCAACGGGATACAATTTATCCGCAGGAGGTCCAATAGTGGAACCGACCGCTTCTATGATGGTAATTACCCCGATTTGTTCACATGCACTCAATACAAGCAGTATCGTGATTTCAGCAGAAGATGAGATTATGGTGGAGATCGGACCGGGCAGAGACGGAAAGATAGAAGAGGCAGGCGTATCTTTTGATGGAAATAGAAATATCGAGGTACATACCGGAGATCGAATAGTAATCAAAAAAGCGAAAGAAACCACAAAATTATTAAAATTAAGTAAGGTAAGTTTTCTGGAAACATTAAGAAAGAAAATGAAAGGGAACTAAGAGATGAAAGTAAACAGACATGCCAAAATTGTTGAGTTGGTGAATAAACATAATATTGAAACACAGGAAGAGCTTGCAGAGCGTCTAAACCAGGAGGGCTATAAGGTAACACAGGCTACCGTTTCTAGAGATATTCGAGATTTAAAACTGACAAAAGTACAGACTGAAAATGGACGTCAGAAATATGCTGTATTAAAGACGACGGAAGGTGTATTGACTGAAAAATATTTTCGTATCTTAAAAGATGGTTACGTATCCATGGATATGGCAATGAACATCTTAGTAATCAAAACAGTTTCCGGAATGGCGATGGCAGTCGCTGCTGCAATTGATGAAATGAAATGGCATGAAGTAGTTGGTTGTATCGCGGGAGACGATACAATTATGTGCGCAATCCGTACAATTGAAGATACAGAAGCGGTCATGGAAAAAATCAGAAAAATTGTGTCATAAAAGATGTAGTGGCATCAGGAGAAAACAATGTTACATAATTTATATGTGAAAAATCTCGCATTGATTGACGAGATTGAGGTGGATTTTAGAAAAGGTCTGAATATATTAACAGGAGAAACAGGAGCCGGGAAATCAATTATCCTCGGCTCTATTAATCTTGCACTTGGAGGAAGATATTCTTCGGATATGCTTAGAAACGAGGAAGAACCTGGTTATGTAGAACTAAGCTTCTTTATGGAAAATGAATCACAGATTGCTTTGTTAAAAGAAAAAGACATTTTTCCAGAAGATGGTATGGTTGTACTTAGCAGAAAGTTAATTGGAAAACGAAGTGTAAGTAAAATCAATGGTGAGACAGTTCCGATTTCTCTACTCAAGGAAATTGCAGCGATTTTGATTGATATACATGGACAGCATGAACATCAATCGTTGTTGTACAAAAAGAATCATCTTATGATTTTAGATGCATTTGCAAAAGATACTATTCATAATGTAAAAGAGCAGGTTTATGAACAATACCGTATCTATAGACAATACAAAGAAGAATTAGAAAAATCTCAGATTGGTGAAAAGGACAGGATAAAAGAAGTTGGATTCTTAGAATATGAGATAAAAGAGATAGAAGAGGCGAATCTGAAAATCGGGGAAGATGATGAACTGGAAGAGCAGTATCGTCGCATGATTAATGGCAAGAAAATTACAGAAAATATCGATGAAGCATATGGCTACACAACCGACTCAGGAAACAACGCCAGTGATTTGTTGAGCCGCGCTATTAGATGTCTTCAGGATGCAGCGCATTATGATGAAAAGGTATCTGAACTTTTCGACCAGCTTTCGGAGGTTGATAGCTTACTGAACGATTTCAATCGAGAACTTGCGGATTATCGTGAATCGTTTGAATTTTCGGACGAGGAATTTTATGAAGTAGAGAAAAGATTAAATGAAATCAATCGTTTAAAATCAAAGTATGGAAATACAATCACAGAGATTTTGGAATACTATGAAGAAAAGCAGCAAAGACTTTTAAAATTGCAGGATTACGATTACTATCTTGAAACACTTCAAAGAAAACTAAATGAGTCAGAAAATGAACTTGCAATAACGTCGTTAATGTTATCAAATCTTCGTAAAGAAGCTGCAAAAAAACTACAGGTGTCAATTAGAAATGGCTTGATGGATCTCAATTTCCTGGATGTACAGTTCGAAATTGTATTTATAGAGCTAAGTGATTACTCAGCAATCGGTAAAGATGAGATAGAATTTATGATTTCCATGAATCCAGGTCAACCGGTAAGGCCATTGGGAGATGTTGCTTCCGGTGGTGAGCTCTCTAGAATCATGCTTGCAATCAAAACAGTAATGGCCGAAAAGGACCAGATTGAAACCTTGATTTTTGATGAAATCGATGTTGGTATCAGTGGAAGAACGGCACAGAAAGTTTCTGAAAAAATGGCATTGATTGGAAGAAATCATCAGGTAATCTGTATTACCCATCTGGCTCAGATTGCTGCTATGGCAGATTCTCATTATTTAATTGAAAAACAGGTGTCAAAAGGAAAGACAAAGACAATGATCTCGTTGTTAGATAAAAAACAGGAAATTGTTGAATTGGCCAGAATTCTTGGCGGTGCTGAAATAACAGAGACAGTAATGAAAAATGCAGCAGAAATGAAAAAATTGGCTGACGAATTAAAAACAGAATAATCCACATACTAAAACAGACACGTAAATGTGTCTGTTTTTTTGCATTTATAGGCGGATACATAAGAATAAATGAGGAGGATGTGGATTATGAGAAAGCGTTGGTATCGAAGGATTCTGATTATGGTGCTTATAGTTGTATCTGCATTTGGAATAGAATTATGCGTAGAGCAGATGCAGGATGAATTTGCTAAACAGCAGGTAAATGCAGGGGAAATATCAAATGAACTATTGATTCCAGGTGGTATGCCTATTGGTATATATATGGAAACTGACGGTGTATTGGTACTTGGGACAGATTTCATTCAAGGAATCGACGGTCAGGAATATAGTCCGGCAAAATATCTTGTAAAATCCGGTGATTATATTACCGAAATCAATGGTAAAAAAATTGAAACAAAAAAACAATTGATTGCCTATGTTGACGAATTAGATTCTGAGCAGGTAATTTTAAAAATTCGAAGAAATAACGAAGAAATTGAAGTGAAAGTGGAGCCTGTTATGACTGATACCAACGAATACAAGCTTGGAATTTGGGTAAGAGATAGTGTGCAAGGATTAGGAACTCTGACATTTTTAACATTGGATCATCAATTTGGTGCGCTTGGACATGGGATACATGATTCTGATACAGAAAGTTTATTGGATATCAGTAAAGGACAAGTTTATCAGACTAAAGTAGTAAATATTGAAAAAGGGATAAAAGGTTTACCTGGCGGGATGGAAGGAATCATTATTTACAATCAGAATAATTTACTTGGAACAATAGATCAAAATACAGAAAATGGAGTATATGGAACAATTGATAAAATAGAGGAATTAGTAAAGGATCAGACAGCAATACCAGTTGCAAGTAAAAAAGAGGTAAATACCGGATCGGCGACAATTCGATGTTGCATAACTGGCGAAGTGAAAGAATATAAGATTGAAATTGAAAAAATAAACTGGTTTACAAGGGAAGAAAACAAAGGGATGGTCATAAAGATTGTAGATGAGGAATTATTAGAGATGACAGGTGGAATAATACAGGGAATGAGCGGTAGTCCGATTATTCAGAACGGCAAACTGGTGGGTGCGGTGACCCATGTTTTGGTAAATGATCCTACACGGGGATATGGGATTTTTATTGAAAATATGTTAGAAGCGGCGGGATAAACAAATAGCGTGAGCCATTGACTGGTTCACGCTATCTTAATGCGTTTTTGATATTTGTAATACTTTCTTGGAATTGTTTTGCTTGAGGATATGCCAACAGTTTGAAAAGTTGTTTTTCGTGTTTGTTATAGAAAACAATATACGGAATACCAATATTATAAATCCGAGGACCTCGTAATTTCATCAAATTAGATAATATGAAGTGACCTCACATTTGTAGCAACGTGGATTTACCTGTATACTATAGTTTGACAAGAACAATGGTAACAGGGATTACCGCATTTTTGCAAATGTACAGGTTACACCAGACTATAAAAATATCTTATTGTTTATTGAAAATCTAAAAATGAAACTTGGATTGAATAATGAGTATGATATTGTTTGCGGTTACGAAGCAGGGTGTTTAGGCTATTCATTATATAACCAGCTTACTGGCGCTGGTGTAAAGTGTGTAATTCTTGCACCAACTACAATGCTTACACCACAAGGAAACAGAGTGAAAACTGATGCAAGGGATGCTCTCATGATTGCACAGTGTTTATCGTATGGAGGTTATCGTGCAGTATACATTCCTACAGAGGAAGATGATTCCGTGAAAGAATACCTTCGTATGAGAGATGACCACAAACTAGCATTGAAGAAGATTAAACAACAGATCAATGCGTTTTGTTTAAGACATGGACATCACTATACCGGTATAAAATGGACGATTGCTCATTGGAAATGGCTGAAAAAATTGGAAGTATCTGAGATGTACAGAGAAACTCTGGATGAATATATGGCATCTTATGAGGAACAGACTGCAAAAATCGAGCGTTTCGATACAAGAATTGAAGAGATCGCTTCACAGGAAAGATATCAGGAAGAGGTGAAAAAACTCACATGTTTCCTTGGAATAAAAACACATACTGTATTGTCTTTAATTATAGAGACGGGTGATTTCGAGAGATTTGCCAAAGGAAACACTTATGCAGCATTTTTAGGATTAGCACCAGGTGAGAATTCCAGTGGGGAGCATATCAACCGCACAGGAATTACCAAAGCAGGAAACAGCCATTTGAGACTTCTCTTGATAGAAGCTGCAGGTGGAATCTGTAAAGGTATGATAGGACATAAATCCAAAGATTTAAGAGCAAGA
>JBGVGF010000075.1:0-9460 GCA_045121495.1 Faecalimonas sp.
GTAATACAATTGTGCAGGTCATGCAGTCGTTTAACTGGAAGTTGCAGGTAGTGGAGGAAGGTATGGAAAGTACTTCCATTCTTGCTACAATTGCCTCACCAATTGCAGTTATCTTAGTACCAATCGTTGGCATTACGGCATGGCAGCTTGCAGCAGCAGCGATTACCGGTTTTATTGCGAAAGAAAATGTAGTAGGAACACTGGCTGTCTGTTATGGTTTAAGTGCTTTTATTGACACAGAAGAACTTGCGTTGACTGGGGATGGTAATGTGGTTGCATCTGCAATGGCGATTACAAAAGCGGCAGCCCTTGCATACCTGATGTTTAACCTGTTTACACCTCCTTGTTTTGCGGCCCTTGGTGCTATGAGCTCAGAAATGCAAAATAAGAAGTGGTTGTGGGGAGGGATTGCTCTTCAGTTGGGAACCGGTTATGTAGTAGCTTTTCTGATATATCAGATTGGTACACTGATTACAACAGGAGGATTTGGAAACGGATATGTTCCAGGACTTATTGCGGTAGCTGTTATAGTGGCTATAGTGATTGGGTTGATTTACAGAACAAATAAGCAGTTTACAGCAGAGTATGAATTAAAGAAAGCAGCATAAGTGTATTTTTTTACAGACTCAGTTAGAAAGGAACAGTCATGGAGAATTTGATAGTGGTAGGAATACTGTTGATTTTAATAGGTGCAGCAACTTTTTATATGTGTAAAGAGAAAAAGAAAGGTGCCAGATGTATCGGATGTCCATCTGCTGGGTGTTGTTCTGGTAAAGGATACGGCAGTAAGAAAGAAAATGGCTGCAGAATAACGAAACAGCGAAAAATTCTACTGGATATCATTTTAACTATTATATTTAGGAAGTAAGACTTGCACGGGCTGGACAATGGTGCTAGAATATTTTTATGTGAAAAAAAAGAAAATATTACATAGAGATATGGCTAGAAAGGTGATGTTGTTTAAAATGTTAACTTTAGAGAAGTTTGAAGAGGCATCTGAAATTGTAAAAAAGGTAATTAATCGTACAAAATTAGTGTACAGTGAGTATTTTTCTGAAACTTCAGGAAATAAAGTATATTTAAAGCCGGAGAATATGCAGTATACAGGTGCATATAAAGTTCGTGGTGCCTATTACAAGATCAGTACTTTGTCAAAGGAAGATAGAGCAAAAGGTTTGATTACTGCTTCGGCTGGTAATCATGCACAGGGTGTGGCTTATGCTGCTAAGATATATGGTTCGAAGGCAACAATTGTCATGCCTACGACTACACCTTTAATAAAAGTAAACCGTACCAAAGCATATGGTGCAGAGGTTGTTTTGCATGGGAATGTATATGATGATGCATGTGCATATGCGTTAAAACTGGCTGAGGAGACAGGGGGAACCTTTATTCATCCATTTGATGACGAACAAGTTGCAACAGGACAGGGAACCATTGCAATGGAAATTTTCAAAGACTTACCAACGGTTGATATTATTTTGGTGCCAATCGGTGGAGGCGGATTGGCTACAGGTGTATCCACCCTTGCTAAAATGTTAAATCCAAATGTAAAAGTAATTGGTGTAGAACCAGCAGGTGCAAATTGCTTGCAGGAGTCATTAAGACAGGGAAAAGTTGTTTCTCTTCCAACGGTAGACACCATTGCAGATGGTACAGCTGTGAAGACACCAGGAAAAAATATTTTCCCATATTTGCAGGAGAACATTGACGATATTATTACAATTGATGATCACGAATTGATCGTTGCATTCTTGGATATGATGGAAAATCATAAAATGGTTGTTGAAAATTCTGGATTGTTAACCGTTGCAGCGTTGAATCATTTGGATTGTAAAGGTAAGAAGGTTGTTTCTGTACTTAGTGGTGGAAATATGGATGTTATTACCATTTCATCTGTTGTTCAGCATGGATTAATACAGAGAGGACGAATTTTTACTGTATCGGTTCGTTTGCCGGACAGACCGGGAGAATTGGTGAATGTGGCAAATATTATTGCAGAACATCGTGGAAATGTAATTCGTTTGGATCACAATCAGTTTGTCAGCATCAATCGAAATACAGCAGTTGAGTTACAGATTACTATGGAAGCGTTTGGACATGAACATAAAGATGAGATTATGAAAGCTTTGGAAGAAAAGGGGTATAATCCTAAGATTGAGGATCCAAAGGGGATTTACAACTAGAAATGGATGCTTGGATGTTTTGGGAACAGTTGCAGTATTGCAGCTGTTCCTTTCTCATATGTATGGTTAAATAAAAAAATGTTTACAAATAGGGATAATAATGCTAGAATAGGGTATCTTAAAAATTCTATGTTGTATTAAAATCTTAATACAAATTCCCTGATATTTATTTATGAATAGTTGGTATACACACAAGAAATACATGGATTGGATTGTTTTCTTTGTGGGAAGTATGTGATTTATTTTTTTGTACCAGAGGTACGTCAATTGAAATTAGATAGTTACAGTTCACATATCTTTGAACAGTAACACATTAGATATGATGCAGTGTCAAGAAAAACGAAATTTTTCTTGACATTCCAAATAGGATATATTATAGTTTAGTTATAGAACAAGTGTTCGTAAAAAAGGAGAGAATAAGATGGAAAAAGATACAAATAAAATGAAGGCATTAGAAGCAGCATTGGCACAGATAGAGAAACAGTTTGGAAAAGGATCGGTAATGAAGTTGGGCGACAAGGGGGCCAACATGCAAATTGAGACAGTACCAACAGGAGCCCTTAGTTTAGATATTGCATTGGGATTAGGTGGAGTTCCAAAGGGAAGAATTATCGAAATATATGGACCAGAATCCAGTGGTAAGACTACAGTGGCGCTCCATATGGTTGCGGAAGTACAGAAAGCTGGGGGAATTGCTGGTTTTGTGGATGCGGAGCATGCGTTAGATCCTGCTTATGCAAGGAATATTGGTGTGGATATTGATAATCTGTACATTTCACAACCAGATAATGGAGAACAGGCATTGGAGATTACCGAGACAATGGTGCGTTCTGGTGCAGTTGATATTTTGATTGTGGATTCTGTTGCCGCATTGGTACCGAAGGCTGAAATTGATGGAGATATGGGGGATTCGCATGTTGGACTTCAGGCAAGATTGATGTCACAGGCCCTTCGTAAATTAACAGCTGTAATCAGCAAATCAAACTGTATTGTAATTTTCATCAACCAGTTACGTGAGAAGGTTGGTGTTATGTTTGGAAATCCAGAGACTACAACAGGTGGTCGTGCGTTGAAGTTCTACTCTTCCATTCGTATGGATGTTAGAAGAATTGAAACACTAAAACAGAACGGAGAAGCCATTGGAAATCGAACCAGAATTCGAATTGTAAAGAATAAAATTGCACCTCCATTTAAAGAAGCAGAATTTGATATTATGTTTGGAGAAGGAATTTCAAGAACTGGTGATGTATTAGACCTTGCTGTTAACGAAGGTGTAGTAAATAAGAGTGGTGCCTGGTATGCGTACGAGGGAAATAAGATTGGACAAGGTAGAGAGAATGCAAAGAATTTCTTAAAAGAGAATCCAGATATTTTTGAAGAAATCGATCGTAAGGTTCGTGAGAGATTTTCTTTTGATGCAGAACCACAGATGGACGAAGAACAGCCGGAAGAGTTTGATGAGTTGTTAGACGAAGAATAGAAGAACGAAGACTATAAACAAGAGAAGTAAAAAGTATATAGAGTATTAGTGTAGATAGCTTGCATTTCGTATTGTATTTCTCAAAAAAAGGATACAATTCGAGGCAAGCTGTTTCTGCGAATAAACAGAAATATATAGGAAAATGGGATATCTTATATTTGAGAAATCTATTCCGCTGGTTAATTCTGGAAATTAAAGTGTCGTTTAGGAAACGGTCAATTTTTTATATACTCTCGGATTATTGAAGAGAAGGTTAATACTGATTTTTGACAACTGAATATTTTGGGATTTTGATAGGATTTGGTAAAAAAGGGCGCACTTTACCTAAGGAAAATAGATGAATTTTTTTGGGAATTGTGGTATAATTATACTGTTTTAGTGTTGGGAGAATGCAAATATAACATCTATGTATGTTGGCATTTTCCATGCGTCAAGATGTTGCAGCATCATAATGGCGTAGAGACGGCAGTACCACATCTTAGAAGAGCGGTGTCTGCCGTCTTCTAATTTATAATCTATTTTTTCTCGTTTGTTTGAACGTTCGACAGAAGTTCGTTTGTTGTATTCCGATTTCCATTCCTTACTATCTCTTGGCGGTATGCAAAAAAATCTAGGATTGTCTTTTTGAAGAAGGTGAACGGTTCTGCCATATTTTGAGTCAGAACAAGGCTTTTCGCAGGTACAACCATTTTTACGAGAAGCAAGAGGACAACGAAATTTAGCACGATGACGCGATTTTTCAACACCATCGTGACGCATACGTAAGCCCATTTGGCAAATAGGTACACCATCAGAATCAATAGTAAAACTGTCCTTATATTTAAAGTTACCTTTATTGCCAGAGTTTAGATCAATAAATGGAGTTATGTTGTTTGTTACACAGTAATCGTATACTGGATATGCATCGTGAGCAGCATCAAGAAACAGTTTTTCGATAGTAAACTCTGAAAGATATGATTTCATTGAAAAAAAAGTATGCAGAAAAGAAAGCATATCATGTCTTGATGCACGTTCGAGCATTGGAAAAACAGGTAAATCATTTTCAGAATCAGCAGCGACAAACATGTACAGGTGATAGCCATAAAAATAT
The DNA here is from genome assembly GCA_045121495.1 of Faecalimonas sp. Lineage (GTDB taxonomy): Bacteria > Bacillota > Clostridia > Lachnospirales > Lachnospiraceae > Faecalimonas. The sequence continues at coordinate 4,757 of JBGVGF010000075.1, forward strand.
TTTTCTCTGGAAGAGTCCCAGCCCCAACTACAATCAGGTTGGGAAAATTTACGTTTACAATTACAGCTAGAACCTTTTGGACAATTACAGATGCGCTTTGAACGTTCCATTCTTGCAGTTACAACGGGAGAGCCATCACCAGCAAGACTAAGATTACTAGGAGAAATCAGGCCTTTTGAAATGGAAGTATCCAAAAACTGTTCTTTGTATAAGCGGAAAATCAAATAAAAAGGATTGGTGTTAGGTAGTTGAAAACGTTGTAAAAAAGGAAGAAGCTTTGAAGCAGCACTATTGGTATTGCAAGGAGTTTTATCACCGGTTTTTTTACCTTTTTTCGGTTTTACTTTTTTGTATTTGATTTGGTTAATGTAATTGTTTTTGTTGCTTTGCCATAGTCTGTTGAAGAAGTCATAAAAAGTACCTACACCTGGAGTATCATCCACTGGAAAACCACTGAGAATAGCGTAAAGTGGAGTGATACGAAGAAGCTCACACCATTTTGTAATAGATGAAATTTGTAGAGCAATAGATAGTAGGTAAGAACGAAGCAATGCAGATGGGAATCTGGATGCAGGTTTACCGGAAGAAGGGTAAAATGGAGCCATGATGGTATCAGTTTCTGAAAGATCAAGGTACCAAAATTTCACGATTATATCCCAAGTACTCTTAGGAATAACATAAGGGTTAGGATAGAGTTTCAAAAATTCAGTAACAAAAGTATCTTGATAGGTGGAATGACCACCGATGTTAACAGGTAACATAAAATCGCCTCCAATCAAAAAATTCATATCGCAGCGCGCGAATATATCTTGATAATTAAGAGGCGCGCAGCGCCGCATTTTTTGATCGATTTGTCAAGTGTTTTCTTGAAAAAAATGGGGGGATTTTTTAGAAATCGGAATTGAAAGTCGCTTAAAATGAGGACTAGATAATCCGAGAGTGTATTTTTTTAAGAGGGGAGGAAATAGGATGGTTGTTACATCTATTGAAAAAAAGGGAAAATACAAATACTTTGTGAAGGTCGATGAGGAATTTGTGTTTTGGCTCTCATGGAAGGAGCTATATTTTTGGAATATTAAAGAAGGGCAGGAACTATCAGAAGAACAGTACTCGAAAATTATGAAAGAGAGTATTTTAGGGAAATGCAAAAGAAAAGCGGTTTCCTACCTGAAAATATCGGATCGAACAGAAAATGAATTACGGCAAAAACTTCGAATGCAGGATTATGTAGAGCCAATCATAGAGGAAACAATTGCATATTTGAAGGAGCTTAAGTATCTTGATGATGATCGATTTGTTGAATTATATATTACTACAAAGCAGAAGTCTCATAGTAAAAAGTGGATTGAGATGAAACTGAAGCAAAAAGGGATAAAGCAAGAACAAATAGGAAAGTATATGGAGTCTACAGATGAAGAGATACCTTTACGTAGAGAAATTGAAAAGAAATTAAAAGGCGAGTGCATAAAAACAAGGGATGAGAAGGAAAAAATTATGGCTTATTTATACAGAAAAGGATATTCTGTACAGGTGGCAAAAAGAATTTTAGAAGAGTATGAAAATAAGCCACAATATATGAATACATAGAATATGAAGTTTGGGTAGATGTTGCTAAAAGCTTGACTTTTTTACGGAAAAAGGATAAAATTAGAATGTTATGGTGTGTATACATAACAAAAATTGAATAGGGAGGTGTTCGAGTGTGGAATTAGTTATCGCTTGTATCGTCTTTCTAATACTTCTTGTGGTTGCAGTAATTGTTACATGGAAGTTAGCAATTTCTAATCGAATTAAGAATTACGAGGCCAAAGTAGGAAGTGCAGAAGAAAAAGCTCGAGAAATCAAGGATGCGGCTATAAAAGAAGCAAATACTTTGAAGAAAGAAGCAAAATTGGAAGCACAGGAGTCTGCTTTAAAGACAAAAAATGAAGTAGACAGAGAAGTGAAAGAAAGAAGAGCTGAAGTGCAACGCTATGAAAAACGTGTTTTGAGTAAGGAAGAAAATCTAGATCGAAAGACGGAAGCACTTGAAAAGAAGGAATTAAAACTCAATGAAAAGGAAGCTGAACTTGAGCGTATCAAAGAGCAGACTTCGGAATTGCATGAGCAGCAGTTACATGAGTTAGAGAAAATTTCTGGATTGACCTCCGAAGAAGCAAAAGAATATCTTTTGAAAACTGTTGAAGAAGAAGTAAAACATGAAACAGCAGTAATGATAAAAGAAATGGAAAGTCGTGCGAAAGAAGAAGCAGACAAGAAAGCCAAAGATTTTGTTGTTACAGCTATTCAAAAATGTGCAGTTGATCATGTTTCTGAAACAACGATTTCAGTTGTTCAGTTACCTAATGATGAAATGAAAGGTCGTATTATTGGTCGAGAGGGTAGAAATATTCGAACATTAGAGACATTAACTGGTGTAGATTTGATCATTGATGATACACCGGAGGCTGTTATTTTATCAGGATTTGATCCGGTAAGAAGAGAGGTTGCCAGAGTTGCTCTTGAAAAACTGATTGTAGATGGACGTATTCATCCAGCTAGAATCGAGGAGATGGTCGAAAAAGCACAAAGAGAAGTAGAAATCATGATGAAGGAAGAGGGAGAGGCGGCAACCCTAGAACTTGGAGTACATGGTATTCATATTGAACTAGTGAAATTACTAGGAAAGTTGAAATTCCGTACAAGCTTTGGTCAGAATGCATTGAAGCATTCGATTGAGGTAGCTCATTTGTCAGGATTATTGGCTGGAGAGATCGGTTTAGATGTGAGAATGGCCAAGCGCGCAGGTTTATTGCACGATATTGGTAAAGCGGTAGATCGCGAGATGGAAGGATCTCATATTGAACTGGGAGCTAATTTATGTAGAAAATACAAAGAAGCTCCATTGATTATCAATGCAGTTGAAGCACATCACGGAGATGTTGAACCACAGAGTTTGATAGCTTGTATAGTGCAGGCAGCAGATGCGATTTCTGCTGCACGTCCAGGTGCACGTCGTGAAACACTTGAGACATATACCAACAGATTAAAACAGTTAGAAGATATTACCAATGGCTTTAAGGGTGTGGATAAGTCTTTCGCAATTCAGGCTGGTAGAGAAGTGCGTATTATGGTTATACCAGAACAGGTGAGTGATTCAGATATGGTATTGCTAGCACGTAACATTTCAAAGCAGATTGAGGAAGAGATGGAATATCCTGGTCAGATCAAAGTAAATGTAATTCGAGAATCACGAGTAACAGACTTTGCGAAATAGAAATGAATTCATTGAGAAATTAGAGAAAAGGTCGAAACGTAAGTTTTGGCCTTTTTTTGATGTAAAACTTTACTTTGATGGAGGAGTGGAGTAAGATAGTTGAAAAAGAATGTTTGAAAGGAATGGTTAATTGGTATGGCATTATTAGGATTTATTGGAACAGGAAATATGGGATATGCAATGTTAAAAGGTGCATCCAATGTTATGAAGAGGGAAGATCTGTTATATACAGATGTAAATAAAGCTCGTTTGGATCAGGTAAAAAAAGAAACTGGCATTGATTATGTTACAACCAATAAGGATTTGGTAGAGCAAGTAAAATATGTTCTTTTAGCTGTTAAGCCACAATTTTTAGATGGAGTGTTGGAAGAAATGAAAGATTGTGTAACAGAAGAACAAGTGATCATTGCGATCGCACCAGGTATTGCGATTTCTCATTATAAAGAATATTTAGGAGAGAAAATAAAAGTTGTGCGTGCGATGCCAAACACGCCAGCCTTGGTAAATGAGGGGATGAGTGGTGTTTGTTATTCGCAGGATGTATTCCTTGAAGAGGAAAAAGAAGTGGTAGAGAAGTTCTTTGGATCTTTCGGAAAGTTTGAAATAGTGAGTGAGCAGTTAATGGATGCTGTAGTTTGCGCAAGCGGAAGTTCACCTGCGTATGTGTATATGTTTATTGAAGCTTTGGCAGACAGTGCAGTAAAATATGGTATTCCAAGAGATAAGGCATATGTGTTCGCTGCTCAGACTGTGCTTGGATCTGCAAAAATGGTTTTGGAAACAGGAGAGCATCCTGGGAAGCTAAAGGATCAGGTTTGTTCGCCAGGAGGAACCACAATCGCTGCGGTGGCTGCATTAGAAGAAAGTGGGTTAAGAAGCGCCTTGTTTAAGGCGGCAGATGCCTGTTATGAAAAATCCATTTCATTTAAAAAGTAAGGAGAAGGATAGATGATTCCGTATAAAAGATTAGATCGTGTTCTGGTACATAAGGGAAAAATAACAACTGTATATACAGATAAGATACAATTACCGGATGGACAGATGGCAGATTGGGATTATATCGCACACAAAGGGGCCGCTGCTTTCGTTGGAGAAACAGAAGATGGAAAGATTGCAATGGTGAAGCAATATAGGAATGCATTGAATCGCTATACTTTGGAAATCCCTGCAGGTGGAATTAATAAAGGTGAAAGTTTTGAACAGGCAGCAGTCAGAGAACTAAACGAAGAGACTGGATATCGAGTGAAAAATGTCAGTCATCTGATTGATGTATTTACTACAGTAGCATTTTGTGATGAGAAAATTGGAATCTACTGTGGGAATATAGAATTGGAAGGGGCACAGAAACTGGATGAAGACGAATACGTTGAAATTTTGTTCTATTCTTTAGAAGAATTGGAAAACATGATTTTGAAAGGAGAAATCCAGGATTCGAAGACTGTTTCGGG
>JBGVGF010000076.1:0-14417 GCA_045121495.1 Faecalimonas sp.
ATGTCTGTACCATTGCAAACACATAATCTGCTTCATAATCAGAATATCCGGCACCTACTAATCCCATGGAAATATTTTTTCCAAATACCTTCTGATATGATTTCTTGGTCTGACGCGCCAACTGTCCACGATGAACTAAGAATAATACTCTTTTATATCCAAGTTCACGCATGGCAAATGCTGACGCATATGTTTTTCCGGTACCAGTAGCAGATATCAATAATGCTCGTTCTTCTCCTGCTTCGATAATTTTCTTCAAATTAACGATAAAACCAACTTGCATAGAATTAGGCTGCAAACGGTACTTTTCAACAGACGGAATGTCTTCACTCTTGGCAATCTCCCTCTGCTTTTTGATTATTTTGTATCGCTCTTTATATTGTTCATAAAACTCATCATATTCTAATGCATATTCACTATTCCAAAGCTCATTAAACTCTTCCAATACGCTCTGGGCAATCTCACCCTTTTCGGTGGATACTACACGGGTGTTCCACTCACGATTACTTGTAAGCGCGGTTTTCGTCATATTGGAACTACCAATAATAATTCTATAGATTTCATCTTTTTTAAAGATATAGCCCTTGGTGTGAAATCCGTCTCCGGAAGCTTCCACATCATACATTTTCAATGTAATATTGGAGAGCTTATTTAACTTTTCTAAAGCTCTTGGTTCACTAAAATTCAGATAATTCGTTGTAAGAATTTCTCCTTTAATGCCTTTCTTTTCAAGAGCCTTCAGAGTCTGTAACAACGGCGTGATTCCACCCATTGTAATAAACGCTACACTAATTTGAAACCCGTCACATGCCACCAATTCATCCTCAATGGATGATAATACTTTCTTTCCTTGCTTGTAGTTATTCGAAATAAACTGCGGCTTATACGCAAGATTAGATGCAATAGTTCCATCTATGTATGCGTTTTCAAATCCACTACGTAATTCTGATAATCTATCTTCCGTCACTGTTATTTACCTTCTTTCAACAATGCTTCTCTTATCGCTACACTGCAAGCCGTTTTTCCCAAACATCATACCCTTGCCTTCTTGCCGAATCATATACAGGTCTCATGTTCTTCTCTAAAATTCCATAAAACTCCGTATCAGAATTGCCCTTACGATACAGCTCCTGATTTGCCCATATAGAGTGCAAATTATCCCTATAACATGCCTCATACAGTTTTCTAATGCCTTCTCGCTCATGAATCATCTCATACATTATGTACTGATTTCTCGCAAATCGTATGAAGAAATCGTTCCAGTCCGGCAATCTATTATTCTTAGCTGAATTCAGTGAGGAATCCATTGGCATCAAATTCCAAAGTTCATCATTCATTACAAATGACCAAGGAATAAAATGGTCTACATCGTACTTTTCCTCATCAATTGCTTCATCTGTAAAAACATCTACAATACTACGCAAATCCAATATGCCATCCCATAATTTCCGCACATGTGACAGTTTCCGCATCTTCTCATCTAATGGTGCAAGTTTATATATCAATCCCGGTACTTCCGGATTATTATTCTGCAGCCACTTTACCTTTTCACACTGAATCCAACCTAAAATCGCCACGGTATTATCCCGAATCATCTGGACCCAAGCATCGTTAAATGTAAGTTTTCTGCTCAAGCCGTTTTCACCACCAAATGTATAAGGCAGCAAAATATCACTTGCACTCAGCTTATTATAATATGCAATCATTCGTCCTGCACTGCTATCAAGACTAATCTTCTCACCAGACTTATTTGCAAACCCTGATAATGCTTTATATGGCACATTAAGAGTCAACGCTTGTTTCTCTGCATGGAGCTGCTTATTAAACTGCTTAATAGCGTTCTTTATTTCAACCTTTGATGCATTTGCTTCCAGTCCGCTCAATTCCCTAAGTTTCACTACAGCTCTTTCAAGATTATCCTTAATTCCACCTTCACCCCAAATACCACTCAAATGGATGTGAAATTCAAGAACCGAATACCACGCATTTGAAATCATCTCATCAATAATTTCATCATACGTAGCTTCCATCTTATTCCCCGATATAAGCTGTACAATTGCTTCCAACCAATAAAACTTGTAGCAGTAAGACGGGTCTTTCATCATTCGAGAAAAGCCCTCAATATCTAGTTTGTTATAATAATGTGCATCAATTGTAAGTTGCATTATTCATTACCACTCCAAAATATCTTCTTTTCAAAGCCACCACGATTCTCGCGCTTACCATTACGAATTTTCATCAATTCCTCAACAGAATGTCCTCTTGCCTCGCAAATAGCAAACAACACCTCAAGCACATCCGCCATTTCTTCAATGGACTTATCTGCTTGGTACTCCGCTATTTCCTCATTCAACTTCTTATCCAATTCTTGCAGATACTCCTCGTTATCCAAGATTCTTGTAATAGGCTTCTTGCCATCTGCAATGATAATCTCCGGAATTTTATCTCGTACTAATTTTCCTTCTTTCATTAGCTCCACACCTTTTATAATTCATCATACTTTTTTGCGCTATCCTTAGCTTTCTCTACCGGATATTTTGCGTTATTACGCTTGATTTTCTCCTGCACAATTTCATCCATATCTAAGCCACAAACATCCGCCATGAGAATACAATAGTTTAATACATCCGCTAATTCTTCTCTGATTTTGTCCCTCTTGGACTCACACACAGTATCAGAACCGCTCCATTGGAATACTTCTAATAATTCAGCAGCTTCTAAGCTAATTGACAATGCCAAATCCTTCGGATTATGGAACTGCTTCCAATTTCTATCATCTCTGAATTTTAATACCTGGTTTATTGTTTCTTGTGTCATAACCCTACTCCCTTGCTACTTCATTGCTTGTAAGAGCGCTTCGCGCAACTCATCATCACATGCGTATATATACAATCCTTCTACACCACGCGTCATAAGAACTCTCACCTCATGCTGAATAAGTTCTTCTCCAAATTTTTGTTTACTTCCATCTGATAGCGTCCTATTTCGAACCGCCTTAGAATTGTAGCTTGCCGACGGATCAAATATCACTTCACCATTACGATATTTTACAGAAGGTCCAAGAATGACACCTGCATAATTTAAATCGAACCCCTGTATTGTAAAAGTAGAACCAATTTCATCAATCGTCTGTGGCTGTTCTGCCCAAGACAGAGACCTATTTGCTCTTTTTTCTTGCTTGCCTAATTCTCGATCCAATTCTCTATTCCATGGCTTATGCCATTGCCCAATCATTACTTCCCAGTATTTTAACAGCCTCGCAGTAGCAGGTGGTTTCGAATTATATTCCCAATCATATGTAGCTATCAACCTTGATAACTTATGATTTTCATCCTCTGCCTTCTCCTTTAATGCATGCTCCAATTCTAATGGGGATTCAAATATTCTAATCTCATAACCACCACTATTTTGAGGAACAGTCGAAACCTTCCGTTTCTTAGTAAAATCATCAATCCATGCGACAATTTCCTCTGATGACCTTATTCTTAGTTGATTCTTTAATTCAAAATAATTATTCTGACGCTTAGCCAATTCTCTGTATTGACTTAATATTTGAGCCTCCCAATATTGTTCTGTAGTAAGTATTTGGTTTTCATCAAACATCACCACTGTTACCCTTGCACGCTCAATAATATCTTTAAGCTGATTTTCACCTTGATATGACTGTTTTCCTTGCGTCAACAGCAAATGTGCTTCATCAATAAATGCAACATCTATAGGTTCATCTACCGAATGACGATTTATGAATGATGTTGGTTTATACACAACCTCTCCATAGTGCTCCACCAACCCCAACTTTCGAGCAATCTGTTCATAAACCGTAATCTGCTCATCGTGATTGACCATCATACAACACTTCAATGGCTCCATCTCTTGTTCTTCAGCACTAGCAAATATTTCATAGAATGTACTACTATTTAAAACCGTTTTTCCTGTTCCTGCTTCTCCTTCAATAAAGATTAATTGTCCACGTTTTCCTGTCTGTAATGCCTCAAAAACTCTTTGTATTATTTTTAGCTTTACTGCTTCTTGCTCTTCTGTCAATTTATGCAATGGTGAAGCCTTAAAAACCGCTGAATCCTTTATGGCACTTTCACTTGGAAACAATTCTTTATTATCCTTACGCAGCTTCTTCCAAATCATTTGGAAAATATCATCCATCTCACTGTCAGGATAATATCTACTCTGTGGATTCCCCCGCAGATTATGTATCTTGCGCACACGCTCTACGCTCATCATATATAGCATCAGTCGGTTTTCAATATCTAACGTCATTGACTTATTAAAGTGTTCATGCCCAATAATGTATAAACTGGCATCCTGAAGAAACAGCTGATGCTGCCATTTACTTTCATCTATACCGGCATCATAATGCTGTTTTGTTCTCTGAATAATGTTGTTAGACTCTCCGATATACACTTCATAATCACCTGTGTTCTTCCAATTATGAATGTACACTGTAGGGAATTGTAATAATATATCCTGCTCCTTTTCAGATGCATTTTGTACTAATGACTCATGAAAGCTTTTCAATCCCTGCACATTATCATCTATCTTTTTTACTATTGGCTTAATATCGGTTCCCATTATTTTGATTCCTCGCTATTTTTCTTGTTACGCCTTGGGTCTTTTGGTTTCTCAACATCGCCCGGAATAAGCCAGGTTCTTCCCTTCAAAATAGCGCCTTCAAAGCGTCCTTCTTTACAATAAATGGCCACTCTTCTCTGTGTAATTCCCCATTTTTCTGCCAATTCTGCGGTTGTGTAATATTCCATATTCCATCCTCCATAATACTCAACACACTACATGATAATTATATTCCTAAAAGCGAACACTTTCAACATTATTCTGCATTTGCTCTTCCGTAATGTACCGTACGTTTTTTTCATCGTTTTTTCATACTCCAGCCGAACAATACTACAATTGTTCCGAATAATGCAAAATAGCACTCCGGCAGCAACCACTCACCACCGAAATGCTATTTGTTTTTCCGCCACGCCACATCCTCAAATCTTTAGTTTTCTGGCTCAATTTTGGAATAAAAATCCCTTTCTAGCCCAACACACTCCTGCTCAAGCTTTACATTATGTAAAAGCATATACGAAACCACTTCCTGTAATTCTTCATCCTTTTCCATTTCTTTCAAGCGCATTCTGTCAGATTCCGTTAATACTTTCCCATATCTTTCATAGTACTTCAATGTCTCAATATCCATATGGTACATCTGAAAGGGAATCCCCGTTTTATTTCGCAAATCTTTTAATATTGAAAAACCGCCTGCATCAATATCTCCAAAATGATAATAGGAGATTCTCGGAAGTTCCTGATATATCTTTTTTAACAGTGTTCGTCGAATGCCATTATGATAACCACCCAAATAGATAATCAGACTATCCGGCTCATGCCATCGAAAAAATGTAGTCAGATTTTCGATTGTAATCACCTGCTTAATCCGAGACAAGTCAGAAAAGGTAACCTTCCGTAAATCTTCACCCGAAATTCCCAAACCTTGATTCAGTGTTCGAAGCTTTATAGGTTCTCCATCTATCATAACCATTACATCTCCCTTGAGATAGACATAGTTTGGTGTGTGATAAATTCCATACTCTGCCAAAATCTCTGTGGTATCCATCGAATCATACTCTGAATGAAATCTTCGAAATATTTTCGCCACTTGATTTTTTATTCGTTCAAAATATTTTGAATCTTGAAAATGCTCAATGGAAAACTCTCTAATATAACATGGCTTTCTATTTTTCTCAACGCTTAATAAAGCCTCAAACAGACGCCTGGTATCCTTTATATTCGACAGTTCAATATACTCTTTTACAGGCTGATGATTATTCAGCCGTTCTTGCAGATACCGAGCAAATTCTCTGGTGATTGGAATCTCTCCTTTTTCACCATTGCAATACTCCTCCAAAAGCGCCTGATTTGCTTCTTCGAGATTGCATTTCGGAGTTCGCCGAACAAAAGCATATGCCTGCGTCAACCTTTCCATGTTGAGTTGTACCTTTTGTATCACATAATCAACTTTCTGGTCTTTCCAGACAATTCTAACAAGTCCTTCCTCTTCAAGATTCCGCATTTGGATATGTATATTTTCATATACAAAAGAACTCTCATCAAAATATTCTGGTAATACTGTTCTGGTAAAACGAAGTTCTATTTTCACATTTCTTTTATTTTTACCAATTGAAAGAAGACTGTTTTCATAGGTATCCAGTAATTTGTTTATGACTTGCTTATCATACTGCACCATTTACGTACCTCTCTACAAAACTTGTCTTTTCATCCGTCATAACAAGAAGAGTTTCTTCAATAAATGGACTGATATACTGTATTTTATCTGGTGGTGAAGCAATTAAAATCTGTAGCGGTAGACGTCTTAAAAACTCCAATACTCCTCCTATTCTCTCATCATCCATATTATTGAATGCTTCATCAAATAAAACGAGCCCTATAGATTCGCCACCAATATTATTTTTATAGAGTTGCACAAAAGATGCTGCTACAGTCACGTAGAAAGGAGTTTGTGTCTCTCCGCCACTCTTTTCCTCGCAAACTTTAGAGTAAAGCGAATAAGTACCATCGCTGTGAATTATACGAATGTCATAATCCATATAAGTTCGATAGTCCGTAAACTCATCCAATGCTTTTGAACTATTCTCATTATCCAAAGCAAGTCGCTCAAACAGTTCATCAATTACCGCCTTATGGGTTTCATGAAATATACCACTAAAAATAGATTCGCCTTGCATAGCATTAAAATCGTCCATAATCATCTCATAATACTGACGATATCGTTTACTCGGCATGAATAAGAATTCGTATTTTTCATTACTAAATACTATATCTTGCAACGCCCTATTCAGCTCTTTAAATTCTCCCTGAGCAGTCTTTATGTTCTCTTGCAGTTTAGATAAAAATTGCTCTCTAAACTCCTCCTCAGCAGACTGTCTGGCCAACTCCACCTTTTCCTCATACTGAAGCAATTCTGAATTCTTCAGTTTCACATATTCTGCCTCAAAATCCGAATACCCTTCCATGGCTGCTGCCGCACCAAAATCATGGGCAGTTTTATATTTCACCATAGTATCCTTCATATTGTCTATCAGCTTATCTACCGTAGTCAGATTCGCCTTTTTCCGTCGACCATAATTCTCTTTGAATTGTAAAAAAGACTTATCTCCAGTCTGTTTTTCATATTCTTGATTCCATGACGGTAGATAATCTCCTGCCTGCAGACCTGATTCTGTATAGAGTCCTTTCTGCACAGAAAAATCGACCTGTCTTTCTGCAATCTGCTGCGTTAGATTTTTAATATGCTCTTCCGTGTTTCCCGCTCTTCGGTTTAACTGGTCCAACTCACTTGCTAATTCCTGTAATAAGCTTTCTAATGCTGACAACTGTACCTGTTTCATAATCATACCGGAATTCTTTTCCAACGTAGCTATATTTTCCTTACATTTATGAATCTCCATGCGTAACCGCTGCAAATCTGAAAGCACGGGAATTCTGTACTTAATATCCATATCATGCTCTGTTGATAATGGTTCTAAAACACTTTGCAGCATTTCTATTCTGTCATCCAACTCCTTCAACTGCGCTTTCAGTTTAAGGCTTTTCTGTCGTGCCTGATCTAACTGTACTTTTACTGCAGCTTGACCAATATAAGGAGTCTCAAAAATGGACGGTTTTATGGCACTTGCCACATGGTTTTGGTATTTCATACATTCTCTGGTAATCGAAGTTCTATGCTTCTTCAAATCCTGATAGTTATCACACATAACTACCTTTCCCAAAATCATGTTAATATAACGCTTAGCATATTTATTTTTTGAAGTTACCACCGTCGCCAGCGAGCCTTCAGGAGCCACATCATATTCATCCAATTTTTGAGTATTAATCAAGCCCACACCATATGCTCTCTTTTCTTTTCTAAGCCTATCATAAGTTCCAAGTGCAATATCGAAGTTCTCAGGTTCCACAAGAATATAGAATCTCTGTGTATTCAAATATCCTTCCACTGCATTTCTCCATGTCTCGTCTGTAATTTCTAACATTTCGCACAAGATTCTTGGTGCAGGTAATCTGCCGATACGTACGAATTCTTCCCTAATCGATTCTATAACACAAGAAACCTCATCTGCATAAGACAGTTTCTTTTTCATAAGACGCTCAATTTTCTGTTCAAGTTCCTGTTTTTCCTGACTAATATGTTCTTTTTGAATAGACAAATCTGCTTGCTTTTTAAACACCTTATCCCGCATCTCATTTTTGTAGGAAATCACCTGTTCTAAATTACTTCTCACATCTGCAAGATTTGTCTTTTTCTCAATCCCAGATAAATCTTCACTATATTTCTTCACGCAATCTGCTACATCCTTTACTTCTAGCAGTTTCTTTAACTGTCGTTTCGCTTTTTCAATGCTATCTAGCAGATTTTGCTTTTCCTCCAGACGCTCCGCCTGCCTCTCTTCCAATTCCTTTAATCTTTTCTCCTGCTCATCCTTCGCAATAAAATCTTTATCACTGGCAAGTTCTGTCCGTAGGTCATCCCGGATTCTCTGTTTCTCCTCCTGTTCTTTCTTCGTTGTTATAATCTGTCCGTTCTGTTCCTTAAGACGATACTCTTCCGAAGAAACTTCTCTCTGCAAGGCAGCGATTTCCTCTGCTATCAAATCTGCCTCCACGCGCTCCAGAAAAAAATCATACATTTTATCTTTTTTCTGTCCATCTACAATCTGGGTATGAGCAGAAACAATCTGTTCCAATTTCTCAATACGTAGTTTTACATTCTCTAACGTTCTCTGCAAATCCTGATATGAGCGAACATTTTCACGTAAGACATCAATGTTGACTTCCTTTTCATCCAACACATATGAATATACAAAATCCTTAATATCATCAATTGGACGAAAAGCCAATGCTTTCGGTATCAGACGAAAAAATTTATCTTCAATACGTCCAAAACGGTTTTTCATCATAGACTTTGCTTCTTTTTCTGTGGTACACCACTGACGAATCACTTTCGTATTTGTAGTTCGAAACTGATTAATTGATTTTGGGGTTTTACCTTGAAAAAACAAAGTATCATCAAGACGCATATTATCCATCAAATATCTTACCGTTTTTTCCTGCCCTTCTGAAGCCGAATCCACCACTGCACCAACGATAAAATATCGGTCCTTTTTCTCCTCATAAAACTCCAGTGCAACATGTGCACTAATCTCTCCGGTACGCTCATATGGCTTATTCTCTCGTCCTGTCTTACATCGAATATAACCTGTCAGCTTACGTTTTCCGTTTTCATGCGCCGCCTTATTAAAATAATTTGTAGTACAAGTCACTACAAATTGGATAGCGTCCAGAAGTGTAGATTTTCCCGCACCATTTTCACCGGAAATCAAAGTGGAATTCTCAAATTCAATAGTATCATTAATGAAACGATGCCAATTAATCAGTTTCACTCTCGTCAGTTTCTTCATTTGATTTATCTCCCTTTTTGTAATTCTGCAGTTTTTCATATGCCTGCTTAATTTCTTCCACACGAACCGCCATTAGTATGGAATCAAAGATAATAATGCGTGTATCCTCGCTAGACAAATCACTGTCTAACGTTTCAATCAACTGAAATCTCTTGAACGTACTGATAGCATTCCGCAGAGTCGTTTTGTCAATCATTTTATCTCTAATTTTAAGACTCATAAATTTTTCGTGAATATCTCCAACATTAATAATCACCTCATCAGATATGGACAATTCTCTTTTTTTCTCATCATACAAAATACGCATAATAAGAAGAATTATAGATTCAAATAATTTTAAATTGTAGCGGTTATAATTTTGAGGATTAGTAAGCTGCACTACTCCATATTCTTCATTGATTTCCAAACGATATCCTAATAAAGCCAAGTATTCTGAAAATTTATCACGATGCTTCAAAACAAAATAATAATCCGCTTTATTCGTTTCATTTCTTTTGCAAAGAAAACAACTGCTTAACAATCGATTACAGATTCTCGAAAAGTCATCTTTGTCCCGTTGTAACATTCCTTCTAACATATCCATACAGTTTCTAATCCTTTCTTTGAATCTCAAAATCCCGGAATCGATATCCGTTATACTGTATTTCTTCTTTTACGACAATTTTGTACTTCATATTTTTTCGTTGACCATAAAGTCTGACATAAATCATTTTAACAAAATCATCAGTATTTTTTAGTGGTAATTCCGATGCATATATAATATTTTTACCCTGCATATTCTGACTTACATACTGATTTATTTTCTCCGGATTCAATACTTTCGCGAGTTTTTCCATCATGCGCTGTAATTTTTCATTTCGTAGTTCCAAATCAGGTGCCGAATCCTCAATTGCCACTGGTTCAAATGCCTTTTTCCCTTCTATTGGCGTATATAAGGACTTTTCATCCAACACTGCTGCACTATATAGGCGAACCAGTTCCTCCATAAAATCAATTCGATAAATTCCACCCAAATCCATACTTTCCTCGTTCATTTTTTCCCCGATTCCTGAAAGTATTTCCTTTAACTGTCCTCTTACATCCTCGCCACCAATCAAATAAAACTTGGCACGGTTGATTGCTGCACGCTGATATTGTGTATTTTTCTGATTAATCTCAGATAAAATCTCATCCATATTCCGGAAAGCGTCCACGACTTGATGAATGCACTGATAAACAAGTTCCTCTGCTTCATCCCTACTGATTTCCCTAATACTCGCTAAATCTGCACTTGCCTTCTCTATGTAGCTTTTGCTCTGGCTTTTACTTTCTAATCTCTCGACGATTTCAGGTCGAAACTTTGATACATTATCCGATGTCAAGAGTCGATGGTATGCCTTGTCCACTATATTTTCGATATAATCATTAAACAAAACATCCATGATTTCAGCAGGTGTCTTGTATTTTGTCAATTCATCTATATAATGCTTGATACTGGAATTTAAATTTTTCAGACCGGTAATCAGCATGTCCGTGTTTTCCACAATAGACATCAGAACAATACCGGGATTTTCTGTGTTGCTACGCACCAGACTGTATATCGTATAGATGTATCCCTGATACTCAATCTGCTTTCCCTCTGCAATATCAATAAGCGTTCTGATAATCTTTACAGCATATTCCTTAAAACTTACGCGCTGTACATAGCTTTTATCCGTCTCTATTTCAATCCAACCATAATATTCCAGCTTACGTATCATCCAGTTGGCTTTATCCCTACTGGATTTTCCCTCTACCTCTTCTTCTTGAAAATCCGCTGCTTGTGCCTGTTCAAAATAATATTGCAGCTCCTCCACAAGCACATCCCTTTCTACTCCAAAGGAAAGCTGATGATCCAATACAGAGAACAGCTTGCAGATACACTCCCAATATACTATTTTATTCGGTGATCCCAGCGGCACAAAAAACCGTTCGTCAATCACATGAAACATCTATGTTTTCACTTCCTTCGCGTCTAATTTGTCAATAACTATCAAAACTATCGGATTTTCTAACCTCTATTTTAAAGAACACTCTGTTTTGCATTTATTACAACTTTCTTACCTGAAAATGCAATTCCAAGCTTAATGATATTCTCAATTCCTTCTTCCTTAAGCTCCAAGTCATATCGCTTTTCATCAATTTGGCCAAGTGCATCTATCGAGAGTTTTTCAAGTTCAGCCTCTTCCAAACCACTCTTCCATTTCAACTCCATGATAATACCCGGATATTTCTTTTCTCTCGGAATCAAGCTGATATCATATCTGCCATCACCAGATTCTCTGTTTGATTTAATCCTATACTGATTATCCAACAATGCAATGAGTCCAAGCGTAAGTCCATGATAAAAACCCTCTGCTCCGGCGTCATAAAAGCTTATGGATTTATCCATATACTCTGAAATTGCCTTTTGCAGCTTTTGAATATCATTTGCGTACAAGCTTTCCGCAATCATATTTGCGGTAGTTCTTGTAATGGCACCGATTTGCATCAAGTGTGATAATATCTCGCTCTTATAAACAGAAGCTATTTCTCTATTCGGAATAGATACTTCGCACAAATAAGCACCATCCGCCTGCAATTCCTTCTTCGGCGTCTTAAGATATCCGGCTACTAATAACAGACTATAAATATTTGCAGGATCTTCGGCCAGCGATCTGTATACCACATTCTGATCAATTCTGGCGACTACTTTCTCTCCTCGCAGCAACGCATATAACCTCTCTGTGATATCGTCCGTAGCAATGGTGAGTACATCCTCCAGCACTTCATTTTTTCCGGTATTAACCCAGTACGCCTGTGGAATACAGCCTCTTGAAATGTAATTAATCACAGACCATGGATTATAAATCTCTGTACTACCAAACAGATAACCATCGTACCAATCTTTAAGCTCATCCTCTTTATCTGCAACACCATAATATTCAAGCATCTTTCTTACTTCCGAAGAAGTAAAACCGAAGAACTCATCATATTCATCGTCCATTACTGAATTTACGGTCAGATTATTTAACCCACTGAAAATACTCTCCTGTGCAATACGAAGTATTCCCGTAAGAAATCCATAGGTAATATTTTTATTATCTTTAAAAGCTCCCGAGAAAAAGTTTCTCATAAAGCCAATAATTTCATCATAGAAATCCTTTGAATATCCTTCCTGTATTGGTGTATCGTATTCATCGATAATAATAATCGGAGCCTTGCCGTAATGTGCCGCAAGCATCTGCGACAATTTTTCAAGCGCCTCTGACATTTCTACCGCAGACGCTTCTCCATTCAACACTTTAGAAAAATATGCCTTCTCATACTCTGCCAGCTCGCTACTGCTTAACAGCTCCTGATGTCTTCCAAACTCGTTCTGTAGGAGTCCACGAATCTTAGCCACCGTAGATTCCCAGGAATCATATTTCACATCCTTAAAAGTCAAAAAGATAACCGGATATTTTCCCTGGTGCTTACGATACTCTTCTCCACATTTCCAAATTGCTTTGTCTACAAAGTATTTGCTCGTATCCTCGGCAGAAATCTCAAAGAATACTCGAAGCATATCCATATTAAGTGTCTTTCCAAAACGCCTTGGTCTTGTAAACAGAGAGACCAGTGGCTTCTGATCTAAGAATTCCTTAATCAGCAATGTTTTATCTACATAGTAGTATTCACTCTGTGCGCGAACGTAATCCGAAATACCAATCGGTAAGGGTTTTATTTTAGCATTATTTCTCTTAGCATATTTGCCGGAAGAAACACGGCCGTCTATAGGTCTTGCTGCATCGTCCGGAATGAGCCATTTTCTTCCTTCTTTTACTGCGCCCGGGATTTTTTCTTTGTTGCATAAATCATTTATCGTAATCTTTGAAAGTCCCCATTCTTCAGCTATTTGCTCACTTGATTTCATTCGGCATTCTCCTTTTTTGAAATTAGTGTTCCATGTCTACAAATAGATTATATGCATTTTCGGCTGAAATATCAATACCTTTTGATATTTCAGCCGAAAATGCATTCGCAAGTCCGTAGTTATAATATTGTAAAAGTTCCGCTAATGTCACATTTCCTGTATTCGCCCTGTCACTCAACCCGTCTATAGCCAGCCATATGTGCATATTTCCCCAGTTATATGGCTGATTATCCAGCCTCGCATTTTCTTAATTTGAAATACTTCAAAGTCACTTCAAACAAACTTCAATTTACTTTGAAGTAATACTCATTATGCTCTTTTTTAAAGAAAATAGCACTCCGGCAGTTTCTCTCCACCACCGAAATGCTATTCTTTTCTAGACCATGTCACAGCCCCAAATCCTTATTTTTCTGGTATAAATCTGGTATAAAAATTCCGTTTTAAAATCTCACAACCCGCATATTTACTGGATTCTTTCCGAAAAGCAACTTGCTGCCGTGGCAGATGAATAATACTTTTATCATAATCCCTTATAACCTCTCATATCGCCGCAAGCCTTGATTTTACTGGCTTTGCGGCGTTTTTTCAAATTCATGTATCATCGCATAATCTCTCATAAAATCCTATATTTTTGAGGAAAAAGGGGTACAACAGGGGTACAAATGGGGGTACAAATACCCAAATGTACCCCTGTACTATTTCAGAAGTCTGACGGAAATCATTGCAATCAGATTACTGCAACCCTCTTCATTTCTGCCTCAGCATCCTCAAATTTCACATGCGTATATGTGTTCATGGTAACACTGATATCCGCATGTCCCATGATATACTGCAGGCTCTTGGGATTCATTCCGCTTTTTGCCATCTTGGAGCAAAAGGTATGTCTGCATACATGAGGTGTTACCTTGGGCATCTGAACCTTGTAAATGCTGTTGTACTTCTTTAGAATGTGCTGAAAATACTTTTCCCAGTGAA
This sequence comes from Faecalimonas sp., assembly GCA_045121495.1. Classification (GTDB taxonomy): domain Bacteria; phylum Bacillota; class Clostridia; order Lachnospirales; family Lachnospiraceae; genus Faecalimonas. Next base: position 14,380 of record JBGVGF010000076.1, read on the forward strand.
GCGCCACCATCGGCATATTATTTTTGTCAAGATACAGA
>JBGVGF010000077.1:0-65159 GCA_045121495.1 Faecalimonas sp.
CTGACAGTAGATGCTAGGATTTCTTTTTTATATCTACCCCGAAACTAAGCACTTACAATTTTAATAGCTGTAGCCTTATCAATTTTAGTTCCGGGATTATCTGCATCAAAATGTTGTAATGATCCAATTATCATTTCAATATCACCATCATATTTATCAGATATTTGCTTTAACTCTTCTTCCAATATTTTCAAACCGCTTTCATAAACAAATCCTACGGCAGCATAAAATGTATTTATATTATTTTTCTTAATTAATTCTTTTAATACGTATACTGTTTGGTTTTTAGGAATAACTGCTGAATAATTCATCTTACTTATCAGTTCATTTAGGAATTCCTCCTTTTGATTGGCGAACACATCTTCAACAGAAATATCTGTCACCTTGCCATTCCAATTATTAATTCTGAAATACTCATTAGAATAAATCATTGATGTATTATTAGCTTCATCGTATTTCCTTTTTAAGTAATTCATGGCTCTAAAAATAGCAATGACATTACAAACCGTTAGTACAATATTAGATTCATGACTATCTACCATTAACGGTTCAATAATTGTTTGTTTTTCATAGTCTGTAAAATTAGCATTAACCATATCCTTATATGGATTAATAAAAAAATCCATCACCGTTTTGCTCTCATACGAGTAGGAGGACACTGGTGCAACTTTAGATATAGACTTAACATCAATTATTAGCATTAGAGCATATGTCTTCCCCATCTTAATATAATCTTTTATTTTTAAAGAAAATTTTGTATCAGTAACATTATATATTTCATATTCTTCATAATGTTTTAATCCTTCAACACCTATTATAATCGTCCCTTTAGGAATAAATGGCATTAATATTTGAAAAGCATCGTCAAGTTTGTAGTTTTTCGTTCTAGATCAACTCTTGATGATGCAATACCTTTTTGCTCAAAGAAATTAACACATTCTCCATGTCCTAGCTATTCAGTTAAATACATCTCTCTATCTCCTCTAAACAGCAAACATGTATCTTGTACACTTTCTCCCCACTAAGTTCTTTGAAAACTTGGCTGACTAAATAATATCTATGATATCATCTAGTTTACACCCCAAGGTTTGACATATCTTAACTAGCACACCAATACGAACATCTTCATTCTTTCCGAGCTTTGCCATTGCATTGGTGCTAATTTTTGCGGCCTTTATTAAATCTGTTTTCAGCATTTCACGTTCTTTCAAAATCACCCATAATTTATCGTAATTAACAGCCATTTGTGCCTCCCATAATCTTATCCGTTCGACAATTTTCTATATTCTATTTTAACACTAACATGTTGCAGCCACAATGAATAATTGAAAATTGCAATATTCAATTATTGCCATCATAGAAAAAGGCCGACTCACGCCGGCCTCTTCAAAACCATATCCTATTTTACGAAATCCTTATTATCTGTTCCCATAACAATATCTCTTCCGTATTCACATTTTGATTATCATGATAATGCCCGAAAAACCATTTCTTGAATTTCACAGTCTGCCGTATTTCTTCTAGATAATCTGTTAATAAATCCGGCTTATATATACCATGACTTAACAACGCTGCTGTACTAGAAGATGCACAATGTGTCACAATAAAATTCACCTCATTATTATGCATCAGCAGATTCCTTCTCCCTTCTTCCATTTCCTCTGCTGATGGCAATTCTTCCTTCCACCAGCTTAGATGATTGATGCGATATGGTTTCCATCCCTTATCCAGTTCCTTCTTCTTTTTCTTATAATCAGGATCATCCAGTTCCAGGATCCCACCATCAATATCATGACTACTTGCACCGCCAAACGTAAATATCTTTTTACCATCTAATTCGTAGACTTGGCCTCGCATCAGATGTATCACCGATGGTCTGATTTTCTGAATCTTCCCACCATGCCATTCTTCTACCGGATAAGCCTTTAATCTATCGAAGTTTTCATGATTTCCAGTAACAAATAATATAGTAAATGGCTTACAATCCAGCCAATCAAGAATCATAGTTTCCATTTTACTTTCTTCATCTTTGTTCCATACACCACCAAAATCTCCACAGATAATAACATAATCATCCTTTGTCATTTCATTTTGTTCTGGGAAGATGCTGGCATTGAACCGTTCAAAATTCCCATGACAATCACCTGTAATATAAATCATAAGCACACCACTCTATTTTGAAATTACTCTATTGAAAATCTGATAGTTACGTTCATCCTTTGGACTACAATATACTGCAAATTCAATTACTTTAAATGCATACATATATTCTTTGATAACGTTTTTTGCAGCCTTTGCAACCACTTCTGGATTATTTGCAAATGCTCCACAACCAAACGCACCCAGGAGTACAACTTCATTTCCATTCATGACTGCCAAATCCAAAATTCTTCTTAATCTCTTTTCATGAATCCTTTGCAATTCTTCATTTGAAACCTTAATAGCCTTATTCCCATCACCGGTATTAAACATATTACTTGGACGTTCTCTAAGATTCGGAGCTGCACATGTAACAATATTCACTGCATAACAGTCTGCTTCGTCCATTAAGCATGGAAAAGCAGTATCTGTTTTAAATACAATAACATCTGGTGTATAAATTATATCATCACTATGAATCGGATTTTTAGAAATCCTATGTGGTTGATAAAATCCATTCCACATTTCCGGTACATTTAAACAGAAAAATAAACTTGAACATCTGCATAAACATTCTTCCTGTGCATTTGCACCTCTTGTAACACCGCCGCCCGGATTTGAAGCTGAAGCAAAATTGTGAACACATACATTTAGATCTTTATATGCAGATGCAGCCTCTAAGCTTCTTTTCTTAGACACACTTACTTGCGCAGGTGTATCATATATCTTTTTGTTGAACTTAATAATTTCATCAGATTCCAGTATTAATTGCTGAACACCGATTGAATGCTTTATCGCTGTTTTTAAACGATCATTCCCCTTGCATAATCGCTCTGTATCTTGAAAGATTTTTACATTATCTCCTCTTCCCATTCAAAATTCTCCTTTATTCGCATTTTCCATTGCCGATACTTTTTTTCGCTTTTTTCACAAATTTCTCCAAACCCCGGCTCATCTTCTCCAATTATCGTCACCTCTCCTTCCAGCTCATAACCCCTTACTTCAAAGAAATTTTCTTTTATATGACGATACCAGATTGATGGCTCTGCAAATTTTCCTGCAATTGAAAACAACTTATTATTTTCATCAAAAACCATGTGTTTGAGAAACTTTCTTTTCCATACTCCTCTGGAAAACCGTTTTTTGAAAATTGTATGTATTCTTTTATAAGATTTTTTTCCACTTGTGGCTTAATCGATATACTTCCTGTTCCTATCATCCATACACCCATTTTGTTTCCTCCTTTAAATTTATAGTTCATACATTATAGCGTTCGTTATACTTGTAGTATAATTCTATTTCTCCCTCTTGCTTTCAACCAAATAATTGAATATAATATACTTAACAAGCAGTCGGAGGGTGAGCGTACATCACCCGACCCGGCGAATTAATATCAATCTACGAAAGTAGCAGTCTTAACTTACCAGGTGCAGACGGCTACTTTTTATTTTTCATATTTAGAATTAAAACAATCAATGATACTACATTCAAGATTATCATAAATTCCTCGTATGTACTCATAAGCATCATCCTTTCCGACAAGCTCGGATCGGATGAGAGCGCGTCCCCCGACTACCTGAGTAAATATATTATATTTTTCGTCAAATAAAGCCGCAGCTTATGCCACGGCTTCCATTCATAATACTGCCCACATTACAGCCATGAGGTTAATCTCCAGCCAACCGGCTTATCGCTCTAACCTTTTACATGGATTTCAACACATTTCTATGTCTACACGAAAGTTTCCAATTTACCTAGAATCATTCAAGAATAAAATCGTTGACAATTCACCTTTGACGGTTCAAATAAAACACAAAACAATTAAATTAGAGAAGTTTTCTTTCATCATTAAACCTAACTTTGTTGATAGGATTTGAACCTATACCTCATGATTACAAATCATACATGCTACCATTACACCACTGAAGTTAAGCAACCCAATTTAATCAGAATTGGTAATATTTTCTTGTAACGTAACCCTGTTACAGGGAAGCCGGATTTGAGATTTTCGTAATGCAGACAATACAATTATGCAATTTCTATAAATGTGGTTGCATTAGATACTTTAATCTGTGTATCCAATTCTGTAAGCAGAATATTTTTCTTTTGTTCAAGTAATTCTAATTTCTTCTTTACATCTAATGGATCCACACGTTCCGTAGTATTTTCTTTCACATATACATCAACAACATCTAAAGGCTTATTATCTTTCACCTTAGCATCACGTCCCAGAATACTTAAACGCATGCTTTCTGCTGTATTCTGAAGCTGACTGTTCTTCATATCACAGAGCGAACACGTTCATTGTATTCATTGTTTAACTTATCCTGAAGTCTGCCTTCGAAATCGGCTTCGCCATCATAAGAATCCACACCACGAAGTCTACTTCTCAGTGAAATTGCTCCGGCTACAGTGAATGTACCATAAGAAGTTTTCACTTCTATCTTCGCATTGGAAGCCACAATAGCAGCATCAATTTTCTTTGTATATACCTTTTCTTCATTTGGTTTGATGGTATCTGCAAAACTTGCTTTCGCGATTTTATCACTTATCTTTCTTTACCAACAGGTCTCTCTCGTCCAGAGCCTGTGTTACCAACATCTTTTCGCTCATAAAAAATCCTCCCTTAAATCATTTCCACAATACTTCCTAGAAATAATTTTAAGGGAGAAGTCCTTATTTGTCATTGAACTTGTAGTATAAAAGTGTTGGCAATGAACACCGCCATATGGCTGCTTGCAGGCAATTGGCTGGGTTCATTAGGCAACCTCAACAACATGAGCAAGTAGCATGATAATGCGAATTGCGAATGTTGGTGGTGTTTGTGAAAGTGCACAGCACGTAACAATCACTTTTATTATAATTACGCAGCCCAGATTTCATTAATTTTGTCATAGTATGCACACAAGCGTCTTATCTGTGCCTGTTTTTCACCAGTAAATATTCGAGGTCGTGTTCCACATAGCATATCATCTACAGGAACTTGGAACAAATAGCTGAGAGCATACAGATTATCTACTGTTGGCAGACTGATTCCATTTAACCAGTGATATACACTTTGGACGCTTCCCAGCTTAAGATACTGTTGTATATCTTTTACTGTAAGACCACGTTCATCCATCAGCAGACGTAAATTGATTCCGGTTTTCTTTTTATTGATCAATGGCAACATAATATTTACACCTCTTTCTTTAGAATCGACACCTACACACACGCATCACAAAAGAACACATTTACCCTTACTATTTTACTGTTGCCTCTATTCTTCGTTTTAATCTATTAATCAGTTCCTACTCATTATTCCATACAATCATGGACTTTTGAGCAATATCAAAATGCGGTCTCTGATTCTTATCATCACTTCCAAAACGAGAAGCATGACAACATACTATTACTTCTTTGCCAAGCGCCTGCGCATATCCAGCTTCATAATAAGCACCAAAATTAGGATATGTAATATCTACTACTACAAACTTACTTCTACTTATTTCGAATAATGGATGAACTATCACATAAGTTTGCTTTCCATCCACGTCTTTGACATATCCCAAATCACATAATAGCTCTAATACACCAAATGATCCATTATTATTTCTCTCATGCTCAAATAAATATCTCCTATCCTAATGCATCGGACATATAATATCTCCATAATGAGGATATTTAAATGATAGATTAAATAATGCTCGCTCTGCACATTCTATTGCACGACGAGGATATTCTTTCATTTTATCAGCAAGATTAACTGAAATTTCACGCTTATTTTGATAATAGCTTTTTATACAAATTATCAACACATATCGCTCCAAAAGGTGCTGTTATTAAAATAGATATTACCGCAACCGTGAGAACAAGTTCTCCACAAGACAACCCCATCGCAAGAGGTACCGTTCCAAGCGCAGCCTGTACTGTTGCCTTAGGTGTATATGCAACTGCACAGAATAAACGCTCTTTTTTATTTAGCCTTGTTCTGACAAGCGATATTGCTACTCCCATCATCCTAAATACCAACGCCAAAATTACTAACAAAATCACTACGATACCTGCCGCTAATGCATACTTCAAATCAACTGCAATACCAACTAAGACAAATAAGAATATTTCTGCACCAAGCCAAAGTTTATTATATTTGACAGATAGACGTTTTGCCAACACATCATATTTTTGATTGATGATGATACCCACGCTCATTATTGCTAACAATCCTGAAACTGGCACTATACCTTCCAACCTATTTTGCAATTCTAGTAACAGAAATGAAACACTTAGAATGATAAGCACCTTTACGGAATCACGAATGTGAAATCTTCTAAAAAAACATACAAGAATAGTTCCTACAACTCCACCCAAAAGAACCCCTAGCAAAATAGATGTCGGTATCTGTATGAAGCTTATTACAGATACTTCCCCTGTTGAAGCTAACGTAGTAAGTGCCGTAAACACTACAATCACAAACACATCATCCACGGATGCTCCCGCTAAAATCAATTGTGGAATACTCTTATCCGTACCATATCCATCCTCTATCAGTTTTATCATTCTTGGAACAACTACCGCAGGAGATACCGCAGCCATGACACTTCCTATGATTGCTGCATCAAGAATAGATACACCTAATAATAACGGTGCGAAAATTATTGTTCCCATCATTTCAATACATGCCGGGACAAAACACATTAGAATTGCCGGACGACCTACCTTTTTCAAATCAGAAAAATTCAAAGACAGACCAGCTCTTGTAAGAATAATGACTAATGCAATCTGTCTCAAATCTCCTGATATTGTAAGTATCGAGTCATCTACTAAATTCAGACAATGTGGACTTAATACAATCCCCACAATAATCATTCCTAACAGGCTTGGTAATTTCACTTTTGAAAATATCCATCCCACCAGCAACCCTAATAACAAAATAATAGCAATACTCGTTAACATATAATCCTCCTTATATGGCAGAAACTAAAAAAGCTGACAGTTTCTGCGCAGTTTTCGCAGAAGCCATCAGCATGATTGCGGTTTAGGGATTATTACCCATGGGAGTGCCTCATTCCCAATGTTAGTATTATAATACTTTTTCTTCTGATTCACAACAGGAAATTCAAGTTTTTCTTATTTTACTCCCTCCGTCACATAAGCACAACAAAACATAGGCTAACCGAATTAAATCAGTCAGCCTAAGTCGGAGCGTCCATGATTATTTTAGATTACTTTGAACATAACCTGCGATGCAGGTTTTGGTGGATTTTGTTTTTCTATTTCTGTCTGTGCTTTTTTGAATTCTTCCATTCTTCGAAGTTCTTCTTCAGCATCATCAAATAAGGTATCCTATTCCCTCTGCTTATTTTGTTTACTGATATTAATACGAATATTCTTCTGTACTGAATGCAGTTTAACCGTTGATAGCGGTTGAATTTTTTCATAATTGCTCAAGCTAGTGTAGTTATCTGTTTCTACTACAAATAAATGTGCATAGAATTCCCGAAAAAGAAAAATCCGCTCCAATTGGAGAGTGAATTTTCTACCTCTTTCACACCTTAAATGGTATACTTATATCAGAAAAACAAATAACGAAACAATGAACAAGGAGGTATTTCACTTATGGCGAAAGTACATATTGAGAGTGTCCCGGAACTCATTCAAAAAGCCGGAGAAATCCGTAAACAGCTTGCGCTTGGCACACGCCGCATCGGAAATGTGCACATCGGCGGTCCAATGTCTGCAACAGACGCAGCAGTTGCAATCTACTACAAATACATGGATTTTGATCCTGACAAACTCGATGATCCGGAACGCAACCAGTTCATCCTGAGTAAAGGACACAACGGAATTCTTCTCTACACGATTTTCTGTGATATGGGAATGTATGATTGGGACTTACTATTGGATACATATAATACGATCGGACATCCATTCAGCCCTCATCCAAACAGAAAACACGTAAAAGGAATCGAAGTATCAACAGGTTCTCTCGGACACGGCTTATCATGGGTATGCGGTATCGGACATGCGAACCGAAACAAAGGAATCAAATCCAGACTCTTCTGTATGCTCGGAGATGGAGAAATGGAAGAAGGTTCTAACTGGGAAGCAATCCTCTATGCAGCTTCTAAGAAATTAGACAACATCGTAGCTGTAGTAGACTTCAACCACTGTTCTGCTGCATTTGAAACCAACGAAAATATGCGCTGGGGCGAAAAAGGCGGTCCGGAAGGTATGGCTGAATGCTTACGTGCATTTGGATGGAATGCGGTTGTTATCGACGGAACAAAGATGACTGAAATCGATAAAGCATTATCAGAACTTCCGGAAGTAACATTGAACGGAAAACCAAACTGCATTATCTGCAGCACACAAAAAGGACAAGGCGTTACATTTATGGAAGAACGCCCGTCTGCATGGCATATCGGCGGATTTGACGATGACAAATTAGAAGAAACTCTTGCACTTATTGATGCATACACGAAAGAACGTTTGATGGAGGTGGAATAATATGGGTGGATTTACATTTTGCTGTGGTGACTTCGTAGCTGCAATGGATGCGAAAGGCACTGTAACCAACGAAATTTTAGAAATGATCGAAGAAGATTCACGCGTTTGTTATATTAACTCTGACAGTACTGTAGGTCGTGTTGCAGAAGCAATGAAAAAATACCCTGACCGCGTACTTGATACAGGGATTCAGGAAATGAACATGGTAACGGTAGCTGCAGGGCTTGCAAAAATGGGATATATTCCATTTGTACAAACATTTGGTCCATTCCTCTGCGTACGTGCATTAGACCAGATTCATAATGACGTGTGCTACAATGATTTCCCGGTACGTCTCATCGGAACACATGCAGGACTTTCATCAGGTTATGGTCCAACACACAATACCATCATCGAATTCGGTATTATGAACGCAATGCCAAACATGACCATGGTTGCACCTTGCGATGCAAATCAGGCGAAGAGATTACTTCGTAAATCTCTAGATTATCCGGGCCCAATCTACATTCGTATTCCACGTGGAGAGGAACCTGCTGTTTATGAAGAAGGTTTCGAATACGAATATGAAATCGGGAAAGCGGTAGAAATCAGCGAAGGAAAAGACCTTACCATCATCGCTACCGGTATGGCAGTTTACAACTCTGTAAAAGCTGCCATCAAACTGCAAGAACAGGGCTACGATATCGGTGTCATCGATATGCACACCATCAAGCCGATTGATAAAGAAGCTATCCTCAAAGCCGCAAAGGCAACCGGCAAGATTCTCACCGTAGAAGATCACAACGTACTCGGCGGACTCGGAAGCCGTGTTGCGGACGTTCTCATGGAAGAAGGCGTGCCTTGTAAAGTAAAGAAAATCGGTGTTCCAGACTGCTTCGCAGAATTTGGATATCCGGAAGAATTATATCCGTATTATGGATTGGATATTGACGGAATCGTAAAAACAGCGTTAGAATTTTTAAAATAGGGTTTTAAAAATACATCCTTCCCTCGGTGAATACTTTCTTTCCTTTTTGTGCATATTATCCAGGAAAGGAGTGAAAGCCCTATGGAGAAGAATAAAATCAATATCAAAACTTATGATGACGATTACGATGATGACATTCCTAAAATCGATTTACCTGAGACAACGGATGTGATTCCGGATGAAGTACCTCGCCGTGATGGTCCTGGTGGCGAATCCTAATTTCTACAGTATAATAGGTTGTACTCTCAGAAGATTTTAAAAAGTGTGCCAGTGAACTCTATAGGAAAGCAGACAAGTTCAACTGGCACACTTTTTATTTATCTATTCTCTATTATTTCTTCACGCTCGGTACATTAATTGTGATGCCAAACATCATTTTGATTATCCATAAAAAGAACAGGATCACTCCGATTGGTATCACGCAGGTAGTAATGATCAGAACTGCAATTGCATCTATAAATACACTGACTGCATTTTTCGCATTTTGTGCAAAATCCGATACTTCATCTCCTATCCCTTTCAGAAATTCCATGAAAGCATTCGAATCTTCCTTTTCAGAAGATTTTTCAGCCTCGCCGGTTATTTCTTGCGCTGTCTCATATGTCTGATTAATTGTCTCTGCAAAAGTAGTTTCAATTATATTTGTGACTTTAATACTTGCTGGTATCACCATAGATATTATCACTGCAAATATTCCCAGTTTAGCGGCAAATGTCTTTACGCCTTCCTTTTGACAAAAGATGTACGCGATCCCAAGAATACATGCCGCTGGAAGAAGCAGATTATATGATATGTATCCGATAGTTGTAATTAAAAATTTTTCCAGATAGATGGCACATAAGACAACGAGTAATGGATCTGTCATCTGAGATATCTGCTCTGCTATTGGTGTTGCTGCATCTCCAGGTAATGCTGTAATGGCTGTAGACGTAGCTGCAACACCTGCCGTAAGTTCCATAGCAGTCCTTTTCTTATCTTCCAATGCCTTTATGGAAGATGCATGTACTTCTATCGAAGTTGCATATTTTGATACAACAGTAACTGAACATATGGCAATTAGTAAGAGTAAAACGATTACTATGATCTTTTTTGATGTAATTTTTTCTTTAAACATAACATGTCTCCTTTCGATTCGTTCTATTTTATTTGTTCCAGTTATAAGTTATAACAAATTCACTATAAAATAAATCTTTAAAAAGCAGACATAAGCATTCTTATTTCTGTCAAAATTACCACTTTCTTTCCTCATACAATAATCGAAATCTCTTTCGATCCAATTTTTGATAAACAGAAAGGAGTATCATTAATAAAGTCCCTACTATAGCAACAACATACCATCCTTCTTTAAATGTATATAACACAATAATCTTTCCTACGATTGTATTTCCCAAAGACGAAGACATCGATGTAAAAATATTGTTGACAGATGTAAATCTTCCACGGTGTGAAGAAGGCATTCGTTTTGAAATATAAGGACTGCTTCCAAGTGTATGAAGAACCTCTCCCAATGTAAAAACAACCATGGAAACAATATAAAGTGGCAGCTCATCATGATAGAAGAAAAAGGAACAAAGTCCGATCACTTCCAAAAATGCCCCTAATATAATCCTTCGCAGATCACTCCACTGTAGGGTTAGTTGGGTCAGAATTGGAGTAAAACAGATTACCACCGCTCCATTGATACTCGTCAGCATTCCGAAAAATACTGCACCTTGATCCAGGAAAATCTCATCCATTTGTATCGGTAATAAATAGTTGAACTGTGCATAAATCATTGCTGAGATGCAGCCAATCACAATATACATGAATAATAGTTTGCGTGTCTTTAAAATATCCATGAGATTTCCTTCAGCATGCTCTTCATATGTATTGTTATTTTTGACTTTTTCTATTGTCTTCGGTACAAACGTATAAATGAGAATGGTTGAAGATAAAACAGCTAACCCGGCAATTAAGAATGAAAGCCACAAATAGTTATTAAATAACAATCCACCCAGAGTCGGTGCGAATACAACACCCAGGTTGCTTGCTAGATATTGCAGCGAGTATGCTTTTTCACGATCATGATCACTTGTAAGTTCTGCAATTAAGGAATCATATGCCGGCCACTCCATATGTTGGAATAAGGATCCTACAAAATAAATGCAAAGACTGGCCGTACTTAACGGCAATATAGCGGTCATAATATATAACGATACTGATATTAAATCAAATATCAGTATCAGATTTCGTTTATTATATCTGTCTGTGAGTTTTCCTCCGATCAGGCCAAATGGTAATTGAAGAATACCAAAAAGTAAGAACCATAATGCAACCTGTTCGGCATTGAAATGGAGTTTACTTTTTAATATCAGAGTCAGCATAGGCCAAATCAGGGAACCCATTGCAGTCACAAAACGTCCAAAGCAAAGAATATAAACTTCCCGCTTTAAGCCTTGATACATTCGAAATATGCGATTCATAATATTTCATTCCTTTGTTTTATTTTTCTATTCAAAAACCTGAATCAATGCACCCATCAATACAGCATTGTCATCATCCCCTAACCTATATACGATTATTGTAACAAATTGTATATCTATAATCCATCAAATTTTCAACTGTGGTTCTATTGACTCTTGATTCCGGTCATAATAAACTTGAATCAACTTTTACCAAAGGAGGTTTTTCATGAACAGTAATATTGATCTGCACATTCATAGTACCGCATCAGACGGTACCGATACCATTGAATTTATTTTAGAAAAGCTTGCTGCTGCCGGGATTCATACTTTTTCACTCACAGACCATGACACAATTGAAGGGGCTATTGCGATGAGAGATGTCGTTCCGGAACATATGCATTTTATACCTGGTATTGAATTTTCTTGTACAACTTCTTTTAAAAAATGCCATATTCTGGGGTATGATTTTGATTCCAGTGATAAGTTGTTTCAAGATACACTTAAATTGGGAAAAACTCTTCGACAAGAAAAATTGCTTAGACGCATTACGTTTTTAGAAGAAAATTTTGGAATTGTTTTGACAGAGGAAGAACGTGCATGGCTTCATGCACAGGAAAGTCCTGGAAAACCAAGTTTCGGACAGATTCTGGTTGCCCACAATATGGCTCCTGACATAGATACAGCTATAAAAAAATATATCAATCCATGTAAGGTGAAAAATGATCGTATTGATGCTGACATTGCCATCAAGGCGATTGTGCATGCTGGTGGTATTCCTGTATGGGCTCATCCGCTTGGTGGTGAGGGTGAACGACGCCTGACTACAGAAGAATTTCAACGTCAGTTAGAGGAACTTATTGCAGATGGTATCCAGGGGTTGGAATGCTACTACTCTCGTTACTCGCAAGATGAGATTGCCTTTCTGTTAGAGCAGGCAAATGCTCACAATCTTTTGATTAGCGGCGGAAGCGATTACCATGGTTCCAATAAAAAAGCAATTACTCTTGGAAAATTAAATAAAGACAATCTTCCGGTGGATACAAAGTGTGTGACACTTATCAATATGATTTAATAACTTACTGCAAATTGATTTTGGTAACTTTTTCCTTGATTTACAAATGTTCTCATAGACTAATTTCCTTTCTACTTTTGAAATTAATTTGAAAAAACTGATTTAATATATATTTTATAACACGCCGAATTTATATTATTTTTTTCAATCTCATAACTTGAGTATATAAAATCAGCTGTCCGAAAATAGGACAGCTGATTGTGATTGAAACTAAATTATATTATCTGACTGGAGCAAGTAATACTTTACCTGTTCCTCTATAAACATTTACCAAGCCTTCGCCTGATGCAGCAGAACCGATTAAACTCTTGCCCGAACGTTCTACTGTGAAATCAAGACTTCCACTCCATGCGATTGCATAATTTCCATCTACTTTTAATACATCGTTATCCAGATAGATTTCTACCAGTTCTTCTCTTGGGCAAACAGATTCCAGACAAACAATTCCTTTTCCCTGAATACCTAAGTTAAACAATCCTTCATTTCCTGCTACTGCAGAAGAGAAATTTGATCTCATAACTGCTTTATGTTTTAATGATGATTCACAAGCAAGGAATAAACCATCATCAAGTACGATAGAACCATTCCAGTCGCTTACATCCAGTAAGAGAATGTGTTTGTATGTTGGTTCTAATACTAATGTACCGTCCCCTGTGTATTCAGGTTTGATTGCAGATTCGCCTGTCACAGAACCACGCATCGCTTTTCCTAAGAAATCTCCTACCCCTTTGATTCCTGTTGTTGCATTTACTTTACCAACTGTCCACTGCATTGCTCCAGCCTGAACTGTGACATTTGATTTTGAAACATCACATACGACCTGTCTCTTACGCACATTCATCTGACTTGAATAATATGCTGTCATCGCATTTTGTGGCATCACACTTAAATCTCTTTGATATTCAACTACTGAAAAAGCTCCTAACGAATCAATTACCTTCACATCATCATTATCCATAAAATTTTTAATCTTGTACATAAAACATCCTTCTTTCTTTTTTTATTATTTGCATTCTACATCCACTCTAATCACGAAGAGCACATAAACTAATGATTCCAATCACTAACAAAATCGGCAGTGCGATTCTTTTTCCTCCTCTCTGTGGATTCTTTCACCGCGGAATTTTGATAAATCTTCAAGTCCTAGTTTTTTACTATATTCTTTTTGCTTGTTCATCTTTTCAATCAGGATACTCAATCTGATCCTTCGCTTCACAGTCATCATATCCTTTCTTCTCCTTCCCGGTTGATTATAGTTACATTATATAGACTTTGGTCTAATATAAAAACATTCTTTTTACGGAAATAGACTGGTTTATTTCGCTATTTTTACGGGAAATTCCAATAAGAACCGATTTTCTTTCTGAAGGTTATCGTATATAATGAAGTTACGTAACTAGAAATAGAAATACGAGGTAGATAAAACTATGGGAAGAAAATCAACAAAAGAAAATAAAAATATATATCAGACCAGCCGGGAAAACATGGGCTACTCAAGAGATGCCGCTTCCGAACAGCTTGGTTTCATCTCATCTGACCGTATCGACAAGATTGAAAATGAGAAGACGGTTCCTCATCCTGAGGAAGTGCTTGCAATGGCCGATACTTATAAAAACCCATCTTTATGTAACTATTTTTGTTCTCACGAATGTCCAATTGGCAGAGAATATGTCCCTGAAGTCAGAACAAAGGAGCTCTCGCAAATTACATTAGAGATGCTTGCTACTTTGAATAAACTCGCAAGAGAAAAAGAACGCCTGATTGAGATTACGGTAGACGGAGAACTTACAGAAGATGAAATCCCTGATTTTCTTAAGATCAAGAATGAATTAGAGAAAATGGCATTGGCAATTGACTCTCTGAATCTCTGGATGGAGCACACGATTGCAACCGGTAAAATCGATAAGAACTTACTATTATAACAATTACTCTTTAATAAAATCAGCCCGCCATGATACCATGGCAGGCTTTCTTTAACTCCTCTTTTTCCATTTTTGAGAACAATTTGATAAATTCATGATACTCCTTCACTCTATCCAATAAACCGAGATTATGTAATGCTACATAGTATTTTATGATTAAATTATAGCCATGGCTCAATATTTAATTTTTTCTATCTATACTAGTGTTTGTATCACATTTCATTACAGCATTTTTAAATCTGCTTTATTATTTTTTTGATATAGTAATGTAGTTGCGATTACAAGGCAAATACAGATTACGCCATTTATGAAATTAGCAAATTGAGCTGGTACAAACAGTACTGCAAGAATACATGGTATTGCTATGATAAGCCCACTCATTCCTCCAATCGCAGAAGATGCGCTTTGTTTTACAATGTTTACCTCGTTTTCCCAATCCAGCTTTGGAAATTGTAAATTAGCAGTGATTCCAAATACACTTGAAAACAATATCAAAAGTGCCGGTACCAGAATCGTCCACATCATCCCCATTACATTCGGTTTTAATGCGATCAATGCACTGATTACCGATACCACATAAAATGGCATCTGTAAGCACAGATTAAATAGAAGTTTTCCGTCTAGGATTGTTTTTGTTCTAAGCGGCAGCGTTTTGATAATCCACCATTCCTTTCCTTCCATTGAAATAGAAACAGAAGTCGCATTCATGATTGTAAAGATAGCTGCAATGACAAGTGGAACTGCCTCTTTCACATTCATAGAAATCGGGATAGGCACTGTAATCGATTCTAGATTCATAAAATGAAGTCCGACGCTAAATGCAGTTCCCATAACCGGTCCTATGATGGTATTTGTAACATAAGTACCTGATGCGAAGTAACGCTTCGCTTCACGCAGAACAAGCGTTTTTAAAACAGAATGTTTCTCTAACTTTTTTATCTTATAATTGTGCTTCGCAGATGTACTATGAAGTCTGCGGCAAATAGTATCAAATTTAGCAGAAACAATCCATATCACAACAAAAAATAAACCAAGAGATACTATCGATAGCAAAAGAAACCTAAGGATATCTCCTTGTACAATTGCGTTTCCAAGAATAACAGCTGGTGGATACACTTTTCCAAGAACATCTGTAACCATGTCTGCAAGATTCTTTATCATATCAGTTGTGATTTCATTGGCATTTTCTGAGACCAGAAAGCTTCCAAACGTAAGAATCAGCACAAAAAGTATAGAAATCCCAGCCTCTACTAACGCCTGATGTTTCATGCGGGACGAAAGCCCGGTAATCAGTGCTCCAATTCCGGATGCAATCGTAACTGGAATCAATGGAATTACGAAAATACTCAAAATTCCTATTACATAGAATAAAAATCCTGGATGGATAAATATTGCGTATACGATCAAGCCTGGCAGCACGATTAATGATGTAACCATAAGATTTTCCACATATAATCTTAAGAAACGACTCGCTACTATTGCTTTATTTGTAAATGGAAGCGATGCTAGAATGTCATATCCCTTTTTTCGAAAAATGACAGCTCCCGTCTTAAACGTACTAAACGCCAATGTCAAAATACTTGCGATTGTGATCAAATAAGCCGGAATGACACTTTCCGCTTCCAATGTGATAAAACCATAACTTAAAGTGACGATATAGGACATCGCCATAATAAGTAAGACACCGATCGTCAATGCCATCGCGATGCTTTTCTTTTTTGCTTTCTTATCCTTTGTATGACGGAACACATTTATACCAAAAAGATTGCAAAGTTCGATTTTACTTAGAAGTTTCATTTGCTTCATCATCGTCAAGCACCTCCATGAAAATAGATTCAAGTGACTCACCCTGTTTCACAATCTCGCCCATCGCCCCACTTGCGATCATCCTTCCATCCTTGATAATCGCTACCTTGTTGCAAAGCTTTTCTGCCACATCCAAAACATGTGTAGAAAAGAAAATAGCTCCGCCTGTCTCACAAAGTTCTCTCATTGCGGTTTTCAGCACAACGGCAGCCTTTGGATCTAATCCTACAAATGGTTCGTCCAGAATCAAAAGCTTTGGCTTATGAACCAGCGCTGAAATGATTGCAAGCTTCTGCTTCATCCCATGTGAATAACTTGAAATCAGATCTCCAAGAGAATCTATAATCCCAAATTCCTCTGCATATTTTTTAATACGTTTCTCACGATCCACAGAAGATACCCCAAATACATCTGCTATGAAATTCAGATATTGGATTCCTGTCAGATACTCATACAAATCAGGATTGTCAGGAATGTAGGCAAATCTTCGTTTACACTCCATTGGATTTTCCTGCAGATTTACACCATCTATGATTACTTCTCCTGTATCAAAATTATGAATCCCGGTAATACTTTTCAAAGTCGTTGTCTTCCCTGCACCGTTGTGTCCGATAAACGCATAGATGTCTCCCTTCTCAACACGAATGTTAACATCCGTAACTCCTTTGTTGCTTCCTTTATAATGTTTAGTCAAATGATTGATAATCAGCATATTTTTCCCTCGCTTCTTCTTTTTTATCAATTTATACCATTATAATACAAGATAACGCAGCGTCACAAGCAAGTCGTAACGCTGCGTTATTTTTAATTTTCAATCCTAATTTCCAGTACTTGTGTACCTTTTCACACTAATTTTCCAGAAAATATATGCCAAAATATAGATTACCACACCTACTAATGGTGCAATATACATATACATTTCATTATATAAGGCCATATCCTCTTTTCTAAGCAGATACTGTGCCGGAAAGTAGTTTACAAATGCAAATGGCACTACATAGATCATTATCATCTGTATGAATTTGTTATAAATACTGATCGGATATCCTGCAAATTTTCGCATGTTCCAATAGAAAATTTCACGGATACTTCCTGTTTCCACAAAATAAAAACTGAGCGCAGAGAAGAAAATAAAGATTCCGCCTTGAATCAGCACACCTCCGATAATCGCTCCCAGATAATATACCATTCAAAATTATGCTTCAATTATAATCGGCTTTCCATCACAATATACTTTTCCATCTGTTACGACTACTTGCTCTTTTGTCAGCAGATTGCTATAGATTCCATCTGTCAAATTAACTTCGACCTCTGCTTTTCCTTCTTTAAAACAAAAAACGCCAACCAGCTTTTTATCACCAGAAGTATGCATACCTACCAGGATATCTTTATCATCATATGCCTTTAAAGTATACATACTGTTCGTTAAAATCGGATTTTTCTTAAAGCGATACAATTTGCCCATAATGTCAGATAGATCATTCCCTGTATTCCAGTTTATCGTATCTTTATTAAATAAATCCGGACGCTTCTCATTTTCCACTTCTTGACCGCAATACAGCAAGGTCATACCTTTCTGGAAATAAGTAAAGACTATCCAGTTCAGCATCGCCTCCTTAGAATTAATAAAAGACTTTGCTCGGTCCTGATCATGATTTTCCAGATAACGCAATTTGACATAATTAGCAGGGAAAATGTATTCCTGTCTATTCACGGATTCTGCATAGGTACTGAGTGGGCACTTTCCTTCGATATAATCACGGAAATTTTTGTAGATATCATAATCATAGCAAATGTCAAATGCCTGATATACTTCTCCATCTGAATGTGCCACCATATTCTGCGAACGAAGATATGTAATAAACTCTGGTTCAATAGATTCGCTCAGCCAAATACAGTCTGGATTTACTTCCGCTACTTCTTTTCTTGCCTTCATCCAGAATTCCATCGGAATGAGTGGTGCCACATCACAACGGAAACCGTCTACGATGGCAGCCCACATTTTTAATGTTTCAATTTGATAATCCCAAAGTTCTTTATTGTTGTAATCCAGATCAACGATATCTGTCCAGTCACCCACTCTGTTGCCCATAGTTCCATCTGGTTTCTTATAGAAAAACTCTGGATGATTTTCTACTAACCATGAATCAGGAGATGTGTGATTATATACTACATCAATGATACATTTCATACCTTTTTCATGAATAGCATTGACTACTGATTTAAAATCTTCCATGTTGCCGAATTCTGGATTGATTTCTCGATAATTCTTAATTGCATATGGACTTCCAAGCTGTCCTTTTTTGGCTTTCTCTCCAACTGGATGAATTGGCATGAACCAGATAATATCTACGCCTAATTTTTGAATACGGTCTAAGTCCTGCTCCACTGCCTTAAAAGTACCTGCTTCGCTATAGTTTCTTACATATATTGAATACATAACTTGATTTCTTAATTCTGCTTTTGTCTGAGTTGCCATAATAATACCCCTTTCCAAAACTTTCTTCGTAAAGTATAGCAAATCTTTTGTCTTTTGAATATATAAAATAACATAAAAAGGGGAGCAGAAACTCCCCTTTATCTCGTACTAATAAAACGATTATATCTAAGTGCTGACAAATCAACGATTGTTTCTTCTCCCATTGCCATCTGGGCAAGCATAAGTCCTACAGAAGGCGCTGTCCCAAATCCATGCCCAGTAAAACCACAGGCAAGAATCAGTCCCGGAACTTCCTCTACCTTATCAATTACTGGAACGCCGTCGTAGCACATATCGAGCCATCCACCCCAAGTACGGACGATTTTTGCATCTTTCAAAAGTGGAATGTATCCCATAATTGCCCGACATCCTGCAGACAATGTAAGTGAGCTTGTCTGGAGTTTCTCTGGATGCATATCAATCGCTTCTTCCAATCCCGACTCAGATCCGAATACAAAAGAACCATGTTTCGCCTGATGTCCATAAAAATCGGCATCGGCAGTTCCAAGCATGATATCAAACATAGGTGGCTGCATTTCTGTTACCAGTGCCTCTTCAAAATACCGAGTCATTGGTACATCAATTCCAACTGTCCTTGTAATATAACGGCTTTCATATCCTGCTGCTAAAATGACCGTTTCAGCTTCAAATACTTCTCCGCTGGTTAAAATTACTTTACGCAATTTTCCTTGTACTTTTTTCAATTCTTTCACTTTTGCTTTGGTACAGAATCGAACTCCCATATCCAAAGCTCTTCTGTAATATGCAAGCGTTGTAAGAAGCGGATTTGCATGACCATCGGTTGGACACCAGCTTGCACCGATAATCTCATCCGAAAGATAAGGGCAAAGCTCTTTCACTTCTTTCCCGTCCACCATATGAACTGCAACCCCTGCTTTATTTGCATTCGCCGCTAGTTTGTTTAACTTCTGTAAATGTGCTTCTGTCTTTCCAAGACGAAGATTTCCCTTTTGATAGTATTCCACATCCATGCCAAGTTCTTCTGAAAGTGTTGGCCACATATTTTGGACAGCATAGATTGCATAAGGAAGTTCTCTTACATCTCGTCCGCTTTGACGAACACCTCCGCCATTTCGACTTGAGCCTCCATGCCCGATACTTTCTGAAGCTTCTAAGACGATCACATCTTTCACGCCTTTTTTCGCCAAATAATATGCTGTAGCACATCCAACAACGCCACCGCCTACAATGATTACATCTGCTGTCATTTTCATGCCTGATCACCTCCATCTTTTGCCAATATATGCATTTCAATTGGTCTCATCGGAGCTCTTGCTACAGCTGGTTCTACTTCTGTTGGTGCCACTTTAAGTTCTCTTGCTACAATACTTTTTACCAGCTTACCGCAAGTCTGACCCTGACAGAGCCCCATACCACTTCTCAAATATCTTCGGATTTCTTCTATTGTAAACATTCCTTCATGGACTGCTTTTCGGATTTCTCCTTTTGTCACTTCTTCACAGCGACACACCAACATGTCGTCATCAGCAGCCGGAATATATGGTCCGATTTCTTTTAATTTTCCCTGAATATCTATCATTTCATCTTCCTCCAATCCCTACACTTCTGACTTATAAAAACGTGCTTTCATAAGCATATCCATTGGAACCTTCATGGTTAAAAGATTCGTATGGTCAAAAGCAGTCGCACTGCGGACTTTGACAACCTCCGCTTCGCAGACTACTTTGCCATCTCTGCCAAGAGCATATCCTCTTTCACCTGACTCAGGTAATGGTATAAATTCATACGGAAGTGTCACTGTGCCATATCCTGGTTCCACATTTTCTTCTATTAAAAAAATCGCCTGTCCTGAACATGAAGCAACACACATTCCACAACCAACACATTTATGCTCTGTATCTACAACAGGGAGGGAAGTTATGTTCTGCCCGATACGAATACATCCAAATCTACATGCATCCTGACATGGATTACACGGAATGTTTTGTGTACATTCAATCACTGGATGAATGTTTGACTGTTTTGTTACCCCCGGATATCGCTCTATTTCCTCTTCTGCAATATACCCTTTTTCTAGAAGGTTCATGGACACATCCAGACCTTCTTCTGTTTTTGTAATCAATTTTCCTCTATTTTCTGGTGCAAACATTCCTCTTCGCAGTGTTGCAAGAGCATCCTCCAGTTCTTTTACCCTGGTCTCTTTTTCTTCTTCGGAAATATATCCAAGATAAGCAGAAATAGCTGCTCCGCTCATGCGCCCTTCAATCATAGCTGAGCTTGCTTCTTCAATTCCGGAAACATCGCCGGCAGCATAAATTCCGTCTACAGATGTAGCACCATCTTCTTTACAGACTGGTACATAAGCTCCTTTAATCTCTGCCATTTCACATCCTGCCTGATTCAAAAGCTGTGACATTGGGGAAAGTCCGACTGCCAGACATATCGTATCTACGTCAAAATGTTTTTCTGTTCCGGGAATAATTTTCCAGTCAGGTCCGACCTGACCAATCGTAACACCAGTAACATGCTCTGTTCCTTCTGCTTCCACGATCGTATGTGAAAGATAAAACGGAACTCCACATCTGGCTATTTTCGCTGCATGCACGCCATAACCTCCTACACGTGGAGCTGCGTCTGCCAAAGCAACTACTTCACATCCAGACTGTAGTAACTGAAAACTTACAACCAATCCTACATTTCCTGAACCAAGCATAAGTATACGTTTTCCAGGCTGAATGTGATGAAGGTTCATCATGGTCTGCGCAGCACCTGCACCAATAACTCCTGGAAGTGTCCATCCTTTAAAGTTAACCATGTTTTCACTTGCACCTGTCGCAACTAAAACACAATCCCCTTTATAGTGACATACTTTATCACCAATTTTTACTGTCACTTCTTTTTCATTATACAAGCCAATAACTGTAGCGTTTAAAACAACTTCCACACCATATGTTTCCGCCTCTTTTAAAAGCTCATCTCCAATACGAAAACCTCTTATTTTCGCTTTGTGTTCTTTTGAGCCAAAAAATTTATGTATCTGTTTAAAAAGCTGACCACCTGGTTTTGCATTTTCATCAAAAACAATTGGTTTTATACCATGCTTTGCCGCTTCAATAGCTGCTGATAATCCTGCCGGACCAGCGCCAATGACGATTAATTCATATCTAAGTGGTGTCATTTACATCCCCTCCTTACTTGCAGAAACTCCATATTGTGTTTCCACCTTCATTCCTTCTTCTAAAGGTGTAATACAAGTGCGGACATTTGGTTTTCCGTTGACCACCATAACGCAGTCTGTACATCTACCGATGGCACAAAAAACACCTCGAGGCTCATGCTTTTTTGCTGTATATCTATGTGCCATAACTCCTGCTGCACGCAGTGCTATTGCAATTGGCTCGCCTTCATATCCCGTGAGTTCTTTTCCGTCATAGGTGAATGGAACAAGTTTTCTTTCCTCTGTCTCACCCAGAATCGGATGATTTTTAATTCTTTCCATACATCCTCCAATCCACAGTTTCTAAACTGCTTTTCAATCTAAATTTTATTTACGTTCATTCTAATGTCTCGTATCTTACCAAGGTCAATACTTTATTTTTTTTATTTTTCACAGTAAAATCTTGCCTTTTTCCTTGAGGTTTGTATAATTATCCTCGTATAATACCAACGTTTACAAAAGGAGAAAACCATGAAAGACTCGAAAAAATACTACAAAATCGGTGAAATCTCCAAACTATTTCATATTGGAATGGATTCCATCCGTTACTACGAAGAGATTGGTATCTTAAAACCTCACCGTGATCCAGAAAACAATTATCGCCTTTATACTCTGGATGATTTAAGAAAAATCACCATGATCCGCGAAATGCTGTCCCTCAATTTTACTACTACAGAAATTCGTGAATTTGAAGAAAACCGTTCTTTGAATGCTACTTTAGATCTTTTTCAAAAAGAGCTGAACAGAGTAAACGAACAAATTGTAACTTTACTTCAGCAAAAGGAGGATATCCAATCCCGTATCGTTTCTATGGAAAATGCCCTCTCATTACAAGAGGACACTTCGATTAAATTGATAGAATTTTATGATCGACATTGTATGATGATCAGTGCTCAAAATATTCCCGATGATTATGTGGATTATTCTTTAGTTCGATATGTGCAAAGCCATCCACAACGCATTTCCACAATCGGAAACTGCGACTGTTATACACTTGATCTGGAAGGCAGCAATCCTGCTTCTGATTATTATCGAACGAAAAACGTTTTTTTCTATTCCAAAATGGGAAATTACCAAAGCAACTATGTCCTGCCTGCCGGAAAATATTTGTCTCTGACTTATACAGGTTCTTTGAAACAGACTAAACAGCTTTTGCCTACATTGTTTGAATATGCCAGAAAGCATCGTTTGAAAGTCATTGGTGACCCGATTGAATTCTGCCATATCGACAACTATGAGACAAATAACGAAGACGAATATGTAACAGAGCTTCAGCTTCCGGTTTCCTCTAAATAATTTCGATCTATAAAGATTTTGGGGCATCCCATACTTTTAATTTTGTGCCGATTCCATGGATTAGAGCATAGGTGTAACATTCGTACGCCCATGCCACATCCTCTGTCGGCATACCTTCAATGGAAACCAGGATAATCTCATCATCCGATTCCCTTCCTGGTTTTTTATGTCTGACTATCTCACCAAGAGTGGTAATACTTTCCCTTTCAATCAATCCGTCTTCTACCATATATACGAAATCTTCACCCATACATCCAGTATGAAGACGATCTCCCTTTTCATCATAGCCCATCTCGTCCTCATCTGCATAATTTTCGTACATTCCAAAATTATCCACAACTTTTTTACAATCAATGATTGAACGATAATCCATATTAAAAGTGCTGGCTGAGATGATAAGGGCTCCTGGCTTAATCCATTCTCTTTTATATTCCGGCCATTCTCCTTCTTTACATGAAACCGCTTCACTCACAATGTCAGCTCCGCGGATTGCGTCTTCTAAAGTCTCACAGATTTCAATCGTCTTCACATGTGGGTAAGCAGACTCAATATATTCTTTCATGCGAACAGCAGATGGTGAGGTCACTGAGCTTCCTTTGATTTTAACTGTGTCGATTTGATGCATATTTGCCATAATGCACATCAGGCATGCCTTATTAATCACACCAGGTCCTATGATAGAAAGTACTTTCGAATCTTTTCTTGCTAACAATTTTGCTGCAAGTCCAGGCATAGCACCTGTTCTCATTGAGCTAAGCAGGTTTCCTGACATAAACGCTAATGGCGCTCCCGTATCTACATCATTTAAAATCATCATCAGAATGGATCTTGGAAGTCCTTTCTTTTTATTATTTCCATTGGAACCATACCATTTTTCCCCTGCAATATGGAAACGTCCCCCTAGGTATGCCGGCATTGCAATAAATCGTCTGTCTCTCGCATTATTTAATGGGAAATTTTTAATCGTCGATTTCTTAGGGAAGTACAGCATAAGTCCATGTGAATCGTTATCTGGCCCACCCATAATAAAATCGCCGTCTTCCATCAGACCAATGGTTTCCTCCATAACATCTACACAACGTTTTGGATCCAATACGCCTGCATCTATCATATCTTCTTCACTAAGATATAAGAAACTGATTTCTAAGTTTTCCTCTTCCACATTACTTCGCCTTCCAGGCGTTTCTTTTATTACACTACTCATAAATTCACTCCTTTTCTTTCTCTAGGAAGCCAGTTCATAAAAAACATACATACACTGGAAACTGCTCCTACTAATACACTGATTTCCATCAGTCCATGCAGTCCTAATTCATCTCTTAAAAATCCACAAAAGAAAGAACCTATTCCTTCTCCTAAACCTACTGTTGCTGCATTTATAAATGACATTCCTTTTACTATATCTGTCTTGGGAAGCATTTCATCTACGATATAAACGCTGCCCGCATAGAACATTCCAAATCCAAGCATTTCACAGCCTTGGGATAAAATAATAATTGCCACACTTTCGCTATATGCAGCAAATACATTTTTCAAAGCCATAAAAAAGGCACATCCGATCATGACCTTTTCCATTGGGATTTTCCCGCGGCAGCGTACAATCAAAAATGCTGCCGGCACTTCACTGATTGCCATAACAAACTCTGCTACTCCATAATGAGCATTTGTCCCGCCTGCCTCTTCTATCACATGAATCAAAAAAGTTGTTCCTAAATTATATCCCATAAACATGACTGCAGAACCAACTAAAAAGCAGGTAAACTTTGGATAATTCCATAAAAGATAGCCCACACTATGTACTTTTTGCTCTGCTCTGCTTTTATTCATCAAGTGATTTTTTGTTTGTTTAGGCATATTTTCCATGAAGAGAGCCATTACTAAAATCATAAACGTAAAAATGATCTGTAACAGCAATAGACGTTCTCCTCCAAATCTATCACAAAAAATGCCAAGTCCTACACTTGCCACAGCATATGCTGCAGAACCTGCTGCTCTCCCAAAAGCATAATTGATTTTCATACCATTATCATTATAGAGAACAGACAGCGAATCAATCAGAGGCGAAATACAAGTGAAGGTTGCCCCAAAACCTATAAAGAGTAACAGTGTTCCTATAAATGATAAGGTTCCAAAATAGAACACTGCAGTGAATGCAGTAGCAGCTCCGGCCAGTAATGCAATGATTGTTTTTAATGGAACTTTTTTTGCGTATTTATCTGCAGCACTTCCTACTACCATTTGAAAAACTACCGTTGCCAAAAGCTTTACCGCATTCAATATTCCTATCTGGCTGCTTCCAAACCCTTTCGCTTCAAGAATCTGCGTCATAAAAGCATAGCAGGAAGCTGCTGCCGTCCAAAATACCATCTGCAATATTGCATATTTGATATTTTCTTTTCTCATAAAACTCCTTAATAATGATTCGCAGGAACTCGTTTTACTGCTGTTTTTTTCTCTTTTAATGTAGTTAACACACTGTATCCACCGATTAGAATCAAAAATGCTAAAAATACAAGTGTGGCTAAAGCATTGATTTCTGGAGATACACCTTTTTTAATCATAGAATATACTTTCATACTTAAGTTTGTTGTTTTCGCATCCGCCAGGAAACTCGAAATCACCAAATCTTCCAACGCTAATGAAAATCCCATAAATGCACCAGATATAACCCCAGGCATAATTGCTGGTAATGTAATATGTAAGAACGTATATCCACGATTTGCGCCCAGATCCAAAGATGCTTCTTCGATCGTCGGGTCCATTCCTACCAATCTTGATTTCACAGTAATAAAAATATAAGGTAACAACAATGTTGTATTTCCTAAAATCATTGTCAAAATAGAAAGTTGTACATTAGCTGTACTAAGAAGGATTAAAGTTGCAACAGCTAATACAATTTCCGGAATTACAATAGGAAAGTACAAAGAGACAGAAATAATCTTCTTCCCCTTAAATTTCGCATTTTTTAAGCCAACTGCTCCCATAGTTCCAACAACGACTGCGATTGCGGTTGAAACAATTGCAATGAAAAAGGTGTTTCCAAAAATTTTCCAAAGTTCCATATCGTTCATTAATTTAATATAGTTGCTCCATGTAAAACCTTTCCATACTATGTTGTTACGGCTATCATTAAAGGAGTAGGCGATCATAACAAACACTGGGATATAGAAAAAAACATATATCAGTAACGCATACGCCCAAGAAGCTCCTTTTAATACACCGCCTTTTTTCTTCTTTTTTTCCATGGTCTATCCCCCATTTCTATGCTCCTAAATCGTCCAAATCTCCGCCGAGTTTCGTGTAAATGAACAGCATAATCAAAATCAGTACAGCAAGTACCATAGAAAGTGCTGCTCCGAATGGCCAATTTCTGGATAATGAGAATTGATTATTAATTAAGTTTCCGACCATCATCTGCGTTCCTCCGCCAAGCATATCTGTAATCTGGTAATATCCTATAGTTGGAATAAACACCAAAATGACTGCTGCAAAAATGCCAGGAGCAGTAAGCGGAAGCACTACTCGGAAAAACGTTTTTACTGGTCCTGCTCCTAAATCTTTTGAAGCTTCGATCAAGTTCTTATCGAGTTTCTCAATAGAAGAATACATTGGTAATACCGCAAATGGTAAAAGCATATAGACCATACCAACTACAACAGCAAAGTTGTTATAGAGCATATTCAAGGATTCTTTAATAATACCCAAATCCATAAGCACGGTATTTACAATTCCTGAACTGTTTAAAAGAATTACAAAACTGTATACGATAACAAGTTCATTGGTCCAAAACGGAATCATCATAAGAACCATCAAAAGTCCGGATATTTTTGCCGGTTTGTTTGCCATAAAATATGCAAATGGATAACCAAGTAATACACAAAGTACAGTTGTTGTGAAAGCAACTACAAGAGATTCCTTCACCACATTAAAATAAACCGGATCTAAAATTGTCTTGTAATTTCCCAACGTAAATTTATATTGGATAATACCCAGAGGCCCTTTTGTCATAAAGCTAATAAACAAAAGCAGTAAAATCGGTGCAACAATAAAAACGAGCGACCAAATGGTAATCGGTCCACACATGATCAGTCTGGAAATCCTTGTTCCCAAGGAGATTTTTTCTTTATTCTTCTTCACCTGCTACACCTCCCAGCTCATTAAGGTCAATAGCACCTTTCAATGGGTTTTTCACTTTCATTAAGATTCCTTTTTCACTTTTCCAGTAAAGGTATACTAAAGTTCCTGCATCTGCTAGTTCTTCCTGATTAAAACGATTGATTTTTACTTCCTCACCATTGGTAAGCTGAACAATCATTTTTACAAGATTTCCTACATAAATCTGTTCTTTTACCACACCTCTGATAGAAAATCCTTCTACTGGGTTGACAGAAAACATCATATCTTCTGGACGAACAGACACTGCCAATGCCTCTCCAATCACGAGATCAGTCTCTTCTGTTTTGAAGTATCCGCATTCTGTAACCAGACGGTTTTCTTTTCCTATGCGTTCCACCATTGCATCAAATACATTGGATTCTCCAATAAAACTTGCCACAAATTTAGTCTTCGGTTGTTCATAAATGTTTTTTGGAGTATCAATCTGTTCTAATATTCCTTGATTGATAATCGCAATTCTGTCACTCATTGTGAGCGCTTCTTCTTGATCATGTGTAACATAAACAAATGTAATCCCAAGCTGTTTTTGGAGACGTTTCAATTCAATCTGCATTTGTTTACGCAACTTTAAATCAAGTGCTCCTAAAGGCTCATCCAGTAAAAGAACCTTTGGTCTGTTGATAAGCGCACGTGCAATGGCAACCCTTTGCTTTTGACCGCCGGACATCTGGTTTATCCTTCTTTTTTCAAACCCTTCAAGCTGAACTAGCTTTAACATATCCATAACTTTTTCTTTGATCTCCGCTTTGGGTACTTTCTTTACCTTTAGCCCATAAGCAATGTTATCAAACACATTCATATTTGGAAAAAGAGCATAATTTTGAAAAACGGTATTTACATCTCTTTCATAAGGCTCTTTTTTCTCTACACTCTCATTTTCCACTTTAATCATTCCCGACGTAGGAAGTTCAAACCCTGAAATCATACGAAGTGTTGTCGTCTTTCCACACCCGGAAGGTCCAAGGAGAGTTAAAAACTCTCCCTCGCTTATATTAATATTCATGTTTTTTACTACATGATTTTCTCCATACCATTTATCCACATTTACCATAGAAACAATTGTTTTCGGCATCTGTCATCATCCTTTCTATTTCGCTACTATAGTGCACTATCGCCTCGCTCACTTGTACGAATTCTCATAGCATCGTAAACATCATAGACGAATACTTTACCATCTCCATTTTTCCCTGTACCTATAGCACTTGTAATATCAGCTAGAATTTCTTCTAATTTTTCATCTTCCACTACTGCAAACAACATAATCTTTGGAAGAAGATTGATGTCTGCACCTGTAATGTTAAGTTCTGGAATATAGCCTTTTTGTCTTCCACATCCCATGACGGACATGACTGTCATCCCTTGGCAATTATGGAGCACTAAAACTTCTTTTAACCCAACCAATTTTTCTGGTCTTGTAATAATCTCAATTTTTTTCATGCCATCTTCCTCCTTAATCACTCATAAGTTTTGTATAATATACATCCAAGATATTAATCTGTTTGTCATTTACTGCTACTTTCCATGCAGTTTCACTTAACTCTTTGTATGCTTCAATTGCTGGGTTTTCATAAAACTCTTCCGGTAAATAATCTACAAGAGACTCTTGTGTCAGCACTGGAATATTTCCCCATGCAACAGTGTGTTTTGCATATTGTTCTGGTTCTAACATGTAATTGATCAATGCTTCTGCTGCTTCCTTGTTTTCAGATGACTCTGGAATCCCCCAGTAAGTTCCTGAATATTCACAACCACTGTCAATATCCGCAATTGCAAATTTTTCCCAATTCTCTTTGCCTGCATTACAAAGTGTTGTGTAATCCCAGCAAAATGCTACAGAACATTCACCGTTTTCTAATTCTGATACTGCACTCTCACCTACAAACGCTTTTACGTTTTTCTTAATATCCATTAACAGATTGCAAGCTTCTTCAATTTGTTTTTCATCACAGGAATCTGCTTCGTACCCAAGGGATTCCAGTGCCATACCAAATAATGAGATTGTAGAATTGACCATACAAACCTGACCTTCCAATGCAGGATCTGCTAAATCTTTAAAACTCTTAATCTCAATTGGACAAGTTTCTGTGTTATACACAACGCAAGTATAAAGTGGAGCAACACAAGGAATTGTGTATTTGCATTCTTCATCGCCTGTAAATCCTCCATATTGAGAATCAATGTATTTTGCATTTTCCAGATTGTTATAATCCAATTCTGTCAACAAACCGTTATCTACAAATGTCTTAATGTATGCGGATTCGATGTCAATCAAATCATAACTTGTACCTCCTTGCAGAAGTTTTGAAATAATAGTATCCGTGTTGTCAATATAGCTGACATTGACATGAATCCCTGTTTCTTCCTCAAAAGATGTGAATACCTCTTCATCCCATGTGCCGTCCCAAACCATCAGATTCAGTTCCTGCTCTGCTTCCTTCTCAGAACCACAGCCAGTGAAAAGGCTTGTTACCATCATTAGTGTCATCATCATTGTCAGTAATCTTTTTTTCATAATACCATCCTCCTTTTGATGTTTTATTTAGAATAAAAAAGAACGATGATGTCATTTACGACTTCATCGTCCTTTTTGTTCCCTTTTTGACTTTTTTCGCATTATAAACCTTAGCATTATACCAAAGTCAATCTTTTTTACTAATGCAAATATGGTTCATCCCAGAGTTTCAATTTCGTGCCAATTCCTTTTTTTTGCGCATTCTTGTAACATTCATAGCCCCATCCGACATCAAGAATTGGCATTCCCCCAAGACTCACCAAAATAATTTCATCATCATTGGTTCTTCCAGGTGCAATTCCTCTTACGATTTCTCCCAGATGCTGAATCTCAGATTTTTGAATCTTTCCATCACTTACCATATTTACAAAAAACATACCCGGCGTACCAGAAGAAAGTCGATTTCCTTCTTCATCATACAGTTGGTATACCTGAATATACTCTTCATACATATGTATATTGTCTACTACCTTAGTGACATGCTTTTCTATAAAATCTAATTCCAGATCCATTGTTCCTGAAGAAATAATCAGACATCCAGGTTTTATCCATTCTGGTTCTAATCTTGGCCATTTTCCCCACGGAACAGAAACCGCTTCGCTGATAATATCAGCGTCACGAATCGCATCTTCCAGTGTTTCACAAACAATTATTTCTTTTAATTGTGGATAGGTTTCCTGTGCAAATTCTTTCAAACCTAAAGCTGTTTTTGATGTCGGTGAGCTTCCACGAATTTTCAAAGTTTCAATCGTAGGAACTTTCGCCATAATTGCCATCAGGCTAGTACGGTTAATGACACCTGCACCAAGTAATGTTAATACTTTCGAATCCTTTTTTGCCAAGTGACAAGCTGTCAGTCCTGGCATAGCACCTGTTCTCATCGCACTTAGTAAATTTGCTGACATATATGCAAGTGGCTGTCCTGTCTCTACGTCATTTAATGTCACCATCAAAATCGATCTTGGAAGTCCTTTTTTTGCATTTCTGGCATTGGATCCATACCATTTTTCTCCTGCAAGATGAAATCTTCCTCCAAGATAAGCCGGCATAGACATAAATCTTCGATCGGCTGAATCTTCTAAAGGAAAGCCTTTGATTGGAGACTTCTGTGGAAAAATCAACTGGATTCCATGTTCATTATGATCTTTTCCTCCCATGAGATAGTCCTCCTGGCTTAAGAGTGAAACAACTTCGCCAATAACATCCACTGCTCGCTCTGCATCAAGAACACCTGCATTTATCATGTCTTCCTCATTTAAAAACAGAATTTCTACTTTCGAATCGCTCATATTTTCCCTCCATTCATTAGTAACACATTTCATAAATCTTTATGATATCCTCTTTGTATAGTGGAACAAGACATTTATCAAGTCCCTCCGATGCTGCAACCTCTGCCATCGTTTCAAAGAGAACCTTCTCATCAATTCCAAGACTTTGTAACGTTGAACTAAGTCCCATATCATAAAAAAATTGCTTTGTCTTTTTAATTGCTTTTTTGGCAATCTCCATTTCAGGCAAATCTGCCTGAATATCAAATACATGGATACCATAGTTCACAAAACGATCCAGACTCTTTTCGTTCAATATGTATTCCATTAATGCCGGAATAATCACTGCAAGCCCATGACCATGAGTTACATCATACTGTGCACTCAACTGATGCTCTATGGAATGTGCAGGCCATGGACCTGATTTTCCACAAGCTATAAATCCGTTAATTGCCCACTCTGATGCCCATAAAAGATTCGCTCTTGCTTCATAGTTTTCTGGCTCTGCACAGGCAATCGGTCCAAAATGAATGCAGGTTTTCATCAATGCCTCCATCATACGATCCTGCATAAAAGCATCTTTCTCTGGACTAAAATATACCTCAAGAACATGTGCCAGAATATCTGCTGTACCTGCCGCCGTTTGATAAACAGGCACTGTATAAGTGTTTTCTGGGTCCAGCAAGGCATATGCTGGATACAATTTTTCACTTTCCAACTCCCGCTTTAATTTCAATTCTTCATTTGTAATCACAGAATAAGGATCCATCTCAGAACCTGTCGCTGCCACTGTTGGAATAGCAATAACTGGTATTACACTTCCTATTTTCTCAGAATCTTCCACTAAATTCCACGGGCTACCTGCATATAATGCTGACGCTGCAATTGCTTTTGCGCAATCAATAGTACTTCCTCCTCCAATCGGGACGATCACTTTTGCGCCATAATTTTTACAAAGCTCTGCTCCTCTTTTGACAGTAGAAAGTTTTGGATTCGGCTCCACACCTGAAAGTTCAGCGTATGAGATGTAATGTTCCTTCAAAAGGTCTGTTACTCTATCATATAGACCGTTTTTTTTGATACTTCCTCCCCCATAAACAAGGAGTACTTTATCACCATATTCTTTGATACATTTTGGCAAATATGAAACAGCATTTTTGCCAAAAAATACTTTTGTGGGTATAGAATAAAAAAATTTTTGCATACAATCCCTCCTGAAAATTTCCTTCAAAATAAAAAACAGACAAAACGTTTCAGGCGTCTTTGTCTGTTCTATTTGTCCTATTTCAAATTCGTTTTATAGTATAATGTCTGGTATGATACCAATGTCAAGAATTATTTTTTTCCCGTAAGATAATATACGGCAAGCGCAGTTCGGTGTGATAGATTCTCTTTCGCCAATATAGAAGTGATATAATTCTTCACAGTTCCTTCTGTAATAAACAAACGATTGGCAATCTCTTTATTAGAAAGCCCATCTGCAACCGCCTTAATAACCTCTAGTTCTCTGGCTGTGTATCCCTCTTCGTGGAAGCCACTTGTCTTGACTTCTGTATTCTTTGCAAGATTTTCCAGGATATTCTCTTCCATTACTCCGGTTCCATTGTATACAGATTTGATCATTTGCTTTAGATGCTCCGGCGTATGATTCTTAATCAAATATCCCTTGGCACCGTTGCGCAAAGCATTTTGTACTAATACATCATCATCGAAAGTAGTAAGTATCAGCACTTTTCCAAGATTGTTTTCTACAATATACTTTGTCGCTTCAATACCGTCCATTTCCGGCATTTGAATATCCATTAAAAAGATATCAGGTCTTGTTTTCTTCGCGATTTCTATTGCCTCTCTTCCGTTCGATGCACAGCCGATCACTTCAAACTCTTCATCCACACTCAAAATGATTCTCATCCCGTCTCTGACAAAATCACTGTCATCTGCAATAATCACTTTAATCTTTTCCATAAATTTTCTCCCACTTTATAAAGGTAATAATATATTGATCGTAAATCCAACTTCTGAATCAAAATCTAAAATTCCGTTCACTTCTCTGACTCTGCGTCGCATGCCGGAAATTCCCATACCATCTACTATCTTTTTGCAGC
Source organism: Faecalimonas sp. (assembly GCA_045121495.1). Taxonomy (GTDB): domain Bacteria; phylum Bacillota; class Clostridia; order Lachnospirales; family Lachnospiraceae; genus Faecalimonas. Next base: position 33,875 of record JBGVGF010000077.1, read on the forward strand.
CAACACCATTATCCGATATGCTGCATCTTATCATTTGATTTAACACATATATCTTAACTTCAATTTTTGTACATTTTGCATATTTCATAGAGTTTGAAACTGCTTCATAAGTATTGTCCAAAATGATTTCCAGATATTTTTCTGGTATTTTCGATACTTCTCCCACAACGCTTAGGTTGGCATCTACCCCTTTTATCCGGCAATCCTCGCACAACTTTTCCAATTGTAATATTGCCAGCTTATATTTCTTTGGTCTCTCTCTTCTTAGAATAGCACGAATCTCATCCATGCCATCCCGCAACTGTTCAATTACCGCCTGAATCATTTTCTTTGATGTTTCTGGTTCTTTCTCCATCAAAATTTTGACGGCTTCCAACTGATACACGGAACCATTGATATTGTGTCCAAGCTTATCATGCAATGTCTGTGAGAGCTGCGCTCTCTCTTCCAAAACCTGATTTTCAGCCAAAAGCAGACTTTTTCGAATCTCTTCCTGCATTTTATGCTCTCTCTGGTACATATCTCTTTTTAAATGCTGTTCCAAAATCGTATCTTCCTTCGTCTGCTTTCTATATGACTCCACTATAAAATCATGTTGAATATAAATCATACTCACCAACAACACAATCATCGTCTGCGCATACACATCCATCCCGCTTGGAATAAAAATTGTAAGTAAAGGAACAAAATACCAAAGTACATTTGCTCGCACATATGAAAAAATTTCATAACAAAGGAAGACTCCCAGCAACAAGGTTTCGTTTCCTATGACCGATATCATCATAAACAATAACAATGCGAAGATCACAAAAAAATAAATCTTCATACGTTTCTCTGCCAGTTCTTTTCCTGCCGTTACTCCTACAAACAGCGCAAGAAACAGGAACACCTTAGCAGATGTCCCTGTTAGTATAGATTGTGATAAAACAATATATATTTCCAATATGAATAACAATCCAATTCGAACTGCCATGAAATAATTTTCTCTAAGCTGTTCTCTCATGGGCTTTTTCCTTTCTTCTATGCTTCACTTCTTTGCATCTTAAGTCCTACGCTGCCCACACTAATAATGACAATTAGGTAGACTACTGTAACATATAATAACATAGAATAAGCTCCTTTGTCCCCTACCAATAACATTTCTGAGGCATTCATAAACCAACGTTGTGGCATCAGATATGAAAGCGTCTTAAGTGCTGGAGTAGTATCATCCAAAGGGAAGTATAATCCCGCAAGAAGTGCTGAAATACTCCAGATTGCGAATATTGTATAATTCGAATTCATGACATCTCCTAGTAGTATTCCAGCTAAAAGACTCAATGTGCAGAAAACTAACCCCAACAAAAATATTACAAGAAGAAAACTTCGTTTGTTCATTCCGAAATCCAAATCTTTGACAGCAGATAAACTGAATGCCAGCACTATAGTCTGTAAAATGCAGATGATAATTGTAACTATAAACTTAGAGGAAAAATATTCCCTTTTGCTGACTTTTGACAGCATCACTCTAGTAAATACCTTGTTATTCTGTTCCTCGATCACAGTGTGAGCGATACAGACACCGCAAAATAAGAATCCTAATGTCATAATTGCAAATGCATAGCCTATTTGCGCCTTCTGATTTATTTGCTCATTATTTAATTCGATATCATCCTTACCTGCCAGATTGATAATCTTCTTTTCTGGTATTTTTGATGCAATATCATCCAACATCTCTATGATTGCATTCGTGTCAGTTCCCACGATCATCTGCGCCTGTTTTATCTGTTCTAACAAATTCGTAAATTCATTTTCAAACAATTCCTGTCTCTCATCTTCAGACACATCATAGATCTGTATCCCAGATTGCCAGTCGCCATCCATGACCGCCAGTTCAAAATCCTTTTTCAAATACAATAATACACCTGCTCTGTCATCAAATGCATCCTTCTTTGCCTGTGCAAGTACCTCTTCCTCTGTCATATCAGTGACATCACTTCGACATACTGAAAACATACCCGTTTCCGCCATTTTTTCTAATACATAATTGGATAACTGTGAATTTGAGTCATCATAAATCTTAACGATGTATGCAGATGTATCTCCGCGATAAACTGCCTTTTCTGTACAGTCCTTAAGCTCAACTACGTATGCTGATTCTTCACTTTCTTGATAAACTGCATACTCTACTTTCAGGCTCAGAATAAATGTTGACAATATCGGAGTCACCAAAAGAAAAAACAGAAACCCTTTGTTTCGTAATAACAATTTTAAATTCATTTTCACTAAAGAAATCATGCTCTCCCTCTCTTTCTGATACCACTGACTAAAATAGCAATAGCAGAGCAAGCTAGTGTAATTACCAATGAATAAATAACTGCGCTGCTTACATAGTCACTCTGTCCCATACAAGAAAGTTCAACAAGAGCCCTGTTTCCATGGTAGATTGGTGATACCTGTTTTAAAATGTCTGGTATAGAAGAAAACATATAAGTTTCAAAACTTCCTCCTAAAAATCCCAGAACCCACACTGTTGTAAACTGAACGATAATAGTTATCACTAGATTATTGGAGATGTTATAAAGCATCATGCCAAATGCACTTCCTGCTAATATCATCATAAAAACAAGCAACGCAGATAGTGGCGGATTTCCCCAATGAATATTAAATAATATTATAGTTAAAATTATGGCAGTTCCCATTCCGGCCGTTACCGTCAGAGTGATCGGAATCCATTTCCCCATATACATTTGCACCTCTGACAGATTGGATACCTGGAATTTTCGCTCGATTCCGTATTTCTTCTCATTGCTCAATACACCTGTAGCACAAATGATTCCACACCAGCAAAAATAGACAATGTATATAATTCCATAATAATCTTTCGAATCAATCGATGGCATGAATTCAAGTTCCTTCACAGGTAACTCTACATCTGATTCATAGGTTCCATTTATCATTTGCATGGATGCACTTATATTCTCGCTCATTATCCTGCTCAGAAAATACTCCAGCGTAATTCCTTCCACTTCGTAATCTGCACTTTTGTATAATACATATTCGTCCTCTTCGAACGCAACAAATCCAGCAAGATTGTTATTTTCAATCATATCCTTCGGCTCCCCTTCTGGATACTCATGAAAAGTAATCTTATTCTCTTTTCCAACTTCTTTCATAATGGAGATGTAATCTGAAAAAGGACTGTCTTTTTCAACTCTATATCCGACTTCAAATGCACCCACATCCTCATAAGACTTCATTAATTCCGAAAATGCGCTGGATAACACAGCAATTACCAAAATCGGTCCCACTACCATAAGTACAAGACTCCATGTATTTCTGTACATAAGTTTGAAATTATTTTTTATTAAATATCGAATCATGTTCTTTCACCTCATATTACTCTGCATAGTCTCTTAATTTCTTGCCAGTCAGATTTAAGAACACTTCTTCTAATGTAATATCTTCACTGCCATTGGATACAAGCTTTTTCAATTCCTCACTCGTACCACAGGCAATAATTTTTCCATTATCCATAATGGCAATTCGTGTACAGATTGCTTCTACTTCTTCCATATAATGGCTTGTATAGATAACGGTCGCTCCTTTTTTGTTTGAATCTTTAATTCTTTCCAGAATAAAATTTCTGGATTGAGGGTCAATTCCAACTGTTGGTTCATCGAAAATCAACAGTTGCGGATTATGACCTATAGCACAGGCGATATTTAATCTTCTCTTCATGCCACCTGAAAAGTTTTTTGCGAATTCCTGCCTTCTTTCCGAAAGACCTACATATTCCAAAGACTTGTCTACTGCTGTCTTTAACTCTGTACCCTTAATTCCATAAAGCGATGTGAATAATTCCACATTTTCCCATGCCTTCAGGTTTCCATGAATAGCAAGTTCCTGTGGTATGTAACCAATCTTGTGAAGAACTTCTTTCTTATGTTTCCACGTATCTTTCCCCAATACTTCAACAGAGCCAGCGGTTGGTCTGACAATAGAACAAATCATATTCATTGTCGTGCTTTTTCCAGCACCATTTGGCCCCAGCAATCCAAAAATCTCGCCCTTCTTTATTTCTATATGCAGACTATCAACAACTGTCTTGTTGTTATACTTTTTGGTTAGGTCAGTAGCTTTCAAAATTATTTCTTCCATTCTTTTCTCCTCTTTCCAATTTATTGTAATCACATCATATCAACTTTATTTTAATTGAGGAAGTGAGAAAAGAACTATTTTGACCATGACTTTTGTCATATTTTCTGTTCAAAAGGCTGTAGACTGGTTAAATATGTACAGTCTTTCTATTTCTTTGGGAACCATGGAATACATCTATTTACTCTCTCGACTGCATTATATTTTAGATATCTGAAATATTCAACTTTTTCGTAATATATAATATCTCCTGCAAATTGTCCTGCGAAGAAATAAATCGGTATTTCTAAGGATGGCACTTCTTCAAAGGCATTAAATTGCATGGAATCTTCTACAACAGGAAATTGCATCGAAACTATTTTTCCTTTCCATATATTTATTCGCTCTTTCCATGTATAATCTTTGCATCTTAAACTGGGAAGAAAAATCCCGGAGATGACAGAACTCATATTTTACTTATTATTTTTAGTAATAGATGTGCTATAATTTAACACAATTCTATGATTAATCCGAAAAGGAGAACACTATGAACCATACACTCATGCACGAAACCAAGATTCATGGGACACCAGATTTCCCATACATCGTTTATCACGGAAAAATCCCGCATTTCATACACGCTTTTCCACTACACTGGCATGATGAAGCGGAATTTATCTATGTTGCAAGCGGCCAGATTAAAATCACAGTCTGGTCTACTTCTTACTGTGCGAGTGAAGGAGATGTGTTCATTCTAATGCCACATGTCATTCATTCCATAGAACAAATCGGTTCCTGCCATGCAGAATACTATAATATTTTGTTTCACTTTTCTATTTTAGGGGAAACTGAAGCGGATCCTTGCTACGAAAAATACCTCAAGCCATTCATGGCCCATGAGAAAGTGGTAAATTGCTATGAGAAAAAAGGAACTGAGCTTAATACACTTTTAAAACCATTGCTTCTTTCATTAATTGAAAACAGACGAAATAGCTATTCTACTTGCGAATACCTGGTCAAATCAAACTTATATATGATTATGCACCATTTGAATCACTTCTGTTCAAGCTCAAATGATAAGGAATTGGCTATGGAACATGCCTACGAAAAATTAAAAGTGGCTCTATACCATGTGCAAAATAGCTACGCCCAAAACATCCCTATAAAAGAGGTCGCATCTTTATGTGGTTTTTCAGAGAGTCACTTTATGAAACTATTCAGGGAACTGACTGGTATGAGCTTTACGGCATATCTGGTCAATTATCGTCTAGAGCTTGCTGCAAAACAACTGCTGGAAACAGATCAAAAGATCATTGATATCGCAGCAAATTGTGGATTTAACAATCATTCCTACTTCACGAGGTCTTTCACAAAAAAATACGGAATGACACCTGGAAATTATAGAAGGACACAACTGTCAAACTAAATCATTGTCTGGCAGCTGTGTCCCTATTTTTCAATTTGTATCACTATTATATCCCGAATATGCTGTATGTTTTATCAAGCATTCTGCTATCCTACGATTCCCTACAACTATATTACCATCGAATTCCATTTCCAATTTTTCTCCATTATAGGCAAACACTTCTCCTCCTGCTTCGCGGACAAGCAATGTGCCTGCAGCATAATCCCATAATTTCAAATGATTTTCCATGTAGCCGTCAATTCTTCCACATGCCACATGAGCGAGATCTAAGGAGGCTGCGCCGCATCTTCGGATATCCTGACACTCTTTAAAAATCTTGGAGAACATTTGAAAATTTTCTTCAGTTTCTTCTTTGTAATATGGCGATGTCCCAATGGAAATCAAACTTTCTCCCATTGTCGTGGCAGTGCCTACGTGAATTCGTTTTCCATTCAAATAACTTCCGTTTCCTTTTTCCGCATAATACATTTCATTCGAAAAAGGATTATACACAATTCCATTCAGATCGACAGCTTTATTCTCTTTTTCCTCTCCCACAAATTGAATATATGGATACAGCTCATTTAACTTTTCTTGAATATATTTTTGGACTGCTTCGTCTACTGCCGTCACATAATCATATGCGCCTTTTTCCCGGACCTGTCTTACCGCTTTCCTGTTAGAAAATAATTCTGCCGCTTCACGAACAATCGCTTGTATTATTTTTATATCAATCATAGTTCCTCCATAAAAATCAGCTAAGGAATTTCCTTAGCCAATTAAAACCGATACATAGTCTCCACCCAATGCATGGATTTCCTTTAATGCTTTTTTCAAAATACCTGCTGTCTTTACCTGGAAAGACGCGTTTGATGATACACGAATCTGGTAGTCACCCTTTTTCATCTGTTCATAAAGTTCTTCTACTGTTTTCATTGTTTCTTGAAAATTCGTACAGATACATCCATACTGTACTGCCTGATGCGTATCACTCCCACTGATCATAGGAATTCCAAGTTTTTTTGCAAGCGCACTCGTTCTTTCTTCAAAATATGCGCGGTCAAGAGCCACATCTTTTCCATTTAAATCAAGAAACTGCAATCGTTTCAACTGTTCTTCTGGCAGTTCTGGTATATGACCTTCCTCGCGAAATGGATGCGCCGCTCCAACAATAACTGGATATTTTTCGAATAAATCCATTATTTTTTTTAAAGGAAGAAATTTTCCCTTTTCTTTATAAGGCGTTAATGCAGCATTTAATTTTAAAATCGTCTCCGGTGCTCCTATAGATAAGATATGTCCACCTTCCTGAATATCCGTTTCCATTCCTGCAAAAATGCGTAGCCCTTCCTTTGTCACAAGAGTGTCTCCCTCTCGCTTACATGTTTCTATTAAATAACCGTACAATTCATCAAACTGTAATGTATTAAAATGTTCTGTCAGACAAATGGCATCCAAGCCAGCTCTATGTGCTTCCTTTAAAAGCCAGTCTGTATATTCTGTAGAAAATGGCAGTTTTTTTGCCAATTTCCCATGTGTATGAAAATCAATAAACACTTCTCTCTTCCTTTCTATACATATGTCATTACAACTGCAACAATTGACATCCAAAGAAATGAAATTGCAAAAAACAGCATATCGTCATATGTTATTCTTAAAGAAGATAATTTTATCTTCTTTACAGCTTTATTTGTTGCCGCATAACGGTACCCTCTCATTTCTAGCGCTTCCACCGTGGTACGAGATCTTTTTGCTGAATTAAGCATCAGAGGATAAAAGGAATGCATGATTACCTTTACCTGGTAGATAAGATAACGAACTTTTCCTGCAAATGTATCGTTCTCTGGTGCTTTTCCTCTTAATCGGTATGACAGGAGCACATTTTGAAATTCTTCCATCAGCATTGGGAGCATACGATATGCATACGAAATTGAGAAAGATAGTCTTTCCGGACACCCATACCACATCAGACCATTTGAAAGTCTGTCAGGATCAAGACCAGAAAATACTGTAACTGATGCAAGAGAAACGGTTGCCACTTTCAGCGTTAATACAAGAAGTGGGATAATTGTTTCTGCACTTCCCCCGAAAAACAAAGAAACAAAAAATAAATATCCTGACTGTGAAAGCACGCCTAACAAAAACAGAAATAGTACCAACCCTGCTACCTTTGCAAGCACCGTTGTCACAGCTACAAGCAGAAAACATCCTACTAAAAATGTAACGTCACCTGAAAACCATGGCACTAATCCAAAGAATAAATACCAGGCAATAAGCACTCTTGGATCTAATTTTGCAATCACAGTATCATCATTTCCATAAGCATTTTTTAATACCTGATTACGCAGAAAATCAAGTGATAGTTTATCCAATATATTTTCTGAAAGTTTTTTCATTGTTTTTTCCATTTTTCAACTCTCCATTTCCACCCATTACACAAAACTTTTGAGAAATTCATCTACTGTATAACAAAATGCATCCTCATGAAGTGCTTTTCCCATTGAAAAGATCTCCGGTGGTCTGATTCCAACCTTATTTACAACTTCTTTGTTCCCAAAGATTTCATTGCGGCTTCCATCTGCAATCACCTGTCCCTGATACAAAACAATGATTCTCTCTGCCCATTCTGACACAAGCTGCATATCATGTGTGGCAATCATAACGGTATCTGTTACATCTGACATCTCTTTTAAAGTTCTCATAATTTCTTTTCTGGTTGCTATATCAAGATTTGCTGTAGGTTCATCCAGCAATAAGATTTCCGGACGGAGGGCAACTCCGATTGCCAGACTCGCTCTTCTCATCTGACCACCTGAAAGCAATCTTCCATCACGTTCTTTTAGCTCCGTTAACCGAAAACGTTCAAGCAGCGCCTCTGTTTTTTCCTGCCAGTTTTCCACGTTTCTGACCTGCATTGCAAATGCAATATCTGCTTCAATTGAATCCTTGATAAACATGTCTTCTGGATTCTGATATACCATAGAGACATATTTTGACAGTTGCTCCGGTTTCGTCTCGTGAACAGGTACCCCTTTTAGAAAAATCTGTCCTCCATTTGGCTTTACAAGCCCTGTCATCAATTTCATCATGGTTGACTTTCCAGCCCCGTTTGAGCCGATCAAGGCGATTTTTTCACCCTTATACAAATCAAGGTTTAATTTTTCATATATTTTTTTCGGCTCTCCTTTTACCGTACGATAAGAAACCGATACATCTTGAAATGATACAGATACTTCGTCGCCTTTTGATCTGTTTTCTGGAATGACTGGATCTGTAAATTTCAAATCTTTGAACATATTTTTCCCGTCATCAATCGTGGATGGCAGAATCAACTCTTTCGAAAATCTCCCCTGCTTTTGCAGACTATATGCTGCCAAGGTCACCTGTGGAGGAAAAATATTACTCTCCTGCAGCGATTCTACTTTATCTAATGCTTCTTTCGTTGGAAGCATCCATTCTACATGACCATCTTTCAAAAGAATTACATTTTTACAATAATCTGCAATATATTCTGTATGATGTTCAATTACAATAATCGTTTTTCCCAGGCGTTCATTTAAATCTTTTAAAATTCCATAGATTAAATCTGCATGTCTTGGGTCAAGCTGCGCGATTGGCTCATCTAAAATCAATACTTCCGGCTCCAGAGATACTGCTCCTGCCAATGCAAGAAGATGGGTTTGACCACCTGAAAGCTGCCAGATATATTCCTCGTCTTTGCCTTCCAGACCACAATCTTTCAGTGCCTGTCTTCCTCTCTCTAAATAATCTGGCATTGCATAATTCATACACGCATAAGAGGCATCATCCAATACCGTTGGACGCACGATCTGATTTTCAAAATCCTGATAAACATATCCAACCGTCTTTGCCAGATCACCAATTTCTACTGTCTTTGTATCTACTCCATCTGCAAGAACAGTTCCCTCGAAATTTCCTGTGATAAAATGTGGAATCAGTCCATTCATTACTTTGCATAACGTAGATTTACCGCAACCATTGTTGCCAACGATTGCGATAAAATCTCCTTTTTCAATATGAAGTTCCATATGATTTAATGTTGGAGCATCAGCTCCGGGATATGTAAAAGTTAAATCTTTGATTTCCAAAATATTCATCAGTTCTGAACCTGCACATTTTCTGCTTTTTTCTTCATTGCTACTAAAACTACTACTGCTACAGCTGCTGCAATCAGCATTCCAATCGCCATAGAGCCTGTATTTTCTGCCCATGAAGCCTCCCAGCTAATTAATTCGAATCCACTTTCCGCAAGAAATTCTGCTGCAACTGCACCCACAAATCCTGCGACACAGCCGATTACCATTTTCACACCAATTCCATCGAGTGCTGTTTCTTCTGTTCTAGGCTGCATTCCAAGAAGTGGTTCCATCTTTCCATAAAGTTTCGGAACGAGGAATAATGTTGGAAGAAGACAGAAGAGAATTCCTGAGAATAACAGATCATTCAAAAATGCAAATCCTTCTGTGAAAAACACAGACTCTGGAAGACCAGCTACCGCTTCGAAATCTTCAATTGCAAACTGTACTTTTAATACGTCTACCATCATTCCCATAAATAACTGAGCTGCTGTGCCAGCCATTGCTGCAATTCCAACCATTTTTTGATTTTTTGGATTTCTCACAAGACGTCCTGCGATATAGACACCAATTGTAACTGTAACAAATTTTTCCACTTCTCCAAGCCCACCAAATTGGCCTAACATGATTTCGCTGAATACTAATTCTCCAGTTGCCGCACCAAGTGCTGCTGACATTGGATCAAAAAGCATTGCGAGTACCAGCGGAATAAATAAGAAATATTCTACTGAAAATTCTACAAGTCCTATTTGAAATTTCGGAATTAGTTCGGTAAATAGAGTTGCTAATCCATAAAGAGACATGGTAAGTACAAATACCATCAATTTTTGTGACTGTGTTGCTTGTTCTTTTTTCATAAGTCTTTTCTCCTTTTCTTTGTCTACTTTCCAAGCATATCAATCCAATGTAAAACTCTCTGGCATACTTATGTAAAATAAAAGTTAAGATCCACTTTATTTCTTTCTTAACACATATGGTTTGCTTTTTCTCTATTTCTTTCTAGCTCCCAGAATCACACTTGAAACCACAAACATTACCAAGGACACTCCCAGCACCATAGATAGGGGCTTTACCGTATCCACTAATGTACCTCCATCTTGTAAGATTTCTACCGCAGACGCAATCCATCTTTGTGGAAAAACACTGCCAATCTTTTGCATCAATTTCGGCATGGCAGCAAATGGCAGCAATGCACCGGACAACACGGAAGATGGCAAAATTACCAATACACCTATGTTCCATACCGCACTCTCATCCTTCAAAAGTGCCGCAAGCAGCAGACCAAATGCAGTAGTGAATATACCCATCACAACGAAAATGACTGCCATGCGAAGTGGAGCTCTCATACCAAAGTCAAATCGGAAGAGAAATGTTGTAGCAAAATATGTGGCAATAAATAAAAGAATGTTCAGGAAAAATACAAAACCGCGCCCTGCCAAATAAGTTGTGGTGCTGGTCTTACTAATCGCCACACGCTGTGCAATCCCATTTTTTCGTTCCATAATCAAAAGCTCCGCGAGCAAGGAAGCCGCTGCTATCATTTTAAAAAGAATGATCCCTAATGAATTTGCTATTGGCAATCCTTTCTTTCCAACGTCATTTTGCTCTAAAACAAGTCCATCTTCCTTTTCAAACTTCGCAGCCGCACCGGTCAGTACTGCTTCCATATATTTGCCTACTGCAGATTCTTCCGTCCGGATGATTTCAATTTGGTTTTCCTCATCAATGATCACAGCAAACTCTATCTTTCCATTCTGGATCTTACTTTCTATCTCCTCTTCGTCCACATCCACGATTTTAATCAAATCTGTATTTTCTAACGCATCTTCAATATAACTTCCAAACTCCTTTGTTCCATCATTTACCATGGCGATGTTTACCTGTGCCTGATATGCAAAGATAAAGGTATAAATGAGGGTAATCAGAATTGGACCTTTTACAATAGTTCCAATGTATTCCTTGTGTCTGGAAAACAACGTCATTGTATTTTTGATTATATTACTCATACAAGAATACTCCCTTCTTCTGTTCTTCCTTACGCTTTGTGGCATATACAATCAATATCACTACCGAAAGAATCAGGCAGACTGCCATACCAACGATGTGTGCATTGGTGCTCTGGTTTCCAGCGAGAGACACCGTACCATTGGTAATCCAGTAAAGTGGACTGATCTTACAGATATAAGAAAGCACCTTATAGGATTCAAGGAAGGTAACAGGAGTTAATCCTCCGCCTAACAAGCCAACCAAGATAGAGATCACCAATATCTTGTCGCTCATGTCAGCTCTGCTCTTAGAAAAAGCACCCAACACTGCACCGATTACGGAACTAAAGAAACCTAAACATAAGAAAGTCAATACGATCAGCCAAGCACTGCCACCCCAGCTAACGTCCAACGCTAAGGTAGACAACAAATACACCTCTGCAATCTGGATAACACTAATAGTCATACCCAAAGCAATTTTGGTTGTCAAATAGCCATTGACACTGGCGTCAGATATATAAATTCTTCGAAACGCTTTCGTGTCTTTATCTGCAAATACACTCTGTCCTACAATGAGACTGATGTAAAACATAATAAATCCAAGCTCAGCAAAAGTAAAATAGGTGTAGGAATCTACAGTCTCTGATTCTACAATCGTGGAGGTGATCTGACTTTCTGAAATCACTGCAAATTCTCCCAGCATATTGTTGTAAACTGCACGCAGCACCTTGCTGGCTGAGGGCTCATTGTAAGGGGAACGATAATAATAAAATCCGTTCTTTGAAACCCTGATTAGTGCAATGGCATCATTCGTATCCACCTTCTCTTTGGAAGCTTCAAAATCCATTACCTCATTCCACTCCACTTCCATACTTTCCTCGGCAAATGTCTTAAATATTTCAAATTCCGTCACATCTTCCTGTGCTGCATCACCTTCTACCGTATAAAGCACACAAATTTCCTCATCACTTTCTAACTCCGCAGTTTCTCCAATCACGTTGGACATGGTATATCCCATAATCAATACAAAAATCAGGGGAAATCCTAGCGTAAACAACACTTGGAATGGGCTTCGAAGATAGGTTCTGATTTCCTTTTTGTACATATTCCAAATCATTCGTCTCTAAGCTCCTTTCCTGTCACAATAAGGAACACTTCCTCAAGACTTGGCACCTTATCCGTAGATTTGTAGCGCTCCTTAATCTCGTCAATGACTCCCCCTTCAATAATGTTGCCGTGGTCTACGATGAGAATTCTATCACATATCTCATCCACTTCTTCCATATAGTGTGAAGTATAAATCACAGTTGTGCCGGCATCTCTTAATGCCTTGACTCCCTCTAATATGTAATTTCTTGACTGCGGATCAATACCAACCGTTGGCTCATCCATGATAATTAGCTTTGGATTATGAGCAAGCGCGCAGGCAATATTTAACCTTCTCTTCATACCACCAGAAAAATGCTCAGAATGTTTTTTGTTCTGATCAAGCAATCCTACTGTTTCTAATGCATACTCCACGCGTTCCTTTAACTTCGCACCCTTTAAACCATACAGTCCTGCAAAAAAGCTTACATTTTCTTCTGCAGATAAATCAGGATAAATCGCAAGATCCTGTGGAACCAATCCTATGTTTCCACGCCACTTCTTAAATGATTGACCATCTTCAAAGGTAATCTTGCCACTGTCTGGAACAAGCAAACCTGTAATCATATTAATCGTTGTACTTTTCCCAGCACCATTTGGTCCCACAAGACCAAAAATCTCTCCTTTCTTAACGGAGAAGCTGATACTATTCACTGCCACCATATCCCCATATTTTTTTGTAATGTCTTTGACTTCCAGAATGTTCATATACTTCTTCCTCCTTCATTTGAGCCATTTTACAATGTAGCAATCAAGTTAGATAAAACTAACTATCAATTTAAAAAACAAGTGACACACTTGTGCATCACTTGTTTTTCAGTATAATCCTCTTTAGCAAAAATGCAATAGCATTCCGGAAAATGATACATTTTTCAAAATTTGTGCCATTCTTGAAATTAAATATATCAATATCAAAGAGTCTGACACACTTGTGCACATTTTTGTTTTGGAGTATAATATTAATTGATATGATTGAAATTGAACGGAGGAAAACTGATGTATTTTGAGAAAATCGAGAAAAACCAGACGAAGCTCTGGATTATCAACAGCTTATTGAAATTGTTAGAAAAAAAGGACTATTCTTCCATTACCATCAACATGATTGTAGATCACGCGGGACTTGGCAGACGTACCTTTTATCGTCATTTTAAGACCAAGGATGACACCATGGAATATATCACTGAGTTGTTAATGGAGCAGTTTGCAGAACAACTATTACAAAACCACTCCTCTGGCATGGAAGAGGTGGCTGTCGCCTACTTTCAGTTTTGGGAGCAGTATATCGACGTCCTATTACTTTTAAAAAAAGCACATGTTCTATATTTTATTGAGGATAATTTAGCAGAGTTAATCGTAAATGTAGCCAAGAAAGTGAAGCATATTCCTTCTAATATTCCTGTGGAAAAACTGGCAAAATTCTATGAACAATATAAATTTGAATTTTCTATCAAACTGGCAGGATTCTGGAAAGCAACAATTATCTGGTGCGAAGAAATACCTCGCAAATCCCCAGAGGAAATGGGTAAAATAATAACAGCACTTCTCTCCTGATACATACAATGTAACTTTTTTCTATCTATGACTCTGGGGATTTCACAAATTAAAATAAAATAGTCCATATATTATAGTACACTGTCATCAACACGCAGAATAATAATGCGTATGGAATCGTCTTTCGAATCATCTCACCTATCGTTATGCTATAATATTCTGAAGCTACCATAATACATGTGTGTGTTGGTCCAATCTGGCTTGCCGCATGGGTAATACACATCAAATAAACAACAAGCGGAGTTGTAACCGGCATTGCTGCAAATGCAAGTGGAGCTCCCATCGCAATGGCGCCGCCGGAACCACTAATTACTGTTACGACAAAGAACAACATTGCGAAAATCAAATATGTAGGAAGCGGTAGTTTTTGCATCATATCTGGTAAAAGTTCCAACACTCCTGTTTGTGCAATAAATTCCTTTAATACCAACACAAGAAACGTATTCAGAAGAAGTTTTTTCTCGAACGCCGAAACAAACATCGGCTTCAATTCACTCCATTTGATGCGATATACAAAAATGCAGCAAATAATTACAGTCAGGACAGCCCAGACAACCTCCATTTTGAATGCCAATATAAGTACAACAATCAACATCAATGACCACAAATGTTTCACCAAATTAATAACATCCTGCTTTTTATCTTTACTTTCTGGTGTCCCTGGATCCTTGGGAATCTTTCGAAGACATGCAAAATATCCAATAAGCATAAGTACACTCACCGGAATCAGCATTCCGATCACATAGGCAGATGTTTCCACACCGGAAATATTCAGCATCAAAAGTACTCCCGTATATGTCGGTAGAATACTTTCTGGAATATGGCGCACCCAGCTTGTAACAAATGCCTGCTCCTTTTTATCTAGATAACCTTCACTTGCATCCTTCACAATCTGACTGCATAAAACCATAGCTGCTGCCGCTGGAAGCAAACCAATAAAAATCGCAGAGCCCGCTGTATTAATTCTTCTGTTATGAAAAATTCCGTTCAAATCGTTCTGCGCAAGTTTTAACTGACTGCGTGCATCAAGTACCCTTTGAAAGAATGAGATTAGATAAAACGCCACCAATACTGACAGAGAGGACCAGCTTCTAACAACTGACACAACATGTCCCCCTGCTTGCCAAAGTGGGATTTTATAAAAAATAATTGTAAGCAGAAGCCCGCCTAAAATCGCCTGGTATAACGGACGGCGAATTGCCAAAAGACCGATAATTGTTGCAAAGACAATCACGAAAAAAAGAACTTTCATTTTTGTTTCTCCCGCTAATAGATAATAAATACCTGATATGCACTGAACACACATCTAGATCCAGTCGTAGTTGCCTCCGGTCATTGCAAGACTAAGAAGTGTATCCATTTTCTCTACATCTTCTCCCTCAAGAACCTGTATAAGCTTCGCCGTATCTTTAAACTCTGCCATATCGTCATCTGGTCCCATCTCCATGTCTATTTCCTCAGCACAGTATGGACAATCTATTATATTCATAGTTTGAAGGGACAAAAATCTTTCGCCACATCTCTCACACTGATAATATCCACATTTTTTTGTTTCATCTGGTACGTAATACATTCTAATATCTCCTTGCAATACATATTAAGTGCAGCCTGATTTATGTGCACTCGTAATTTGTTTTAATATACATCTAAAACAATGGGAGGGTCAATTATTTTTTATAAGCACTTGATTAAAATTTCTATTTTTACAGGTTCCTCTTTCAAAAGTGTCAGAAGTCCATCTACCAGTTATCCTCAAATTATGACCATCCGTCCCAGATTACTTGTCAAATTCGTAGAATCCAATATAATTGATTTTGGGTGGTGAAAAATGAAAATAAGTCTTAAGATAAATCAAAAATATGAGGTACCTGAAATACATATCTGCAGTTCTGAAAACACTGCTGAAATCAGAAAATTGTATCACACAGTAAAAGAAGCCGTGGAAGAAAATCTGGTGGCGTATCAGGACAAAGAAGCAGTTTCTATTCGGTGCAGGGATGTGATTCGTATCTTTTCTGCAAACAAGTTCGTATATTTGGAAACAGCAGATGGCCAATACCGAATCAAGGAACGCTTATATGAAATGGAGGAAAAGCTGGACAAAACAAAATTTGTCCGAATATCCAATTCGGAAATTGTTAATCTCCGAAAAATAAAACGAATGGATACAAGTGTAACAGGCACCATTAAAATGTATTTGCAAGGTGATGTTGAAACCTATGTATCCAGACGTTGTGTTGGCAAAATAAAGGCCGCATTTGAAGAAAATATGAACAATTAAGTCAAAGAAAAGAGGATAAAAATGATTAAAAATGCGCTAAAAAGAGGAATGAACAGTTTTATGTATTCTGTAGGTATTACGTTAACGATACAATGTTTGTGTATGTGCTTTATAGATGGTGACTATACTCCACTTTTACCGGAGTTTGTAAGCCGTTTTGATAATGCACTGGAAGCCTTTGCCGTACAAATAATCTTAATCGGTCTATCCAGTGCCTCCTTAGGTGCAGGCTCTGTTGTAATGGAAATGGAACGTTTAAGCTTACTGGCACAAAGCCTTATCTACCTAATCCTCACAAGTCTTGTTTGGATATTGGTAGGATGCTACTGCTGGGGACTTCATAAATATCCTTTAACCATGTTAAGTGTTGGATGCTCTTATATTATATCTTATACCATCAGCTGGGTTATCCAATATAGAATATGTAAAAAATCAGTAGAAGAAATTAATCAGAAAATCAATGCGTTGCAAATGGAAGGAGTATAAGACAATGAAATATGCAATTGAAGTAAATAAGTTAAGAAAAGAATTTGGATTAAAAACAGCCGTAAAAGATATTTCATTTCAGGTCCAGGAAAAAACTCTTTTTTCTCTGTTAGGAGTGAATGGTGCCGGAAAAACCACTACGATCCGCATGCTTACAGGGCTCTCACGCCCTACTAGCGGAGATGCTCTGGTTTTAGGACATAGTATCACTAACGACCTTAATGAAGTGAAAAAAGTTTCCAATTTATCCCCTCAGGATACAGCAGTCGCTCCAAATCTTACAGTCAGAGAGAATCTGGAATTTGTAGCTGGAATCTATAATATGGATAAACAAAAGATACAGGAACGAACCAATGAAATGATACAATTATTTTCCTTACAGGAAGTAGAAAATAATAAGGCAAAAACCTTGTCTGGAGGTTGGCAGAGAAAATTAAGCATTGCCATGGCATTGATTACGGATCCAAAAGTATTATATCTGGATGAACCAACTCTTGGTCTGGATGTATTGGCAAGAAAAGACTTATGGAGAATTATTGAACGCTTAAAGAAGAAAGTGACCATTATATTAACCACTCATTATATGGAAGAGGCAGAACAGCTTTCTGATACCATTGCAGTAATGGTAGGCGGAGAAATTAAAGCGTTAGGAACCTTGGAAGATTTAAAGAAACTTACTGGTAAAAATAATTTGGAAGATGCATTTGTTGAAATTGCAGAGGGAGGCATGTAATATGAAAAGTTTTATTTTTAGCAAAAGAACAATGAAGGAAATATTAAGAGATCCTTTAAGTTATATTTTCTGCTTAGGCTTTCCTATTGTAATGCTGTTGATCATGACTATCGTAGATCAGAGTATTCCACAAGAGGCAGGAATGACCACTTTCCATATCAATAATCTTGCACCTGGAATTGCATTTTTCGGTCTTTCCTTTGTGATGCTTTTCACTTGTATGCAAGTGTCTAAAGACCGCTCTACCGCTTTTATGTTAAGACTGTATGCATCCCCAATGAAATCTATAGATTTTATTGCAGGCTATACATTACCGGTTTTATTATTGGCAGTTTTACAATCTGTAATATCTTTTATTGCAGCTATCGTGATTGGAATTATGGTAGATTATCAGTTTGAATTGCTAAATATTTTCTTATGTATCATTGTTTTAATACCTTCTGCGCTGGTGTTTATTTCATTCGGAATATTCTTTGGTACCTTGTTAAATGATAAGGCAGCTCCTGGTATCTGTTCTATTATAATAACAGCATCCAGCATACTAGGCGGCATTTGGATGGATGTGGATTCTATTGGTGGTATTTTTGCAAAGTTTTGTCATGGACTGCCATTTTATCAGGGCGTTACTGGAGCAAGATTTGCTTTGGCCGGCGAATATGGAGATATGGCTAAGCCAGTGCTGATTACTTTAGGATATGGGATTGTGATTTATCTGTTTGCTGTTCTTGTGTTAAGAAGAAAGATGCAGCAAGATGTAAAATAGAGACAAATTTTCAACTTTTTAGACTATTATTTCAAACCGAAACTATAACAGAACAATACATAAAAGGCTTGCAGTTCTTAATAATTCTGCAAGCCTAAAATATTTAATGCTCATTAAGAAGTACAGCAAACTTTTAATAATCTTTGAGTTCCTTTGATTTATCTAATGCATCTGTTATCATATTAAACCGACCTCCTTAAGTTAATGTTTTCATAATCCCGTCCTTGGCAATCATTATAATATTTTTATGATTTCTGGATGTTTTTTTAACTCCTCAAATCCTTTAATTTTCCCATAACGTTCAATCAAACTGGATATATTTTCAGGGATACTTCGAGAATAGTCATTAAACAATATATCTCCACAGTCTGTAATAAACTGATTTCTTTCTTCTATAGTAATATAAAATTTTTCCAATGCATTAATAGCCGCCTGTGCGTTTTCAATACTCTTCATGATATTTCCATTAATGATCACTGTTCCTAATACTTTTTTCTGCTGTTCTTCAGACAGCCCCAGTAACCTAAAGTAATTCAAATACTGATTGAATTTATCTTCTGTGAGTTCTAATGCAGCCACTTCACATTTTGTTCCATCACAATATTCCTTAAATCGTTCATATCGCGCGCAGAGTTCACTCATGGATAATGATACAATTAACCAAGCGCATCTATCCACTGAAAAATCACTACAAATGTTCTGTAAATACTTTGCTTTCTCAATAATTTCGTCTGATATTTCTATTACCCCAGCATCACATAATCTTTCAGCAAGAAATGCACATTCTTGATTCGGAAAATAGTTTTGCAATTCTTTTGTTAGTGTTCTTGTAATTCTTAAACTTTCCATAAATAATTCTCTCCTTTTGCTGTTTCCAGAATCCCCATTTGCCATCCATCTTAGAAATAATTACTGCAAACTTCAACAACTCATCTGCCTCTTTCTGTAGTCATATAAATTATACCACTATATTTTCTTGATTGGATGTCTGATTACAGTTTTCCATTTTTCAGGAGAAACCTTTCTTGCATCGGACATATAAATCTCATGGTGTAAACGCTGTTTATTTATATCATTCTCATAGCCTTGCTCCTTAAGGAAAGCCTCCATCAAAGCTACTGTTGCAGGTTCCGAATCAAATGAACCTTGATGCATAATCTGGACGCAAAGCCCCTCATCAATCGTTAAAAACTCTGCTGGTGAGCAATCTATCTTTTTCTTCTTGGTTGCTGTTTGTACCGCCCAAGCAAAATCTTTTTCGGTTATAAAATCAGGCAAACGAATAACAGAAATCCAATTAAATGTATCTTTGTTGCTATAATCAATTCCTTTGATATCTTCTCGCCTGCCGGCTCGGTCGGTTCGCACCTCATCATCCACCGGATGCTGCTCACCCTGCCACCAGAAGCCTTCCAGAGGCGGTACTACATATTCAAAAAATCCTTCAATTTTATAATCTGTTTTATAACTCATTTTTAATGTATAAGCAACTGCATATAAAATGCTTATTGCCTGCTGATAGTCCCCACCCTCTACATTCGGATTTCCCTTTCCGCGAACTGCAACATAATTCATTGGAGGAATTTTTACAATTTCCGGTTTATTCTTCGGCATATAAAATTCCTTGTACTCTTTTTTAAAATCAAATGCCATCTTTTGTCACTCCTGCCTTACTAAATAAATATTTGTCAATCCATGTATATCTCATAAACCATTTCTCCTTTTTTGTTATTTTATGGCCAAGATTTTACATTCATATTTCTTTTTCATACATTCGATGCTGACCTTAATCTCCTCCCGTATTTCCTCTGGTTCCAACAATTCTACCTTGTCCCTAAATGACAACAACCATGTAATCAGATTTTCTTTATCTGTATAATCTGCGTGAAACAAAAGTTTTCCATCCTGCTGCACACTGAAACATTCCGGTCCAAATTCCTCAACCAATCTCCATTTGCATTCTTTCTCAAATAATGCTTTGACCTTTATCCCTCCGGGAAATATCTTTTCATCGCTTAAATCCGGCATAGGCACCTGCCTTCGGGGAAACTCCTGCTCCGATAGTTTCACCTGATCCATTCGGTTCAATTTAAACAATCGAAAATCTTTGCGTTTTACACACCATCCCCATACATACCAGCTTGACCACCGAAAAATCAGATAATATGGCTCAATGCAGCGAACAGACTCTCCTTTTGGAGAATAATAGACGAATTCCAGTTTCCTGCACCTGTCAATAGATGTGCGTATCAATTCGATTTTAGGTGCAAGTGAATCCTTATACCAAGAAGATAAATCAATCAATACGGACTGGTTGCCCACCATAAAATCAGACGAGCCAACCGACAGCTTTTCCATCAATTGTCCATACCTGTTTGTTCCATTCACACTGTCCAGACTGCGCAGTCCTGCAAGAATATCCTGCATTTCTCCCTGTGTAAATAGTGTTTTATCCAGTTTATGGTTCGCCGGGATACTTCAAACTTTTCTGCCAAATACGGTGCGGTAACCGTTTCTTTTTGTAACAGCACTGACAAAATTCCAATCTGTCTATCTATTTTCATGATTTCTCCTTTAACAATTCTTATAATACTATGCAAACCACGACAACTGTATGTCATGTTTTAATTGTAATTATAAAAATATTGATTTTCAATCATTTTTATTCTAATCAAAATGCGGAGCATTACGCCCCGCATCTTCTCACGCATATATCAGCTCTTTAACCACATTCTCCTCTGCTAAACTTCGTACATTATTCATAAGTCCGTAAATTTCAATAGCCTTTTCTTCAGAATGATTAACTCCTAAAAATTATATTTTCCGCACCTGTACAAGCTCTAAGATCTCGTTCTGTCTTTTTATAGAAATCTCTATATTTTTTCGGACAGGTTACAATCAGTTCAGGAATCGTATCTTTCATTGACATTTGCTTTTCAGTTTTACTTTTTCGTACCTCTGCAATAATGGTTTTTACGTGTTCACCAAATTCAATGTAGATATCCTCTGACTTTTTGGTTTTCCATATCATCTGATGTAATGAAATATCTTTTTCATATTTCTTATAAAAATCTTGATAAATATATTCCGTTACATAAGGTGTGTAAATCGCATATAATTTTATAATTCCAAGCAAGCTATAATACAATGCAATTTGACCAGAATATCTCTGCTCTATTCCATGTTTTTCTGGTTGATATAAACGTTCCTTTGTAATCTCTATATAGTAGTCGCAGAAATCTTTCCAAAACAAGTTATCTATTTCATGTCTTGCCTGCCCGATTTCAAAGTTATTCAACATTTCTGTCACACGAATTGTTGTTTCATTTACTCTTTCTAACATCCAGCGATCAATTGGCAATAATTTTTCTTCATCTATCTGATCTGGTTTTTCAAAATCTTGTAACTGCATTATCGAAAATTTGGCTGCATTATATAATTTATTAATGAATCGTTTAGAAATTTTCAATTCATCCTCGCTAAAGAAAGTATCTGTTCCAAGCTTACTATTTGCAGCCCAATAGCGTACTGCATCAGCAGAATGATTTTCAATTAATGCCATTGGAGAATTAGAGCCGTTATTTTTTGACTTACTTATTTTTTCTCCTGGTTTTGCCAGAACGAATCCACTAATCATGATATCTCTCCATGGGATCTGTCCCGTATGGTATAAACTTTTTACAATAGAATAAAATGCCCATGTGCGAATAATTTCGTGTGCCTGGCATCTCATTCCCATTGGGAATATTTCATTTAAAATATCATCCTCTTCCCCATATCTTGCATTAATCAATGTTGTAACAGATGAAGTTGCCAACTCCTATAATCACATCACACTTTCATAACTCTTATTTTGAATATACTGCATCATTTTTTTTAAGAAAATATCCACAACTCTCCAATACCTTCTCTTGTTCCCTAGCTATCTCATGCAGTATCTCCGAAAATTCTTCAGACTTTGATTCCAACAATCCATGTGTTGTGTTTTTCATAATGTATATTTTTTTATAAGGAGCCTCTATTTCATCGAAATAATCCTGTGCCTGTTCATAATTTGTCTGGTAGTCACGATCACCATTAATATTGTAATATGGAACCATATACTCTGTCTTATCTATTAAAGAAAATTTTTTAAACTCATCTGACATCAAGAAATTCATATATACACTGTAATCAGCCTGCAAAAAATCTACCCAGTCAGTTAAAGAATAATATGGATTAAAAACGACTGTGGCTATCACATTATAATCCGTTCCGTCCACCATCATGTCATAACCATACTTTTGCAAAAGCAAATTTCTGGAACTAAAGTGTTCTTCTGTAAATCTGTCAGGAGATAATCTTCCCAGTAGTTCAAGACCTTCCGAATCATTTCCAACCCAACTTTTGGCAACTTCATAAAACGCAAGTTCATTTTGATACATATCTACCAACTGTCCTGTACCAATGTAGCCCTCATAATACTCCGGATATGAAATAGCCAAATTCGCTCCCAAATAAGATCCCCATGAATGTCCCAACAAAGTCAGTTTGTCTTTTCCTAAATAATTTAAAACATATTCTGTGACCACTTTGCCATCACTCATCATTAGTTCATAAGTCAATGCCACATTGTTCTGTCCCTCATCATAACTTTTTCCACAGTTTCTTTGGTCCCATGTTACCACGGTATATATATCCGCCCATTTTCTTGTGAACGCATAATCATAAGCACTTGTCGCAGATCCCGGACCACCATGAAGGTAAAGCAAAACAGGATTATCTTTATTTTCTCCATATATACTAATCCACTGTTTAGTCCCATTAACATCTATGTATCTTGCTTCGCTTATCCCACCAGCTGGAGTTTTTCTATTTATTGCTCTCCCAATAGCTCTGACTGTCGTAAACACTATTACAATTCCCAATACTATAAGAATTAGTAATTTTAAAAATTTCAATATTTTCCGTCCTGTTTTTTTCACTTCTAATTCCCTCTCTTTCTTTATTGACACCACTTCATAAGACATAAAAGAATCCTGAAGACTCTTTCCAAGTATTTCCGATATTACCCTTAGCACCCATAAAAAGATATTCCTTTTCAAAATTCAAAAGAGACCCTCGTTCTAATGCTGCTTTCTGGAAAAAATGTTTCATTGTCCTGCTTCCTTAAATTTTTCCAATCTAAAATGATGTTCCTCATCCAATTCCTTTATGCCATTCTTGTAATCATATCCAAATTTTCTATAAAATTCTGTTGCTGTAATGGAGGCTGGTATCTCAATCCTGCTTGCTCTTACATAAAATTCATCCTGCTCCAGTGTATCTATGATTTTTCTTCCAATGCCCTTTCCATGTAATTCCGGCAGGACAAAAATACACAACAAAATACTCTCTGTTTCGCTTCCCCAGAAACTTGAAATAGAACCTGTACCAACTATCTTTCCATTCCATTCAAAAACATACATATGTGCATAGCTCGCTATGCTAAGAACCTTGGCAACATCATAAGTCTCTGCAAGTTTCTCCATTGCCGAAACACCATAATCTTTACTGTTAATCTCTAGGAAGTTTCTAACGATAAGATTTCTGACCTCTTCTACATCCTCTTTCTTAAATCGCCTCACCTCGATGCAATTCTTCACATAATCAACTAATGTCATGTTTTCGTTCACAACTATTTCATTTCCGGTTCTGATAAATCCACACTTTTCATATAAATAACAATTTCCCTTTTCCTGCTTGATAGTATCTAACCGCCATTCTATGGTGTTGGTATAAATATCAAATAATTGCTCAATCACATTACTGGCAATTCCT
Source organism: Faecalimonas sp. (assembly GCA_045121495.1). Lineage (GTDB taxonomy): Bacteria > Bacillota > Clostridia > Lachnospirales > Lachnospiraceae > Faecalimonas. The sequence goes on from JBGVGF010000077.1 coordinate 58,237, forward strand.
TTATTTTGAAACTTAGGAATAATAAAAATTGGAGATATCCAGTTTACATTCTCATATATCTTTTTCCCCTTATACCATTTAACTCTCACGCCTCCAGCCTTTTCGCCATTAAACAAAATAAAATAGAAATCAGAGTTATCCTCAATTATCTTCTGTGTTATTTTTTCAAGACTTTCCTTTGCTGGACTTGTGACATCATCTTGATATTTTTCATATAATGGCATAAATGCTTCTACTTGTAATTTATACAGACATTCTGCGTCTTCTCTTGTTATCAGTTTCAGTTCAATTAAATCCTTCATTTTCTGCACCTCTTCTTTGTCAACATAACAAAAAATCGCACCAAACATTCAACGTCCAGTGCGATATCCCCAATCTAAGATGCAAATATATAAAAATCATCTCTTATATTCTTAGTTTATGCACTAGACTAACAGACCTACCAGCTATAACCCCAATGCACTAACCTTGCAATGTTTATAGTTCTGTACGTCTGTAAAACATGTACATATAACGTCTTGAATATAAGTTCTGATTCATTTGTATGTTCTCCTTGTTTTTGTTTGTTAATATACCATCATTGGTAATTCATGTCAATAATCTATTTACAATTCAGGATAATATCTATCATATCTTGCTTGCCATTAGTATACGCCACCCTATCATCTGTCATTAGCATTAAGATAATCCCTGAAATGAATATAATTTCTCCACTCAGTTCCGTTCCATTTCACAACATGAATATGATGTGTCCTGGTATCCTTTTCCATATCACCCATTACATAGAGCAACTGGCGTTCTACATCTGAACCTCGATAAAATATGCCCTCTTGTCGCAATTGCTCATTATGTGACATTATAACATTCTCCTTCTAAGCATTACTCTCCCCACAAATAGAGCCAAACTAGAGCCATTTTGTAAAACAAATGCCGGAAGCCCGCATAAATCCAGGCTTCGGCATTTTAGTCCGTTATTCAAACTTGGCAAGTCGTCACTTCACCTTAAACTGTTTTGTTTAAGTTTTGGTCAAAATCTTCCAATATTAAACAAAAGCGTCGTATGGTGCCTTATCATCAAATGGCTTTTTCCTGCTAAACTGTGCAGATTCATCAATGTGTGCAAATATGTTTTCAGAGTATTTTCTGATACCACTATGTCCTGTGCAGACATATTCTGGCTGAATTTCAGCAATCCGCTCTTTTAATTTCAGCAATGATTTTTTGTTCATATCTGGATATTGGGTGAAAAAATCAAAAAAACTATATCCACCGTTATCATTTACTGCAAGGCAGTCACCGGTAAACAACACTTTATTATCAATAACATAACAGGTATGTCCCAAAGTATGCCCTGGAGTATGAATAGCTTGCACTTTAATTCCTTCTATATCAAATATTTCGTCATTATCTATAGCATAATATCCATCTTCAATTTGGACGCAATTTTTCAATTTCACTCCAAATTTCTTCATACGATGCGTATTCCTATTCAAGTATGCCCTCTCCCTTTTCCCTAAATATACCTGTGCATTTGGATATATATTTGTTCCACATACATCAATTCCTCCACAATGGTCAACATCTGCATGTGTAACGAAAAGATGTTTGATCTCTTTTGGATTAATATTAATCTTCTGAAATGATTCTGCAACTCCTCGAAAATTTAAATGTCCTGAATCAATAGCTATTGTCATACCATTTTTAGTATAAAACCAAAGATTTACATCGTTTTGCCTAATACAACTTATCCCATACTCATATATTCCTGTTTCGGCAGGGTTGCAATACTTTTTTCCCTTCATAAAATGACACTTAATTTTATCATCAAAAAAATAGATAAATTTCATAACAAAGCTCCTTCTACTTGTGATTCTACAATCACTATAAACAAAAAGAATATATTTTGCTTTCAAAAATCTGCTATTCTTTTGAGCTCATTAATACATCAGTAATAGAAACTCCTGTTAAAGTCTTGCATGTATAAGCAAGATGAGCCGAACTTGCAAAACAACCTTCCATGGCTGCTTGGGTAACTTTTTCCCCTGAACTAACTAACTAACTAACTAACTAACTTATATGCATGTTCCATCCTGCGAATCAAAATATAACTTTTTAATGAAATTCCTACTTCTTCTTTGAATAAATGCGTTAATCTGCTTTCGGAAAGAAAGACTGCTTCTGCAATTTCTCTTACATGGTAATTTAACCATTCTCCTGAAATAATTTTAGAAATCACCTGTTCGATTCTTGCATCCTTTGTACTAGTACATTCTATAGATATCCCCATATTTAACAGCATATTGTCAACAAGTTGAATAACTTCTTTATCCGATAGATTCTTAATGTCTTTAGCAATACCTTCAACATTTTCAGTGATAGCATAATAATTACTATCACACAGATATTTGTCTGATAATTGCTCCACAATAGTACTTGTTGGTTCAATCAACAAAAAGAAATCACACTTACATTCTTCATTAACATCATTTTATATTTGATTTTAACAAGATGATGTTGCCTTGTATTTCTTTCTTATCTGCTATGATTTTACAACCATTTTTTCCAAAAAATAAATGCATAAAAGGATGCTTGTGAGAATCTGTCTTATTATAAGTTGGTATGACTGCGATATATAATTCATGAAATATTATACGACTCATTTTTTCCTTACCTTCATTTTTTCTCAGCCGAAATTATATCATAGCAGATGTTATTCTGCACCAAGAATTTAAGTATTATCCAACACTTTATAACAAACTTTTTCATCATATCTCATGCAGATTAAAACTACCCGAAATGAACTTTTTCTTCTACCAACATAACCTTGCACGACATCAATGATGGCATATCCCTTGGAACGACTGCATCCCCAACCTCTACATACCTCTGCAATATCTACATATGCAGGTCTAATTCATGTGATAACACTAAGACTGAGCATGTAGATTGGAAGAATGTTTAAGATATACACTAAATTTTAAATTTCGTTATTGACAGGTGAACACTTGTTAACTACAATAAGTTAACAAGTGTTCACCTATTTTTAATAGAAAAATTTGAGGAGTGTTTATGGATACAAAGAAAAAAATTTTAGAAGTTTCATTGGCGTTATTTGCCCAAAAAGGATTTGATGGTGTTTCTGTTAGAGAAATTGCCAAGGAGGTAGGTGTTCGTGAGAGTGCCTTATATAAACATTACAAAAATAAAGAGGATATTTTAGATAAAATTATAGAAGAAATGATATCAAGTATTCGTAACGGATATGAACTACGACATGTTCCGGAAACTTTAACTGAGGGAGTGGCTGAAGGATATCGGAATATTTCGGAAGAACAATTATGTGAAATGTCTTGGAGTATATTTAAAATGTTCACAGAAGAACCAAAACTTTCCAATTTTAGAAGGCTATTAATGCGGGAACAATTTCACAATAAAACTTTTGCAAAATATTATGATAAGTTCTTTATAGCAGGAGTAATTGAAAGTCAGGCAAAAACATTTTTACAATTGGTAGATAATGGACTTTTTCGCAAGGCGGATGAAAGGATAATTGCTTTACACTTCTATGGGCCTATTTTGTTGCTATTTCAGCAGTATGATTGTGAACCGGAAAAGAAGGATGAGATTAAAGAGATGTTATTTAAACATGTAAGAGCATTTGGAGAAAATTATGGAAACAAAGAAAATTAATTACAAAAAAAGAGCACAGGAAAGATTTGCAAAGTATAAAGCGATGGCGAAGATAGCAGATACTTCGTATGGAAAAGTAAGTTATATAGATAAAGGAAAAGGCGAGGTTATTTTAATCTGTCATGGGATATGTGGCGGATACGACCAGGCGTATGATACACTTGCCAAAGGAGAACATAACTACCGCATATTGGCTCCGTCCAGATTTGGATACCCGGGAAGCGATATGCCTAAAGACGCCACAATTGAAATGCAGGTAGAAACATTCAAGGAACTACTTGATCAATTAGGAATTGATAAAACTTATCTCCTTGGAACCTCAGCAGGAGGGACGACAGCAATTAAGTTTTCGTTGATGTATCCGGAACGAACAAAAGGATTAATTCTGTATTGCTCCGGTTATCCGGAACTCGAAGCGTCAAAAAAGAAAATTACATATGCAGGACCGCCAGCAATAATGTGTAATGACTTTTTAATGTGGTTGGTTAGTCCTTTATTTAAACCACTTATGGGAATGGACCCAAAGACACTTAATGAGATTTTACCAATGAAACCAAGAAAAGATGGAATTGTGTTTGATGCAAAAATATCAAATACAGTTATGATTAATGATTACAAGAAATATGACATGCGTAATTTAGCGATGCCGATACTGATTATTCATGCAAAGGATGATAAAATGGCTGATTTCAAAAAAATCGAACCATGGATTGATAAAATTAAAGATTGTACTTTTGTAGCACTAGACAATGGCGGACATTTAATGGAAGGAAACAATAATAAAATAAATACAGCATTAAAACAGTTTATTACAAAGTAAATCGATAGTGTAAGATATAATCCACACTGCCGCAGAATTGCTCTGCGGCAGATTATCTGTTCTCAACACATTCTACATCACAAGTAAGCAATACTTTCTCATCTTCCGCATCCACAATTCCATCCATTATCTTACGCCAGCACATCCCGAATATTCCCTTTGGATATTTAGTTATCCAGGATGTCTCTCTACCCTGTATTCTCATATATTTAAATTTCATGTATAACTCCTTTCGCACTTTACTCATATATTTTTAAAGGGTAAATTTAAAAATACATTTATGTGTCTCTCCTCTGTCTCTCATATCGCTATTTTCTGGCAATTCCGTCACTTCCAGCAATTTACCACCGGCATATTCACAAGTCTTTCTTGATGCAATGTTCTCCGGATTGCATGTAATTATTAAATATTTTAAGTCGTGCTTTTTTGCCAGTTCAAACAACAGTATACATGCTTTGCCCGCGTAATGATTTCCTCTGTATGCTACATCTATGTTATAGCCGATATTTCCGCCATAATACAATTTTTCATTATGTCCAATACGCAAATCACATACACCTATCTTAATTCCTTTATTATTGCAAATCGCAAAGTGATACGCCGGCACCCATCCTTTTTCTTCGTCTCCTTCAACCACTTTTTCAAGCATCAATTGTATTTCTTCATTCTTAAGAAAATCTGTATTTAAAAACATTACTCTAGCCTCCTTACCTTATAAATCCCTTTTCATATATCCACATGTGTAAATGGAAAGAAATCAAATTTCTGTGTCCCAGTATGTATAAACCCATATGAAACGTACCAATTTTTCAAAATCTCATTTTCTTCTACAATACCTATATTCATCTTTGTACAGCCTAACTCTTTAGCTATTGCAAATGCATGCTCCAATATTTTTTCTCCGATTCCTTTATATCTGTACTCTGGAAGAACGCACACATTATTCAACTCACATTCGTTATTATCCTGTATTAACAATGAATAATATCCTATAATTACACCATCTTCCAAATAAACATACATAGGCCTATGCTCTCCATTTAGATGCCAGTTAATTCTTTCTTCCGTAGTTGCAAATGCTGTAAATCTTGGCGCATTTTCCACAGTGAATCCAAATTCATCCGCCACAGTACCAAAACTTTCTCGAATAACTTCTACGCATCTTTTGATATCCTCTTGTTCCACTTTTCTAATCATAGTATCCTTCCTCCAATCGCTTTAAATAAAAAATCGCACCAAACATACATCTATATGTCTAGTGCGAGTAATTCAATGAAAATATATAATAATCCTAACATTACATTCTCACTATTGCACAGACATATAAGACCTACCGGCTTACAACTGTGCAACAATGTCAGTTATAAGCAAATACGTCTATGGTGAATGGACATATGAGTTGTTGAATGTAATCTCTGGTTCATTTCAATTCTCCTCGTTTGATTTTTTGGTATGTTACCACTGCTTTATTTATATGTCAACATATTTTTTCATTTCCATATAACACAACAAATGCCGCAGATTCCTCTGCGGCATTCCCTATCTACATATTCAAATCATTCTGACAACAAATTGATAACGCTTTTTTGCAACCAATCTGCAACCACGCCTCCCAAAAACTCAGTGTTTTCGGTCATTCTGAGCTTTTTCCTCCTATTCAAACTCTTTCCGAAGTTTTTATCGGCAACTCTCAAATGCTGATATTTCCTACATTTTCGGCACATCCATTTCGCCAAATATCACTCTTTTCGCATCGTTTTCAAAGTTTTCAGTAGCAAGCTTGCGTTAAAGGAAAATGGCTTGCAGGATTATGTGGATGCGATGAATGAATTTAATTAATTGTTCCCCAAGTTGAGAAAGCATTCTATTTTGGTTAGTCTCATCTTAGTCTCACCAGTCTCATAATCATTTGAGACTGATGAGACTAAGATTTACCATTTCTCTACTATATATTTCACTGCCTCTTTTAAATCATCGCTAAATTCTTCCAAATCATCCAACGATATAACTCCATCCGAAACTAAACTTACAATGTTATTTATCGCAGTTGATCGCCTCATATCAATTATCACGCCTGGCGATTTTTTATCTTGCTTAATACGTTTTTCTAGTTCCCAGAATTTAGTGGAAGCGCTTTTTTCATTTTGCAAAAGAGCTATGTATTCCATCTCCAATCGTTCCATGTAACGTTCCTGCCAATCTGGTATATTTTTTCGGAATATCTTCCAGTCGCGTTCTGATATTTGCATTCCTCTATGACTCCTTTCCAAAGTATTATCCAACACTTTATAATAAACTTTTTCATCATATCTCATGCAGATTAAAAGAAGTCCCAGCATAAGATAATCTGACATATTTTCCTTCAGATTGTTTTATCCTGAGACTTCTTGTGTTATCATGTTTGATTGTAACT
>JBGVGF010000078.1:0-11977 GCA_045121495.1 Faecalimonas sp.
TCTGTTCATTACAAAGAATTTATTGAAGGACAAAATGAACGTAATATTAAGAATCGTCACCCGGAACGTAATCGCACCACATCAGATATCTTAAAACATAAGAAAACTTGCCCAGAAGAAACCATCTATCAGATTGGTACTTTAGATAATCACGTTTCACCAGATATATTATTACAGGTAGTTACGGATTTTATGATCGAAATCACCGAACGCTTTGGCACTCATGTTCACATATTGGATTGGGCACTTCATCTGGATGAGAGTACACCTCATATTCATGAGCGTCATGTATTTGATTGTGAAAACCAATATGGAGAATTATTTCCACAACAGGAAAAAGCGTTAGAAAAGCTTGGTTTTGATTTACCAAATCCTGAAAAACCTGCAGGACGAAATAACAATCGTAAGATGGTATTTGATTCTGCCTGTCGTGCATTGCTTTTTGATATTGCAAAAAGTTATGGGTTACAATTAGAAGAAGAACCTGAATATGGTGGACGTAAATATTTAGAAAAGCAGGATTATATTCTTGCCAAACAGAAAGAACAGTTGGCTTTGCAGGAAGAAAAACTCGAAAAATTGGTTATGAAAATCGAAGACGTGGAAACTTTGATTGATGAAGTTTCTGATATTGCCTATGATAAAGCAGTTGAAGTTGTTACTGCTACTGTCAAAAAAGAAACCCATTTGGAAGATATCCGATTAGTAGAAGAATCGAAAAACTGGGTGCTCTCTCCAGAACGAAAAGCATCTAAGAAAGAACGTGAATATGCTGCCAAGCGACTAGATAGCGTGATTGCAAAAATCAAAAACGCTATGCAGAGTGCTGTTCAGAAAATCCAGAATAAACTCATGCAGCCAGAAGTGAAAAGAGCTGGAACAGAGCAGATTAAAACTAAGGCAAGGACATCTGTTCTTTCAAAACTGGCAAATGCCATGGTCACTGCTAATCAGAAGAATCTGAGACGTTCAAAAGTAGAATTATCAATTCACAGCAAACGCAACAATAATCACGAACTTTAACGGTAGCATTTTGTCTTATTCAGATTCATTGCTTTTTCCAAAAGATATACGTATAATATATACGAATTTGTAAAAACGCATTAGAAAGGAGCTATTCATTATGTTTAAAAAAGTAACCTGCGATAAATGCAAATCAATTTTAGAATATGATGACAAGTCTGTGTGGGAAGGAAATCGAGATTTCGAGGATATCACATGTCCAATTTGTAAAAAAAATGTAGCAACTGTATTTACAGATTTGGTTCCTGTAGTTCGAGTTATCAAAGAAGGTCATAAGAATTAATCGTTTCTTATTGATAATCAGTGAAAACCCATTTTCGAAAACAGAACCTTCTTATAACAAAAAGGGGCGAAAAACCGTTCATATAATTTTCGCTCAAATTTTTTTATTTTAGTTTTTATTTAACCAATCACCTAATGGTGTAATTATATTAATTCCATCTTTTTTTACAACCCGATAATATCCTGGTTTCACATAATTACCATTGGTATATTTCTCTTTTCCATTATAATAAGCAATATATGGATATAAATCAAAATATTCATATCCATTATAGTTTAATTCAATTGCATCAGACACATGAAATATGGCAATATTCTCTGGAAATTTCTGTGAATCTCCATACCCAAGTTCCCAATTACACCATTTCGAATCAATGGCTCCATCTGTTGCCATAAAAATAAACTTATCACACGATTCGATGCGATTCTTCAACTGTTTAGCAGTATCACCACATGTTTGGGATGGCATTGTTGGATCCCAACTGTCTATATACGCTTTTACATCATACGTTTTTTCCAAAAAACCTATCAAACCTTTGATATTTTCTAAATCATCGTGTTTGTGCGACATAAAAACCGTTGTTTTTTCCCTCCTATATCCAAAAGCATCATGTCTGAAACTTTTTTCAATTGGCTGTTGTGCTTCATACAAAGAGCTAACACTATATTGTGAAAAGCTATTATTTTTAAAAATTCGTTGCATCAACTACACCTCTTTTCGGATTGTATAATCATCAATATTATCCTGGCGTTCAATTGCAGCATCTATGTATTTTTTATAATCCGCAATGAATGCCTCCCACTTAACTGCACCAATATAACTTGGATTCGGACTTGTCCAGATTTTACCTTCATTGTTGGTACATTCTCTCGTAGAAGGATTTTTGAGATTAAACTTGTTTTTTGCTAAAATCGTAAAAAGTTTATCCGTATGATGTGTTGTACAATACGAAGAACAGCAGGTTCTTGATTCCAAATAATAAGAATATGATCCGTTACTATCTGGAAGAACTACTGCAACCATAGCATTACTTCTACTGGTAACACTTTTACCTGTTTTTGTTTTTCTCGAAATTTCTTTAAGGGAATACGAGATTTCCCATGGAATCCACTGGTCTCTGTCAGCTTTCCCCGATTCTCGCATATTAGGAGAAATAAATACTACTGTCACAGAACTATCATAGATGCGGTTTTTCAACTTTTCCCAAATAACTTCTTCGCTAAGTCCACTAAGGTCTTCATCATCTTCTTCACCTTTATTGATGTCATCCTCAGCAGATAGTTTATTTTGGAATTCAGTAACGTAATCACGAACTGTAGAGTTTCCCCACCAAGTGAGGTTTTTCACATCTGCATCTGCGTATTTATAAGAAACAAAAATTTTATGACCCATTCATAATCCTCCTTAACCAAAAATATTTAATATGTAAATAATTACACCTAATGTTACCGTAATAGGTAAATAAAAGACGATTTCTGTCGTTGACAAAAAGCAATTTAAAGGACAAATCTTTTTGCTATCAGAAATACTCATATTGTGAATCTGTGATAAATCCATCGAAAAATCAATTTCATCATCACTCTTTTCAGTAACAGTCTTATACAAAATTCTGTACTGGCGTTCCAAACGTAAGTAATACGTGTCAAGTAGCCAGAACACAATAATCGGTATGAATGCGATTATTATAAATTTACGCTCAGTATCCTTTGCTGCAAGACCTCCAATTAATACAACCAGAGTCATCGTCCAGGCTTTTAATTGAAAACAGTTCTTTGCCATTCGTTCAATGATATTTTCAATCATTTCCAAATGTTTTATCTTGTTTGTGTTATTCATTATGACTTATCTACCTTTCTTCTAATTTCCCCTACCAAGTTATGTACCGTTGTTGCCGGACACATTTCTGAAGGGATTCGTTTACATTCTCTCAAACACTGTTCATATTTTTGAGCAGCAATCTGAAGCGCTTTATCCTCATCTCCACATTCACAGAGCCGTTTATACATATCAGAGTCCGCTTTGGAATATTTCTGACCGGTTCTTGCTTCATAAAGATCACCGAATCTTGAACAGCAGGTCCATGATTCGTGGATTGCTGGCATGCTTCCAAAGTAAGCATACATCCAGATTTCAAAACATGGATTAGACCAGCCAACGTTGATTCCGACTTTCTCTGCGTCCCTGATAATCTGATCAAAATTTGGAACCTGATCACGATCAAATACAATCCATGGTATACGGTATTGCGCTTCATATGCTGTCATCTCAAGACACTTCTCAATCATATTCTGCGTCTTTGTTTCTACAACTTTAATAACAAGTTTTTTCTTTACGTCTTCTGGAAGACTGTCGTGTAACCCGTTAAAAAAACAGCGTTCAGTAGCCTCTGTGTCGGTCACGACAAGATAGTACCCCATTTCTGGGATACGACGTACTGCACGCTGTTCTCTTGTTTTTCTATTACCTGTTCTGTCTTTTCTTGCCATAAATTACCCCTCCTTAAAAAAATCGATTGTCTTTAAGGATGGAATAGCTCCATATTTTCCCAACAGATAATTTTTTTCATAACTTTCGTCCTTGCGGATACGGGAACCATCCTCGTCGATAAAATCAGCTAAGGAATATAATGTAGATAATCCCATATCGTCTTTTTCTGTAAACCAGATTTCATCACGACGTAATAACTGATTAGATAACTGCCATGTGTCATGTGTTGTAAATACAAGCTGTGCATGATTTACATTGATTTCTGGATTAAGGAAAGTAAGAATGAAGTTGCGAACAAGAAGTGGGTGTAGTCTGGCATTTAACTCGTCAATAAAGAATACCCCACCATTTTGCAATACATCCTGTAATTCTGGATAGAGTGCAAACATTTTTAAAGTACCTGCTGATTCATGTGCAAGTGGAATTTTTGCCATATCTTCAGATCCAATTTTTTTATGAAGTGCATCTATCAAATATTTTTCTTCTTTAGAATCTTCCTGTACTGGAAGTTTTGTAACCTCAAATCCCTTTATTGTTTCGTCAAAAGAAGAGAAGTATTTTACAACATTTTCTCTAATTTTTTCGTCTTCGATAAAGCCCGTAGGAAGAACACGAGACATAAAGAAGTTTGTTACAACATCACCAAAATCTGCAAATTCATTGTTTAAAAACCAATCTCTTACAAGTTTACATTTAGCTATTTTTAATTTAGCTCCTAATGAAACAATAAGAACCTGTTTTTCTAATGCGATTTCTATATTTTCTCTGCTTGTTTTTGGAATACCTGCTAAATCTAAAGTTTCTTCATCTCTATAAAATATAGTAGAATACTTACGAGCTGTCTTAGCCTTGTAGTTCAACCATTCTTCTGTAACACCAGTTTTTCCAATGCAGAAACCGTAATTGTAACATTTCTCAGTTTTATCACCCGGAACCGTGAAGTATACTTCAAAGCTTGTATCTGCATTTTCGGAAGATATATCAAAAAGGAATGGAAGTGGTTTGATATCATCAAAGTCTTTTTCTTCATCTCCATATTTGAAAGAGTGAACTACATACTCGCTCATATATTCAAATGCACCATAAACATTAGATTTTCCACTTGCATTTGCACCATATACAGCAGCTACAGGTAAAATTTTTTCATTACCCACGGATGTAACACGATTTGAAAATTCTGTCATTTTTGCTGCGGACAAATCCAGCGTAGCCTCATCACGAAATGATTTGAAATTTTTAAAATTAAATTGTATCAACATAGTTTAAACCCTTCCTTTCATAATCTATTATATCCATTTCCAGCAAAAAATCAACATCTAAATTTGACATTTTCTCATTTAGATGTTGATTTTAATTCATTTGCACATTTTTTCAATTTTATCTGCGGCACCTTTTGCACCAGTACATTTACGGAATCCCTGAGAAATTTTTGACGCCTGTTCATAATAAGATTTTGTATTTAGTACATTTTCAATTGTCGTCCTAATAGATTTAACATTTATATTCTTCAATCTGACACCCGCACCAAGTTGTTCTACCCTTGTGGCCACGCCGTCTTGTTCAGATGTTTGCGGAAACATCACAAGTGGAACCTTATAATATAAACTTTCATTGACACTATTCATACCACAGTGGGTAAGGAATACATCCGCCTGACTTAATACAGCTATCTGATCTACAAACCTCGAAATCGTAATATTATCCGGTATAGCACCTAAGTCTTCAATATTTATCAAATTGCCAACTGACATGATAACCTGATACTTTGTATTGGCAAATGCTTCTATACATTTTTTGTAAAACTCTACGGAATCATTAATGACTGTTCCCATTGATATATAAATTAATTTATCCGACTTCTTCTCAATCACATTTTCAACAGGTCGTATTGATGGCCCTACAAAAACATATTTATCCGAAAATGTTTGGGAACATGGTTGAAATTCTGGAGATGTATATACGATCGTATCTGTATTGTTGTCATTTTGAATAATATCGAGAACGCTTTTTACAGGATAACCTTTATCTTGTAAACGTTTGATGTTTTTATTGATTTTCGACATTGAGAAGATCATACCAAATATCTGTCCTGGACTTTGCTTCATTATCTTTGCTGAATGTTGATTAAAAGCAAAGGTTGTCGTTGAAGAGACAAAAGGAATCCCAAGTTTTAGTGCCACAGCCTTTCCCCATACAGCCATGGAATCCGCAACGATACAATCTGGTTTTAATTCTTTCATATGTTCGCACACTGCATCATCCAGAGCTAATGTAGTATCCACCAATATCTGTGTTGAAAAAGCCAAATCTTTTCCTATTCGGGCTCCGTCTTTCGCATCTAATCGTTGTTCCTGGTCATATTCATCACAAGACACAAAAACAGCACCTGTGGATTCAATTTTGTCACGCATCATATTGTAGGAGTAATAAAAAACCTGATGCCCTCTACTGATCAATTCACACACAACTCCCAACGTTGGATTTGTATGCCCGTGCGCTGGAATACAAAAGAAAACGATTTTGCTCATATTAACTCACCATCCTTTAGGAATCCATTTCTGAAAAAATCCTTGCAATATATTCTTTTTGCATTTCTTTTGGCAAGATCGCCAAACCTCTTTTTTCATCACCTAAAACTAAAATTTCCATTCCTGGCTGAAGATCAAATAAATTTCTTGCTTCTTTTGGGATAACGAATTGACCTTTTTCTCCTATTTTAACCATCCATGCATATTTTCCATCGTTAACTTCCATAAGCGCCTCCAAAAGTATGACTTGTATGAATAATCATACTACTTTCGCTTAAAAAAATCAATATACTATGTATTTTTAACTTCTTTTCACAAAATAAAATAGGAGTCCACGCATGAACTCCTATGGGCTATGGGCATCTCAAGTTTCTATAGCACAACCATATTGAATTATAACGTATTTGCAACAACAGTTCAATCGCTAATTTCATCAGCATACTTCCAAACATAACCACCTGCATGCTTCTGAACACCTTTTGCAGCATCTCGTATACTCTTGGAATTTACACCGGTTTCACGTACAGCTTGTGCAATAGTATCATATCGTTTGATTAAAGTCATATCATCCGTCAATTGCAAAATAGCACGCCCTGTTGTTTTCGTAGAAGTCTCAGAAATAATTTTAATATTTTCATTTTTTATCTGTTCTTTTTCTAATTTCTTTTTCTCAGCCTCTTGCTGTTTATATAGCAATTGTATTGCTTTCTCTCGTCGAGCTTCTAAACGACTAACATTTATTCCATTTTTTCTTTCACGAACAATGCCTTCATCTAAAATATCTATTTCATTTGCATAGTCTTTCAGTTTATGATATGCCATTGCATAAGAGTCATAAAGAACCGGAGCATCATAGCCATTATATCTTGCCTGTTCAAACAGTTTGATTGCATCTTCTACATTTCCCTCTTTACGGAGATTATCTCCTTTTTCCCAGAATGGATATCCTTCATCATAGCCCTTTTCCCAATTATTTTTATTGCGAATACCAGATAATGGAACTCTATTATGAATAGGCTGAATAGTGATATCCTCTCTAGAGATTCGAGATTTATCATTAGAATTCTCTACGGTTTCCGAAACAACTTTCTCCGTCAATTTTCTCTTTTCAGCACTTTCAAGCAACGCTGCAACATCCATATCAGAAAGATGGTTTAACATAGCTGGACTGTTTTTATGTTCTGCTTCATATCGCTTATTATATTTAAAATAATCCAATGCTGACTTACGACATTTCGCATAAATGCTAAATAAATATGATTCCAACGGCTCCAATTCGAACGGACTATTGAAATATACTCTTACATAATCCGAACCACCTTCACTCATTGTACATGGCTCTATATTACAATTTAGTTTTCCAACACTTGACTTTTCAACAATAATGTATTTTCCCTTTTTGGCACATTTAAATTTCAAAATAGAATATAGGTAACTTACATCAACGTAATTGCTACTGTTTTTATAAAACCCTAACCATTTAGAATCACCACCATTTTTCATGATGCAATTCTGAATGTAAGCACATATCTCCATTTCTTCGTCACATGGTTTATTTTTTTCTAAGTTTCTTAATCTTTTTTCTTCCTCTTTTTCTTCTATTTGCAGTAAGTTCCAAAGAATTTCCCCACATATTTCTGCATCTGTAACAGCCCTATGAGATTGATTATTTACAAGGTCAAAATACATAGCAACTGTATCTTGTTTATAGTTATGCAACCCTTTGATCAAACTACGAGAAAGTGAAAGTGTATCTACATAAGAAATTTTCCCATCATATCCAAGACGCATTAATGTTTCTGAAAGAAAATTCATGTCAAAAGACGCATTATGTGCACATATAGTAGTTTGCTGTTTTAAAGCATCTCCTAGAAAGTCTACTAATTCTGCATACACAATACATTCTTTCGGTGCGTCTTTTACCATTTCATTTGTAATGTGATTAATGGCAGTCGCACTGTATGGTACAAACACCTCTGGATTTACTAACGAAGTATAGCTTTGAGTAATTTCTCCATTTTCAAACAAAACAGCAGCTACTTCGATTATTTTATCATTCATCGGGCTTAATCCAGTTGTTTCCACATCGAAAGCAATATAACGTTCTTTCAATTCTTTAACTGTATCATAATCTACTTGCTTTTTATATGTACCAATATGGCCCCTTTTGATTTGCTCTTTTATTACAGGTTGCACCTTTTGAAAAGTCATTTGTTCTATTGGTTTTTCTATTTCAACTTGTCTTTCTGATATACCATGTTTTGTTTCTTTTTTCTTAAATAATTTATCAAATAACCCCATTTTAATCTCCTATCTTTTCCTCTGTAACATATGTACCATCATCTTCTGGAACAATTCCTGCTCATACTCATCCAAATCCATTCCCATATTCTGAAACATATTCATAACAAGTTTGGCCATATTAGTTTCATTAAACTTCGGATTTTTCTTTTTCTGAAATAGTGCCTGTTTTCGCATATTAGCCAATTGTTTTTGCAATTCTTCTGTACTAACATCCGATAATGGAATATCAAATTCTTTCTTGATATCTTTTAAAATTACAAGAAAAATACTTTTTATTTTCTCTATATCTGCCTCTGTTCCAGTAATCTTTTGTGCATTGATTTCACGAATCCCATGTTGAGTTTCTGTTTTGCACTCCGGATTATCTTTGATCAGTTCTTTTAAACTTGCCGTTCCCATATCTATGACAGCATTTCTGTTTGCGAATCCAGCATTATGTTCTTCTGTAAAATAAGAATTAACCGTATCAATTAGTTGCGGAAAATGACGATGTTCCAACAATCTACTCAGAACATCTCCATTCACATTCCTTTGTAACAACTGGAGCAGGGCCTTATTGGTTAATCCCAATTCTTCCAGTTCCACATTTCTTCTAATACGAATATCTGATATACAGAGTAAATAATCTGTCGAAACATTATAGTATTCTGCAAACTTTATAACTAAATCGTGGCTGACCGATTTTGTTTCTCCTCGTTCAATTCGGCTTAATACAGATGCCTGAATGTTTAATTCATCTGCAACTTCCTTTTGTGATTTCCCAGTCCCATTACGAAGATCACATAATCTTTGATGAATGTTATCTGCTGGCAATGATTTCATAGATTGGACCCTCCTAACATATTTATTCTAAAATTCTTTTTTCCAACTTAAAGTTTAACGCATACAAGCATTTACAAATTTCATTGGAACATCCATTCGTTCTGCCACTTGCTCGGGTGTCATTCCACTATCTAAGAAACGTTTACAAACTATTTTAATGTTTTCCCCAATTTCAATGATATGTTTATCAGGGTCATAAATTCGAACCACACGCTGTCCCCATGAATGTTCCTTGATAGAATGAACACATTTCACATCACACTGTTTCAACCTATCAATAAATTGATCAAAGTTATCCTCTTCAAAATATACTTCACAGTTGTTGCAGCCAAAGGAGATATCGTCTGTGCCAATAAATTCTTTCCATGTTTCAAGAGTCTGCAATACCAAACCACCAGTCAAAGTCTTATTTTCCCCAAAGTCCATAATCACATGAAGTCCCAATACTTTTTTATAAAATTCCACGGATTTATCAATATCCGTTACTACCAACATAGGATTCTTTATCTTCATTTCTCGAATCTCCTCAATACTTGTTCAACTTCTGCCATATCCTTTGCAATCAATGGACGCATACTATCTTTATATTTCAATAAATCTGCTTTTTGAAAACAGTTCAATATTCTCTGAATATATTGTGGTTTGTCTAAACCCACCTGCGCAAGAGCCTTTATGCATTGTCTTGCAGTAATTGGTTTTTCATCCGTAATGTGCGAAAGATAATTTGATATTATCCCATCAAAACGGTTCTCATCGTCCCATTTAGCATTGGCTGCAAGAATATACAACACACGATTTCTTACTAATGATTTTGGATGGTTAAGCAGAGACGCAAACACATCAAAGTATTCATACCATTCATCAGAATCTTGACTTTCGGATATTATTTTATCAGCAATAGCGCAAGCATATTTATCATCTTTTGCTGTTAACATTGCAATTATGTTCTGCATAAAACGCACCTCATGATTCAAACTTTCTTTTTCTTTGACATTGGTAGTTCATCATACATAGCATTAAATAGTTGTGCCAAAAAATTTTTATCATCAATATAATCAACCAACAACATTTCTTTTGCACCATCATAAGGCAATTCATAGGTTGCATCTGGCATAAGTGAAATGACCGATTTAATAGGTTTTACAAGAAATCTGTCATCATATATACCACCAATAATTTTTCCACGATAATAAATGATATACTCGCCCATCATCGCCCTATATGTTACTTCATCTAATTCAGATAACTGTTCTAATACAAAATTTAAATATTCTTTACTTGAAGCCATATTAGCCTCCTTAAAATTGAAAATTAATTTTATACTTTTTTAATCGGGTGTCTAATGACTGTTTTCCATTTTTCCGGAGCAACTTTTCTCGCATCAGACATATAAATCTCGTGATGCAATCTACCATTAACCATATCATTTACATAGCCATTCTGTTCTAAATAATCATCCATAAGTGCAACAGTTGCTGGCTCATCATCAAATGGTCCAAAGTGCATAATCTGAACACACAATCCTTCATCAATCGTAAGATATTCTGCTGATGAGCAATCCAATTTCTTCTTTTTCGTTGCTATTTCTACTGCCCAAGCAAAATTTTCTTTCGTAACAAAGTCTGGTAATCGAATAACTGAGATCCAGTTGAAAGCATCTTTATTTGCATAATCCACGCCCTGGGCATCGTCCTGCCACCAAAAACCTTCCAGCGGTGGAACCACATATTCAAAAAAGCCTTCAATTTTATAGTCTGTTTTGTAACTCATTTTTAATGTATACGCAACGGCATACAACACACTAATTGCCTGCTGATATGCACCGCCTTCTTCATTCGGATTGCCTTTACCTCTGACAGCAATGTAATTAGCCTTTGGGACATTTACAATCGCTGGCTTGTTTTTCGGCATATAAAATTCTTTGTATTCTTTCTTAAAATCAAAAGCCATAATTACCTCCGATATCACTCATTTCCTTCATTATACTCTGACCAATGCTTTATCACAATTGCAAATTTGCAATTTCTCACCCCTTGGTCATTGCCAAATTGCAATCGCCGTGAATATCCAAGACACCTCAAAAATCCGTGTTATCCTCGCCTTATCAAAAGAGCAAAAATTACTTCCGAACCTTGAAAATCAGAGAAACCGGAATCTGAGGTAAGCATATAATGACACTCACTTCTAAGATGTGAAACTCATCGGGGAGGCTCGGCACTAAAACGGCGAGTTATGGATCACTCCATAAGAGGAACGTGAAAGACCGTTCGCCAACGAAACTGGAATCTCGGCTAATCGATAAAGCTGCAAATGGGACTTGCAACAATGGAAACAGGACTTCATAAAATAACGATAAGGCAGAGGGGATGTGATAACACTTGAGTAAACCAACCTATTATCTTTGGAAAAACGATTTTTCATCAAAAGAAGAATATGAAACAGCAAAGGATAAATATAGGAAACTGGGATTTCGAGTTGTCACATATCTGGATGGACAGAACACTAAAGATATTCACGATGGATTAAAGGC
>JBGVGF010000079.1:0-2202 GCA_045121495.1 Faecalimonas sp.
AAAGAATCAACTGCTTTCACTTGGTCAGGAAATCCGTGGCAACAAGACTATGATTATCTGAAGGAAAATCCAGATATTGGAAAAATTATCGAATAAATGTAGGAAAGACTATGAAGTTAGAAAAAACTTGGGACATTTTTGATAGTATGTATTATGGTATTTTACAAAAGAAGCGGGTAGTGTCAAATAAGTTATGAAAAAACATTACTAAAGAAAAAAGATTCAAATGAATCTTGATAATTGCAGATATTTAGTTTTTTGAAAGGTGGACACCACCCTTGACAGCACGAAAAAGTAATGCTCTGAACGTCTTACCGACGGCGAAGAACTCAAGAACAGACAGCGTCTTCGGTCGTAGTCACAGCATTGTAGCATTCCTTTTTCGTGTTATCAAGGGCACGCCAGAAGCTGTGCTTCTGGTGGCTGGTTTTGTTACCTCTGGCTTGGAATCTAAGAACAGACAGAGCCTTCGGCTTGCATCTTCAGGATGGTTTGTTGACCTAGAAAGATGAGTAATTGCCATTTTCCCGGCATGTTATCAGCATTTTGCAGCATATCTACTTGGTTAAGAACTTTATAGCCATTGTTCTTATGTGGGCGGAGGAAGTTGTAATAGGCAACCCAAAGAGCTAGATCATAATTCGCACCATCGATGTTATCGAATCCATTTGTAGTTCGGTAGGAAGCCTTGTAAGTGCGGTTTAATCGTTCAATCATCTGTTTGAATGGACGGAATTCTTTAGATACTGCATCATCATTGGTAAGTCCAATGACCTGTGTGATACTGAACTTGAAAGCATCGCCAAATTCCTGTGCGAATTGAAGTGCAGCAAGGGGATAAGCACTGTATCCGTCGGCAATAAAGCGGAAGTTTTTAGGAAGTTCTGTGAACTGGCGAAAAGCCATTCGCATGGTGAGGATACAAGGACCGACACTTCGATTATCAGATACTTGATATCCAAGGATAGACCGGCTGGCAGCATCCATAATGAACCAGATGTAAGCTTTAACACCACGAATCTTGATATAAGTTTCATCAGCTGCGAATGTATTACTAGGTTTGTAATTGTAGTTGTCTACAAAAGGTTTAATACAGATGGCGGCTGTTTTACAGTAGTTGGCAATCTGCTGATGAGAGATGGAGATGTTATATAGGTCTTTGAGAGCCTGAGAAGTTTTTCTTAGAGATAATCCAAGATTCACATGCAAAGTAAGGCATAAAGACATGGTATGAGCGTCAAACTTACTGAATTTCAAGGAAGAGGCATTCTTAGGAAGGGAATTTAAATCCATGCGAAAGAAATCTACGGTGAATTCACGGTAGATATAGTGTAGTTTATATTTGTTTTTACCATGAGGATCTTTCAAATCCTCTTTATCAACTTTTTTAAGTTGATGAAGATAATAAGGGCAATTCTTGTTTACACATTTATGTACGATGAAGAATTTACGGTCTTTCTTAGGAACCAGAGCATTACCACAATGAGGACAGCGAAGCTTTACAGAAGAGTATCGACTTACATCCTGTGAAAAGCGTGCGTCGCAGACCTTGCAGAGGAGCTGACCTTTGGAGCCATTGTTCTTATAGAGATAGATTTTAGGTGCACCACAACGAGGGCAACAGCAGTCATCGGAGATATCACACCCTGAGTGACGACGAATAGGTGTAACAGTCTTACCATAACGTTTTTCAAAGTAAGGAATGAGATCTTTGTAAGTCCAATCCTGTCGGAAGTCAGTGATAAGAGGAAGCTGATCAATCTTAAATTTTTGATACTTAGGGGAATGGGAATCATCAAAAGCCCATTGCTTGAGGGGAATATATCTGCAGATAAAGTTAATAAGCCAGCAGTTTTGTTGGTAAAGGTCTTGAATTATTTGAATTAAATAAAGTATAATATCCATGAGCATTGTCTCCTTTGTATTTTAGATGTTTGGTCGCTGATATTATACACAAAAATGGAGGTCAATGCTCTTTTTATTTGCAAATCTCCGAAAAATCAAAGTTTTTAAAGAAATTTTAAATAAAAAAGACAGGTAGTTTTGACACTACCATAGAAAAAATGGAGGATGGATTTATGAAATCAATGGACAAGAGTTTTCTTATGATGATTTTAATGCAAATGAATCGGAGTGGTTGGGACAATATGAAAGAATGGAATATTGGTTAAGCAACAGTGGATTAGATTCGGTAACGATTTT
>JBGVGF010000080.1:0-2449 GCA_045121495.1 Faecalimonas sp.
TACTATTCAAATTCGTTTTGGTTTGTTTTCTATACTGTATAGTTTCGAAAATAGCGGTTTTTCCACACATTATTTTTCGTTTCACACACTTTTAGTACCAATCCAGTACCAGCTATTTTTTTCATTATTGTGTGTAGTTCCGGTGGCTTGCAGGTCATTTGACTATTCAAAGAATAATCGTCTGTTGGTTTGCAAGTTCACCTATAAAAATAATAATACGAAATAGATATTTTGGCAACCGGAAATTTTGTGGTACTACACAATAGTACCGCTTTTGCGTAATTTACCAAAACATTAGATTTGATTCAATACTTTCTGCACACTTTCCGACTGTATCAACATTCTCATCTTCTCACTTCCATCTTCAACCTCCGGCTCACCACACCTTAGATTATCCGGATGCTCAGATATGCAACAATCCTTGTACCAGCACTCGCCCATAAGCGAACCTTTGACAGACCACTTTTCATTTTCTGTAAGTTCACCTACCAATGATTTCATCACTCGCTCTGTAGAATATCTCTTAAAACCTGCTAAGTACTGTAAGGTCTTCTCGTCATCAATCTTTGACAAATTGATTCTATGGTCCTCAATAGCTGATAGAATGTCATCACGAATCTTGATTTTATCTGCCTTACCAGTTCCCGTCCATGGCACCAGCTTGTCAAAGGTAAGAATCAAGTATTCAAAACAAATCATATCGAGAATTACAACCTTCCCTTCTGATTTTTCTGCTATTGATTTCAGCATACGATATTTGTTACGAATATCCTGATTGTCTACCACATAATCAAATGCAATGTAATACTCGTCTCCCTTTTTAATCTCTAGATCTGACAGTGCATTCAGGATTCCCTGATTACTTCCTTTACTTTCAATTGCAAGCTCATTATCGAAGAAAATTTGATTAATCAATTTCCAGAAGTGAAGTCCAGCGCCTGTGTCTTCTGTCCATAAATATTTCATATCACAACTCCTCTTCCAGTGTTATCCTGTTATTATCAAGCTTTAACACTTTAAAACTCTTATCCGATACATTGAGTCCATCACAATTTCTTAAGAAAAGCATATATTGATTTGATGATTCAAAATTAATGAATCTCCTGATATCATCATCAATCAAAATATCTGCATTATCAATTACTATGAAACTATCTCTACACTGCTTTATCGTTTCTAAAAGATTATCTGATTTGTAATTGAACAATTTAATAGCCTTATACTCGTCAGTTAATCTTAGGTCTTCTAACATTTCATAAAGAACAGTTTTACCTGTACCACTATCCCCACCAACGAGAGTTATTCTATCATCAAACACTAAATCGTATGAAAACGGATCTGCTTTAAACGCAATATTCTTATAAATCATCTGCTTCTCTCCTTTCATACTCCTTGCTCCACCAAGCATTATATCCTTTGCTTCCAATTACTACATCTGAATCATTGAACCTGATTTTCGCATCGTCCGGAATATCTGCAAAGGATGGCCTTGACATATAAATCTTTATATTATCCATCGCAAAAATAATTTTAAGCACATTTGGACCACATTCCTCTACGCACACCACTTTATCAGGATGTTTTATAATATTGAGTAATGTCTTGCATCCGGATGACAAATTACGGATTGTACCTAATCCATACTTTGTTTCAATATGCTTATCTGGTGTCAGTTTTGCCTCATCCACCTGCTGAATGAGATTTATTTCATTTTCGGACATTTCCTCATTACCTGTATTCAAATTGAAATACAGGTCGTTTTGAAGAATCCAATCTTTTGACTCTTTTTTCTCTGTATATATATGAATCATTCGGTATCACTCCTTCATATTATCAGCACTTTTGAATAAAGCACTTACCTTTATTTCTCTCAAATATCAAAAAGGGAATTTCAGCCTTAGAGAGTATCACATTTGTTATCGGTACATATCTATATTCATCAATTCCTGGTATATATTTCAACACTCTTTTCTTATCAGGATAAACAAACACCTCATCGCTATCCCACAAAGATTCCATCTTAATAGCCACACATTTTACATTTACTTTATTTTTAAATTTGTCCAGCTCTTCTATCCTTACGCTTTTCGTTTTAGTACCATCTGTAAAATCCATATACCATCCATCGCTACATTCAATATGAACCTGTTTTTTCTTTATAGCCTCTTTATCAAATCCAATATATTCATACAATCTATCATAATCTGTAACAAATTCCGGTAGTTCCAACTTTCTGACAAATCTGCTGTCTACAATATTGCTAACAGATTTATCATCAATCCTAAACAAACTTATAAACTCACCTGTGCTGTCGCCATCTTCATCTAAAATACTAAAAACATCATAGTCAGAATAGTAATCTACGATTGATAATTCTTTTAAGGTTGGTTTCGCAAATTTATAAATTTCATAAGTTGTACTCATACTATTCTCCTCTCTGTCCTTAATC
>JBGVGF010000081.1:0-5162 GCA_045121495.1 Faecalimonas sp.
CTTATTACATAAACACAACGGAGGTGCACTATTGAAAAAGAAAATTATTGCGGTGATTACAATTATCTGCATTTTAATAGGCGGTTTCTTAGTTGGTACAGGCTTTCAGAAAAGAACTGATGTAGTATTATTTGATTATGCTGTTTCAGAAGATGGAACCGCAATAACGATGAATGTAGGAGTTCCTACATCCGTGGGATATATCAGAGGTTTTAAGGACAATGGTGGAGGGGTAAAACCGCACTACCTTACATTTTATTCTACCTTTGGAGGCATCAACAGCTCATTAGGAGCAAAGAGTACATATGTATTAGAAATTTCGCCAGATGATACAGAAATTTATTTCAATTGCACAGGTGGTGGATATGAAATTGTTTTGGAAAAGGATGAAGAAACAGGTCAGTGGATTAAACCAACCCAAATTGGTAATTCGCAAAATATAACGTTTCAGGCAATTATTCTTGATATCTACGATAGTTATTATTTGGTAGAACCAATAGAGGGAAGTCAAGAATTAAAAAGTTCAGACCAAATCATTGTTCCAATGAAGAACCTTGATCCATCATTAGAACCAGAAGCCGGAGACATTATTGAAATCACATACGATGGATCAATAGCAGAAAGTTATCCGGCACAGATAACAGAAGTTTATAGTATCAAAGTCATTCAAGAAGCAAATGAAGAATCAGAGAAATGGGCGATGATTCCGATGGTTATGGTAAACGGCGAGTTGTATTTGACAACAGGTTATGAAGCGACAAATGATAGAGAATGTGGAATAATGGACGGAGAAATAACATCAACAGTAGATGGTACAGAAAAGCCAACGAAAGATAATGAATCTAACTTTGGTGCTGGATATGGGTATCAATATGGTTCACAAGAAGGTACTATTGAAATTTATATGAATGACAAATGGTGGATTTATGCTACCGAAGAAGTACGACAGCAAATTCAGTTTCCATATGGCTATTGAAATAATGAAATAAAATAATTTACTTTCTAAGGAGTGATTGCCTTGACTAAGAAAAAATGGCTAATTGTCTTTGCTATACTGATTATTCTGTCGGTAGTCGGCATTTCTATGCTGCTTCCAGCCTATTCATCTACTTTGAAAGCTAATTGGGGAATATCGCTCCCTTGGAAAGCACGATTATCTGAGGTCTATGAAAATGACTCTGGAGCAAGTTTTCATGGTGACGGCATTCGCTATCACGTCTTTTCTTATAAATATGAGGATTACATCGACCTGATGTTTGCGTGGTCATCAGTAGAACGTAGCACAAACTATTATTCAAATGTCAGTGAAGCAGCTGAAGCATGGCTTGATGAAATTGTGGTGCCTATCGAATATAGACCGAATTATTCAAATTGTAGTTCCTGGCATACTTCTAAGGAAGATAATAGTGAAATCATTTTCTTTTGGGATAATGAAGCGAATCGAATATATATTGTCGAGAATTTTATATAGAATAGTCTTGTAGCAGCGGTGATCTGGCGATAGGTCAAGTCATCGCTGTCTTTGTATGAAAAACTTATATTTGAATGAACTAATACCATTCCTATGTTTGATTGTTTTCAACTGGCGGCTTTGCTATAATGGTCAGCGAAGATAAACCATAGAAGAAGGAATGATGATATGAGCTTATATGAAATTTATTTCAGTCCTACAGGTGGGACAAAGAAAGTTGCTGATATTGTTGCTGATGGAATTGGCGAATCGGCAATCAAACTGGATATGATCAAACACCCTGAAAAACTGAAACAGACCTGTTTTAAAGCAGAAGATTTGTGTTTGATTGCAGTACCATCTTATGGAGGCAGAGTACCTTCTGTCATGATGGATGAGTTGAAGAAAATCCAGGGAAATGGCGCAAAAGCTGTTTTGATTGCTGTTTTTGGAAACAGAGAGATAGATGATACTCTGACAGAGCTGGAAGATGTGCTTGCAGAAGCTGGATTTTCCTGTATGGCAGGGATGGAAGCTGTGGCAGAACATTCTTTGATGCATCAGTTTGCGACAGGACGTCCGGATCAGGAAGATGAAAAAGTACTGATGGGATTTGCAAAAGAAATCAAAGAAAAATTTGTCAATGCTGGTGTTGAAGGAGAATTGAAACTTCCGGGAAGTCATGAATATAGAGCATACAATGGAGTTCCAATGAAACCAGCAGCAAATAAAAAATGTATTTCTTGTGGGATTTGTGCCAAAGAATGTCCGACTGGAGCGATTCCAAAAGAAAATCCAAGAAAAACAGATAAGGAAAAATGCATTTCCTGCATGCATTGCGTTTCTGTATGTCCAAAGAATGCAAGACATTACAGCAAACTGCTGAGTATTATTGCAGGACAGAAGATGAAGAAAAGCTGTTCTGAGAGAAAAGAGAACAAACTTTATATTTAATAACAATTATAGTGCCCAGACAATTTGTCATGAGCACTATATTGCATTTTCAAGGAATCGTCATAGTCTGGGGAGCTTTTACTATGCCGATTCCTTTTTCTTTTGTAAAATGCTATAATACGAATTGAGAAAATTTTTCAAGTGTTAATATAGGAAAAATAAGAAAAGGATTTGGTAAGTGAAGTATGGATTTTATGGGGAAAAAATTAGAAGATATTGTTGTAACACTCCCGTATCAGGATGGAACTAGCGTGGATTGTGGAGTTTATTCATATTTTGAGGTGAATCACAAAAAATATTTTGCATTACTTCCACTGAAGGAAGAAAAGCAATTAGATTTTTCTAAGAGCTTTATGCTCTACGAGGTTGTGGAAGATGAGGAAGATAATCCAATCGTCATGTACATAGAAGACGATATTGAATACTCAATTGCAGCGCAATATTTTTCAAACCTGTTATCAAAAAAATAAAAATATTTGTTATGGCTTAGGTGAATTTGTGGGAGTAATAAAGAATGGAATGGAAAGGAATGGATTGCTGATTATCGGAGATTAAGAGTAATCGCACACCTATAAAATTCAGTTTGTCGAACTGAAAAAATGATCGTAATCCACAAAAGGAGTTTCGGATTGAAAATAAAAAATTGACTTAACAGTTCAATAAATTGGATTTTATATAGTTATAATACTATTGTTGCGGAAACGTCCAATTTAGCATGAAGGGAGGATGCGCATGAGGATAATAGATCTTCTTGGAGAAGCAACAGAATATGATAAAAAACAGGCGGTCGAACGAAAGAAAGTGAAAAGCTGGCTTAAGAGTGTCAGTGCCTTTGCTAATACAGTAGGTGGAGTTTTGATTTTTGGTATTGCCAACGATGAGGAAATTGTTGGTCTGGAAGATATTAAATCAGATTCAGAGTTTATCAGCCAGAAAATCAAAGAAAGAATTTCTCCATTTCCAGAAGTGGTGATGAATCTTCATAAAACTGAAGATGGAAAAGACCTTTTGCTACTTCAAATTCCAGCGGGAGATGAAACACCATATTACTATACTGGTGACGGTGTAACAGAAGCATACATCCGCATTGGAAATGAAAGTGTTGTTGCTGATGCGACTGAATTAAAGCGTTTGGTCATGCGTGGCAGAAATTCGTCGTATGATTCTCTGATGTCCCCGTATAACTATGAGGACTTCTCATTCAGCAAACTCAGAGAACGTTATAAATCCTGGACTGGAAACAGTATGACTGAGAAAAGTTTTGAGTCTTTTGGTGTTCGAGATGCACAAGGACATCTTACTAATGCGGGAGCATTGCTTGCTGATGATGCGCCGATTCGATGGTCTCGGCTGTTCTGCACAAGATGGAATGGACTGGACAAAAGTGGTGGACAGGTTGACGCATTAGACAGTGCCGAGTACACAGGCAGTCTTATCATTCTTTTGAATGAAGGTATGAGTTTTGTAAAGCGTAATATGAAAACGCTTTGGAAGAAAACTTCTGATTCCAGAATTGAAATGCCGGATTATTGCGAGCGAAGTGTTTTTGAAGCTTTGGTTAATGCGTTGATCCACAGAGATTATTTAATTAATGGCAGCGAAGTTCATGTGGATATGTTTGATGACCGCCTTGTAATCTATTCACCAGGTGGAATGCCTGATGGAACACAGATTCAGGAACGTGACATTGATGATATCCCATCTACCCGAAGGAATCCTATTCTTGCAGACATTTTTGCTCGTCTCGGATATATGGAGCGTCAAGGCAGTGGTTTGGGTAAAATTTGTACTGCATATAAAAATGCTGCAAACTACAAAGATGGTAAGGAACCAACATTCCGTTCCAATCGTGTAGAGTTTACGGTAAAGCTCCCTAATTTGAATTATAAAGCACCAAACAATGAAGCTTTAAATGAGGCATTAAATGAAGCTTTAACAGAAAATCAAAAGGTACTGCTTAATATACTGCGCAATAATCCTTCGATTACACAGAAGGAAATGATTGCAAAAACATCATTGTCAAGAAGTACCGTTCAGAGAGCAATTAAAGAACTGACGGAAGCTGGTAAACTGGAACGAGAAGGTTCCAAGAAGGCTGGCAGTTGGGTTGTAAAAGATTAAAAGAGAATATATTGTTTGAAATATTTGACAGAGTATACTATAGATATATGGCTTCATTTGGAAATTAGCTATGAATAGTCAAAGTTACAGGATAAAATCAAAAGTTCACAGTATCTGAATGTACTATGGCACAGTACAAAAAAGAAAGGAATGTGTGGTTATTTACTTCTTTAATAATCATACAAGAAAATATGAATATACCTGAAGATGTAAAAGGGGCGATTAACGAAATGTTCCTATGTAAAAATTTAACGGAACATATGGCTTGTTTTCAACATTTTTATGAAGAACTAAAGGATTGCACTTTTGTCGTTTTTTCGGAAGACGAAGGCACAGAATTGCCAGAAGTGTTGCATTCCAACTATGATAATGATTTTGCGATAATAAATATAGGTTCCGCAAACAGATATTATGCAGTTAATTCAGAGATTTACAAAGAAATGCTTAGAACTGGTAGATCGGATTATTATATTGATGTATGCGTTGAACTTGATACACAGGCAGTTAGTTATTTGAAGAACATATTTGAAGAGTATAATCAAATTCCTGACTGTGATAAAATCAGAAAGATGATTGAATATTTGCAGTTGCCAGAAGTAAATTATAGTTGTGTTCCGTATTTAGTGGAAAATGCATC
>JBGVGF010000082.1:0-43155 GCA_045121495.1 Faecalimonas sp.
TTTTATCATTAAAAACCCTTTATTTTCAAGGTTTCTCCGCTTTCTGCGTAAAAAAAAGACCTCATAGGGCGTTTGCCCTACAAGGTCAATTTATTTTTGTTTCAGCAAGTGAAAGAGGATAATTTGGTTTCCCTTTTCACACATGCTTTGTCAATTACTATTTGTTGTTGATAGCAGCCTGTGCAGCAGCTAATCTTGCAATTGGTACACGGAATGGTGAGCAAGATACATAGTCTAATCCGATCTTATGACAGAATTCTACTGAGCTTGGGTCTCCGCCGTGTTCTCCACAGATACCTACGTGTAAGTGTTCATTTACTGGTTTTCCTAATTTAATAGCCATTTCCATTAATTTACCTACACCTGTCTGGTCTAATTTAGCAAATGGATCGTTTTCGAAGATCTTTGTATCATAGTAAGCATCTAAGAACTTACCAGCATCATCACGAGAGAATCCATATGTCATCTGTGTTAAGTCGTTTGTACCGAAGCAGAAGAAGTCAGCTTCTTTTGCGATATCATCAGCTGTAAGACAAGCACGTGGGATTTCCATCATGGTACCAACTTCGTATTCTAATTCTACTCCTGCTGCTGCGATTTCTGCATCAGCTGTTGCTACTACTACTTTTTTAACATATCCTAATTCTTTTACATCACATGAAAGTGGAATCATGATTTCTGGTTTTACTGTCCAATCAGCGTGAGCTTTTTGTACATTGATTGCTGCACGGATAACAGCTTTTGTCTGCATCTTAGCGATTTCTGGATATGTTACAGCAAGACGAAGACCTCTGTGTCCCATCATTGGGTTGAATTCATGTAATGATTGGATGATTGCTTTGATATCTTCTACTGATTTTCCTTGAGCATCAGCAAGTTTCTTAATATCATCTTCTTCTGTTGGAACGAATTCGTGAAGAGGTGGGTCTAAGAAACGGATCGTAACTGGGTTACCTTCTAAC
The DNA here is from genome assembly GCA_045121495.1 of Faecalimonas sp. GTDB lineage: Bacteria > Bacillota > Clostridia > Lachnospirales > Lachnospiraceae > Faecalimonas. The sequence goes on from JBGVGF010000082.1 coordinate 963, forward strand.
GCTTCAAATAATCCTTCGAAGTCTCCTTGTTGGTATGGAAGGATCTTATCAAGAGCAGCTTCTCTTTCTTCTACTGTATCAGCACAGATCATCTCACGGAATGCAGCGATTCTGTCTTCTTCAAAGAACATGTGCTCTGTACGGCAAAGACCGATACCTTCTGCTCCAAGTTCACGTGCTTTCTTAGCATCTGCTGGAGTATCTGCATTTGTTCTAACTTTTAATGTTCTGAATTTATCTGCCCAAGTCATGATTCTTCCGAATTCACCAGCGATCTGAGCGTCTACTGTTGGGATGATTCCATCGTAGATGTTACCTGTTGTACCATCGATAGAGATTTCATCACCTTCTACGAATGTTTTACCAGCTAATGTGAATTTCTTGTTTTCTTCGTCCATGTTGATATCGCCACAACCAGATACACAGCATGTTCCCATACCACGAGCTACTACAGCAGCGTGAGATGTCATACCACCACGAACTGTTAAGATACCTTGGGCAGCTTTCATACCTGTGATATCTTCTGGTGATGTTTCAAGACGAACAAGAACTACTTTTTCTCCTTTTGCAGCCCATTCCACAGCGTCATCAGCTGTAAATACAACTTTACCACAAGCAGCACCTGGAGAAGCTCCAAGACCTTTACCCATTGGAGTTGCAGCTTTTAATGCTTTTGCATCAAATTGAGGATGTAATAATGTATCTAAGTTACGAGGATCGATCATTGCAACAGCTTCTTCTTCTGTTCTCATTCCTTCGTCAACTAAGTCACAAGCAATCTTTAAAGCAGCCTGAGCTGTTCTCTTACCGTTACGAGTCTGAAGCATGAATAATTTACGATCTTGGATTGTAAATTCCATGTCTTGCATATCTCTATAGTGTGTTTCAAGAATATTACATACGTTTGTGAATTGCTCGAATACTTCTGGCATAACTTCATGTAATGCTGCGATTGGTTGAGGTGTACGAACACCAGCAACTACGTCTTCACCTTGAGCATTGATCAAGAATTCACCCATAAGTTTCTTTTCACCTGTAGCTGGATCACGAGTAAATGCAACACCTGTACCTGATTCATCTGACCAGTTACCAAATGCCATTTCCTGTACGTTAACAGCTGTTCCCCATGAATATGGGATATCGTTATCACGACGGTAAACGTTAGCACGTGGGTTGTCCCATGAGCGGAATACCGCTTTTACAGCTCCCATTAATTGTTCCTTTGGATCATCAGGGAAGTCTTTACCAATTTTAGCTTTGTACTCAGCTTTGAATTGGTTCGCTAATTCTTTTAAGTCTTCTGCTGTAAGATCAACGTCTTGTGTAACGCCTCTTTCTTCTTTCATTTTATCAATGAGTTCTTCGAAGTATTTTTTACCTACTTCCATAACTACGTCAGAATACATTTGAATAAATCTTCTGTAGCAGTCACGAGCCCATCTTTCATTGCCTGTCTTTTTAGCAACTACTTCTACTACTTCTTCATTAAGACCAAGATTCAAGATAGTGTCCATCATACCTGGCATAGAAGCTCTAGCTCCTGAACGTACAGAAACGAGTAATGGATTTTCTAAATCCCCAAATTTCTTTCCTGTGATTTCTTCCATCTTAACGATTGCTTCGTTAATTTGAGCTTGAATTTCATCGTTGATCTGACGACCATCTTCATAGTATTGTGTACATGCGTCTGTTGTAATTGTGAAACCTTGTGGTACTGGAAGACCTAATTTTGTCATTTCGGCAAGGTTTGCACCTTTACCACCAAGAGTATTACGCATGCTAGCGTCACCTTCAGTGAACATATAAACCCATTTTGCCATGTCTTAACGACCTCCTAAATAATATTTTTCTTAAATTGGATAACAATACATTTGTCACAAATACATATCGTCATCTTGTCCAAAAAGTGCATTCACGCGCACTTATCTACTAGTAATTTTATACATTTTTATAGTGTTAGTCAAGGCTTTTCCCCCTGTTAAAAAAACTACTATCAGGAGTAAATGAGTTCTATGATACTTTCCTGTAAAATATAAAAAATGGACGTAATAAAACTCTTTTCATTACGTCCATCTTTTCACTTCATAATACACAAAATAATATCTGATTTATGCTTCTTTTAAGAATACTTTGTAGCCTCTGTACGCTTCGTAAACATCAGCTTTGCTTGTTGTTTCCCATGGCGCATGCATACTTAATACAGGAACACCACTGTCAATTACTTCCATACCATAGTTAGCAAGGATGTAAGCAATTGTTCCGCCGCCGCCAACATCTACTTTGCCTAATTCTGCTGTCTGGTAAGTAACATTGTTGCTATCCATAATATTTCTTAAATGTGCAATATATTCCGGATTTGCATCGTTTGAGCCGCTTTTTCCTCTGCTTCCTGTGTATTTGTTAAAACAGATACCTTTTCCAAAGAACGCTGAATTCTTTCTTTCAAATACACCTTCAAACATTGGGTCGAATGCAGCACTTACATCAGAAGATAACATCTTTGAGTTTGCCAATGTTCTTCTAACTTTCAATTCAGAATAATCACCTGTACGGTCTACAAGTTCTGCCACTGTGTTTTCAAAGAAACGAGACTGCATACCTGTAGCGCCAACGCTTCCGATTTCTTCTTTGTCAACTAACAAACAGCATGCTGTTCTCTTTACATCTTTTGCTTCTAACATAGCCAGTAATGATGTATAACCACATACTCTATCATCTTGTCCGTAAGCATGGATCATACTGCGGTCAATACCACAATCACGGGCCTTTCCTGCTGGAACGATTTCTAATTCTGCTGAAATAAAGTCGTCTTCTTCAATACCGTATTTATCTTTCAAAATAGCGATTATATTGGCTTTTACAGCATCTTTTTCTGTATCTTTTAAAGGCTTGCTTCCGATTAACAAATCAAGCTTGTCTCCTTCTACCAGTTTCACTGCTGAAAGCTGCATCTGATCTGCTGCAAGATGTGGTAATAAATCCGTAATTACAAGTACAGGATCGTTTTCATCTTCACCAATTACGATGTCTAATTTAGTACCATCTTTTTTTACAACTACACCATGAATTGCAAGTGGCCATGTTAGCCATTGATACTTTTTAATACCGCCATAGTAATGCGTGTCAAGATATGCAAATTCTGTGTTTTCATACAATGGATTCTGTTTCAAATCGATACGTGGAGAATCAACGTGTGCCCCTAAAATGTTCATACCATTTTCTAAGGCTTCACTACCGATCTGGAATAAAGCGATTGCTTTTTCCATACAAACAGCATATACACAGTCCCCTGCTTTTAATGTTTCATCATTTGCGATTACTTCATTCAGGTCACGATATCCTGCTGCTTTTGCAAGTTTTACTGTTTCGCGGACACATTCTCTTTCAGTTTTTCCAGCATCCAGATATGCTTTATAGCCGTCGCATACTTTTTCCAACTCTTGAAGCTGTTCATCAGTGTAAACTGTCCACAAGTTTTTCTTTTCCATACTAAACTCCTTTCTCTTAATGTAAATTTAAATTCTTCTCTTTATTCTAAATTATATTAGAATCTGAATTTTTCTTCGAAATATGCTTTTAAGTCTGTAATTTTTACTCTTTCTTGTTGCATTGTATCACGATCACGAACTGTTACTGCTCCATCTTCTTCTGATTCGAAGTCGTATGTAATGCAGTAAGGTGTTCCGATTTCATCTTGACGACGGTAACGTTTTCCGATATTTCCTCTGTCATCGAATTCACAGTTGTAATATTTTGATAATTCAGCAAATACTTTTTCTGCACCTTCGTTTAATTTTTTAGAAAGTGGAAGCACACCAATCTTAACTGGCGCCAATGCTGGGTGGAAATGAAGCACAGTACGTACATCTCCGCCTTCCAACTCTTCTTCATCATATGCCGCACAAAGGAATGCAAGAACAACACGGTCTGCACCAAGTGAAGGTTCAATTACATATGGAATGTATTTTTCTTTCTTTTCATCATCAAAATAAGACATATCTTGTTTTGATACGTTTTGATGTTGTGTTAAGTCATAATCTGTTCTGTCAGCGATACCCCATAATTCGCCCCATCCGAATGGGAATAAGAATTCGATATCTGTAGTAGCTTTACTATAGAAGCAAAGTTCTTCTGGAGAGTGATCTCTTGCTCTCATTTCATCTTCTTTGATTCCTAATCCTTGTAACCAGTCGATACAGAATTGTTTCCAGTATGCAAACCAGTCAAGGTCTGTTCCTGGTGCACAGAAGAATTCTAATTCCATTTGTTCGAATTCTCTTGTACGGAATGTAAAGTTACCTGGTGTAATTTCGTTACGGAATGATTTTCCGATCTGCCCAATACCAAATGGAATTTTCTTTCTTGATGTACGTTGTACATTTTTGAAGTTTACGAAAATACCCTGAGCAGTCTCTGGTCTTAAATATACTGTGTTCTTAGCGTCTTCTGTTACACCCTGGAATGTCTTGAACATAAGGTTGAACTGACGGATTTCTGTAAAGTTATGTTTGCCACATGTTGGACATGGAACATTATGTTCTGCAACCCATGCTTCCATCTGTTCTTTTGACCATGCATCAACGCTTTCTGTTAATTCGATACCGTTTTCAGCAGCAAAATCTTCAATTAATTTGTCTGCACGGAATCTTTCTTTACATTCTTTACAGTCCATAAGTGGATCACTGAATCCGCCTAAGTGTCCTGATGCTACCCATGTCTGTGGGTTCATAAGAATAGCACAGTCAACACCAACGTTGTATGGGTTTTCCTGAACAAATTTTTGCCACCATGCTTTTTTTACATTATTTTTTAACTCAACACCAAGATTTCCATAATCCCATGTGTTTGCAAGACCACCATAAATTTCTGATCCTGGATACACAAATCCTCTTGATTTAGCGAGTGCTACAATTTTATCCATTGTTTTTTCCATTTCCATATTCCTCTCATTCTATGAACGTTTTTATATCTTAAATCTCTAATGCTAAATATTATACAGTCAATATTCTTTTTTTTCAACCCTAACTCTTGATATATCAAGCGATTTAACCAATGCACATCTCCAATATCTCCAGCGATTTGAATTTTTTATCCACATGCATGCTGATATATTGCTTCATAATACTCTGTAATTGCTTCAACACTTCTTCTGATACCGTAAATGTGTAAAGTTTTTCGATGGAAGAACTGACTATGTACTGCAGTGTATAAAGTGTTGAATTTCCAATACGGATTCCATCTGTTGCCAGACTTTTGCACTCTTCACAAATCAGACCACGATTTTTAGAACTGAAAACCACGCCACGATCCGTTGCTCCACAATGTGTGCATCGGAACACTTCCGGATATTCTCCATTGACAACCAATGCTTTCAGTTCAAATACACAGCGGATCAGCTCCCTGCGGATTTTACCAGACGCCAATGCACGAAGTGACTGATACAAAAGTTTCAGCATATCTTTTTCGTCATTATATTCTTTTGTGTAATAGTCCGCAAACTCCATAAAGTAGAACCCATAGTAAGCACCTTCAAAATCCGTGCTAAGTTCCATAAAATAGTTAGAAATATTCGCCTGTATTAAATTGTAAGAACTTCTTCCTTCATACAATGTAAACTCACCAAAAGAAAAGGGATTCGTCATTCCCATCAAGACGCTGTTCTGTCTACGCGCTCCTTTTGCAAACGCCGATATTTTCCCTTTTTCTTTCGTGAGAATGACTATTCTTCTATCATATTCCCCGATAGGTACTGCGGACAGTATCATGCCTGTTACGGTTACTGTCTGACTCAAACTTTTCTTCTCCTACTTGATCTTTGTCGCTGGTGAAATAATCTTCAAATTCTTCTCCATATACATTTTTATACTGTAAATAATCTGAGATTCTTCCCGTTTTTTCGAATGTTGTCCATAAATCTTCATCTTTCATGAGAAATCCCTCCTTTGTATAAGAATAGAATTTCCACCTGAAATCAAATCATACTGAAACTATCTGCCAGTAACAATTTGCCCTAAAGACCTTGACATCATATCTTACTTAGATTTCTTCATCCTTTGTATATCCAAAGTTTTTAATCAAGAAATCGCTGTCTCTCCAGTCTTTCTTTACTTTTACCCAAAGCTGAAGATTCACTTTACAATCCAGCATTCTTTCAATTTCAAATCTTGCTGTACTTCCTATCTTTTTCAGCATTGCCCCCTGCTTACCTATGATGATTCCTTTATGTGAATCACGCTCACAGATAATTGTTGCATCGATATCTACAATCTTCCTGCGGTATTTCATACTGTCTATTGCCACTGCGATACCGTGTGGAATCTCATCATTCAGACAATGCAATGCTTTCTCACGAATTAGCTCGGCCACGATCTGTCTCTCTGGCTGATCTGTAATCGTATCTTCGTCATAAAATTGCGGTCCATACGGCAAATACTTCATGATTACTTTTACAAGTTCGTCTGTATTTTCTCCACTTCTTGCTGACACTGGTACAATTGCTGCAAAATCATATATTTTTCGATATGCATCAATGAATGTAAGTACTTCTTCCTTTTTTACCATATCAACTTTGTTGATGACCAGTACCACTGGTGTCTTTACTTTTTTAAGCTGATCCACAATATGCTTTTCGCCAGCGCCGATAAATGTCGATGGCTCAACAAGCCACAGCACTACATCTACTTCATTCAGTGTGCGCTCAGCCACATTTACCATATATTCTCCTAATTTGTTTTTCGCCTTATGAATACCTGGTGTATCTACAAATACAATCTGCCCTTCTTCTGTCGTCAGAACAGTTTGTATTCTGTTCCTTGTCGTCTGTGGTTTATTGGATGTGATCGCAATTTTCTGTCCAATCAAATAATTCATCAATGTAGACTTCCCTACATTTGGTCTTCCGATTAATGTAACAAAACCTGATTTATAATCTGCTCTCATCTATTCTCCTTATCTTTCGCTAAAATATACTTCTGATTTCCATAAACAATTCTTTTTGTTCTTCAATTTTTTCCTCATTTCCGATTACGCAGAAATAATTATTTTTAAGCACTGCTTCTACAATGTCTGCCAATGCTCTGATATCCTCCTCACTTGCTTCTAAAATCTGAACACGCTCCTTTTTGATAATCTCTTCCGAAACATGATTCATATAGAGATTCATGGAACGATCACCTTTTGTCGCAGGTGTCATTGGTGTATCGATATTACTCATAGTACCTATGATATACTTTGTCATATCTCGTTCACTTACCGAAAACTCTCTCAGATATTTTACAACACCTTCGTACACTTCATTTGTCTTTTCCAGGTTTGGATCACGATATGATACAAAATATCCGTCTCCAAGTCGATTAAAATTACTCATACATCCATAAGCCCCGCCTTTTACACGAATATTCTGCCACAGATAATCATAGCTTAAAATCACTTTCAAGATTTGTAGTGCCCCTGTATATTCAAATCCTTCATCAATAAAATTACCTACACGTGCAACGTATTGTACCTTTGAAGATGTTTTAAATCCTTCGTTTCTCTTTTCACATTTTAAAATGCAAGGCTTGTTTTCTACTTCTACTTTGAAAAGGTTCTTTTTCAAATCATCGATCATCTCTTCTAAGCCTTCCAATCCTTCTCTTGCCGCTGTATAGCTTACCATCATATTATCCGGTCTGAACAATGTCTTCACAAGCGCCTGAAGATTGGAAATCAATGTATCTTTTTCTTCTTCGAAGTTTTCCTCCAAATGCTTAATAAGTTCAAAATATCCTACTCCAGCTGTTAAATCCTTAAATTTAGACAATGGAGACAAATATGACATTGCACGCAAAACCGCTGTAGAATGGCCGGATGACTGGAAACGCATCTGCATTCTTGATTTTGACATAGCAAGAATTTCTTTTATTCTCTTTTCATCATCTAATCTCGATTGTGTCAGAATTTCCTGCATCATTGCAAATGCCACTGGAAGTTTGTGATACAATGCTTTCGTTTTCATTTCAAATGTTGCTTTGAATTCCTTTTCTTTTACTTTTCTTACATCCGGATAAAGCTCCAAAGATGTACCGATTCCCCCCGTATGAACATTGATCTCGTTGAATAACTCTCCATATTCATAATGAGTGGTATCAATAATTCCAAGTACAGACTGCAGGATACTTACATATGGAAGCAATTCTGCTGAAACTCCCGACAGATCAAATAGCAAGTCAAGATAACCAATCCCGTTTGTCTCAATCTCATGATAAATGACTGGTACTCCCATTAAATTAAGTTCTTCATTATATATAGGTGCAATCTCTCTGTCGATGTCTTCGCGTTTCAAAACTGGAATCTTTTCAATGTCCTCTTCCGAATCCTCTGATTCTTGATATTCCACTAATTGATGGGTATCCGCAACTAATTTTTCAATCTCTTCTTTACTTAAGCTCATTTTGTAATTTTGAAGCTTGTCTTCTAATTCTTTGTCTAATCTAGCCGTTCGCCCTTTTTCTGGTTTGACAACGACAATCACGCCATGTTTGTTTTCTAAAAGATACTCCCGAATCAGCTTTTCAAAATATCCCGTATGAATCTGTTCTTTCAAAAATGCAAATGTATCTGTTGCTTCTACATGAATAAAAGGTTTTTCGTCATCGTAAAGCCAGCTATCGAAAATCTGAAGTCCATACATGAGTCCCTTTGGATAATTTCCAAAGTCTGCTTCTCTGTAACGGAACTCATGATAATTAATTCCAGCCTCCAATGCTTTCTTATCGATTCCATTTTTTACGATATCTGCTAATGTTTCTTCAATCAAAGATACAAATTCCTGCTTTTGTTCTAAATTTGCGTTCTTTGCAACAACAGAAAATGTTGGCTGATAAATCCCATTATCATAAGATCCCATAATATCTTTTCCGATACCTGCATCTAAAAGTACCTTTTTAAGAGGTGCACCTGGAGCTGAAAGCAATGCATAGTCCAAAATCTGGAATGCATAATACAATTCACGTTCAAGACTTGTACCTATTACTTTGTTATAGGAAAGATACGTATTGTCTTCCTCCGATTCATTACTTGAGATAGAGTATTCCATCTCAACTTCTTTTACAGCATCAAACGCTTCCTGCTTTTTAATGGTAGAATCAATTTCAAGAAATTCGAAATCTTCTAAGTATGCTTCATCCAGCCAGTTTAATTTTTCAATCATATCCATATTTCCATACAAATAGATATAACTATTTGATGGATGGTAGTATCTTCTATGGAAATCTAAAAACTGTTCGTATGTTAAATTTGGAATGGCATCCGGATCTCCGCCAGACTCATTTGCATAAGATGTGTCTGGAAACAGCGTATTCAACACAACTCTATCCAGCACACCTTCTGGTGAAGAAAATGCACCCTTCATTTCATTATAAACGACTCCATTATAAGTCAGCTTGTCATCTTCTGACTCCAGATTGTAACTCCATCCCTCCTGACGGAAAATCTCGTCATGCTGATAGATATTCGGATAAAATACAGCATCCATGTAAATATGCATCAGATTCTGAAAATCTTTGTCATTACAGCTGGCTATCGGATAGACAGTCTTATCAGGATAGGTCATCGCATTCAAAAACGTGTTGAGAGACCCCTTTACTAATTCTACAAACGGATCTTTCACTGGAAAATTCTTTGAACCGCAAAGCACGGAGTGTTCCAAAATATGCGGAACCCCGGTACTGTCTTCTGGCGGTGTACGGAATCCCACTGTAAATACTTTATTCTCGTCATCATTCTCCATCACCAAAACTCTTGCCCCCGTCTTTTTATGACGAAGCAAATATCCTTCCGATTGAAGGTCCTTTAACGTCTTTTGTTGTATTAATTCATAACTCTTTAATAAACTAATATTCATTCTTCTCTCTCCTAATTCACGCCATCTATATTTGTCTAGTATAACATTATTTTGAGAAAGAATAAAGGGGTGATAGTTTTTCACTATCACCCCCTTTATATCCTTAAACTGCTCGTTTCTTTTGGATCACATTAATTGTCACTAAAGTTCCAATCATAAGCACAATACCAATCGGCAATGAAATCCATGGGCTTTGTGTAAATCCTGCCACGATATAGGTCACACAAGATACTGCTGCGGCTGTAATTGCATATGGAAGCTGTGTAGATACATGGTTAACATGATTACACTGCGCTCCTGCAGAAGCCATAATCGTTGTATCCGAAATAGGCGAACAGTGGTCACCACAAACAGCGCCTGCCATACAAGCAGAGATACCAATAATCATCAATTCCGGATTGCTTTCTTCAAATACAGCAACAACGATCGGAATCAGGATACCAAATGTTCCCCATGAAGTACCTGTCGCAAATGCAAGGAAACATCCAATCAGGAAAATAATCGCTGGAAGGAACGCCATCAGGTCTCCGGCAAATTGTTTTACGGATGCTTCTACGAATGCAGCTGCTCCTAAGCTATCTGTCATTGATTTTAATGACCATGCAAATGTGAGAATTAAAATCGCTGGAACCATTGCTTTAAATCCATCTGGAAGACAGCCCATACAATCTTGGAATGTTAAAACCTTACGAACTACATATAAAAGAATTGTAATGATCATTGCAAAAAAGCTTCCGAGTGCAAGACCAACTGATGCATCGCAGTTTGAGAATGCAGTAATAAAGTCTACTCCATCAAAGAAACCGCCTGTATAAAGCATTCCGATTACACAACAAACAATCAGAGATGCAATCGGAATAATCAGATCAATAACTTTTCCTTTTGGATTCACATATTCAGATGACACATTTTCATATGGTCGATCTTCTGTTGTGTAGATATCTCCGTTGATTGCATTTTCTTCATGTTTTTTCATTGAACCAAAATCCATTTTCGTAACTACAATAAAAATCATCATCACGATCGTAAGCAATGCATAGTAGTTATAAGGGATTGCTTTTAAAAATAATTCAAATCCATTATCCCCTTCTACACAACTTGCAACTGCTGCTGCCCATGAAGAAATTGGTGCAATGATACAAATCGGTGCTGCCGTTGCATCAATTAAATAAGACAATTTCGCACGAGATATATTGTGTTTATCTGTGACCGGACGCATAACACTTCCTACCGTCAAACAGTTAAAATAATCATCTATGAAAATCAATACCCCAAGAGCAATTGTAGCTAATTGTGCACCAACTCTTGACTTAATATGCTTACTTGCCCAATTACCAAATGCAGCAGAACCACCTGCTCGGTTCATAAGACAAACCATTGCACCTAAAATAACTAAGAATATTAAGATTCCGACATTGTATCCGTCTTTCAAGACTCCGATAAATCCAGTTTCATAGATGTGCATAATTGTTCCTTCAAATGAAAATCCCGAATAGAACAATCCCCCTACCAAAATTCCAATAAACAGTGAACTATATACTTCTTTTGTGATAAGTGCAAGTACAATAGCCACAATCGGTGGTACTAATGCCCATACTGTAGCATACAACGCTGGTTCTGCTGCTTCTGTATCTGCTGCAAAAACTGTCATTGACATCAGCATCACAAGCATAAGAACTGTTACCACCATGCGTGATACGTTTTTCTTTGAAATACGCATAAAAATTCCTCTCTTTCTCTCTGTTAGTATTTATCGATTGAACAACTTTTATAAGTGTAAAAAGCAAAACGACGTGTGCTTCGCACACTCTCGCGCATTTACATCTACTTACTTTGAAGCACACTTTGCCGCTCACTCGCGGATTGCGAAGCAATAATTTCTATGCCGCGAGCTGTGCATTGTCTGCATGTAGTGCATTTTTTATTTTACAGGGATAGGCTCGCAGAGACGAATTTCCTGTAAAATTAAAAAATGGATATGCGCAGGCATATCCATAGCTTTCATTCATCAGGTTTAACTCTAGCTGCGATAGCACTCCACACTCTATGTGACAGTACACTGCATATTCTGCAGTATCCCAGAATCGCTTTCCTGGACAAGAAAACTCATCTTCGGCGGTCTTCCCTTTCTTATATGACGGCTGTCCAACCTTACCATATCATACTGATGAAACCCGCGCCTCTATCTCTCAGTTATTCAATTGGCGACATTATATCATATCTTCTTCTAAATGTAAATCATTATTCTTGAAACAACAATCGATAATAATCATTCTCAATGATAATAGATGTCATTGCCAGTTTACACGATGTTTCTGTTTTCTTTCGAGCCACATATGCTTCCTGCTCTTCATCTTCCATCACCACATCTTCATTCGAGTAAAACTCACCAGTAAATCGATTGTATATTCCCTTATCTGTCATCCATGAATTCGAAGAGAATATTACCATGCCTTCCGAATCCGACAGAATATCTGTCCCAGCAAGAAGTCTAGAATCGTATTTTTCACCTAATAGATTCAAAATTGTAGGTAAGATATCAACCTGACAACACATTTTTTTCACTGTAACCGGCTCTTTCATACTTGCAGACCACATTATCAATGTATTTTTATAAACTTCAAAGTCGATTGATTGCTCATTTAATGTTTCTAGACTATCCGCCCCAAAAGAATGTCCTGCCAGTTCAGCAAGGATATCTACATCAGAATACGGAATATGATCTGGTGCCATTACGATCAGTGTTCGCTCTGCAATACCTGCATTTTCTAATTCTTTAAGCAATCGAGTCAATCCTTTTTCCAATTCCAGATTCGCAGCAATGTATGCTTTTGTTTTTTCTGAATATGGCAGCGTTTCTACCAATTCTGCATTGCGTGCCGACATTCTGTTACTTCCATTGCCATATGGCAGATGACCACTCAAAGTAAGATAATATGTATGAAAAGGTTCTTTTGAAATATAATCCTGTATGCTTTGTTCAACCATGTAATCATCTGATTGAGGCCAATACACTTTTCCATTCTCATCTTTTTCTTTTTGTATTGGATTTGTACAATCTGATGCTTGTCTCCAATCGTATCCCAGATTTGGATGAGACAGCTCACGTCCGTACATATTTTCATTGAAATGATATCCCGTAGATGTATACCCTTCAGCGTTTAGCATATTTGCCAAAGTAAATGGTAATAATGTTCCTTGAATTCCTGTCTCTTTCATGCTAATTGGGAACCCATTCTTTGGATAAAGCCCTGTGAGATTTTGGAATTCTCCTCCTGAGGTACTCGTAAAATGAAGTGCCGAATAAAAGTTTTCAAATACAAACCCTTCATTTGCAAGCTTGTACAACGTAGGAGTTAATTCTGGATCTATCATATATCCGCTAAATCCTTCCGCCGTAATAAAAATCACATTGTATCCTTCAAACATCCCTGTATATTCATTTTGCATCGATGGTGTTACTGTCTGAATATACTCTGAAAGCCATTTTATATTATCATTCGCATTCGAATCTATTAACGTCTGTAAATCCAGTTCCATTATATTTGGCTTATATTGTATTTCCTCTACTGTTTGTTGGTTCTCTACTATAGTTCCTTCTAAAGACCCTAAATCAATTTCAACTTCAGTATCTACACCTAGCAAAGAATGCTGTGCATCCAGTCTAAGCATCGTGATAAGGCCAAGTTGCTCCACCTGATCGTCTGTGTTCGTATCCATTTTATAAAGTTTTTCAGGAGTAAAATCTCCTTCCCACGGTATAAATTTCATGAATCCTAATGTAGTTAAATATATGAGTGCACCCAAAACAGAACACACTAATATCCATCTTATTGTCTTAGAAGCCCTCTTTTTATATACTTTTGTTCGCACGGTCACGATACTATAGAAAAGTGCCGGAACTCCCAGCATCAGTACCAGGCCAAACCAGTTTTCAAGCAAACTTGTTCTGATTGCACTCCAATAATCTTCTAATCGATTTCCCATTGCGGTGTCAACTGCACTAAAAAGCTGAAAATATTGCTGCAAAATATCTCTGCAGATCATTTCAACACAGAATACTACCGAAATTAGAAGACTGATTGCTCCTCGAACAATTTTTCCAAATTTATACGAAAAAAAGCTATTTATGATACTAAGAATCAGCCCTGTTACAACGGCAAATCCTCCAAATACTGGAATATAACGCATCTCCAATCCCATATACAAATGAAATACTACTTCCATGTATAACAATAACACTGGGTAGTAAATAATCTCTTTTTTCACTTAATCACCCTCTTATGTATTTGCAATACATTATAACACGAGAATAGTTTTTCGCAATTAAAAATCCCAGTGCTTATTGCACTGGGATCATAATTATATAGCTAATTATTTCGCTGCATGAAGATCAACAAGTTTTTTAAGATATTCGTATCTAGCTGCTGCTTCTTCTTTGTTCTTTTCGAACATAACAGCTGCTTTTTCAGCATTTGCTCTTGCTAAAGCATTGTAACGAACTTCCCCATTTAAGAAATCAACGTATCCGTCCATGTTTGGTTCTTTGCTGTCAAGAGTAAATTTGTTTTCTGCTGCTGGATTGAAACGGAAGTTGTTCCAGTATCCACATTCAACTGCCAATGCTTCTTCTGTCATCGCTTTGCTCATACCTTTCTTGATACCATGGTTGATACATGGAGCATAAGCAATAATTAATGATGGTCCTGGATAAGCTTCTGCTTCTGCAATAGCTTTTACTGTCTGAGCATAGTCAGCACCCATAGCGATTTGTGCTACATATACATAACCATAGCTCATAGCGATACTTGCAAGGTCTTTCTTCTTAACATCTTTACCGCCTGCTGCGAATTGAGCGATAGCACCTGTCTTAGTAGATTTAGAAGCTTGTCCACCTGTGTTAGAGTAAACTTCTGTATCGAATACCATAATGTTGATATCTTTTCCGCTTGCTAATACGTGGTCAACACCACCGAAACCGATATCGTATGCCCAACCGTCTCCACCGAAGATCCATTGAGATTTCTTAGCTAAGAAGTCTTTGTTTGCTACGATGTCTTTGCAAACTTCACAATCGCATCCTTCTAATGCTGCTACTAGGTTATCTGTAGCTGTTCCGTTTGTTGCACCACAAGCATATGTTTCTAACCAAGCATTACAAGCTGCTTTCACTTCTTCAGAAGCTTCTTCTGCTGCTGCAACAGCTTCCACTTTAGATTTTAATCCTTCTCTTAAAGCTTTTTGAGCTAATAACATACCATAACCAAATTCAGCTGCATCTTCGAAAAGTGAGTTAGACCATGCTGGACCTTGTCCTTTTTCGTTTACAGTGTATGGTGTAGATGGTGAAGAGTTACCCCAGATTGAAGAACAACCTGTTGCGTTAGCAATGTACATTCTGTCACCGAATAATTGTGTAATTAATTTAGCATAAGGTGTTTCACCACAACCTGCACAAGCTCCTGAGAATTCAAGTAATGGTTGTTTAAATTGAGAACCTTTTACTGTATTTTCTTTGAATTTAGCAACAACTTCTGGTTTTACTTCGATTTCACGACCAAAATCAAAGTATTCCTGTGAGCCAATGTTTGCTTCCATATTACCCATAACAAGAGCTTTTTCACCCTTCTTACCTGGACAAACGTTAGCACATGATCCACAACCTGTACAGTCATAAGCTGAAACTGTCATAGTGAATTTCATACCTGGCATACCAATCATATCTAATGTTTGGATTCCTTCTGGAGCTTTCGCTACTTCTTCTTCTGTTAAAGCTACTGGACGAATAACTGCGTGTGGACATACATATGCACAACGGTTACATTGGATACAATTTTCTGGTTTCCATACTGGGATATCAACTGCGATGCCACGTCTTTCGTATGCAGATGAACCAGATGGAGTGCTGCCGTCAACGTATTCTGTAAATGCAGATACAGGCAATGTATTACCTTCTTGCGCATTTACTTTTGCTTGGATTTTTTTAACGAAATCAACAACGTCTTTTCTTCCGCCTTTTACTTCTGGAGCAAATAATCCTTCATCAGCGCAATCTTTCCAAGATTCTGGAACCTGGATTTCAACGATTTGCTGAGCACCAGCATCGATTGCGTCGTAGTTCATTTGAACGATCTTGTCACCTTTCTTTCCATAAGAAGCTTTTGCAGCTGCTTTCATTAATTCGATAGCTCTTTCTTCTGGAATGATGTTAGCAAGTTTGAAGAATGCAGATTGAAGAACGGTATTGATACGTCCGCCAAGTCCGATTTCTTTACCGATTTTAATACCATCGATTGTATAGAATTTAATATTGTGGTTAGCAATAAATGCTTTAACTTGTCCTGGTAAGTGTTTTTCTAAACTTTCCATATCCCATGAACAGTTAAGTAAGAATGTACCACCATCAACTAATTCTTGAACCATATTGTATTTGTTTACATATGATGGGTTGTGGCAAGCTACAAAGTTAGCCTGTTTGATCAAATATGTTGATTTGATTGGGCTCTTACCGAAACGTAAGTGAGACATTGTAACCCCACCTGATTTCTTAGAGTCATAATCAAAGTATGCTTGAGCATACATATCTGTATTGTCACCGATAATCTTAATAGAGTTCTTGTTAGCACCTACAGTACCGTCAGCACCAAGACCCCAGAATTTACAGTTGATTGTTCCTTCTGGTGTTGTAACTAATGGAGCACCAACTTCTAATGATAAGTTAGTAACATCATCAACGATACCTAATGTAAATTTAGCTTTTGCTGTGTTTTCATAAACAGCAACGATCTGAGCTGGTGTAGTATCTTTAGAACCTAAACCATAACGTCCTGTAAATACAGGTACTGCATCGAATTTAGTTCCTTTCAGAGCTGCAACAACGTCTAAGTATAATGGTTCGCCAAGAGCACCTGGTTCCTTTGTTCTGTCTAATACTGTGATCTGTTTTACAGATTCTGGAATCGCTGCTACTAATGCTTCAGCTGAGAATGGTCTGTATAAGCGAACTTTTACAAGACCGATTTTCTTTCCTTGAGCTAATAAGTAATCAACTGTTTCATCAATAGTATCACATACAGAACCCATAGCAACGATTACATGTTCAGCATCAACTGCACCATGGTAGTTGAATAATTTATAGTTTGTTCCGATCTTTTCGTTAACTTTATCCATATATTCTTGAACTACTGCTGGTAATGCATCATAGTATGGATTACAAGCTTCTCTTGCCTGGAAGAAGATGTCTGGGTTTTGAGCTGAACCTCTTTGACATGGGTGATTTGGATTTAACGCATGTTTTCTAAATGCAGCGATAGCATCCATATCTGCCATATCTTTTAAATCTTCATAATCCCATGTTTCAATCTTTTGAATTTCATGAGATGTTCTGAATCCATCGAAGAAGTTGATGAATGGAACTTTTCCTTTGATAGCTGCTAAGTGAGCAACTGGTGTTAAGTCCATAACTTCTTGTACACTTGATTCACAAAGCATAGCACATCCTGTTTGACGACATGCATATACGTCTGAGTGGTCACCAAAGATTGATAACGCGTGGCTAGCAATAGCACGAGCCGATACGTTGATAACGCCTGGTAATTGTTCCCCTGCGATTTTATATAAATTAGGGATCATTAATAATAAACCTTGAGATGCTGTATATGTTGTTGTCAAAGCACCTGCTGCTAATGATCCGTGTACTGTACCTGCTGCACCTGCTTCAGATTGCATTTCAGTTACTTGAACAGTTTGTCCGAAAATGTTCTTTCTTCCTTGTGTAGCCCATTCGTCTGTTGCTTCAGCCATAACAGATGAAGGTGTAATAGGATAAATAGCCGCTACATCTGTAAATGCATAAGAAGCATGAGCTGCTGCGTGGTTACCATCCATGGTCTTCATTTTTCTTGCCATTGGTTTTTTCCTCCTTTAAAACTCTGCGATATTTTGATCCCCTCCGATCAAAATATCCTTTCCATATATTCAGTATTATACACCCGTTTCTATGCAAAATCTAGTGTATCTTTTGTTTAGATTGTACATTTATAGAAACATAATCCAAATTTTTATAGAAATTTTATACATTAGCTACTTTTAATCCGTTCTAAATTTTACATATTTTTAAATTTTTCAGATAATTAGTGTTTTTTTCAAACTATTAGTATGTAATGTATTTGTGAGACACTTTTACCGCCTTATCATGTGAAAGTTTTCACAAAATTCAAGTAAAAGAAAGGAAGGAATGCATATGGAACTAAGACAATATCGTCGCATTTTAAGTGCCAGAAAAAACTTTTTAAAAGGAATCATTATTGTTGATATCCTTGCTATTATTGCTAGTGCTCTGTTCTGTGATTTTGTATTAGATCAGAACATCTCCTTACTCACAATTATAATTTTCGGAATCTTAACGATTTCTTTATCAATTGTGTATGATATGTATCGCAATGCCTGCTATCATATCTTTATCCATGGCAATGACATTTTCATTTACTACCCAACACAAAGTCAGCGTGCCGGAGACGAATTCATCTATTATAAAGTTCAGGATTTATCTCTCGTTCAATTAACAGGAAGTTCGATTTGTTTTGAGGGTCACATGCTTGTAAAAGCCGAAGGGTCAAAACGTGACGATATTTTTACATTTACAGATGCGGATGCATTTTGGACTGATGTATATAATTCAGATCATACATACACAATTGAAAAGCGTTTCCGTGTTTCACGTATTTATGAAGATGAAGACAGATTGTTGGATTTATTAAAATCGAAACTGAGATAATTTAATAATAAATATTTTATACAAGACTGGAGGAATTATATGAGTAATAATAAGAAAAAAGGCTAATTTCGGCTCAAGATTTGGATATATCATGGTAGCCGCGGGAGCCGCTATTGGTTTAGGTAACATTTGGAAATTCCCTTATCTTGCATACGGCGGTGGCGGCGGTGCGTTTGTAGTTGTATACATTATCCTTTGCATCGTTTTAGGACACTCGGTTGTTGAGATGGAGACTGCTATTGGGCGACATGCAAAAACCAACGCCATCGATGCATATGGCGTGATTAATCCAAAATGGAAATTTGCCGGCGCAATAAACGTCCTCTGTACCTTATTAATCGATATGTACTATATTATCGTTAGTGGATATGTATTAAAATATGCTGTAGCTTTCTTAATCGGCTCAGATTTTGCACCAGATAGTGCTACATATTATAACGCTTTTATTTCCGAACCATTACAACCTTTGATTTATGCAGGAATACTAATGCTTGTTACTGTGGTACTCTTATCATTCGGTATTACAGAATTGGTTGAACGTGTAACAAAAGTAATCATGCCATTACTATTTGTTCTGTTAGTGACATGCGGAGTATGGGCTCTTTTCATTTCCGATGGCGCTATTGAAGGTTTGAAATTTTATCTGATTCCAAATTGGAAAAATTTCACGTGGAAAGCATTTGCCGATGCATGTATGCAGGTTATGTTCTCAGTTGGTATTGGCTGGTCCATCTTTACAACACTTGGTGCCAGCGTTTCAGATGACCACAATATTCGTAAAGATTCTATGTGGGTTACTATCTGTGATACTACAGTAGCTCTCACAGCCGGATTTGTTATTATCCCTTCTGTTGTAGGTTCTGGAAAAGAAATGACAGCTGGTCCTTCACTTGTTTTCCTCGCCATGACAGACATTTTTGGAAAATTCCCAGGCGGACGTTTTATCGGTTTCTTCTTCTTTACAGCACTTATTTTTGCAGTATTGTCTACCTATTTTACAATCTTAGAGATTCCTGTGAAATGTATAGAAGAAAAGCTTAAAATCTCTCACCGCAAAGCAACCGTGGCTACTGCGCTTGTTATTTTTGCAGGTGGTATCATTTGTTCTCTCAGCCAGGGAAGCGGACTTTTGAGCCATATTCGTTTACCATGGTGGGCTTATGGAAGCGGCGTTGTTTACTATAATATTTATGACTGGATCGACTGCTTCTCAGGCTATGTACTATTGCCTCTTGGATGTCTTCTTACGACAATTTACTGTTGTAAAGTCTGGGGCTATAAAGGCTACGAAGAAGAACTCACCAAAGGTGGCCGTGATGGCATCTTAAGTAAATATGATAGAGTCGTAATGACAGTAGTTGTACCAATTTTAACATTGATTGTTATTTTGAACTGTTTTGGATTTATTAAGTAAAATAAGGATTTGTTTGATTTTATCTACTTACGAATTCGTTGCTTATTATCCTCTGCTTCAATGCTCCACTGCATTCAACTTCATCTAGTATCTGTAAGCAAAAAAGGATGCTTGCCTTGAGAGAGGCTCGCATCCATTTTTTTAACATCTACACGATGAATTTTCAATTGTTCCGCTTAGATTTCTTGCAAGCTATACTTTTCTCACATATGCCCACGCCATTTATAGCAAGCTCTGCGCTACAAAAAGCCCCACGAAAAAAGTAGCCATAAATGCATTCTGCATTTTTGACCACTTTTATTTCTATCACTTAGACAAATCCTTACTTAGATATTTTATTTTTCCTATATCCTATTACAATCATAACTGTAGATATAATCACCAGAATCGTAGCCAGCACCTGTGAAACCGGCAAATCAATTCCTGGTAAGAGCAGCTGGTCTGTTCGAAGTCCCTCAATCCAGAATCTTCCTACTCCATAGCCAAACAGATACATCAGGAAAATCTCTCCTTCAAATCTTTTATGTTTTCTCCAAAGAAGTAATATCACCAATACTCCAAGATTCCATAAAGATTCATATAAAAAGGTTGGATGTACCTGAATATAAGAGATTCCGTCTGCCACCTCTATATGCTGTCTCATCAGTTCCGTTACATCTGAACTTCTAACCGCATCTAACGGAAGTCTCATTGCAAACAGCCCATCTGTATATTCACCAAATGCTTCTCGATTAAAAAAGTTTCCCCAACGTCCGATAATCTGTCCTAAAATCAATCCTAACCCCGCTGTATCGCAAAGCTGACCGAAAGACATCTTCTTAACTTTCGAAAAGACAAACACGGTAATGATCGCTGTAATCACACCTCCATAGATTGCAAGTCCCCCCTGGCGAATATTGAATATGTCGATCAGGTTGTCTTTATAATCCTCCCATGAGAAGACCACGTAATAAATACGGGCACCAATTATGGAGAGGATCACTGCATATAAAGCTAAATCATAATAGGTTTCTGGATCCTGCTTTGTTCTTTTTGCTTCATGCGCCGCCATCAGAATTCCTGCCATAATACCAATTCCGATAATGATGCCATAATAAGCAATCTTAAAATCAAAAACCGTAATGCTCTTTCCTACGTTCTCCAGATAGATACCAAGATTTGGAAAGCTGATACTTTTTGTCATACGCTACCTTCTTTCTTGATTTTATACATTGAATCTGAATAAAATAATATCTCCATCTTGTACAACGTATTCTTTTCCTTCAAGTCTTACAAGGCCTTTTTCTTTTGCGGCTGTATAAGTTCCGCATGCCATAAGGTCATCATAGCTTACAATCTCTGCACGGATAAACCCTCTTTCGAAATCAGAGTGAATCTTTCCTGCCGCCTGAGGAGCTTTCGTACCCTTTTTAATTGTCCATGCACGAACTTCTGGCTCACCGGCTGTCAGATAGCTGATTAAGCCTAATAAGCTGTAGCTTGCTTTAATAAGTTTTTCCAGGCCTGATTCTGACAAACCAAGATCTTCTAAAAACATCTTCTTTTCATCATCGTCAAGTTCTGCTATTTCTTGTTCAATCTGTGCACATACAACAAATACTTCACAGTCTTCTTTTGCAGCGAATTCTCTCACTGCCTGTACGCCTTCGTTGTCCGCTCCGTCATTTTCCAAATCATCTTCTGCAACGTTTGCAGCAAAAATGACTGGTTTATATGTTAATAAATTGTAGCTTTCCAATAAAGCCAATTCATCTTCATCATTAGTCACAAAGCTTCTTGCAAGATTGTCGTTTTCAAGATGCGCTTTTACTCTTTCCAATAATTCAAGTTCTTTTGCAACAGCTTTATCGTTGCGGGCAACTTTTACTGCTTTCGCAATACGTCTCTCTAAGATTTCAATATCTGAGAAAATAAGTTCTAAATTGATTGTCTCAATATCACGAAGTGGTGCGATGCTTCCATCTACGTGAATAATATTGCTGTCTTCAAAACATCTTACAACGTGTACAATTGCATCTACTTCACGGATATTTGCAAGGAACTGATTTCCCAAACCTTCTCCTTTTGATGCACCTTTTACAAGTCCTGCAATATCAACAAATTCAATTGCAGCAGGCACAATTCTTTTTGTATGGTACATATCTCCCAATACATTTAATCTTTCATCCGGTACGGTAACAACACCTACGTTAGGGTCGATTGTACAGAATGGATAGTTAGCCGATTCTGCTCCAGCTTTTGTTAGTGAGTTAAACAACGTACTCTTTCCAACATTTGGTAGTCCAACGATTCCAAGTTTCATATTTTTCTATTCCTCCTTGAAAATTTTCATCTATAAGCATTTCTTCGATATTTTCTAATTTTTTATACGAAAAAGCCTTGATACAGCACATATAATCATACTACAGCAAGGCTCAAAAGTCCAATCATTTATCCTCTTATTCATACTTTCTGTCTCTCGTCTCCATCAGGATAATGATTCCCTCTTGAAACGTGATTCGTACTTCATTTTCTATAAACTGGTTACTGACACAAAGGCTGTCATAAGGCATAAGTGTGTGATTATTTAATGGATATTTCGCTCCTTCTATATTTAGTCCCGGAATGATTCCTCCTAATGGAAAAATAGAGAAATACGGGCCGAATGCCTCCTTTTTCGAAAGATAGATTCCTTTCTCCACGAGTGAAATGCGGTTGTATGGATCCACAATATACGCTTTCATACCCATATCATGTGCTATCTTCAATACCTGAATATTTGCCATGACATGATCCAGGCGAGTGCCTGTCCCACCCAAAATCCACAACTCTTTCACTTCTAACTCAATCGCCAATCTAACTGCAATTTCTGTGTCAGAAGCATCCTTTACCGGGTTAAATTCTCGAATTGGAATCTTTGTTTCTTCCTTATAGTAGGAAATAATCTCTAAATCGACACTGTCAAAATCTCCAACAATATGTGTCGGCATAACTTGATTGTGATACAGAAACATAAGTCCACTATCTACTCCAATTATGATATCAGGAGTTATTTTTTTTATTTGTTTCAAAGCAAATGGCGCATCAATCGAACCACCACTTACGATTACCGCTTTCTTACTCATATTTCTTTAAAATTGCTAACATGTCTTTTGTATTTTGTGCAGTATCCCCTTTAAATACAGCAGAACCTGCAACAATGACATTTGCACCTGCCTGGATCACTTCTTCTACATTTGATGTGTAGATGCCGCCATCTACCTGAATATCGATGTCAAGACCTTTTCCATCAAGCATTGCTTTTAATTCACGAATCTTATCTAACGATTCTGGAATAAATTTCTGTCCTCCAAATCCTGGATGTACTGACATGATTAAAACCATATCCACTTTGTCTACCACATTTTCTAATGAAGAAACAGGTGTTTCAGGACAAATCGATACTCCGACTTTACAGCCACATTCTTTGATTTTTGCAATTGTTGCATCAATATCTTCACATGCTTCCAAATGAACAGTAATTAAATCTGCTCCTGCTTTTTTAAATTCTTCTACATAACGAATTGGTTCTGTGATCATAAGATGTGCATCACAGAATAAATTTGTTCCTGGACGAATGGACTGTAGGACTGGCATTCCGAAAGAAATACTTGGAACAAAAATCCCATCCATTACATCAAAATGTAACCATTGTGCTCCATTCTCTTCAATTGTATTTATTTCTTTCCCAAGCTCTTTAAAATCTGCTGCTAACATGGATGGTGCTAAAATCATCATAATTAATATCTCCTTTTATCTTTTAATTCCTGGTACATATCTAAATAATTCTTATAACGAACCGGATGGACTTTTCCTTCTTCCATAGCCTGCTTAATCGCACACCCTGGTTCATGGATATGATCACATCCATGAAATTTACATTGTCCTTCGTAGGCTTCAAATTCTCTGAAATAATATTTTAACTCTTCTTTTTCGAACTCATTCGTATATAATGAACTAAATCCCGGAGTATCCATAATATAGGTATCCTCCTCGATCCAAATGAGTTCCGAGTGTCTTGTCGTATGCTTTCCTCGTTCAATCTTCTCGCTGATAGAACCAGTCTCCATATTGGCATCTGGCTGAAAAATATTGATCAAAGAAGACTTTCCTACTCCGGAAGGACCTGCAATCGCTGTAGTTTTCCCCTTCAGCAATGCTTTTACCTCTTCGATATTTTCCTTCTCCAATGCACTCGTAAAAATCATCTGATAACCACAAGTCTCATAGATTTCTTTCAGTTCCTGTATCTCCTGTTCCGTCGCAATATCTTTTTTATTAAAACATAACACAACTGGAATGCCCTTGCTTTCCATCATAATCAAAAAACGATCCAAAAGATTGAAATGCGGTTTTGGCTTAGTCACGGCAAATACGACCAACGCCTGATCAATGTTTGCTACTGCAGGACGTATGAGTTCATTTTTACGTTCCAGAATCTCGACTATATTTCCTTTTTTCTCATTTTCATCTAAAATGTCAATTTCTACAATATCTCCAACGAGAGGTTTAATCTTCTCTTTTCGAAAAACACCTTTCGCCTTACATTCATAAAGACCGGATTCTACTACATGAACGTAGTAGAATCCGGCAATTCCTTTTATAATCTTTCCTTGCATCGATTAATCCTTATTAATTTTATTCTGTAGTTCCAGTTGAATCTTCCGTTTCACCAGTCTCGCCGCCTTGCTCGCCACCTTGCTCGCCGCCTTGTTCGCCTCCACTACTCTGTGGTGCTCCTGTACTTACAACGATAGTTACCGTTGCGCCTGGTTTTACTTCAGAACCTGCTCCCTGAACAGAGATAACAGTTCCTTTACCGTATTCAGTACTTTCACTGGTTGTAACATTTACTTTCAACCCTAATCCTTCCAAACTAGATTCTGCTGAACTCTGCGATTGTCCAACTAAGTTTGTAGGAATTGTAACCTTTTCTTCTCCTTGACTGATTACATATTTCACCACAGTTCCCTGCGCTACACTCTTACCTGGTTCTAAATCCTGGCTGATTACCTTTCCTTCTGCCACAACATCACTATATTCATATTCAACATCAGGAGTCAACTTGGCATCTCTCAACAAAGAAGCCGCCTCTTCACTTGTCTTTCCAACCAGTGTCGGCACAAATACTTTTGGAGCTCCTTTACTGATTACTACTGTAATCTCTGATTTTTCTGTAGCCTTTGCTCCCACTTCCGGAGTTGTACCGCAGACACGATTTGCTGAAATTTCACTGTCTTCTCTTTCAGTAAATTTAATATTGTCTTTTTTGAATCCGGCAGCAACCAAGATCTCTATCGCCTTATCTCTTGTTTCGTTGCGTACATCTGGAACTTCGATTTCCTCGCCCTTAAGACCAGTACTTACCACAACCTGAATCTTAGCACCTTCTGGAAGCTTTGTACCAGACTGAGTCTTCTGACTGTCAATATAACCTGCTTCATATTTTTCAGATTCGGCTTCAGATGCAACTACTAATTCAAATCCAAGTTTTTTACACTCTGCCTGTGCATCTTCTAATTTCTTTCCTACTAAATCTGGCACTTCTTTCTTTCCGTTCGAATCACCAGATATAACACCCGGTCCCCAGTTTCCAATTAAGCCAGTTGCTTTTCCAACGAAGAATAAAAGAATAAATACAAATATCACTACAACAACGATTGTAAGAATCTTCATGATCTTTGCCATCTTTGGATCAATGTCGCTTTTCTTTGATTTCTTACGTCTTCGTCCGTCATCATCATCATATTCGTCATCATATTCATCATATTCATCATAACGGCTGTCTTCACGCGCATTCTGAATGCGGCTCATCTCTTCTGGAGTGATCATTCTTGTATCTCCTATATTTTTTAATGGGGCAATCACAACAAAATCGCCTTCCGGATCATTCAAAGAACGTCTTAAATCTCTCTGCAGCAATGCGATATTCGCATAACGTCTGTCAGGGCTTTTTTGTGTACATTTTAAAATAATCTGTTCCAAACTATATGGTATATCATCTACCAATTCTGATGGCGGAGTGATATCTTCCTGTAAATGCTTCAATGCGATTGTAACAGTAGAATCACCATCAAATGGAAGTTCACCAGTAATCATCTCGTACATCGTAATACCTAATGAATAGATATCACTCTTTGCATCACTGAAACCTCCTCTAGCCTGTTCCGGCGATGTGTAATGAACAGATCCCATTGCATTGGTACTGATCGTATTCGATGATGTCGCCTTCGCAATACCAAAATCTGTAACTTTGACTTTGCCTTCCTTTGAAATAATAATATTCTGTGGCTTGATATCACGGTGAACAATGTCACTGCAATGTGCGTCCTCAATACCTGAACATACCTGAACAGCAATACTGATCACTTCCTTTGGAGTCAGTCTGCCTTTCTTCTTAATGTATTCTTTTAATGTAATCCCTTCCACTAATTCCATTACTATGTAATATAATCCGCGGTCTTCTCCTACATCATATACACTCACAATATTCGGATGAGATAAGCCAGCTGCCGATTGTGCTTCTGTACGGAATTTTTGCACAAACATCTCATCTTCTCTAAATTCACGCTTTAAAACCTTAACAGCTACATAACGGTTCAGCTTCTGATCCATAGCTTTGTACACATCAGCCATACCACCAGTACCGATGCGACCCATGATCTCATATCTGCCGCTGATCATAACTCCTTCTCTAATCATACATTCACCTCATCTTCAAATGGTTTCGCAATCACAACTCCGATATTATCATTTCCACCGTTGTCATTGGCTTTGTCTATCAATCGTTCCGCGGCTTCCACAATATCTCTGGAACTCTTCACGATATAAAAAATATCTTCGTCTTCCATCATATTGCTCAAACCGTCTGTACACATCAAAATAACGTCTCCCTTTTTGAGACGATACTCAAAAAAGTCAATCTCTACTTTTTCCTTCGCACCGATTGCTCTCGTGATAATATTCTTATCCGGATGATGCTTTGCTTCTTCTGCATTGATGCCACCAAGACGAACCATCTCCTGTACAAGCGAATGGTCTCTTGACAATTGCTTTATCCCATCATTTAAAAGATAAAGGCGGCTGTCTCCGATATTTGCAAAATATAGTGTACGCTCAATCACTGTTGCAGCAACAAGCGTAGTTCCCATCCCTTTCAGTCTGATATTCTGTTTTGCCACTTCTATCAGTCTGCGATTTGCAATTTCTATCGCTTTGCTCATCATCGCCTTTGGTCCATCTTCAGTACTCTTCTCTAGTTCTTCTTTCAGAGCTTCCACAACAAATTTCGAAGCAAACTCTCCACCATTGTGTCCTCCCATACCATCAGCGACAACTAATAGATTCGGAATATTGCCGATTGGTGTATCAGATACAAATACATAATCTTGATTCACTTCTCGCTTTCTTCCGATATCCGTCTTTGAAAACGTCTTCATACAGTTCTCCTTTTACTTTTATGCTATCAAATAGTTATTGATTCTCCACATAACGTCGTCTTAACTGACCACAGGCTCCATCAATATCAGAGCCCATTTCTCTTCTAATAGTAACATTAATTCCGCTTTTTTCAAGATAGTTTTTGAAATTCTCAGCAGATTTTTTGCTTGGTTTCTCAAACGTTCTTTCTTTAATCGGATTGACTGGAATCAGGTTCAAATGACAGTTTCGATGCTTCAAAATAGAAATCAATTCTCTTGCATCTTCATCCAGATCATTCACACCATGCACCAGACTGTATTCAAATGTGATTCTTCTTCCTGTCTTTTGGAAATAATAATCACATGCTTCTAGCACTTCTGACAACTCGTACTTATTCGCAATTGGCATCAGAGTCTTTCTTTTTTCCTGAGTCGAACCGTGAAGCGATAAGGCAAGTGTAATCTGGAATTGCTCTTCTGCAAGACGCTTCATATTCGGAACAATCCCACAAGTAGAAACCGTCACATTTCGCTGACTGATATTAAGACCCTTTTCATCGGTCAGAATACGAATAAATTTCACGAAATTATCATAGTTATCCATAGGCTCTCCAGTTCCCATCACCACGATATTGGAAACACGTTCCCCTGAAATCTTCTGAATCTGGTAAATCTGCCCCAGCATCTCAGACGATTTTAAATTTCTTTCAAGTCCTCCAATTGTGGATGCACAGAAACGACATCCCATTCTGCAGCCAACCTGCGAAGAAATACAAACAGAGTTGCCATGCTTATATTTCATCAGAACACTTTCCACCACATGTCCATCCTGTAATTGAAACAGAAACTTATTGGTTCCATCCATTTTGGATATCTGTCTCTCAAGCATCTTCACCATTGGTATTTCATAATTTGCTTCCAGTTTTTCACGAAGACTCTTCGAAATATTAGTCATCTCTTCAAACGAATCTACCAGTTTCACATGCAGCCATTCATAAATCTGCTTCGCACGAAATGCTTTCTCGCCAATACTTTCCATTTCGAGTTTCAATTCTTTTAACGTATATGATTTAATGTCTTTTTTATCCATGTTTCACCTTCTTAAATTTCGCAATGAAAAATCCATCACTTTCATGGATTCCCGGAAGGAGCTGTAAGCATCCCTTTTCCTGTACGCTTTCTTTCAGCGAATCGCACAATTTTTCACGAATCGAAACCAATTCAAACTCTGGAAATGACTTCAAAAACCAATGTACATTTCCCATATTTTCATCTTCATGTATCGTGCAAGTACTGTAAATCAGCGTTCCATCTTTTTTTACGTAGCCTTGTGCCTTCGAAAGGATATTACGTTGTAACTCCACCAAATCCTTCTGCACTTCCTCTGTCATCTTGTATTTTAAGTCTGTCTTCTTTCCTAAAACGCCAAGACCTGAACAAGGCAGATCTGCAATCACAATGTCTGCCGTTTCTAAGGAATCTTCATCTAAATCTGTAGCATCCCATTTCTTTGCAGACATATTTTTCACACCAGCACGCAGGATGTTCTCCTGAATCAAGTTTACTTTATAATCTGTCAGATCTCTCGCCTCAACATGACCTGTTCCGCAAAGCAGTTCTGCTATATGGAGCGCCTTTCCTCCTGGTGCAGCGCATACGTCTATAATCTTATTTCCATTTACCGGTCCTGCCAGATGAGCTACCAGCATGGAGCTGATATCCTGTACATAGAACATGCCTTTTTGGAAACTCTCAAGTTCTGCCAGATAATTATAAGAAGATATCCACAAAGCGTATGGCAGATAAGGATGTTTATCCACATGCACCCCTTCTTTTTCCAAAACCTCTGTCAGTTCTTCCACTGAGCATTGATTCAGATTACATCTAATTGTTGTTGGTTTTTCTTTCAAGAAATCAGATAACATCGTCTCAACCATCTGCTTTTCATAACATGACAGCCACTGTTCTAAGATCCATGTAGGCATTGAATATTTTACTGACAAATAATTGATGTAATCTTTCTCATCTGGGTATGTAATATTGTCCATATTACGGACAATGTTTCTAAGCACCCCATTCACAAATCCTTTTAAATTATGAAATCCTTTTTTCGTCGCCAGTTTCACTGCTTCATTACAAACTGCCGCATCTGGAATAGAATCCATATATTTCAATTGATATACCGCACTTCTAAGAATACAACGGATAACCGGCTTCATCTTGTTGACTTTTACTTTTGAAAACTGATTGATGATATAATCAATCTCAATCATATGCTCCAGTGTCCCTTCGGTAACCCTTGTAATAAATGCGCGTTCTTTCTTATCTAAATATTGATATTTATTAAGTACGTTACGGAGAGCAATGTGGCTATACTCCCCGTCTCTTGTAACTTCTAATAAAATGCCAAGCACTAATTCTCTAGTCATTACGTCTTCTTCCTCCTACCAGAAGAAGCAATCTTAACAATTGCAGGATTGAAGATGCTGCGCTTGCAACATAAGTAAGTGCTGCTGCACTTAATACTTTCTTCGCCGCAACAATTTCATCGCCATACATCATACCTGTATCTGCAAGGATACGAATTGCTCTGCCTGATGCATTGAACTCAACCGGTAATGTTACAATCTGGAATAATACAGCTAGCGAGAATGCAATAATTCCTGCCTGTATAATAAACCAAGATGATTGTGAATTGATCAATAATCCCACCAAGATGAGCGGCCATGCAATCTTTGCTCCAATATTTGCAACTGGAACCAATGTACTTCTCAATTTTAATGGTGCGTATCCTTTGGCGTGTTGAATGGCATGTCCACACTCATGTGCTGCAACTCCAACTGCCGCTACTGATGTCTGACTATAAACACTGTCCGATAGACGTAGTACCTTGCTTCTTGGATCGTAATGGTCTGTAAGATTTCCCGAAACATGTTCGATCGTTACATCGTAAATGCCAGCTCCATGAAGTACCTGTCGCGCCGCCTCTGCACCAGTCATCCCTCTTGCATTTCTCATCGCTGAATATTTATGAAATGTGCTCTTCACCTTAGCTGAAGCCAATAAACTTAAAACCACACCTATTAACACTAGAAAATAGGTTGGATCATAATAATATGAAAAATAAGGCATCCTTCTCCTCCTTTTATTTCATTGCCGGGATGATCTTATCCCAAAACAACGCCTTCTTTTACCTGATATCCTCTCATAAATGCTCCTGCATCCATTCTTTTCTTACCCGGAATCTGAAGTTCACATACTTTCAGAAGATTTTCACCTGTCTGAACATAAAATGCATCTTTCTCTACTTTTACAATTGTTCCTGGAGCCTCTTCACTTACTCCATCTACTACCTCTGCATCCCAGATTTTCATGACCTTGCCGTTCCAGTTTGTATATGCGCTTGGCCATGGAGTCAGCCCACGGATGAGTCTTTCGATTTCAATACCACGCTTTGTCCAGTCAATATTACCTAGCTCCTTGCGAATCATTTTTGCATAAGGAGTTGTTGTTTCTCCCTGTGGAATCGGATTCACTGTCTTATTCTGCAGAGCTTCTAATGTCTCCACACAAAGCTTTGCTCCTTCTGCAGCCAGCTTATCAAAAAGACTTCCTCCCGTTTCTTTTTTGTCAATTGCGACTTCTTTTTTCAGAAGCATATCTCCAGTATCAATTCCTTCATCCATCTGCATTGTTGTGACACCAGTCACTTCTTCTCCATCGATGATAGACCATTGAATCGGAGCCGAACCACGGTATTTCGGAAGCAATGATGCATGCACATTCACACATCCATAAGGTGTCATCTCAAGTATCTCTTTTGGAAGAATCTGTCCAAATGCAACTACAACCATGATGTCTGCATTGTATTTGCGAAGTTCTTCCATACACTCTGCTTCACGAACTCTTCTCGGTTGGAAAACCGGAATATTGTGTTTTAATGCACACTCTTTGACTGGAGTAAACTGCATCTCTTTGCCTCTTCCCTTTGGTTTATCAGGCTGAGTTACTGCAAGTACCACTTCATGGCCTGCTTCTACCAAAGCTTCTAATGTCCCGACTGAGAAATCAGGTGTTCCCATAAAAATCACTTTCATACTCTTATTCTTCCTCTTCTTCTACTTCTTCATACGTTACATCATGAAGTTCGCCTTCAACTTTTTCTACATATAAATGTCCATCTAAATGATCGATTTCATGGCAGAATGCTCTTGCAAGAAGTTCTTCGCCTTCATAAATCACTTCTTCCATACCTGCATCAAATGCTTTTACTTTCACGTAATTTGGACGTGTTACGCATCCTGCTTTTCCTGGTACACTAAGACATCCTTCATCCCCTGTCTGTTCTCCAGCTGTTTCTAAGATTTCTGGATTGATCAAGACGATTGGACCTTCTCCAATATCAATTACAACGATACGCTGTAAAACGCCTACCTGTGGTGCTGCAAGACCTACTCCGTTCGCTTCATACATCGTATCTAACATATCTTCTATCAACATTAATGTACGTGGTGTGATACGTTTTACTTCTT
Organism: Faecalimonas sp.; assembly: GCA_045121495.1. Lineage (GTDB taxonomy): Bacteria > Bacillota > Clostridia > Lachnospirales > Lachnospiraceae > Faecalimonas. The sequence continues at coordinate 33,007 of JBGVGF010000082.1, forward strand.
TACACTTTTTAGTCAATACTTCGTCTCCCATTTCTCTGATTTGTCTAATAGCCATCTCTTTTTCTCCCTTTATCTTTAAAATATTTTGATTGGATTGAAATCAAACTGCACTCTCATACTTTGGAATCCCTGATTGATTTCAATGTATTTTTCTAATTTATTTTTCATATCAATTAAAACATCATACTGGGGATGTTTCAAATATATGACTTTGCGGTAGATATCATTCACCTTTCCCACACTTGGACTGGTCGGTCCAATGATGCGTACCTGATTTCGATTCACGCGCTCTGCATAAATCTTTATATAAGAACTTGCCGTCTCCAGCAAGGATTCTTCTTTTCCCATGATCAGAATGGCTGCCAAATTTTCTATCGGCGGATACCCCATCATCCTACGATATGAAACCTCTGCATCATAAAAACTTTCATAGTCCTGCAAAGCCGCATTCTCAATACTGTAATGTTCCGGACTATAAGTCTGTATAACAACCTCTCCTTTTTCACTTCCTCGTCCTGCACGCCCTGCTGCCTGCGTTAAAAGTTGGAATGTCCTCTCTCCTGCCCTGTAATCATCTGCATACAATGACATATCTGCTGCAAGAATTCCAACTAAGGTAACATTCGGAAAATCATGTCCCTTTACAATCATCTGTGTACCAACTAAGATGTCTGCCTCTTCATTTGCAAACTGTTCCAAAATCTTTTCATGTCCATCCTTTTCTTTGGTGGTATCCATATCCATACGAAGTACCTTTGCATTTGGAAACTCTTGCTTAATCAGTTCTTCAATCTGTTGTGTGCCAGCACGAAAACCTCCAATATGTTTCGAGCCGCAGGAAGGGCATACACCAATTTCCGGTTCTTCATATCCACAATAATGGCAGACTAATTTCCCACCTCGATGAGATGTAAGTGAAACATCACAATGCGGGCATTTTACTACATATCCACAGGATCTGCAAGAAATAAACCCTGCATATCCTCTGCGGTTCATAAAAAGCATGATCTGCTGCTTCTTTTCTAAACGTTCCGTCATCAATTCTCGTAATTTACTGCTTATGATGGAACGATTCCCTGATTTTAATTCCTCACGCAAGTCTATCACATGAACATCCGGTAATTGCTGCTTCTGAGAACGGTTACGCAACGTCAATATCTGATATTCACCCGTCTTTGCACGATAAAAACTTTCCAGGGATGGAGTTGCAGAACCCAGTACCACGCTTGCACCTTCCAACTGTGCTCTTGCGATTGCAGTCTCTCTTGCATGATATCTCGGTGTCTGCTCACTTTTATAAGTCGGTTCATGCTCCTCATCAATCACGATCAGTCCCAGATTTGGAAATGGAGTAAACAGCGCTGAACGAGGTCCAATCATTACATCGATTGCACCTGACTTCGCACGCATCATCTGATCATAACGTTCTCCATTCGACATTCTTGAATTCAAAATAGAAATACGCTCTCCGAAACGTTTGTAAAATCTCATAACCGTCTGATAGGTTAATGCTATTTCCGGAATCAGAACGATTGCCTGCTTTCCATCCTGTACAGCTCTTGCTATCATTTCCATATATACTTCTGTTTTCCCGCTTCCCGTTACCCCATACAATAAGTAGGTCCTGTGTATCCCTTTTAAATAATCCTCTCGGAAGATATCGATTGCCTGCTGCTGTTCTTCCGTATACTGAACCGGTTTCCAGTTATGTTCCTTATTTTTAATTGGATTTCGAAAAACCTGCTCTGATTCGATTCTGAGAATTCCCTGGGATTCCAATGCCGTAAGCACAGTTCTGGTAACATTTAATTTTTTTATTACAAACTCGTATTCTAACACTTCATTATCTAATAATGCAGCCAGGATACGCGCTCGTGCCTTTTGGTTTTTATTTAAAAATTCATTCAATTTGGCTCTGCCTGTTTCCTCATCCAGTAGCAGACGAACATAACGCTTGATTTTGATGTTCTCCTCCTTTTTGATTGGCAGCACTGTTTTCAGCGCCTGAATCATGGTTCCACCGTAATGTTCTTTCATCCATGCAGCCAAAGCCACCAGATTCCCTTCAATTGCAATCTTTTTTTCTGCAATTTGCAGGATTTCTTTCACTTTATCACATTCATATTCGCAGGTATCTGAAATATCTATGACATAGGCATGTGTTTCACGATTCCCTCTTCCAAACGGAACAACCACTTCTGAACCGACTTTAAGCACCCCTTCCATAGAAGAAGGGATGCTATATTCAAATACTTTATCCAGTTTTTCATGTGTAATATCAACAATAACCTTTGCATACATGATGACTGCCCCTGTTCGTTTTATTTCAATGTAATTATATCAATTATGGTCTGATTAAATTTTTTCTTGTACTTTCGCTTACCACTTCTGCAATCAGTACTCTCTCATCCATGTCGTATTTCACGCCTTTTATTTCCTGATAATCTTCATGGCCTTTTCCGGCTAATACGATAACGTCACCTACTTCACCGTTTTCAATTGCATAGCGGATTGCTTCTTTACGATCAATGATTTCCACATAATTTCCATCTGTTTTGCTGATACCAACTTTAATATCATTGATGATGTCTTGTGGCTCTTCAAAACGTGGATTATCTGATGTAATGATCGTAAGATCTGCCAAATTACCCGAAACTTCTCCCATTTCAAAACGTCTTGATTTTGCACGGTTTCCACCACATCCGAAGAGACAAACCAGACGTTTTGGGTTGTATTCTTTGAGTGTTGTCAAAAGACTTTCCAAACTCATTGCATTGTGAGCATAGTCAATCATAAGGGTAAAGTCTTCTGAGACTTTCACCATCTCGATTCTGCCTTTTACTTTTGCTACTTTTAATGCAGCCTGAATCTTTTCTACCGGTACATCAAAATGTCTGCATACTGCGATTGCTGTCAATGAGTTATAAACACTGAATTTACCAGGAATATCAATTTCAACATCAAAATTCATAAGTCCGGATACCTGATATGAAACTCCAAGATACCCAGGTCTTGATACTAATTGTGTGTTATCTGCTCTCAGATCTGCTTTTTCCGAGAATCCAAATGTTTCCACTTTGCATGTTGCATCTTTAAATACACCTTCAAAATGTGCATCGTCGACATTTGCGATACCGATTTTACATTGTTTGAAAAGCATACCTTTACATCGTTTATAGTCCTCAAAATCCTTATGTTCGTTTGGCCCGATATGGTCTTCTCCTAAGTTTGTGAAAATACCAATTTCAAATGGAATCCCTGCTGTTCGATGAAGCATAAGTCCCTGTGAAGAAACTTCCATAACTACTGCATCACATCCTGCATCCACCATTTTTCTAAAATACTGATGAATAGTGAAAGATTCCGGTGTCGTATTTTTCGCCGGGATCACTTCATCTCCGATGATCGCTTCGATTGTACCAATAAGTCCTACTTTGTGTCCTACTCCTTCGAGAATAGATTTTACCATGTAAGTAGTGGTTGTCTTCCCTTTTGTACCTGTGATACCAATCACTTTCAATTTATCGGCTGGATATCCGAAATATGCTGCTGATGTAAGTGCCAGTGCATATCTTGTATCTTCCACTTTGATCACAGTCATGTTCTTCGGTGCTTCCACGTCTTTTTCCACGATTACTGCCACAGCCCCTTTTGCTGCAACATCCTGCACAAAATTGTGCCCGTCTACTACTGCACCACTAATGCAGACAAATACACTGCCTTCACTTACTTTTCTCGAGTCATTCACTAACTCTGTAATCTCTATGTCATCATTTCCCTGTATTACTTCGTATTTGAGACGCTCTAAAAGTTTTGTTAATTTCATCATTTATACATCCTCCTATTTGTTCCCATAGTTAATATAAGTATACCACAATATGCGTAGCAATGCAAAATATGCCGTATTTTGCACATAAATACAAACAAAGGACAAATCCTTTTTCGAATCTGTCCTTTTCGTATCTTTTCACTTCAAATAATCTATTATATTTTTCATTGTATAATCCCTAAAGATGTGCGGTGCACAAAATATTCCATTGTGCAGAGGGAATTCTTCTAACCCGTCCGGCATAGTTTCCGGCAGCTGAAATCCTTCCATCATCACTGGAATGATATTCTTTCCTTCTTTTATAGCAAGAGCAATCTCTTTTCTGACATAATCTTCCGGATCATTGCATCGTTCCAAACTTCCCGGCGAAAGTATGACGATGACATTTCTGCATTGTACTATCGCCTTTTCAAGTGCTTCATCGAATTTCCCAGACTTTAATCTCTCCACATCCAGAAATACTTTTCGCTTGCTCAATAGTTCCTGAAGGAGTCTCGCCAGATAGAATCCGCCTTCTCGTCTGTAACTGATAAAGATATCATATTCTTGATACTCAATCGCCCACTTGAGATAGTCTTTATGTAAGAGTTTTACTTCGTCTCTGAGTCCCCATGTTTTATCACACAGGCAATCCAAAAACAGGAAATCCAGATGCTGATGAGATTCTTTCATCATTGGCTGCATATAATAATCAATGGAAGACAGTTTCTGAATCATAGTATCTTCCAGATTTTTTCTTTTATTCTGCTTCACCTGATCACAATAGTTCTTGATGTTTTTGCATTCATAATTGAGATTCAGATAATACAGATACATCAAAAGGTACTTTCTAAGTACGGAACCTTTTAGACCATCTTTTAGAAATCCCAGATTTGCCCCTGCCTTCTCGCAATCTCCTATAATTGCAAGACTTTTCTTAGACATCATCCAGACAATGTATTCATATTTTTTAAAATGTCTGCATGCATTTTTCTCACTGACACAAGTCTTCATGCTGCTTGTGCGATTCATACAAATCAGCTCTGTTAATTCATCTATTTTCTCTTCCTCAAGAGTATCAGCCAGCGCATACGTCAACGTGTAAGCCTTATCAAACGTTTCATTCGCACTTATCTTTGCTCCAATTGTACTTAATAGTCCAATCAGATCTGCGATAAGTGAGTTTATAGTGAATATATTTTCCTCAGAGCAACCGTTCCTAATCGGACACTTCACCTTGATATCAGTCAAGATATTCTTCAATTCTAAAACGTGTGCCTCTTCTATTCCCTCTGTTTCAATTACAATCGAAAAATAGGCTTTTCCAGAATCAAACAACCAGGTTTTTATTTCTTTCACTTTAAATGAATAATTGTTTCCCTTTTTGGTCATCGAATAGAGGTGGTTCACTTTACAAAGACCAATTCTTTTTCTGGTCTCAGCATCATTTTTCAAAGAATAACATTTTAAGATTGAGTGTTCATTTCCTCTGAATAATTCAGCTCTTACATTGTCCAACATATCCAGACTTAATTTCTCTGGTTGGAAATTCTCCAAAATATCCAGCAATTGTCCCAGACATAACTTGGTATAATTTTCTGCTTTATACTCAAACGGAACAATCAATACCATCGAAAATTTTTCGAATGTCATTCTTTCTCCCCCTCTTTTGTATTCTCTCTATTCTAATTCTTGCAACTGCTGATCTGTACTTTCCCACTCTTCCATGAGTTCTAAAAGTTCCATTTCTCTTTCTTCAATCTCCGCTGAAAGCTCTTCCAATTTTGCATAATCACTTGCATATTCTGGACGAAGCATCTCTTCCTTTTTTGATTCAATCAAAGCTTCCAGTTTGCCCACCTGTTCTTCTAAACGTTTCACTTTCTTTTCCAGACGTGAACGTTCTTTGCCAAGTTCATAAGATTCTTTTCCTTTTTGCACTGGCGTATTTTCCGGCTCTGCCGCCACTTTTGCTGCCTTCGCTGCTGCTTCTTTTGCAGCGTAGATTCCCTGATCTACGGATGCAGCATAAGTACCATTTTTGCGTTCCATATATTCTTCATAGCCATATGGCAAATAAGTTACCGTGTCGCCTTCAAATACAAGAAGTGCATCTGCAATCTGTTTTACAAAATAACGGTCATGAGATACAAAAAGCACACTTCCCGGAAAATCCTTTAACATGGCCTCCAGCGATTCTTTTCCAATAATATCCATATGGTTTGTAGGTTCGTCCAGAATCAGGAAGTTTGGTTTTGTCTTGAAAATCTTGCAAAGCGCAAGACGTACCTTTTCTCCACCAGAAAGCATATCAACCGTCTTGAATACTTCTTCTTGTGTAAATAAAAATGCTCCCAAAGAAGAACGTACTTCTGTCTGATCGAGCGTTGGATATTCATCCCAGAATTCATCCAAAACCGTCTTCTTGCTGGAATACTGGGCCATCTGCTGGTCAAAATACCCGGTATCTACTTGATATCCCAATGTAAATTCTCCACCAAGTGGCGGAATCTTTTCCATCAAAGTCTTTAAAAACGTGGATTTTCCAAGGCCATTTCCTCCGATGATCCCGATTCTCTGCCCTCTTGTCTGAACCATATTCACAGTTGACAGAACCTTATCATAACCAATCTGTAGATTCGTGACGCGTAGGATTTCTTTTCCTGTCTCCCTGTTCGGTTTGAAATTGGCATGGAACGTGCGAGTGTCAAAACGGTCTGGCGACTCGACAATATCCATATGATCAATCATCTTCTGCTTAGAACGAGTCATTGCCACTTTTGTCGGCTTATTTTTGAATTTTTCAATGATCGTTTCTAAACGTGCAATCTCTTTTTGCTGAAGTTCATAGTCTTTCTTCTGCTTTTCATAATTGGCACGCTTCGTTTCCATGAACTTGCTGTAATTTCCCGGATAACGTTTTGTAACTTTATATTCAATTTCGTAGACCACATCTACAACTTTATCCAAAAACATACGGTCATGGGATACAATCACAACCGCCTTTTTATAATTCTTCAGATAATCTTCCAACCACTCAATTGTTGAAATATCCAAATGGTTGGTAGGTTCGTCCAAAAGAAGAATATCCGGTTTACTAAGGAGTAACTTGATAAATGCAATCTTCGTCTGCTGCCCTCCGGAAAATTCATTCAGCGGTCTATACTTGTCCTCCGTAGAAAATCCAAACTGACGGAACATCGTATCATACTCTTTCTCATAATAATATCCGCCAATGCTTTCAAACTCTTCCTGAAGACTTGTATACTCTTTAATCTCTCTCTCATAGAGAGACTTATCTTCTGTATTATTCTGGTCTGCGTTCATCTTATGAAGCAGTTCTTCCATACGATCCTGCATCTTAAGAAATGGACGAAATACCTTACGAATCTCTTCATCCACAGTAATCGTAGGATCATCAAATGCGATCTGCTTTAAATAACCGATCTCTGGATTCCCTGATTTTGCGATGAAGATATCTTCATCGCTGTCTCTTTTTAACAAATCCACTTCGCCTGCGATCAGTTTTAACAGTGTGGTCTTTCCACAACCATTTCTTCCGACTACGGCAATCTTTTCTGTATTACGAATTTCAAAATTAATTTTCTTTAAAATAAGTTCAGCGCCGAGTTCCACGGCACCATTATTAATCTGGTATAACATAGCTTCCCTCTATTTGTATTATATTCATTGTCACTATCAGCATATTATACACTATGGATGGCCGTTTACGCAATTCACAAGCCCAAACATTTTATTCTTCCAAGAAAGTCTACGTGCCTATCTCTGATTTTTCCAATAATATGCCCTTCTTAAGATTAAGAAAAACATCGAATGGAGGGACTATGTTATAAAACATCATAGGAATAAAAAAATGCGAAGAAGAATAGAATTACTAATAAAAACAGGAATTGTATTTTGCATTATGGCTTTCATTTCCATGCATGGACTTTCTCAGGATGGGATTCCGACTGGCTGCGAATCAGTAAGCACAGTTGCACTCTTGCAGCACCTCGGAATTGAGATTACTATTGACGAATTCATAGACAATTTTCTTCCTTGTCAGGGATTCTACCGACAAAATGGCATGTTATATGGCCCTGACCCAAATGAATACTTCGCCGGAAACCCTTATGAAACTTCCAGCCTTGGCTGTTATCCAGATGTAATCTTAAAAGCGCTCCGTGAAATGAAAAGAAGCGGATACCCAGGGATGGAAAACCTAAATTTTCGAAATGTTTCTGGAACTGATCTGAATACCCTCATCGACTTCTATATCGAAAATGGTCAGCCTGTGCTTCTTTGGGTTTCGATTGATATGAAGAAGCCGTACGAAGGTATGAAATATCGTTTGGAAGACGGAAGTCTCTATACCTGGACTGCACAGGAACATTGTACAGTCCTTTGTGGATATGATGATTCCCATTATTATCTGATGGATCCTTTGAAAAATGGTGAGATTATGGGTTATTCCAAAGAGCTTGTTGAAACAAGATATAATGAAATGAAAAAAAACGCCGTTGTAGTCTTCTAGGACTGCTTCGGCGTTTTCAAACTTCCTCTTACAATTGCACCTTCTCCATACTTCTTGCGAATCTGATCTAATGCCTTATCTAATTTTTGATGCTTTTCATTCTTCGGTGTCTCCTGCTCCATCATTTCCTGAAAATCAAAAATACTCATCTGTTCTGGCTCATTTTGATCTGTCAATTTTGAAGAACGTATCCCTAGAAGTCTGATCGGCTGTCCGTTCCACAGCTCACGAAACAATTCACAAGCCGTCTCGTAAATCATCTGGTCTGTATTAGTTGCCCTGGAAATCTGTTTTTGATGAGAAACATTCTGGAATGTACTGTATCTGATTTCTACACTCACCATCTTTGCTTTCATCTTTTCCTTACGAAGTCTTCCCGCCACTGACTGTGCCAACCATAAAAGCACTTTTTTTGCTTCCTCTTCTGTCGTTGCATCTTTCGGCAGGGTCGTTGAGTTTCCAATTCCCTTACTTTCCACTCGTTCTCTGATAACTTTCGAGCCATCTACCCCATTTGCAAACTCCCAAAGTGTACGTCCATGACTTTTCAAATGAAGTTCTAGTAATCTTGGATCTGCTTTTGCCAATTCTCCAATTGTGCGGATTTCGAGCTTATGCAGCACTTCCACACTTGATTTTCCCGCCATATAAAGCTCTGAAACTGGAAGCGGCCACATTTTTAACGGAACTTCTTCTGGAAAAAGCGTATGCACTTTATTGGGCTTTTCAAAATCAGAGGCCATCTTGGCAAGCAGATGATTTACAGAGATTCCAACATTTACTGTGAAACCAAATTCTTTATAGACTGCATCTTTAATTTCGAATGCTGCTGCCACAGGCGATGGATAACGATGTGCTATCCCTGTAAAATCCATATAACATTCATCGACACTCACCTGCTCGATTTCATCAGTATAATTTTTAATCAAAAACTGCATCAATCTCTTACTGTAATCCTGATACATCTTATGATTTGGCGGCGCCACCGTAAGCTCCGGACATTTTCGAAATGCATTTACAACTGGCTCCCCTGTCACAATTCCGTACTTTTTCGCTGGAACCGATTTTGCAAGCACTACGCCATGACGCGACTGCTGATCTCCGCCGATGATTGCAGGAATCGTACGAAGATCAATTTCCGTCCCATTTTTTAATTGTTCCAACGCCGTCCAGCTTAAAAATGCAGAATTCACATCTATGTGAAAAATAACTTGTTTCATAGTTTCTCCTGGTATTCTATAAATTCATTTCTGGTTTTCTCATCTTTCCATATTATTATAGAACGCAGCATTTATATTTTCTACAAGAAAAATGGGGGATTTGTTTGATTTTATCTACTTACGAATTCGTTGCTTATTATCCTCTGCTTCAATGCTCCACTGCATTCAACTTCATCTAGTATCTGTAAGCAAAAAAGAATGCTTGCCGTGAGTGGCTCGCATTCTTTTTTTAACATCTACACGATGAATTTTCAATTGTTCCGCTTAAACTTCAGCTCCGGATAAGAAGCAACGAATTCTGTATGCAGCTAAAATAAACAAATTAAAAAAGGCGCTACGCGCCAAAGTTTGTTGGCTTAGGCGGGGTGAATTTCTTAGGTGAATATAAAAAAGTTTCCAATGGAAAATACAAGCTCATTCTCACTTTATGAAAAAAGTATATGACGAGATACCAGTTTTAAGAAAGACAGGTATCCTGAACTTCAATTCTTATGTCAGTACACATCACCCAATTGCACCACCATACAAACTGAACTTTCCTTACATATGCCCACGACATTTACAGCAAGCTCTGCGCTATAAAAAGC
>JBGVGF010000083.1:0-28156 GCA_045121495.1 Faecalimonas sp.
GTCATATACTTTTTTCATAAAGTGAGAATGAGCTTGTATTCTCCATTGGAAACTTTTTTATATTCACCCAAGCAATTCACCCCACCTAAGCCAACAAACTTTGGCGCGCAGCGCCTTTTCTAATTTGTTTATTTTAGCTGCATACAGAATTCGTTGCTTATTATCCGAAGCTGAAGTTTAAGCGGAACAATTGAAAATTCATCGTGTAGATGTTAAAAAATGGATGCGAGCCTCTCACGGCAAGCATCCTTTTTTGCTTACAGATACTAGATGAAGTTGAATGCAGTGGAGCATTGAAGCAGAGGATAATAAGCAACGAATTCGTAAGTAGATAAAATCAAACAAATCCCAATTTTTTTCTCGAAATTTACAAAAATATGATTGTGATCCGAAATAACTTCACTTTGAATTAAATTTGAAATTTTTCATAAATGTCTTGACATTATATATAAAATGTGTTTATATGAACATATGAACAAACATTCATATGTTAGGAGGACAACATATATGAAAGATAAACATACTCATCATGAACACAATCATGAAGGATGCAGCTGTGGTCACCACCACGAGGAACATGAACACGAACATGGCCATGAAGGATGCGGCTGTGGTCACCACCATGAGGAACATAATCATCATGAACAGGTACATAAAGAAACAGAAGATAAGTTTGCGCATGTAAGCAATGACGTACAGCAAAAAGTATATATTGTAGAAAATCTTGGCTGCGCAAACTGTGCCGCAAAGATGGAGAAGAAAATCAACGAACTTCCAGAAGTAGAGGCAGCTACGCTTACATTTGCAACAAAGCAGCTACGCGTTGCATCGAACCACCAGGAAACATTGCTTCCAATTTTACAGGAAATCTGTTCTTCTATTGAATCAGAAGTGATTGTAAGGCCAAAGGAAGAAAAGAAAGAGACTCCAAAAGAAAGTAACACAAAAGTATTTTTACAAATTGGTGCGGGGGCTGTTTTATTCGCACTTGGGATTTTGTTAGAAGAACGATTTACGATACTATCCGTTGTTTCGTTTGTAACGGCATATTTGATACTTGGAAGCAAGATTTTATTAAAAGCAGGCAAAAATCTTACAAAAGGTCATGTGTTTGATGAAAACTTTTTAATGAGTATTGCGACATTAGCAGCATTTGTGATTGGGGATTATGCAGAAGCAGTTGGTGTTATGCTATTCTTCCGCGTAGGAGAATTGTTTGAAGATATTGCAGTTGAAAAGAGCCGTAGTCAGATCATGGAAGCTGTGGATATGAGACCAGAAGTAGTGAATCTGATTCATGGACGAAATGTAGAAGTGATTGCAGCAAATGAAGCTAAAGTGGGAGATTTGCTCCTCGTTAGACCGGGAGATCGTATTCCGCTTGATGGAACTGTTGTACATGGAGAGAGCCGAATCGATACGGCGCCAGTAACAGGTGAACCTGTGCCAGTGAAAGTAGTAGAAGGAGATTCTGTTATTTCTGGATGTGTGAATACATCTGGGGCGATTCAGATTCGTGTTGAAAAAGTTATAGAAGATTCTATGGTTACTCGTATCTTAAATTCAGTAGAAAATGCAGCGGCAAGCAAGCCAAAGATTGACCGATTTATCACACGATTTGCACGTGTATATACACCTTTTGTAGTAGCGCTGGCACTTGGAACTGCAATCATTCCTTCCCTGATTACAGGAGATTGGAAATTCTGGATTTACACAGCGATTACGTTTTTAGTTATTAGCTGCCCTTGTGCACTTGTACTGAGTGTACCTCTTGCATTCTTCTCAGGGATTGGTGCCGGATCAAAGCAAAGTATTTTGTTCAAAGGCGGTCTTGCGTTGGAAACGTTGAAAGATGTAAAAGCAGTCGTAATGGACAAAACAGGAACGATTACCAAAGGAAATTTTGAAGTACAGGAATGTATCTCAAAAAGTGAATATAATGATGGACAGATTCTTACAATGGCAGCAAGCTGTGAGGCAGATTCGACACATCCGATTGGCTATAGCATTGTGATGGCAGCAAAAAAATATTTTCTGGATATTGAACGACCAGAAACAGTAGAAGAAATCTCAGGAAAAGGAATTCGTGCCAAATTACAGGTAGGCGAAGTCCTTTGTGGGAATAAAGAGCTGATGAAAATGTTCCATGTGACAGTAGATGAACATGAAGAAGCGATTTATGGAACAGAAGTTTTGGTTGCATTGAATGGAAAATATCTTGGTTATCTAGTGATTGCAGATACCGTGAAAGAAGAATCAAAAAAAGCGGTTTCTGAAATGAAGCAGGCAGGATTAAAAACAGTCATGCTTACAGGAGATACACACCAGTGTGCGCAAAAGATTGCTGAGACAACGGGAGTAGAAGAGTATTACGCCAAACTCCTTCCGGAGGATAAGGTCGAGAAATTAAAACAGATTCGTGAAAAATATGGTGCAGTCATGTTTGTTGGAGATGGTATCAATGATGCACCGGTGCTCGCCGGAGCAGATGTTGGTGCAGCGATGGGAAGCGGAGCGGATGCAGCAATTGAAGCAGCAGATGTTGTATTTATGACATCTTCGATGAAAGCGATTCCGGAAGCGATTTCACTTGCGAAAGCTGTAAATCGAATTGCAATGCAAAATGTAGTATTTGCTTTAGTAATCAAGGCATTGGTAATGGTTTTAGGTTTATGTGGCATGGCAAATATGTGGATGGCTGTGTTTGCCGATACAGGAGTTGCGATGCTTTGTGTATTGAATTCTGTGAGAATTTTAAGAAGAAAATAAGGTTGACCAAATGAAAGACATCATTCATAATTAAGCATAGTGGGACATTATTGCTAAGATTATGAATGATGTTTTTATAGTTAAAAAAGCAGCCACGCAATTCGCTCGCGCGCTGCAAAGTGTGCTTCGAGGGATGGAAATATAAAGTTGCAAGAATATGCGAAGTACACTTTATTCTTGCAAAAAGAAAGGAATTATAGAAATGGCAAATTCAATAGATTTGATCGATGTAGAATGTTGTGAGACACATCATGTGCATGATAATCTGGTACATCAGATTGAGGATGGGATGCCAAGTGATGAGATGATGCAGAATCTTGCAGATTTTTACAAAGTATTTGGTGATGTAACAAGAATAAAGATATTATGTGTTTTATCACAGAAAGAACTGTGTGTCTGTGATCTGGCAGAAGTGACGGAGATGACGCAATCGGCAATTTCACATCAGCTTCGTACATTAAAACAGATGAAACTGGTGAAAAATAGAAGAGAAGGAAAGACTGTTTTCTATTCTCTGGCAGATGCTCATATCCAGAGTATTCTAAATCAAGGATTAGAACATATAGCGGAATAGGGAGAGCGTATGAGAAAAAGTGTATTATGCATATTATTGGGTATAGTTTGTCTTTTTACAGGCTGTACATCGAACACAAAAGATGGCGTGGCATATTTGGAAGAAGAAAAATATCAGAAGGCCATCGAATGTTTTGAAAAAGAGATCAAAGAAGAAAAGAATTTGGAGGAAGCTTATCGCGGAATGGGAATTGCATATTTCGAACTGGAGAATTATGAATCTTCGGTGGAAGCGTTTGAAAAGGCATTGGACAATAACGCAAAGGAAAGTGCAGCTATTTATAGTTTTCTTGGGGCAGGATATTTGGAACTTGGCAATTACGAGGAAGCCTTGGAAAATTATGCGAACGCACTTCAAATGGAAGATTGCCAGGATGCAATAAAACAGGAAATACTATTCAATGAGATTGCGATTTATCAGAAGATGGGAGACTGGGAAACAGTTAAAGAAAAGGTAGATGCTTATGTGAAAGCGTATCCAGAAGATGAACGCATGGAGAAAACAGTTGAATTTTTAGAAACAAGATAATAAGGAGACTTTCATGGCAGAGATGATTGAATTAAACGAATTACAAGAGAGAGTCATTTTAGTAGGAGTCAGTACAGATGATAATGACGACACACAGAAATCTTTGGATGAACTTTCAGAACTTGCTGCAACAGCAGGAGCTATTACAGTTGGACGTGTTGTTCAGAATCTAGATCAAATTCACCCGGGGACATACGTAGGAAAAGGGAAACTAGAAGAGATTAAGGATTTGATTTGGGAAACACAGGCAACTGGGATTATTTGTGATGATGAATTGACGCCGGTGCAGCTTGGCAACATGGAAGATGCTTTGGATACAAAGGTTATGGATCGAACACTCATTATTCTTGATATTTTTGCGGGGCGTGCATCTACAAATGAAGGGAAGATTCAGGTAGAACTGGCTCAGCTAAAGTATCGTCAGTCGAGACTGACAGGTCTTGGAAAATCACTTTCAAGACTAGGTGGCGGTATTGGAACCAGAGGTCCAGGGGAAAAGAAGCTAGAGATGGATCGCCGTTTGATTAAGAACCGCATTGCCCAGCTCAATAGAGAATTAAAAGACGTGAAGAGACATCGTGAGGTGACAAGAGAGCAGCGCAATAAAAATAAAGTACCGGTAGTTGCAATCGTGGGTTACACAAATGCAGGTAAGTCAACACTTCTTAACTATTTGACAGGTGCTGGTGTGTTAGAAGAAGATAAGCTGTTTGCAACATTGGATCCAACAACCAGAAACTTAAAACTGCCAAGCAAGCAGGAGATTTTGATTACAGATACAGTTGGATTTATCCGCAAACTTCCGCATCATTTGATTGAAGCTTTCCGAAGTACTTTGGAAGAGGCAAAATATGCAGACATTATTTTGCATGTTGTGGACGCTTCCAATCCACAGATGGATGAACAGATGTATATTGTATATGAAACGCTGGAAAACCTGGAAGTAAAGAATAAGCCGGTTATCACCGCATTTAACAAGCAGGATAAGCTGACAGAAAAGCCAATTCTTAGAGATTTTAAAGCAGATCATATTGTTGAGATTTCTGCGAAGACAGGAGCAGGTCTTGATCAGCTTCAGGATGTGATCGAAGACATTCTTCGTGATCAGAAGATTTACGTAGAAAAGGTGTATGCATATGCAGACGCAGGAAAGATTCAGTTGATCCGCAAGTATGGAGAATTGTTGGAGGAATCTTATCAAGAAGATGGCATTTTTGCACGAGGATATGTTCCGGTAGAAATTTATGAAAAAGTAAGATAGAAAGTGTGAAGATTTGAAATGAAAAGATATCAGATTACAGAATGGTGCCACCATTTTATGGAGAACCATGTAAAAGAAGGCGATTTGTGTATAGACGCAACTGCAGGGAATGGCAATGATACGTTGTTCTTATGTGGATTGGTAGGATCGGATGGAAAGGTGATTGCCTTTGACATTCAGGAAGAAGCGGTGCACAACACAAAACAGCGTCTTAAAGAGCATGGATTTTTAGAGCGGGCAGAAGTACTTCTAGAAAGTCACGAAAATATGAGCAAATATGCAAATGAGGCATCTGTAAGCTGTATTGTATTCAACTTTGGGTATCTTCCAGGCGGTGATCATGCGCTTGCGACCAAAAAGGAAAGCAGTATCAAAGCTATTTATGAAGGATTACATCTTTTGAAAAAAGGCGGCATGATGAGCCTATGCATATATAGCGGCGGAGACAGTGGATTTGAAGAACGAGATGCTATTTTGTCAGAGTTAAAACAGTTTGATGGAAAGCGTTATCTTGTGATTGTGAGCGAATATTATAATCGTCCAAATCATCCGCCGATACCAGTATTGATCATTAAGTTGTAACTTCAATTTTTACAGGAGGAAAAAGATGAGTCTACAATTTATCATGGGACCTTCCGGCGCAGGAAAGTCCCATTATTTATATCAGAAAGTAACAGAAGAATCATTAACACATCCAGAAAAGAATTATTTTGTGCTTGTCCCAGATCAGTTTACTATGCAGACACAGAAGGATCTTGTTATGGCAAGTCCAAGAAAAGGGATCTTGAATGTAGACGTACTCAGTTTTAATCGTCTTGCCTATAGAATTTTTGAGGAAACTGGTGGAAATCAAAGAACGGTTCTGGATGATGTGGGGAAAAGCTTTGTACTTCGAAAGATTGCTGGAGACTATGAGCCTGAATTAAAGATTCTTGGGAGTAATTTAAAAAAGACAGGATTTATCGGAGAAGTAAAATCCATCATTTCTGAGTTTACCCAATATGATATTCAACGAGAAACGTTGGATCAGATTCTGCAGGAGACAGGAAGTGTTGGGAACTTCTATTACAAATTAAAAGATATTAAGACAATTTACGAAGGATTTCAGGATTATCTGAAGGGGAAATATATCACGGGTGAAGAAATATTAGACCTGTTGTGTGAATCGGTGCCACAATCAGAATTGCTGCGAAATAGTACAGTTGTACTGGATGGTTTTACAGGATTTACACCGGTTCAGCATAAGCTGCTCCGTGAGCTTATGCTTGTATGTGAGAAAGTTGTTGTTACCGTAACAATGAGTGAACATCAGAGGACAAATCCGCTCTTTAAGCTAAGTGATGAAATGATAGAAACTTTAACAAAGATTGCAAGAGAGTGCAGATGTGAAATAGAAGACAGCGTTTATTTGAACCAAAAGCCAGTTTATCGTTTTAGAGAAAATGAAGCATTAGGATTTCTGGAATCGCATCTGTTTCGCTATTGGCGAGGGCGATTTGTAAAGGAGCAGGATAGTATTCAAATATATTCAGCAAAGAATCCGAAGGAAGAGACTGAATTCATGGCACAGCAGATTCGAAAGATGGTACGAGTGCAGGGACTCCGATATAGGGAAATCGCTGTGATCGCAAGTGACATGGATACCTATGTAAATCATGTGGAAAAGATATTTGCACATTATGATATTCCAGTTTTTATGGATCATAAAAGAAGTATCCTTCTTAATTCGTTTGTGGAATATTTGCGAAGTCTCCTGGCGATGGCGGAGCAGAATTTTTCTTATGAAAGTGTATTCCGTTATCTTCGAACAGAACTTACAGTGCTAACAAGAGAAGAGATAGATTTATTAGAGAATTACTGTGTGGCTCTTGGTATTCGTGGATATAAAAAGTGGCAGGAAAAATGGATCAGAAGAACAAAAGGAATGGAAGAATCTGATCTGGCTGTGATTAACGAAATCAGAGAGCGGTTTGTGAAAAATGTGGAAGAGATTATAGAGGTGCTGAAGAGTCGTTCTAAGACAGTAGAAGATATTACACGTGCTTTGCATACTTTTTTGATAAAAAATGAATTACAGAAAAAAGTGAAAGCATATGAAACAATGTTTGGGGCAAATGGTGAGTTGGCGCTCGAGAAAGAGTACGCACAGGTTTACCGTATTGTAATGGAACTATTTGATAAGTTTGTAGAGCTTCTTGGCGATGAAAAGATTTCTTTGAAAGAGTATTGTGAACTTTTAGATGCCGGGCTAGAAGAAGCAAAGGTGGGAATCATACCGCCAAGTCCCGATCAGGTTTTGTTTGGCGATATTGAGAGAACACGTATTAAGGATGTGAAAGTACTGTTTTTTGTAGGAGTGAATGATGCTTACATTCCAGGAAAAGCAAAGGCTGGAGGTCTTCTTTCTGAACGTGATCGAGAAAAATTCGAAGAAACAGGCGTTACTCTGTCCCCAGGGGCGAAAGAAAAGACGTTTATACAAAAGTTTTATTTGTATTTGATTCTTACAAAACCATCTGAAAAGATTATCCTTACACAAAGTAAAGCGACTTCTGAGGGCAGTGCATTAAGGCCGGCATATTTGATTATGGATCTTCTTAAAATGTATCCAAATATGAAGATACAGGATGTCACCAGAACGATTTCCAAGCAGGAACTCACAAAGCAGAGCGGACTTGCGTTTTTGGTGGAAGGACTTCAGAAAAAAAGTGAAGGGCTCGGAAACGAGTGGAAAGAACTTTATACATGGTATGCATGCCATCCAGAGTGGAGCAGAGAGATTGAGCAGATAATAGAAGCGAGTTTTTATAAAAAGCCAGAAGACGCCCTTACGAAAAGGACTGCTGAGAAGCTATATGGAAAGCTTTTAGAAAATAGTGTAACCCGTCTTGAAATGTTTTCTGCATGTGCTTATGCACATTTCCTAACTTATGGATTGAAATTACAGGAGAGAGAGACCTATCAATTCCAGGCAGTAGATCTTGGTAATCTGTTTCATGGAGCGATGGAGCGTTTCTCAACAAAACTGGAGATACATGGAGAAACCTGGCTGACTGTTTCGGAAGCAGAAAAAGAGGAACTCATCGAGGAAAGTGTAGATGAATCTATTGTGGATTATGGAAACACGATTCTCTACAGTAATTCTAGAAATGAATATATTATCACCAGACTGAAACGTATGATGAGACGAACAGTATGGGCTTTGACAAATCAATTGAAGTGTGGTGATTTTGTCCCAGAAGGATTTGAAATGGTCTATGATAGTGGGAGGATTTCGCTGGATAACTACAATCAGATGCGTCTTCGTGGGAAGATAGATCGTGTCGATGTATGTGAAACGGATGAGGAAGTATACGTAAAAGTCATAGACTATAAAACTGGTGCAAAAGCATTTAACCTGACAGAATTGTATTATGGGCTTCAGATGCAGCTTGTTATTTATATGAATGCAGCTTTGGAAAGAGAAGCAGAGAAACATCCAGGAAAGAAAATTATTCCGGCAGGTCTGTTTTATTATCAAATGAAAGATCCTATACTCGATAAGCTGGAGAAGGAAGAAGAAAGAGAAAAACTTCTATTAAAAGAATTGAAACTGGATGGTGTAGTAAACCAATCGGAAGAAGTCTTAAAGCGTCTGGATCGCAATATGGAAGGGCAGTCTCTTGTAATTCCTGTGGCACGTAATAAAGACAAAAGCCTTTCCAAAACATCAAAAGTACTCAGTGAAGAGGATTTCTATTTGTTGACCTCTTTTGCAAAGCAGAAAATGCAGACGATCGGAAATGAAATCATGCATGGAATGGCTGATATCAATCCATATTCCATGGGTGAGAGGACGGCGTGTGATTTTTGTCCATACAAAGCTATTTGTGGATTTGATGAAAAAATACCAGGTTATGAATATCGAAAGCTTGGCAAATCAGAGAAAAAAGATGACATATTAAACTTGATGCGAAAGGAGGCAGAGTCTTGGGAGTAGTTTATACAAAAGAACAACAACAAGTAATAGATTTGCGTAATCGCAATATTCTGGTATCCGCGGCAGCCGGCTCGGGAAAAACGGCGGTTCTTGTAGAACGTATCATAACAAGACTGACCAAAGATCAGCCTCCGATTGATGTGGATCAGCTTCTTGTCGTAACTTATACAGAAGCTGCAGCAGCTGAAATGAAAGAGCGTATTCGAAATGCAATTGAAAAAGCCCTGGAAGAAAATCCTGGGGATGTTCATTTACAAAGACAGGCGACGCTGGTTCATCATGCGCAGGTGACAACGATTCATAGTTTTTGTCTGTCGGTTATCCGTGACTATTTTCATACCATTGATCTGGATCCAGGATTTCGTATCGGGGAAGAGGGAGAGCTGAAACTCCTGAAAAGAGATGTTCTGGAAGAAGTTCTGGAAAAATGGTATACCAAAGGAACAGAGGAGTTTATTCGTTTTGTGGAAAGTTATGCCACAGGCAAAGATGATCGTAAGCTAGAAGAAATCATACTACAGCTTTACGATTATTCCAGAAGTTACCCTAATCCTGAAAAGTGGCTAAGAAACAGTATTGAGCAATATCAGGTATCTACGATAGAAGAATTGGAACAGGCTCCGTTTATGGAAATATTGCTGCAAAATGTGAAAAATACGTTGC
Organism: Faecalimonas sp.; assembly: GCA_045121495.1. GTDB lineage: Bacteria > Bacillota > Clostridia > Lachnospirales > Lachnospiraceae > Faecalimonas. The sequence continues at coordinate 9,775 of JBGVGF010000083.1, forward strand.
AGGATGTTGAAAAACGTCTCACTTTTGCAACTGTATTGTGTAATTATGAAGATGGTCCAGCAGCATATTTGAAAGCATTGGAATCCGATTTGGATATTGTGGATCAGCTCATTTCAGCGCAAACATATCGTGCGATGCAATATGTGATAACACGGATTAAATGGGAAAGACTTGGTACAAACCGCAATAAGCAGGTATCACTAGTTTATCTGGAGCAGGTAAAATCTATCCGTGAGGAATGCAAAAAAATCGTGGAAGAACTTCACAAAGAATATTTTTATAATACGATAGAAAATCTTCAGGCTGGAATGTTAGCGGCTAGGTCGAATATGAAGGTGCTTGTGGAAATCGTAAAAGACTTTTCAGAGGCATTTACGTTCCAAAAACAGAGCAAGAATATGATAGATTTCAATGATATGGAACACTATGCAATGCAGATCCTGACGAGAGAAGAAGATGAGAATCTGGTGCCTAGTGCGGTTGCGGAAGAATATCAGGAAAAATACAAAGAAATCATGATTGATGAATATCAGGACAGCAACTATATTCAGGAGGCAATTCTGACAAGTGTATCGACAGTATCGAAGGGCATTTATAATGTTTTCATGGTCGGAGATGTGAAGCAAAGTATTTATCGTTTTCGATTGTCAAGACCCGAGCTTTTCATGGACAAATATTATAATTATAGTCTGCAGGATGGCCAAAAGCAGAGAATCGATCTGCATAAAAATTTCCGGAGCAGACGGGAAGTTCTTGATAGTACGAACTTTATTTTCCAACAGATTATGGCACATGAATTCGGTGGAATTGAGTATGATGACCAGGCTGCTTTGTATGTAGGTGCTTCTTATGAGGAAAGAGAAGGAAATGAAACGGAAATCTGTCTGATCAATATCGATGATTTGGATTCGGATGACAATAAAAGAGAAGTTGAAGCAAGGGTAGTAGCAAGAAGGATTAAGGAACTGGTTGAATACCACTTTGTACTGGATAAGAAGACGGGAGAATACAGAAAAGCAACCTATGGAGATATCGTGATACTGACACGAAGTCTGAAGGGATGGACAGATGTGTTTCTTCGGATTCTAAGTCAGGAAGGAGTGCCGGCCTACAGCATTTCAAAGGAAGGATATTTTGAAACCAGAGAGATTCAGCTGCTTCTGAATTATCTTAGAATTCTAGATAATCCACGCCAGGATATTCCGTTTGCAGCAGTATTGGTGTCACAGTTTGCGGGAATTACCAGTGAAGAACTTGCATTGATTCAGAGCACGGCATCAGGAAAGAATTTATATGACAAGATTGTAGAGTATGTCCAGTTAGGAGATGATGTACAGCTTGTTATGAAACTGTCTGCATTTTTAAGAAACTATGATGGCTTTCGAGCGATGATTCCGTATACGGCAATTCACGCACTGCTTTGGCAGATTGTAGAGCGTACAGGCTATGGTCATTATGTGGCTGCACTGCCGGGTGGAGAGCAGAGAACGGCAAACGTGGATATGCTGATAGAGAAAGCGATTCGCTTTGAATCGACCAGTTATAAGGGTCTGTTTCATTTTGTGCGATATATTGAGCAGCTCTATAAATACGAGGTGGATTATGGAGAGGCGAATATTGTGGATGAATCTTCGGATGTAGTTCGTTTGATGAGTATTCACAAAAGCAAAGGGTTAGAATTTCCGATTGTGTTTGTTGCAGGAATGGACAAGGGATTTAATTTTAGAGATGCCAGAAGCAATATTGTGATTCATCCAGAATTAGGCGTAGGTCTAGATTATGTGGATATTGAAAGACGTGTAAGATATCCGTCTCTATTAAAAAAGATAATCCAGCAGGAAGTGAAAAAAGAGGCGGTTGCAGAAGAACTTCGAGTATTGTATGTAGCGATGACGCGTGCAAAAGAGAAGCTTATCATGACAGGAACTATTTCGGAACTGGAAAAGAAAGTCAATGGCTGTATGGACCTGCGATATCGCAGCGAGGTAAAACTTCCTTATATTCGTTTGACAAAAGCAAAAAAGTATTTCGACTGGATTATTCCGGCTTTGTATCGGAATAAAGCTTTTGATGGGTTTTCTGATCAGTTTAACATGGTCGAACCGAAATATAATGCTTTGTATGAGATGGATGTTCCTGTTCAGGTTAAATATATCCAGATAGAAAATATAGTATTAAAAGAAATGGAAGAAGAATCTCGAGGGATTCTTTCGAAACAGATTTTAAATAACTGGGATAGAGATACAGTATATGACCCTAAGCTTAAGGAACAGATAGAACAGCAATTTTCTTTTGTGTATCCGTTTGCAGTCGATCCAAAGACAAAGCAAAAGGTGTCTGTTTCGGAATTAAAGAAAAGAGCGTATTTAGAAGAGGAGGAAATTGAAGAAGAAGAAGTAATTCCGCTATTGCCAGCCTTTTTGCAGGGCGAAGAGGTGATTTCTGGTGCGTCCAGAGGGACAGCCTATCATAGAGTATTAGAACTTCTCGATTTTTCAAAGGAATATGATGACACAACATTAAAAGAAGCGATAAAACAAATGACGGAAGCCAATAAGCTGACGGCAGAAATGGCATCTTGTGTGGATACGAAAGACATTATGCTTTTTCTAAAATCTTCCATAGGAAAAAGATTGCAATCGGCAAGCAAAAACGGTCTTTTTCACGCAGAACAGCCATTTGTTCTGGCAGAGGACAGGGAAGATGGAGATGCTTTGTTGATTCAGGGAATTATAGACGGTTATTTTGAAGAAGATGGAGAATTAGTAGTGCTTGACTACAAGACTGATAAAGTAAGGCGTGCGGCAGAATTAGTAGAAAGATATCAGGTTCAGCTCCAGTATTATGCAAAAGCCTTAGAACAAGTGACAGGAAAACGGGTGAAGAAGCGAGTGATCTATTCGTTTACATTACAAAAAGAGATAGAGGTATAATATGGAAGTTCTAATAGGATATTTGATTATAATTAATTTTATTGCATTTTTTCTTTACGGACTGGATAAGCGTAAAGCACAAAAAAACAGATGGCGAATAACAGAAAAGACGCTCATTGGAATTGCGGTAATTGGCGGCTCTTTGGGAGCTTTTACGGGAATGAAATTATTTCGTCATAAGACGAAAAAACGAAAGTTTTCTTTTGGTATTCCACTCGTTATCTTAATGCAAGCTATACTTATTGGATATTTTTTGCTGAATCGTTAGAACAATGAATAAAGAGTTGAAAAAAGGAAATCCTCTTACCAAATGGAAAGGGGATTTTTTTATGTCTTCAAATAAGAAAAAAGATGATTTAAATGAAAAATTAAAATATGAAATTGCAGAAGAGTTAGGATTGTTGGATAAGGTGTTAGAAGGGGGTTGGAAATCACTGACATCAAAAGAAACCGGGAGAATTGGAGGCTTGATTACCAAAAAAAAGCGGGAAATCCAGAATAAAGATTGATTTGCTTGCTTAAATTAGAATAATTTGCTATAATTATCTAATGGGGATAGACAGGAGCAAATATGGGAAAAGTTAAGATTGACAACTATACTGCGAAAGAGGCAATGAAACTGGTTCTTGAATATATGCAGTTGGAATCTGTCCAGACAATTGAGATGATTACTCCGGATACATTAAAATGTTACCAGAACAATTCTGAAACAAGCGGCAGGGAATGGAACGAAGATGCGTTCAATATTACATTTGCCAGCAGCAAAAGTGTACTAGAGGCAGTCGGGGTTACAGATGACAAGCTATTAAAGGAAGCTGACTCACATCTGTTTATGAAAATGTTTGTACAATTTTTACATAAGAATCGTGCAAAAGTATTCCTGCTGGCAGAGAACGGAGAGGTTCTTGAATTGATGAAAGAATATATTGCAAAATATTCATCCGGAATCAGGATAGTAGAGACAGCCACTATGGAGGAACATGGTATTTCTGATGATATGATTTTGAATCTGATCAATGGTGTGGAAGCAGATTGTATTCTCGCAGCACTCACATCACCAAAGCAGCAGGAATTTATGATACGCAACCGCTTATCAATGAATGCGAGAGTTTGGGTGGGGATTGGAACTCGTTTTTTAGACGAACGCAGTAAAAAATCTGTGATAACAAGAATAAAAGACTTTTTAAATCGACATTTTACAATAATGTGACAAAAAATGAGGAAATGCATAAAAAAATGTTATTTCCTCTTTATTTTTTCGCTACTTTGCATTAAGATAAGAAAGAATATATGCATTTTTTTGTTTTTTTTACAAAAGTGATTGGGCAATATGCATATAAAAATCTGTTGGAGGGACAAAAATGATATCAAATCAAATACTTCAAAGTACAATCGAAGGTCTCAAAGCAATTACTAGAATTGATTTATGTGTGATGGATACAGAAGGCAAGGCGATTGCCAGTACATATTCTGAAATTGGAGATTATGAAGCTACAGTTAGAGCTTTTGTCGAATCACCTGCAGACAGCCAAATCGTGCAGGGATGTCAATTTTTCAAAATTTATGACGAATATCATCTAGAGTATATAGTGCTTGTTTATGGCGGCACTGAAGATGTCTATACAATTGGTAAACTTGCCGCATTCCAGATCCAGAGTTTATTAGTTGCTTATAAAGAGCGTTTTGACAAAGACAACTTTATCAAGAATCTTCTTCTTGATAATCTTTTATTGGTTGATATTTACAATCGTGCCAAAAAATTACATATTGACACAGATGTGAGACGTGTTATCTTTATCATAGAGATTTTATTTGAAAAAGATGTAAATCTTTTAGAACGTGTACGTACATTGATCGGTGCTAAAAATAAGGATTTTGTTACAGCGGTAGATGAAAAGAACATTATCGTTGTGAAACAGGTTGGTTCAAACGATGGTTATCCAGAGATGGAAAAGAGCGCCCGCGAGATGTTCGATATACTGAAGAAAGAAGGTTTTGGCAACTTACATGTGGCGTATGGTACAATTGTAAATGATATCAAAGAAGTATCTAAATCTTATAAAGAAGCGAAACTTGCTTTAGATGTAGGGAAAATCTTCTTTAATGAAAAAGATGTAATCGCGTATAATACACTTGGAATTGGTCGACTTATCTATCAATTGCCAGTTCCTCTTTGTAAGATGTTTATCCGTGAGATTTTTGAGGGGAAATCACCGGATGATTTTGACGAAGAAACATTGACGACGATTAACAAATTTTTCGAGAACAGTCTGAATGTTTCAGAAACATCAAGACAGTTATATATTCATCGTAATACATTAGTATACCGACTTGACAAGATTCAGAAAAGTACGGGACTTGATTTGCGTGTATTCGAGGATGCGATTACATTTAAAATCGCACTCATGGTAGTGAAGTATATGAAATATATGGAAACACTTGAGTATTAGAAGGAGTATTAATAATTAGGAGGAGCATATGATAGAATTAAAAGAAGTAACGAAAGAGTACTCGAAGGGGATTGCGGCTCTTAATGGAATCAGTATTAAGATTGAACAAGGCGAATTTGTGTTTGTCGTAGGGGATAGTGGTTCTGGAAAATCTACATTGATTCGTCTTTTGATGAAAGAACTGGAGCCGACTTCAGGAGAAATCCGTGTGATGGGCAAGAACTTGGGTGCATTGGCACATAAGCAGATTCCATTTTATCGAAGAAGAATTGGAGTCGTCTTTCAGGATTTCCGTTTATTAAAAGATCGAAATGTGTATGAAAATGTTGCATTTGCGCTTCGTGTTACAGAGACACCTAGCCGTGTGATCAAGAAAAAGGTACCAGCAGCCCTTTCACTTGTTGGGTTGGCTCAAAAATACAAATCATTTCCAAAGGAATTATCTGGTGGGGAGCAACAACGTGTTGCGATTGCAAGAGCCGTGGTAAATGAACCGTCGATTCTTCTTGCAGATGAACCAACAGGAAACCTTGACCCTGCAAACTCGTGGGAGATTATGAAATTGCTTCAGGAAGCAAATGAAAGAGGAACAACTGTTATCGTTGTTACTCATAATCACGAAATTGTAAAAGCTATGAAAAAACGCGTCATCACAATGAAAAAGGGGATCATTGTCAGCGACGAGAAGTGGGTGGATGTATAAATGAGATTTGGGACAATAAGATACTCGGTAAAACAAGGGGTTAAGAATATCGGAAGAAATAAGATGTTTTCAATTGCATCAATTGCAACCATGGCAGCATGTATCTTTTTATTTGGAATATTCTTTTCGATTATAACAAACTTTAGCTATATTGTTGAAAAAGCAGAAGAAGGCGTCGCGATCGTAGTATTGTTTGAGGAAGAAGCGTCGGATGCACAGGTGGAAAACATCGGAGAGCAACTTAGGGCACATGAAGGTGTTGCAGAGGTAAAATATGTCTCAGCGGAAGAAGCGTGGGAAGCATTCCAGAAAGGCTATCTGAAAGACAATCCAGAGCTTGCCGAAGGATTTGCAGATGACAATCCATTGGCGAATTCGGATAACTATGAAGTTTATCTGAGTTCTGTAGAGAGTCAGGAGGATGTGGTAGAATTTGCAGAAAGTCTGGAAGGTGTCCGTAAGGTCAACAAATCAGACGTAGTTGCAAAAACACTTGAAAATTTTAACGTGCTTTTGGCATACATTTCAGGCGCAATCATTCTCATTCTTCTTGTGGTTGCTGTATTCCTGATCAGTAATACGGTATCTATGGGTGTTACAATCCGTAGAGAGGAGATTGCCATTATGAAATACATTGGAGCTAAAGACTCGTTTGTTCGAGCTCCATTTATTATCGAAGGGGTACTTATCGGAGTTGTGGGGGCTGCGATACCATTAGTTGTTTTATATTTTGCCTACGAAAAGACTGTTAACACCATTTTAAGTAAATTTTCGATTTTAAATTCAATTCTAGACTTCTTACCAGTAACAGAAGTATACAAAACATTACTTCCTGTAGGATTACTGCTCGGTGTTGGTATTGGATTTATCGGCAGTTTCTTTACAATTAAGAAGCACTTGAAAGCATAGGTGATTACATGAAGGGGAGAAAACAAAAAAGATTAATAAGTGGGGTATTGGTATTTGTCTTGATGATGAGTTTTGCGCCGACGGCTCTTGCGACAGATATTCAGAATGCAAAAGACAAAGAACAGCAGCTGGAAGATCAAAGACAGGAGACAGAGGCAGAAAAAGAAGCAATTTCAGCAAAGCTGAGAGCATTGTCTGTTTCTATGCAGGAAGCGACAGAGAAGCTTGCAGTCAAAAAAGAAGAGATTGAAGCAGCAGAGCAGGACTTGATCATGGCTCAGATTGAAGAAGATACACAATATGAAAGCATGAAATTGCGTATTCAGTATATGTATGAATACGGCAATGTAAGTTTGATTCAGGTATTTCTTGAGTCGGACAGTATTTCAGATTTTTTGAGCAAAGCTGAATACATCATTATGATGTCGAAATATGACAGAGAAAAGCTGAATGATTTTCAGCGTGCAGTGGAGCAGGTAGAAGAAAAAGAACTTGCACTTCAGGTTGAATATCAGGAACTGACGGAGCTTCAGAATTCGATTGCCGCACAAAGAGAGGAAGCGGAGACGTTGCTGAGTCAGAAATCTTCTGAACTTGATGAACTTGACTTACAGATTAGTGCTGTAAAAGAACAGATTAAAAAGGCAGAAGAGGCTGAGAAAAAGCGTAAAGAAGCAGAGGAAGCTGAAAGAAAACGCCAAGAGGAAGAAGAAAGAAGACGTCAGGAAGAGGAAGAAAAAAAGAATCAGAATCAGAGTCAAAATAATAATCAGCAGACGGGCGGTTCCACTGTCATAGTTGGAAATGGTTATTTTACACATCCATGTCCGGGGATGACTTATCAATCGAGCTATTTCGGCGAAGTCAGAGAAGGAATTGGAGATCCAACACCACACAAAGGACATGATTACGCTGCACCTGAAGGAACTCCGATTTATGCTGCTCAAGCAGGTAAAGTTGTTACGGCGGGGTATAGTTATTCGGCAGGATATTGGGTTGTTATCAATCATGGAAACGGACTGGTGACCAAGTATATGCATATGTTTGAGATGCCATATGTCAGTGCGGGTGATACAGTTGTGAAAGGTCAACATATTGGAGGCGTAGGAACGACTGGACAGTCCACTGGTAACCATTTACATTTTCAAGTGGAAGAAAATGGAGTACCGGTAAATCCATCAAAATATTTGTAAGAAGGTACATATTTCATGGAAACAAAAAAGAGTTTTTATAAAGGGGCGCTTTGTGGCGCCCTTGCTATGTTAGCGGTAGTTATCACAGTTGGTATTGTGGTATTTCTGTTTACCATAAATGGAGACGGAAAGATTATTGATTTTACTACAGAGATGAAGTTAGAAGCGCTTCAAGATATGATTGAAGAAACATATCTTTACAGTGATGAAATCGATCAAGAGACCTTAAGAGAGTCGCTTTTAAAGGGTTATGTAGATGGACTTGGAGATCCGTATACTGTATATTACAATGAAGAAGAAACTCAGAGTCTTATAGAATCTACCAGCGGAGAGTTTGGCGGAATAGGAGTTGGAATCTCGCAAGATTTGGAAACTGGCACAATTACGTTTACGACGGTATATGAAAATTCACCTGGGGAGGCGGCCGGTCTCAAAAGTGGTGATATTGCCTACAAAGTGAATGGCGAAGATATTACAGGACAGGATTTAGATCAGGTAGTATCTTTGATTCGCGGGGAAAAAGGAACAACTGTAGAAATAACAGTTCTCAGAGGTGAGACATTAGAAGAGTATACATGTACAGTTACCAGAGATATTATAGAAGTAGATACTGTATTTTATGAGATGAAAGAGAAGCAGATTGGATATATTGCTGTCTCTGGATTTGAAAAGGTCACTCTTAAGCAGTTTGAGGAAGCATTAAATGATTTAACTGCACAAGGAATGAAGGGGCTGGTGATTGATCTTCGAAACAATCCAGGAGGAAATCTTTCTACGGTGTGTGACATGCTTGATTTGATTCTCCCAGAAGGAACGATTGTCTATACAGAAGATAAGTATGGCAATAGAGAAACATATACTTCTGATGAAGAAAACAAGCTAAATATTCCAATGACAGTATTGATCAACGGAAACAGTGCCAGTGCATCAGAAATATTTGCAGGTGCAATCCAGGATTATGGCATTGGAACATTGGTGGGAACTACCACTTATGGAAAAGGAATTGTTCAGAATTTATACCAGATTGCAGATGGTACGTGTCTTAAAGTGACAACTTCTGAATATTTCACTCCAAATGGAAGAAACATTCATGGGATTGGAATTGAACCGGATATCGAAATAGAATATATTTATGACGAGACAAATCCAGAAGCAGACAATCAATTAGAAGCAGCCTTGAATTCCTTGAAATAAAACGTAAATTAAAATGGAATGCACATTTAAGCATTCCATTTTTTTTTATCCTATGATAAAATATTAATAGTATGTGATACTGCGCTCATTTTCAGGGTTAACATACATCATATTGAATTTTTTTATCCCAGGAGGAAGAAAGATGATTAATAAATTAGTTCAAAACATCAAAAAAACAAATGCACCAATCGTAGTAGGTTTAGATCCAATGTTAAACTACATCCCAGAGCATGTGCAGAAAAAAGCATTTGCAGAATATGGTGAGACATTAGAAGGTGCAGCAGAAGCGATCTGGCAATTCAACAAAGAAATCGTTGACAAAACATACGATTTAATCCCAGCGGTAAAGCCACAGATTGCTATGTATGAACAATTCGGAATTCCAGGATTAATGGCATTCAAAAAAACAGTGGATTATTGTAAAGAAAAAGGCTTGGTAGTGATCGGTGATATCAAGCGTGGTGATATTGGTTCGACATCTGCAGCTTACGCTGTAGGACATGTTGGACGTGTTCAAGTTGGAAGTAAAGTATATGTTCCATTTGACGAAGACTTTGTAACAGTTAACCCATACTTGGGTTCTGATGGCGTTAACCCATTCATTAAAGTGTGTAAAGAAGAAAATAAAGGTATCTTTGTATTAGTGAAAACTTCAAACCCATCAAGTGGAGAATTCCAGGATCAATTAATCAATGGAAAACCATTATATGAATTAGTTGGTGAAAAAGTTGCTGCATGGGGAGCTGATCATATGGGTGATGATTACAGCTATGTTGGTGCTGTAGTTGGAGCAACGTATCCAGAAATGGGTAAAATACTTCGTAAAGTGATGCCAAAGACATATATCTTAGTACCAGGCTACGGTGCACAAGGTGGTAAAGGAAAAGATTTAGTACACTTCTTCAATGAAGATGGACTTGGTGCAATCGTGAACTCTTCACGTGGTATCATTGCAGCTTACAAACAAGATGCATATGCAAAATTTGGTCCGGAAAACTTTGGTGAAGCATCAAGAGCAGCAGTAGAAGATATGGTTGCAGACATCAAAGGTGCGCTCGAAAACAGATAGGAGAATCAACATGGCAGACAGAAAAAGAGAGATGGCAGTAGTCGTTTCACAGGAACAGATTGCAGATGGAATCTTTAGTATGTGGCTTTGTACAGAAGCAGCAGAGACTGCAAAGCCAGGACAATTTATCTCGATGTACACGAACGATGGCACAAAGCTGCTTCCAAGACCAATCAGTATTTGTGAAATTGATAAAGTAAAAGGACAGTTACGCGTTGTATATCGTGTAACAGGTGAAAATACAGGAACAAAGCAGTTCTCAGAGATGAAAGCAGGAGATACTGTTCCGGTAATAGGACCGTTAGGAAATGGGTTCCCACTAGAAAAAGCGATAAAGGGAGATGGAACCCCTAAGAAGGCATTCCTTATGGGAGGTGGAATTGGAGTTCCTCCAATTCTTGAGCTCTCAAAACAACTGAATTGTGAAAAGCAGATCATCATGGGTTACAGAGATGAACACACTTTCTTGAAAGAACAATTTGAGGAAAATGGCGAAGTATACATTTCCACAGAAGATGGCAGCGTTGGAACAAAAGGAAATGTTATGAATGTAATTGCAGAAAATAATCTGACGGCAGATATCATTTATGCGTGTGGTCCAACACCAATGCTTCGTGCAATCAAAAACTATGCCGAAGAAAATGGAATTGAATGCTATATTTCCCTTGAAGAAAGAATGGCATGCGGAATCGGAGCTTGCCTTGCTTGTGTATGTAAGTCAAAAGAAAAAGATCACCATACAAATGTGAACAACAAACGTATCTGTAAAGAAGGACCAGTATTCTTGTCTACGGAGGTGGAAATCTAATGAACATGAAAGTAAATATTGCAGGTGTTGAATGGAAGAATCCGGTGACAGTAGCTTCTGGAACATTTGGTTCGGGCGCAGAATTCGGAGAATTTGTAGATTTAAATAAACTCGGTGCGGTGACTACAAAAGGCGTCGCTAATATTCCATGGACTGGCAATCCAACCCCAAGAGTAGCAGAGGTTTACGGCGGAATGATGAATGCAGTAGGGCTCCAAAATCCAGGTATTGATTTATTCTGCAAAAGAGATATTCCATTTCTTAGAAAGTATGATACAAAGATCATTGTAAATGTATGTGGAAAATCTACCGAAGATTATTGTGAAGTAGTGGAACGTCTTTCAAGTGAAGATATAGATATGATGGAAATTAATATCTCATGTCCAAACGTGAAAGAAGGTGGTATTGCTTTTGGACAGAATCCAAAGGCTGCTGAAGAGATTACAAAAGCAGTTAAGAAATATGCAAAACAGCCTGTAATCATGAAATTAAGTCCAAACGTAACAGACATTGCTGAAATGGCGAAAGCCGTCGAAGCAGGTGGTGCAGATGCAATTTCACTTATCAATACACTTACAGGTATGAAGATAGATATCAATCGTCGTCAATTCGTACTTGCCAACAAGACAGGCGGCGTATCCGGACCAGCGATTCATCCAATTGCAGTACGTATGGTATACCAGGCTGCCAATGCTGTAAAAGTACCTATTATTGGAATGGGTGGTATTGTAAGTGCGGAAGATGCAATCGAAATGATTCTTGCAGGTGCAAGTGCAGTTTCTGTTGGTACAGCCAATTTCCACAATCCAGCAGTGACAATGGAAATCGTAGATGGTATAGAAAGTTATATGAAAAAGTATGGATTCAACTCAATCAGTGAGATGGTTGGACTTGTAAAATAATCGAACATAAAAGGAGAATATGCAAATGGAAGCTTACAAACAAGAGTTTATTGAGTTTATGGTAGACAGTAAAGTTTTAAAATTTGGAGAATTCACATTAAAAAGTGGAAGAAAATCACCATTCTTCATGAATGCAGGTGGTTATGTGACTGGTTCACAGTTAAAAAAACTTGGCGAATACTATGCGAAGGCAATTTATGACAATTATGGACTTGAATTTGATGTATTATTTGGACCAGCTTATAAAGGAATTCCAATTGCTGTTGTGACTGCTATGGCATTCAGCGAATTATATGGAAAAGAAGTTCGTTATTGTTCAGATAGAAAAGAAGAAAAAGACCATGGCGCTGACAAAGGAAGTTTTCTTGGAAGCAAGCTTCAGGATGGTGACCGTGTTATCATGATCGAAGATGTGACTACTTCTGGAAAATCTATGGAAGAGACAGTTCCAAAGGTACGCGGCGCGGCAAATGTCGAAATCAAAGGACTTATGGTTTCATTGAACCGTATGGAAGTTGGTCTTGGCGGCAAAATGGGTGCTTTAGATGAAATTAAAGAAAAATATGGATTCGACGCAAACGCAATTGTATCAATGGCAGAAGTAGTAGAGCATTTATACAACAAAGAGTATAAAGGAGAAGTCCTGATTGATGATACATTAAAAGCTGCAATCGATGCATATTATGAACAATATGGTGTAAAATAGCAAAGGCATTTTACAGACGGAATTCATAGGAGGAATTCGATGGTAGAAAAAGCATATAAATCAATGAAATTAATAGGTGCAGCCAATATTGCAATTGGAATCATTATTTTAGTTACAGGAGTCGCAACGGGAATCCTTGCAATTCTTGGCGGAGCACGTTTGCTTAAAAATAAGCATGAATTGACATTTTAATTTAGAAAGGACGATTTTTTGAGCGTAAAGAAAAGAAGACAATATCGCATATTTGGAAAAATTCTATTTGTTCTGTATATTCTATTTGTTTTCTATTTTTTACTGGTTTCAGAGGCTTATGGAAGGACTGGAGAGATGAGAGAATATCATTACAATCTGGTCCTTTTTAAGGAGATTAAGCGTTTTTGGAATTATCGTGAACAGTTGGGAGTGTTCGCCACAGCGGCTAATCTGTTAGGGAATGTTCTCATCTTTCTTCCTTTTGGATTTTTTATGCCGATGGCAAGCAAACATAGAAGCTTTCTAATGACATCTTTTTATAGTATGGTATTTAGTCTTATTGTAGAAATATCCCAGCTTTTCTTAAAGGTGGGATGTTTTGATGTAGATGATCTGCTTCTAAACACAATCGGGGGAATGTTGGGGTATATCACCTTTACGGTATGTAATTGGATAAGGAGAAAACATGATAGAAAATCAAGCGGTAAAAAATCACACAACAGACAAATATAAGAATAAAAAGCAGAACGAAAGAACGAGAAATAGAGAAAAAGACAGACGTATCAGGGGAAATCGAAAATACGGTCAGGCAAAGCTTAAACATGCTAAAAAAGGAATCGCTTCCTGTATGATAGCATTGATTGTATTTTGTTCTTTTTTTGGAATGTTAATGACTGCTTATTTCAGTGGTGGAACTGCTGCAGGATATATCGGAGGAATCGGGTTGTGTACCATGATTCTTTCTGGTATTGGGATTTATTGCGCAACAAAAGGTTTTAAAGAGAGGGAAAAGGATTACTTGACCTGTAAAATTGGAATTGGATGCAATATTTTCTTTTTATTAGGGTTTATTGCAATCTTTTTTAGGGGGCTGTTTTAAATGGATGAACAGGATTTCTCAGAGAGAGAATGTCAAATTAGGGAGCGTTATAACTTGACAATTGAAAGGATAAAATCTATTACGCAGGAAGACACAGTAGCACCTTGCTTTCGTGAGTTTTTTCAAAAGACAGCAGGATTTATATTATGCGTAAATGGAGTCAAAGAGTCAAAAGTCAATAAGTCTATTGAAAGTTTTTCTTTGGAAGAGTTGGCTGGAGAGAATAGAATGCTTTATCAGGATGTAGCAGGCAGCAATTATCAGACGAGTTATGCAAATCCAGCTTATGCATCATCTGTTTTAGGGGGAGAACTTGGATTACTTTTATGTTTGCTATATACGGAAATCCGTGGTGAAATCATATATGCATATGAAGATAATCTGCTATATCTTACAATCTGTAACGAGTTGTTTATTGAAGTATATAACTGTTTTGAAGAAACAGAAGTGCCAGCATATAAGCAGATCAGGAATATTATTTACTGGTATGTGAGTGATTATAGTGATGTGTTTGTAGCAGATAGAATTGGAGCAAAATTAAATACAGAAAACACAGTTGTAAAAATGATTGTGATTAACAGTGATTTATCAGATTTGCGTTATCTCTACAAATATGGTGAAGAGATTTCAGAACAAGCATTACAGACGGCAGCATATCTGAATTCACTCCCTGAGACAACAATAGAAAAAATGGCAGAATTTTTTGTGGAGGAGAGCCAGAAGGTATTGAAAGATGCAGGTCTGGACATTTCACAAAAGAAGATTATTAATATTAAATATGCACTTGGAACAGAAAGAATTTTGAAAAGTGCAATTGAAATGTTCGAACGACTTGGACTCAGAACAACACTGATCCGCGATGGTGTCAGTATTTTGACGAAAGAAGACCAAGGTGTTGATTTTAGTTCTATTTGGGATAAAAAATTAGTGGAACGTAAGCTTGATGTTATGAAAAATGCCTATGAGCAATGGAAAGATGATATGGAAGGCTATATAGGTACAGTTGTTTTAGAGACGATGCATACACAGAATGAGCCAGACGTTACACTTACTGAAAAACAACAGAAGCTTTTGGAGTTGTATCAAGGAAAAGCAGAACAACTAGTTAGTCATTATACAAAATCTAATAAATATTTATTACGAGAAGTAAAGAGTATAGTGGTTGACATTCATAAATGGGATTAGTAAAATGACTTATAAGTGGGAAAGATTTATTTCCACCACTTATAATTGTAGAATAAAGACTCAATCAAAATTACAATGGAGGAAATGAGATGGATTACAAGAACGCAGGCGTAGATATTGAGGCAGGTTACAAATCAGTAGAACTTATGAAAAAACATGTACAGGCAACAATGAGACCAGAAGTATTGACAAATATCGGTGGATTTTCGGGAGCATTCTCTATGGAAAAATTCAAAGATATGGAAAAACCAACACTTGTTTCTGGTACAGATGGCGTTGGTACTAAACTGAAATTAGCGTTTCTTATGGATAAACATGATACAATCGGTATCGACTGTGTAGCAATGTGTGTAAACGATATTGCATGTGCCGGTGGAGAACCATTATTCTTCTTAGATTATATTGCTTGTGGTAAAAATGAACCAGAAAAAATTGCAACAATCGTTAGTGGTGTAGCTGAAGGATGTATGCAATCAGGTGCAGCATTAATCGGTGGTGAAACAGCCGAAATGCCAGGTTTCTATCCGGTAGATGAATATGACCTTGCAGGTTTTGCTGTTGGTGTTGTTGATGAAAAAGATTTGATCACAGGAAAAGACTTAAAAGCTGGAGATGTACTTATCGGTATGGCATCTTCAGGTGTACATAGCAACGGATTTTCTTTAGTTCGTAAAGTATTTACAATGACAGAAGAAGCATTAAAGAGAGAATATGATGCATTAGGATGCTCATTGGGAGAAGCATTATTGGCACCAACAAAGATTTATGTTAAAGCGTTACGTACAATCAAAGAAGCTGGTGTGAAGATTAAAGCCTGCAGCCATATTACAGGTGGTGGGTTCTATGAAAATATTCCACGTATGTTATGTGATGGAACACATGCGGTAGTGAAAAAAGACAGTTACCCAATTCCACCAATTTTCAAAATGTTAGCAGTAGACGGTGATATTGAAGAACAAATGATGTACAACACATTTAACATGGGACTTGGTATGATCGTGGCAGTAGACGAAAAAGACGTAGAAGCAACATTAGCAGCTATCAAAGAAGCTGGTGAAGACGGGTACGTAGTTGGACATATCGAAGCAGGGGATAAAGGAGTTACTTTATGCTAAAAGTAGTTGTTTTAGTATCTGGTGGTGGCACCAATTTACAAGCTATCATCGATGCTGTAAATAATGGTACAATTACAAATACTGAAATTGTTGGTGTTATCAGCAACAATAAGAATGCGTATGCATTGGAACGTGCAGCAAAGGCTGGCATTCCAAATTTATGCATTTCTCCAAAGAATTATGCATCTCGAGCAGAGTTCAATCAGGAACTTTTAAAAGCAGTAGATGGATTTGGAGCAGATTTAGTTGTACTTGCGGGATTCCTGGTTGTGATTCCTGAAATTATGATAGAAAGTTATCGAAATCGAATTATTAATATTCACCCATCTTTGATTCCGGCATTCTGTGGAACCGGATACTATGGGCTTAAGGTTCATGAAGCAGCTCTTGAAAAGGGTGTCAAAGTAGTGGGAGCAACTGTTCATTTTGTAGATGAGGGAACTGACACAGGTGCTATTATTTTACAAAAGGCTGTGGAAGTACAACAGGGCGACACAGCAGAAGTGCTTCAACGAAGAGTTATGGAACAGGCGGAATGGAAGATTCTTCCACAGGCAATTGATCTGATTGCAAACGGAAGAGTGGAAGTATTAGATGGAAAAGTAATGATTAAAGAGTAAGTTTCGTGAGTAGTGATTATCTTTTGATCACTACTCATATAGCAATAGGAGGATACGAATGAAAGTATTAATCGTTGGCAGCGGCGGCAGAGAACATGCAATCGCATGGAGTGTGGCGAAAAGCGATAAAGTAGACAAAATCTACTGCGCACCAGGAAATGCCGGGATTGCAGAATTCGCAGAATGTGTTGCAATCGGCGCTATGGAATTTGATAAATTAGTTGCATTTGCAAAGGAAAAAGAAATCGACCTTACAATCATCGGTATGGATGATCCATTGGTAGGCGGTGTCGTTGATGAATTTGAAAAAGCAGGACTCAGAGTATTCGGACCTCGTAAAAATGCGGCAATTTTAGAAGGATCAAAAGCATTTTCAAAAGACTTAATGAAGAAATACAATATTCCAACAGCCGCATACGAAAATTTTGACAATGCAGAAGATGCTCTTTCTTACTTAGAAACAGCAAAGATGCCAATCGTCTTAAAAGCAGACGGACTTGCTCTTGGTAAAGGCGTTCTCATCTGTAATACATTGGAAGAGGCAAAAGACGGTGTTCGTTCTATTATGCTTGATAAACAGTTTGGTACGGCTGGAAATCGTATGGTAATCGAAGAATTTATGACAGGACGTGAAGTTTCTGTATTATCTTATGTAGATGGCAAGACGATTAAAACGATGACATCAGCTCAGGACCACAAACGTGCAATGGACGGAGACCAAGGTTTGAATACAGGCGGTATGGGAACATTTTCACCAAGTCCGTTCTACACTGAAGAAGTTGAAGAATTCTGCCAAAAATATATCTATCAGGCAACTGTAGATGCGATGAGAGCAGAAGGCAGAGAATTTAAAGGAATTATTTTCTTTGGATTAATGTTGACAGCAGATGGACCAAGAGTATTGGAATACAATGCCCGTTTCGGCGATCCGGAAACACAGGTCGTATTACCTCGTATGAAGACAGATATCATCGAAGTAATGGAAGCTTGTATCGATGGAAAACTAGATGAAGTAGAATTGGAATTCGAAGATAACGCAGCAGTTTGTGTTGTGTTAGCTTCAGATGGATATCCATTAAAATACGAAAAAGGATTCCCAATCGAAGGCTTGGACGAATTCAAAAAACATGAAGGATACTACTGTTTCCATGCAGGAACAAAATTTAACGGGGATACAATCGTGACAAACGGTGGACGTGTACTCGGCGTAACTGCAAAAGGAAAAGATTTGAAAGAAGCAAGAGCAAATGCTTACGCTGCTACAGAATGGGTAAACTTTGCAAATAAATATAAGAGAAACGATATCGGTAAAGCAATCGATGAAGCTTAGAAGATAGAAGGTTAAATGATGAGAAGGGGCTGTAAAAAAACGCCCTTAAAGAGAAAACGCTTAGGTCGTGCGACCAATGGCATTAAGTTAAGATCTTATGCTATTTGAGGAAGAAGCAAAAATAAGCAACGATACACGTTTGAAAGTACAGATGTTGTATCGTTGCTATTTTATTACACACAAATAAGACGGA
>JBGVGF010000084.1:0-2452 GCA_045121495.1 Faecalimonas sp.
TGGTATGAGAACATGCCAATATCGCCGAGAAACAAACGGAAATTACTTTCGTTATCCGGCATAAGCGGCATTGTAATATGTTCTTTCAGTTGGAAAGACTGATTAACAACGTGAGCCACTGAATAGAAGTTATAAAATCTCTTGTCTTACTCTTTTCTTCTATAAGGCCGGGAGAGAAGGGTAGTGTAAATTAATTTGTGTCTTTGGTAAGAAATGGCTTCTTTTTGGTAAGAATTACGATATGTAAATTTTTATCGAAAAGGAGCATTTTTTATGGCACTTGCAAAGGAACAGATCCGACAGATTATTTCACAAAACGACATTTCCAGCGTAGCAGACGTATACTCATTGATGAAAGAAAGTTTCAAGGACATTCTGCAGGAACTTTTGGAAGCAGAAATGGATGTAACTCTTGGCTATGAAAAAAATCAAAAGGGGAATCTTGCTATAGACAACAAACGTAATGGACATTCTCCCAAAACAATTAAGAGTCAGTATGGCGAATTTCAGCTGGACATTCCCAGAGACCGCAATGGGGAGTTTGAGCCAAAGTTGATTCCTAAATACCAACGGGATGTATCCGGTATTGAAGAAAAAGTTCTTTCTCTTTATGCCAGAGGCATGAGCACCCGGGATATCCATGACCAGCTCCAGGACCTTTATGGCATTGAACTGTCTGCAGAAATGGTCAGTAAGATCACTGACCGGATCCTGCCTGAGATCAAGGAGTGGCAGTCACGTCCGCTGAACCCGGTCTATCCGTTTGTTTTTATGGACTGCATCCATTATAAAGTACGCGAAGATGGCAGGATACTCAGCAGGGCTGCCTATATCGTTCTTGGTGTTACGGTGGAAGGCTATAAAGACATCCTCAGCATTACGGTTGGCGCAAATGAAACCTCGAAGTTCTGGCTGGGAATGCTCAATGACCTGAAGAATCGCGGAGTACAGGATGTGCTGTTTTTCTGCGTAGATGGCCTTCCGGGCTTTAAAGAAGCCATTCGTGCGGTCTATCCGCAGTCGGAGATCCAGCGCTGTGTGATCCATATGCTCCGGAACTCCTTTAAATATATCAACTACAATGATCTTAAGAAGTTTTCCAGCGACTTCAAAGCGGTTTATAATGCTCCGACCGAAGCGGCAGCATTAGCTGAACTTGAAAACATCAAAGAAAAGTGGGGCAAGAAATATCCCTATGCAATCAGCAATTGGGAGAATAACTGGGACGATGTAAATTCCTTTTTTCAGTTTTCTGATGATATCCGCAGGATCATGTATACCACAAATATCATAGAGGGGCTGAACCGCCAATACCGTAAAGTCACAAAGACGAAAAGTGTATTTCCAAGTGACAGTGCACTGGAAAAGATGCTGTATCTTGCAAGCGGAAATGTGATAAAGAAATGGACTCAGAGATACCGTGGTTGGGATCAGGTCCTGAACCAACTGATCGTCCTGTATGGCGATAGGATCAGCAAATATCTATAATGAGTAATGACCGGAGAGCAGAAAAATCTGCCCTTCCGGTCACCAATATAGTTATTCTTTTCGGCATTAACAGTATTGCCAGAAATTTCCCGTCTTATTCTTGAGGCCGGGTGTGGGCAGAGCCCACAAACTTAAAATACTGCTAATGTCTGTTTGGTGTGTAAAAATTTCAAGAAACATGTATAGATTTTCGGGAACTGGAAATACTCTTAATAAGAAAACAATTCGACATTCACAAAACGTCAGTTACCGACAGGAATCGATACATATCTAATTCACGTCAAAGTGGCTTTATTGCTTCCATAGACACAGAAAAATTTACACCCTCACTTGAAGTTTTACGGATATTCACTTTGTAAAAAATCATTTCACCTTTTTTTGGCTAATAATTTGTACTGAATATAATCGTTATCCTTGGTATCAAAATTTTCCGAAGAAACCAAATATACATTATCATATCTGGTTTTATAGACAAAAATATTAAAGAATGACTGAGCCTCTCCATTATCATCAAGAACTTTTTCAATATCCTCTTTTATTGGATTCATAATAACTTCTAGTCTTTGCATGAACTCATCATAATTAGGTATTGATTGTCCAAGACTGCATTCAAAATCCTCCAAGTTACAATCTTCTTTGGCAAACTCTTCTTGTAATGTTTCCATAATCCAAGAGAGTGCCTCGTAATAATTTTGCTTGATACTGTAATTTATGATTTCACACAAATCCGAATACTGTCTAACATTAAGCAAAAGCCTAACTAAAGAAGCCAACTCTAAGAGTGAATCAAGCTCTTCTAAATCATGTATATTGTTTCTCTGTAAAAGTTCTACTAATTTATCCATCTCTTAAAATACCTTTCGCACATATTCTTGAGTGGTGATTCTATTACAATTCCCACTCATCAAACAACTTCGAATTTTCAGTTACCCTCAGACCATCCATATGTCTGAAAGTTTCACCG
>JBGVGF010000085.1:0-3653 GCA_045121495.1 Faecalimonas sp.
CCCAGAAGAGTGGCAGAAACTATTCAGTATGGCCAGTATACATAGTGTGTTACCGATGTTTTACGAAGCAGTATATGCTTCTCCTTCACTGCAGCAAGTAAATGCACCGTTTGTTGCTATGGCAAAGCGTCAGGTTATGCAGCAAGTAATGATGCAGACAATGCGTACAAATGAATTTCTGGAGTTGAATAAGAAATTCAATGCTGCAGGCGTCAGACCATTAGTTGCTAAAGGAATTATCTGCAGGAATCTGTATCCGCAGCCAGATTATAGACAGTCTGGTGATGAGGACGTATTGGTGTCGGCAGATTAATTGGATGCAGTTGCGGCTTAAAAACAAGGGCGTAAAAAAAGTAACGTCACCATTGGTGTTTCACACGGTTAGCAAGTTAGAGAGTCGATAGTCCTATTTGAAGAAGCATCCATACTTACTGCGGTTGCCACGTTCGATATTAGATAAATGCGTGGGAGACAGATCGACAGTTTCAACGATTTTTCTGTGTCATGTCTTTCTGAATTCTGCCAATTTGGATTTGTTTGTCGATAGTGTTATAATCGAGTCCCATTATCATCTTACTTTGTATGTTTACTGTATTTTACTATCGTACTTGGCGGAGAAATATTATAATAAATGATAAACAAAAATTATGCTTTTGGTTTAAGAAATCGCGAAAAAATAAAATTCTATGATAAATACTGTGCACAAAGGTGGAAAATGAAGAATTTACATTAACGACACAGGCTCAGTTATACAAAGAAATACAAATCAAAATCTTACAAAGAAGATATGAGAGTATTTGTATGTAATATGACATTACGTCCATCTTGCAGTGAATGTCATTTCAAGGGATTGGAACGATGCAGTGATTTTACATTAGGTGATTTTTGGGGCATTTGGAATATCAAGCCAGAGATGGATGATAATAAAGGAACTTCATTGGTAGTAGTACATTCTGATAAAGGTCGAGCGTACTGGAAAATGATCAAGAAGTTCTGTATTTCGCAAGAAGTAACCTGTGAAGAATAAAACGAGTCGTATCTAAAGTGAAACGATTGGTTTTGAAGGAGTGAAGTAGTGAAAAAAGTGGAACGACTTAATACAAAAGTTAAGAAGAAGTGCAGAGCATTGTTCGTTTGTATTATTTTTGTTCTGCTTCTTTTGTTTTGGAACATTGTGAGATCTTACACAAGCTTGGAATTAGAGACATACTTTGTTGCTTCAGATAAATTATATAGTGAGATTAAGCTTGTCTTGATTTCGGATTTGCACGACCACGAGTTCGGAGAGAGAAACTTGAAATTGGTCAATATGATTGCACAGGAAGAGCCGGACTTAATACTTATGGCAGGTGATTTTATAAATGACGATTCGGAGAATGAAGATATTGTGCTCAGTCTGGTAAAGGAACTTGGCAAGATTGCTCCTACATATTTTTCTATGGGAAATCATGAACTGGATTACGAAAACAGGACGGGAGTAGATTTGGCAGAGAAAATCACGGATGCCGGAGCAACTGTGTTAGAACTTGCATATGAAGATATTGAGATAAACGGTGAGTCTATTCGTATAGGAGGCATGTATGAGTATGCTTTTGCAATGGACGGAGATAATAGCACGAAGCCTGAAAATATGGATAGTGATGTGTATCAATTCTTGAAAGAGTTTCAAAATACGGAGAATTTTAAATTGATGATGGCTCATCGTCCAGACAGTTTTATTTTTGGCGAGGCATCGAAAACATGGGATATCGATTTGGTGGTAAGTGGTCATGCACATGGAGGACAGGTTGTCATACCATTTTTAGGTGGTCTACGGGCGCCGGATCAAGGATGGTTCCCAGAATATGTTCATGGGCTTCATGAAAAAGACAAGCTCAATATTTTTATTACGAGTGGATTGGGAAGTCAGCCAGAAGCGGCACCTAGGTTTAACAATCCACCAGAAGTAGCAGTGATAACATTAGCCCCAGAAGAATGATGGAGATGATTTTTGATGGATATTTTAAATAAAAAATTTTTAAATATTTTAAAAATTGCAATTCGTGGAGAAAGCTATGAGGAGCAGGAAGAACTGACTTTAGAAGAATGGCAGTACATCATGCGTCTGGCAGAAACCCATAAAGTGCTTCCACTTATTTTTGAAGCGGTTTACAAAGTTCCTTCGCTGCAGCCGGCAAACGCTCCTTTTATGGGGAATATAAGACCGCGCGTATTGCGTCAGGTTACATTGCAGATGATGAAGACAAATGAGTTTTTGACATTGAATCAACAGCTGCAGAAATTAAATGTGAAGCCATTGGTTGTCAAAGGCATCATCTGTAGAAATATGTATCCAAAGCCGGATTATCGTTTATCTGGGGATGAAGATGTATTGATTCCTGTGGAACAGGAGGAAGTGTGCCATAACGCAATGCTTTCATTTGGTATGTATTGTGCTGAAGCAGATGAGAAGCGACAGGAAGTATATGAAGTGTCCTATCACAAACGGAACAGTCCATTGTATGTAGAACTTCATAAACATTTATTTCCACCAGAGTCGGATGCATACGGAGATTTTAACCGATTTTTTGAGGGCGTATTTGAACGTGCAATCATAGAAGAGATTCAAGGTGTTCCAGTGTATACGATGGAATACACAGACCATTTGTTTTATCTGATCTGCCATGCATTTAAACATTTCCTACATAGCGGGTTTGGAATCCGCCAGGTATGTGACATCATAATGTATGCAAACACCTACGGGAGCAAGGTTGACTGGGAGAGAATGCTTCAGAACTGCAAAGAGATTCGTGCAGATTTATTTGCAGCCGCACTATTTCAAATTGGTGCAAAGTATCTAGTGTTTGATGCTAAGAAGGCTTGTTATCCAGAAAAATGGCAGGCAATCCAGGTAGATGAAACAGCGATGTTAGAAGACCTCCTGTCAAGCGGTTTGTATGGCGATTCCAATATGAGTCGAAAGCACAGCAGCAATATTACATTAGATACCGTTGCTGCACAAAAGCAGGGAAAGAAGAAAAAAAATGCAGTGATAGCGTCTTTATTTCCATCAGCAAATGCACTTAAGGTGCGTTATCCATATCTGGAAAAGCGCCCATACCTTTTGCCAATTGCATGGTGTGACCGCATCTTAAAATATCGAAAAGAGACAAGTCAGTCGCAAGATAACAATGCAGTAGATGCAATGAAAATCGGAAAACAACGCGTCGAACTGATGAAAAAATACGGGATAATAAAGTGATTTGATATCTGCCGGAGATTTCAATTGGCAAATCCAATACGTACAGGATTTATAAATACACCCTGATCACATATACGTGTGGTTAGGGTGCTTAAAGAATAGGAAATTGGAGCAAAAAACTATTTCCTATCACATATACGCAAAAAGAATTACGTACCATTATTAATGAGTTGAGATTAATATCGACAATTATCGACAAAAATCGACAAAAGATTGGAATGATTCTAATATTTGACACATTTGTGGTAATTTTTTTACAGCTATCTGGAGAAATCCGTAAAAAAGAATTGACATATAGTCTTGATGAGACTATAATAAAGATACATATCAGGGACATTTCTTAACCGTTCGGTTGCTAATCCCCATATGAATAATCGAATAACTGTGGCGGAGGCACCGAAAGGAAAGGGAG
>JBGVGF010000086.1:0-7942 GCA_045121495.1 Faecalimonas sp.
TAACTTGACTATAATAACAGAAGGTACAGGATAAAACAATCTGACGGATAATACATCAGAATAATTTATACTGTGCCTTCTTTTAATTTGCGTAAAAATGAAGAAAAAAGAAGCGTAGAAAGTTACGATTTACAACATATAGAGTATCTGCTAGATGTCTTGCTGTTTGGAGAAGCAGAAGAACAAGTGAAAGTGATAACCGAAAAGGGAAGGAAGGTGATGGAGATTGAACGAAGGATTAAAGAATATGACAGCGATGGAACAGCAGAAGCTGTTGGAAGTTATGGATGTGATGGAACCGAAACTGACGGTAAAAGAAATTCAGGAGATGCTGGAATATACGCAGAAAGGGGCGGTGAAAAACAATCGGCATAATTGCAAGATTATTTTGGAGCATGATCCGCTTCTAAAAGAGGCATTCCAATACAACATTCTGACGGGGCAGGTCGATATTGTAAAAGAACTATGGTGGAAGAAGGAAAGTCCTGCAATCAACGATATGGATATGAATTATATTATGATGTATCTGGAAGAAACCTACGGAATTACCATTGATAAAGTGGTGCAAAAAAGCATAGAACATGTGGCAGACCGTCATAAATATCATCCAATCAGGGATTATCTGAATGGGTTGAAATGGGATGGCGAGGAGCGCATCCGATATGTACTGCATCGTTTCTTAGGTGCACCAGTTAATGATTTGACTTATGAAAGCATGAAGATGTTCCTTTTGGGAGCGATTTCCAGAGTATTTACTCCTGGTATTAAGTTTGAATATATGCTCTGTATTGTCGGTGGACAAGGGATTGGAAAATCTACATTTTTTCGAGTGCTGTCTATTAACGATGATTGGTTTACCGATGATATCAAGAAGCTGGACGATGAAAATATCTACCGCAGACTGCGTGGTCATTGGATGGTGGAATTGTCGGAAATGGTTGCAACTGCCAGAGCAAAGAGTATCGAAGAAACAAAAAGTTTTTTGAGCAGGCAGAAGGAAACTTACAAAGATTTGTATGCACTTCGTGCAGTAGATCGTCCGAGACAGTGTGTGTTTGGCGGTACTTCTAATAAAAAGAAATTTCTTCCATTTGACAGGACTGGGAATCGACGATTTATTCCCGTTCAGGCTAATCGTTCCGAGATGGAAGTTCACATTTTGGACAATGAAGAAGAATCCAGAGATTACATAGCACAGGTTTGGGCAGAAGCTATGGAGATATATCGCAGTGGGGACTTTAAACTGGCATTTTCCAAAGAGATTGAGATGGAACTGGATAAATACCGCTTAGAGTTTATGGCGGAAGATACGGATGCAGGAGTTATACAGGCATGGCTGAATGAACATGAGGATAAGAGAGTATGTTCATTGATGATTTTTAAAGAGGCTCTGGATAATCCTTATGTGAAACCAAAGAAAAGTGATACAGATCGAATCTGTGAGATTATGAATACTTCTGTTGTGGGTTGGGTACCCGGTCCGACAACAAGATTTGCAGATTACGGAACACAACGTTCGTGGATATGTGTAAACCAGAATTGTAAACGAGATGAAAAAAACTCAAAAGATGAAAATGAATGGCATACGACTAGCGAGAAAGAAGCAGAGCAGATGGAGCTTCCGTTCAGCTAAAACGGCTGCTTGGTTTGCCGTAGTTGCCGTTTTGTTTGCAAGAACAAAGCTTTTCCTATCTATATTTTTCAAGGTTTGTAAACCGGTAAACGAATAAGTAGAAGTAATTTTGTATTAGATAAGAAAACAGTGAATAAAGAAAAAATGAAATTTTTAGAAGTTTGTTTACAAGGCTGGTTTACAGGGAAAATCCCTTTGACCGGCTCGTACTTTAACTTGATGGAGGTTTAGAATTTTAGGACTATTTCAAGGAAGATTTTCATAGTATTGGACAAAGGCAAAACGAGAAGAAGGAGGTGGATGCTCCGCTGTGAAAAAACAGAAGTTAAATTATCGATTTCATAATCCGAATACAGCGGAAGTAACCGCTGATATTCTGCTTAAAGTTTTTATTGAAGCTAATACTAAAAAGGTTGAAATGGCTGTTCAGGAGGCTGCGGAGCAGCTTCCTGAGGACAGTGAATGTGATGTGGGGCACTCGGCGTAGTACATATTCTGGGTGCTCTAATTTTAATTTTTGAAAATTTCAAAGTAATATTTGAGATAATATCTCATAATCTGTTTACAAAATTCAAAAACAGGGTATAATAGAGAGTGAAAAGGAATATGAAATGGAGGTAACTGTTATGTTATGCCAATTTACAGTCAAAAATTATAAGAGCATTCGAGATGAAGTAACTTTTGATATGCAGGCTG
This sequence comes from Faecalimonas sp., assembly GCA_045121495.1. Classification (GTDB taxonomy): domain Bacteria; phylum Bacillota; class Clostridia; order Lachnospirales; family Lachnospiraceae; genus Faecalimonas. The sequence goes on from JBGVGF010000086.1 coordinate 2,330, forward strand.
CGGCTATTTCTGAACATGAAGACAAAATAATTAAAGATAAAGACGGGGAACAGTATTTACCTGTTTCTGCTATATATGGACCAAATGGTGGAGGAAAATCAAATGTATTAGAAGCAATGCATACATTAGCAGCAAAAGTTCTTCGTCCATTATACGCAACTACAGATAATGATGAACGTGTATTTCTTCAGAAGAAATTAATCATCGAACCATTTGCGTTCTCAGAAGAAACAAAAAATGAACCGACAGAATTTGAAATCTTTTTCCGTACAGAAACAGCGGAATACAGATATATTTTGCATGTGAAACGAGATGTGGTTGTATATGAAAGTCTTGATCGTGTGAAGTTAGACACAGGAAGAAGATCTGCACTTTTTGAACGTGATGAAGAAATCGTGTTAAAAGGTGTATTTGCAAAATTAAAGATCAGCGACGAGTTATCAGCAACATTACCATTGTTATCGTATCTTGGAATCACATACAAAAAGAATGAAGTGGTAAAAGATGTTTTGGAATGGTTTGAGTACGGAATTGATTTTCTTAATTATGGTAATCCGATTGAAGAACTTCGTATGGCAGTATCAAATTCAGATGATGTGAAGCAGTTAATGTTAGATATGATTCAGGAAATGGATTTAGACATTGTGGATTTTCGTGTAGTTGAAGATGAAAATGACAGAATCGACGTATACACAAAACATCTGGTTGATGGATACGAAACAGAATTGAATTTATTGGAAGAATCCAGTGGAACAAAAAAACTGTTTGGTTTGATGCCATTTATCGCAGCAAGTCTGTTGACAGGAACAGTTCTTGTAATTGATGAATTGGATGCCAAAATTCATCCGGTATTGTTGCGCCATATTATCATGATGTTCAATGACATGAGTATCAATAAGAAGAAAGCGCAGTTAATCTTTACTTCTCATGATTTGTCTACAATGAACAGTGAAGTTTTCCGCAGAGATGAAATCTGGTTCGTAGCGAAAGGAAATGCGCAGAATTCTAAGTTATATTCTCTTGTGGAATTTAAGAATGATAAGGGAGAGTCTGTTCGAAAGGACGCAAAATTTGACAAACAGTATCTTGAAGGTAAGTATGGCGCTGATCCATACCTCAGAAGAATTATAGATTGGGGGAAAGTCAATGCCTAAAAAAGCCGGAATGGAGAAATGGAAGAAGAAACGTCGCCAGGAGCATTTGGAATTAAAGAAATATCGTTATTATATCTTTTGTGAGGGTCAGCAGACGGAACCACAGTATTTTGCAGGATTCAAAAAGCTGATTGAAGAAAACCCAGTCTATAAAGATATGGTTTTGATTGAAATAGAACCTTGTCAGGCAGAAACTATGCGTGTAATCGGAATGGCAGAAGATTATGTAAGGAAGAACAAAATAAAGAAGGGGCAGATTTGGTGTGTATATGACAAAGACAGTTTTCCATCAGAACGCTTTAATGGTGTCCTGGAACGTGCTGAAAGTCTGAACAAAGAAAATCCAGAATTGCAGTATCATACTGCATGGAGTAATGAATGTATTGAATTCTGGTTCCTTCTGCATTTTGCTTATTACACCGCAAATAATCATCGTTCAGAGTATATCACGTTCTTGAATGACAAATTCAAAGAACTTGGACTTGGAAAATATCAGAAGAATATGAAAGACATTTTCGATATTCTGATGAACAAAGGGAATCCGAAGCTGGCGATTCGATATGCGAAACGTATCATAAAAGATGGACAAGGTAGAACACCGACTGAGATTGCACCGGGAACGAAGGTGTATGAACTGGTTGAAGAACTAGCGAAGTATTTGCCGGAAACAATGAAAGAACAATTTATAGATTAATTTGGAGGGTTATTATTGGATACATTAGAAAAGATTAAAAAGTTACAAACATTACCTTGGTATGCTTTACATGATATAGCAGTAAAAAAAGGAATAGAGGAAAAAGAAGTCAATGGAAAAGAAAAAGGAACAGTGATTGATAAGATATTATCGTATGGTGTCCTTACAGATGAAGAAATAGATCAGTACGTGAATGATTATATTTATGGTGATCGAGTTACATTTACATTATGGAATTTTCAGACATCATTAGAGCTCTCGGATTATGAAATAGTGAATTCTTTAGAAAATACAGAAGAAGAATATTTGATTTCTGGGTTCAGAAAATTGAAAATTTTGTCTACAAAGGAATATGATGATCGTACGGAAGTGCTGTATGTATATAGTAAAGAATATGGATACATTGACGAAAATGGACAGAATGCCAGTGTATGGGAACAGCATAGGGGTTGTTTGTGGATTGGAAAGACTTCAACGTATCTTGCATGCATTAGTAAGCATGAAAAAATGACCACATTTATTACAAAATACATAGCTGCGTTATTGCAAAATTCAGTGACGCAAATTAAACCTCCAAAATCAGCCATTGATAAATGTACAAATTCTAAGGCTATAAGCAGAATTGTGTTACAGGGAAAAGGTGGAGAAAAAACTATTGTGTCGAGAGCTGGAGGAATTACTCCTGAGCAGGAAGAAGAAATTGGCAGAATTCGTTCTGAAAGAATTGATACATCTGGAAGTTTCATATCGGCAATTACAGATAATATTGATGCTACAATCAAATATAATGTTAGAAATGGTAGCATTGGGATTTATAAGCATCTGCCAGCTTCAGTTTTGTTTGAGTGGTCTGAAAATTCTATTAAAATTATATTAGAAGAAATTGAAGCATTGAAAGGAAAACCTGCTGAAGAAATTTTTAAAGAAGTGGGGCAAGAAATAAAATGGACAGGGGCAAGTGGAGTTGAAGTAACACAACTGAATTGGTATTTGACGCAAGTTATATCATCGCTTGATAAAGAAAATCATGAGTTCCAAATTCCGGTAGAAAAATTATCGGTGTTGGATAATAATAAATGGTTCATAAAATTTCCGAGGATATATTGTAGAACTTGTGATTCTTATGAGATTCCATATTGTACTCAATGCGGAGAGGAGTTGAAAATAAGTAAAGGTATTATAAAAGAATGTGAATGTGGTGCTCCATTAAGGATTAAATGCGCTGAAGGTCATGATACTTGTGAGATTGTGAATTGGTATGTTCCAAAAGATTTATTGATAAATATGATTAACAAAAATATCCAAAAAATTTTTAAAGGTTACTCTTTAAATTACAATATCTGCATTGTAGGTGATAAGGGATATATTGCGAATGAAATGGAAAATATACAATCAGAAGTTGAAATTCCATTTGCAACAATAGAGTGTTTTAAACATGATCCGATAGCATTAACACAGAGAGTAAAAGCTTATGCTGTAAATATGAATGAGAAATGTGGTTCTGGAACATGTTCATATGCAAAAATTGATGAATGTATACAAAATGATGGAATGGCGTGTCTGCCAAAAGTTTTTTATACAATTTTACCAGGTTATCGTCCTCAACCTCATAAAGGTGCAGAATATGGTGATGTTGCTGCAGAGGTAAAAGTTGGAAATAAAGCTTATGATTTAAAAGGAATCATAAAAAAGAATAGTGAAAATCGTCCTAAGAAAATAGTTGCTGATGATGAAAAAATAAGGAAGCCATTGTTATCTACATCAGGAGAGGGACAGGAAATCATTCGTCAATTTGTTGAACAAGGAATGATGGATGCTCGCTGTCAAATAATAGCGGTAGTAGTTCCTCAGTATATTGATGCGGGATTTAAAGGCACTTTAAGGCATTTGGCAAGATTGTCTGGAAAGAAAGTTACTTTTATAGAATTGGATGAATTATCTGAACTGATTTCAATCAACAATAAAATAAAGGTATCATAGAGAAATGAGAACTTTTGGAGAAATCCAGAAGTTCTCATTGTATTATAAGAAAAAAACGATATAATAAAGTTGTAACAGAACGACACATCCATAACAGAAAGGTTAACATATATGAACATTGCAGCATATTGTCGTGTCTCCACCGACACAGCAGATCAGCTTAACAGTTTAGAAGCGCAGAAAGCGTTTTTCTCTGAATATACAAACCGAACTGGCGATACCTTAGTAAGATTATATGCAGACGAAGGTATTTCCGGAACTAAAATTAAAAATCGTAAGGAATTTCTTCGTATGATGGCAGATGCTGAGAAAGGTCTGTTTGATATGCTTGTTGTAAAGGACATTTCTCGTTTTGCCAGAAATACTGTAGATTTACTGCAGAATATCCGTAAATTAAAATCTCTTGGCATTGAAACACAGTTCCTTACCGCTAACATGACCAGTATGGGGAATAGTGAATTTGTTCTGACTATCTTTGGTGCGCTCGCCCAGGAAGAAAGTGCCAATACATCAAAGCGTGTGAAGTTCGGTAAGAAAATGAACGCAGAAAAAGGGCGAGTTCCTAACATCGTATATGGCTATGATAAAACGATTGGAGATTATTTCAATCTTGAAATTAATAAAGAAGAGGCAAAAGTCGTACAGCAGATTTACAAGTGGTACACAGAAGAAGGTTTTGGGGCAGCGAAGATTGCGAATATGCTGAATGAAAACGGTTACAAGACAAAACGTAACTGTAAGTGGAGTCAGAATGCAATTTGCCGTATCTTAACCAATGAAATCTATACAGGAAAGATTATCAATGGAAAGCAGGAAGTAGGTGATTCCCTGACTGGACAGAGAAAAGATAAGGATGAAACAGAATGGTTTGTAGTGGAACGTCCAGAAATCCGAATCATTAAAGATGAGACTTTTGAACGTGCACAGGAAATTTTACATGGACGACATGATGCATTCAACCTTACGCATGAACGTCAAAGCAACAAGCATTTGTTTTCGACATTGATTAAATGCAAGGAATGTGGCTGGTCTTTCCGTAGAACGGTTCGCACTTATAAGAATACTTATGTGCGTTGGGTATGTTCCGGACGTAATGGACATGGAGCAGACAGCTGTCCGAATAAAACAACCGTAGACGAAGATGAATTAATCGAAGTTCTTCAGGAATATTTTGCAAATGTGTTGAAGCAGAAGAAAAAGGTTATCAATTATGTGGTAAATGAATTCCAGCGTGTTTACAAAGCGAAAGATGAAAACCTAGAATATGAAAAGGAATTGAATAACCAGCTTGCAAAATTGAAAAAGTCTCGTGAAAAATATATGGACATGTATACCGATGATCTGATTTCCCGTGAGGAATTAAATGAGAAAATCGGTGGTATGCGTAAAGAAATCGAACGTCTGGAAAATGAGTTAAAGATGGTTTCTTATCATCTGACGAAAGGAGAGCAGTTAGAAGCAATCCTCAATAATACATTCAAGACAATTGAAGATATCACGGATGTACGTCAGATGACGAATGTGCAGCTTAAGAAGTTAATTCAAAAAATCGAAGTAGATAAAGATGGAAATGTTGATATTTACCTTCGCCTACTAGGGGACTTGGGATTAGATGAAACCATTTTTATAGAGGATGAAACCAACATGTGGACTTTGCATGAAAGTTACACTAAAGACCATTTTGCCCCTTTAGGGGCAAGGTCCTCAGCCTTCCAAAAAGATCATCAGTTCCCTTAAGCTTTTGCCACTGTTATGGAACGCATCCATGATCTGCCTGGCTTCTAT
>JBGVGF010000087.1:0-2672 GCA_045121495.1 Faecalimonas sp.
AAGGGATTCCAATTTATGCTTAGCTCTTACTGCTACACCGTGGCATACCCTAAATTCAGCTTCGAGATCTTTTGGGCGTTCGGTTAAAGCTTTAACCAAGAACTGTTGTAAGATTTCTGCTTTCATTTGCTTTCCTCTTCCAGGACGATGCAATCGTCTTAATTTGTTGTAAAGATATTTGTCCATACAATTCCTCCTATTAACGGACTCGTTATTAGAGAAAATTGTAATTTCTGGAAAGCTAAAAATTTGATCTAAACGTCACGCTTCTTTCGATGCATTTTCGGATCATCTTAGTGATAAAGGATCAAAATTATTTCGGATCTTCTTCGTGGCACACGAAAAGCACCCGAATTGTCATTGTTGATTGTCCAGAATTGCCGGAGATTGCCCATGTCTGCAAGGTTTGCCGGCCCTCAATCTATGCAGAACTGCCTTTCGCAATATTAACAGAAATGACGAAAATATCCAAAATACTGCCTTTTGTGTACACGAAAAGTAGTCAAATCGTAGTCAAAATCCGGAGGCTGACTACTCGGATATTTTTAATACGCTCGAAGGCAATTATGTGTAAAATGCCATGACGACATCTTCATTGCATACGCACTAATGAAAAAACACCGTCATACTTGTCTTGAGCCTCTCATTACTTGTTTTTTGTGTTTTCCTGTGCACAATTAACTTCTGGAAGTTTAGTGATTTTATTTGGAGTACATTTCTTTGAAATACGAGAATCCACAATTTTCCTGATAGCATCCATTTCTGACTTAATTGCTTCATACTCTTTTCTGAACTCTTCATCTTTCATCTGCTCGTTGAGCATATCGTCGAATGTTATCATGATAACCACCTACCATTATCAAGTTATCGGTGTACAACATTACTTTAACGTTGAAACATTAATGTTTTTGATACAGGGCTAGATATTTTTCTAGTTTTATTTTACCTTCTTCATACGCATTTATTTGAGAATAAATTCTAGGATTCTTTTGAATACATTTCTTTGATTTTCTTAAAGCTTTTGCCAAAGCAATACAAGTCTTGTCGTCGTTGATTACAAACCTCTTCGTAACAGATGATATAGCCATGTGTACTTCTCCGGTTAGAGTTCTTCTTTCAATTCTGGATGTTGCAGATAAAATATTCCTTTCTGTGTCTCTATCTCAGCTCTCAACTGTTCTTCTGTAGGCAGACAAAGTCTGTACTTTGCTGCAAAAAGCTGCTCGTTGCCATGCAGTACGGAATAACGGGCTATATCTTCATCCGTCTCTGAACACAGCACAATACCCAATGTCGGATTATGGTTTTCGCCTCGTTTCAATTCATCATACATTCTAACGTACATATCCATCTGTCCCACATCCTGGTGGGTAATCTTCCCGATTTTCAGATCAATCAGAACGAAGCATTGCAGAATATAGTTGTAGAATACAAGGTCAATATAGTAATCCTGCTTTTCCGTGTGAATGTGCTGTTGTCTTGCTACAAATGCATATCCTTTTCCCAATTCCATTAAAAATCGTTGCAGATTTCCTATGATAGCCTGCTCCAAATCCGATTCAAGATAACTGGTATCTTCCTGCATTCCAAGGAACTCGGCAATTACCGGATTGCGAATAAATTCAAGTTTTCCTTGGTACTCAGAGGTAAGCTGTTTCATTTCATTCTCAACAGCCTTGCTGTTATGAGACAATAACATCCTGTCATAATACTGAGTACTAATATTCCTCTGTAAAGTACGCACAGACCAAGTCTGCTCATAAGCTTCCTTTTCATACCACAGCCTTGCATCTGGATCCGTGACTTGTAACAGTGCCTTATAATGCGTCCATGATAGTAGTTTCTCTGTACACACGACAGCTTCAACTCCCAGAAAAGATAGTGGTCTCGGTGAGGCCACTATCTTTTGGTTTTCAGTATTTGAAGATAGTGGTTTCACTGAGGCCACTATCTTGGGGTATGTGTTATAGAATTGCACATAACGGTACAACGACCGCTGGTCAAAGCCTTTTCCGTATTGTTCGGTTAGCGTTTTGGCAAGCTCAGAAACGATTTTTTCTCCGTATCTGTCAGCATGAGTGCCTGATAATTCTTCTTCTGCTATACGTTTACCAAGTAGCCAGTTTCGAATGACAAGTATTCTGTCAACCATCTGGTATGCACTCTTACGGGAAGATTCGATTATTGAACTAAGATCATTATAAAATTCTATAGATATTATTCCGTCCATCACTGACCTTTTCCCTCGTATCTGCACAAAACTCACAAATGCACTGTAATCAAATTCTATCTGTTTAATTTCAGTAAATTTATGTCAGCATATTAGCAAAATACTAGACGATGTTGCAAGTTGGACTATGTATAGCAATAGAGTGTTTGAATTCCATCTAAAAAGCCCATGCCGTAAATGGTCATGAGCTTAAAAGGATTACGGGCGGATGCCTTAAATGTACTTGAACTGACTTTCCATACTGCGTATGGTGTCACGCTCAATGTTATTGATTTCCTTTCTGGCGTCCTCCAACTCTTTTAGTCTGATAATCTCATCCTTGGCATCATCAAGACCGAGGTGAGTGTAGACATCCATCGTTACTGAAATTTCAGAATGTCCCATGAGGTACTGCAGAGTTTTAGGATTCATTCTTGCTCGGGCCTGATTGCTGCAATAAGTG
>JBGVGF010000088.1:0-35153 GCA_045121495.1 Faecalimonas sp.
TTCCTAGTGTGCTTATCCATATTGATGTGAAACGTTTAAATCAAGTGATTGGAAATATTATCGCCAATTCTTTTAAATATGCAGATACTAAAATTGATGTAAATTATAGAATCATAAAAGGGTATCTTGAGATGCAAATAAAGGATTACGGTCCCGGAGTGCCGGAGGGAGAACTCCAACTGATAACCAATAAGTTTTATCGTGGTAAAGGAGTGGAGGATACAAAGAAAGAAGGTAGCGGATTAGGACTTTATATATCGAAGACGCTTATGGAAAAAATGAATGGAGCGATGATATGTAAAAGTGAGGGCGAAGGGTTTACTGTAATTCTCCTTATACCACTTAGCTGAATTGTTAATCGAAATCGGCCGCCAATAACTCTATACACGTGATATACAAACGACCTCAAAACCCCAGTAAATATACACCTGCCTTAGAAGATGCTATGACAGCACAGATAAGGTAGAAAAATTAGAAGTGATTGTAAAGAAAAATAGGGATTGACAAAGAGCGAACTATACTGTAAGATAACAGTGTTATTAATAACGTTGTTATGTAGAGGTGATTCATTTGAAACAGGATAAAGAAACTAAAAATAAGCTTCTTCAAAGTGCAAGAGAAGAGTTTATGGAAAAAGGATATATGAAGGCATCTCTTCGGAATATTTGCAGAAAAGCAGGTGTTACCACCGGTGCATTGTATTTCTTTTTTAAGGACAAGGAAGATTTGTTTGAATCCCTGGCGAAAGAAACAATAAACGGCATTTACCAGATCATGCAGACACATTTTCGAGATGAAAATAAGATGCTGGTAGAAGGAATGTTGTTTACACCGGGAATAGAAGAAGAGGACAATCATTTTGAGGAAGCCAGAAGAGTTATTCATCAGATGTATCTGCACAGAGAAGACGTGCTGTTGGTATTGACCAAGAGTCAGGGAACACGATTTGAAAATATTGCAGATCAGTTTATAGAGACGACAGAGCAACACTTCCGTGCCATGGTAAAAGGTATGCAGGCAGCATATCCGGATATCGTGGTGGATGATAAATTCATTCATTGGTTGGCGCACGAGCAGATTGATGGATTTATTTACATGATAACCCATATCGAAGATGAGGGTGAAGCGGTGCAATTTATCAGTCAGTTGATTACCTATATGATGGCAGGATGGTATGGAGTGTTTATGAAAAAATAGCAAGAAAATAAAAAGGACTGAGAGATCAGTCCTAAAAACATAACATTTGCATAACAATGTTATGCAAAATTCACGGTGAGAGTTACAAGAAAGGAAAAGAAATTATGTATTTAGAAGTGAAAGAGATGAAAAAGAGTTATGGTGAGGGAGATAGCTACAATCAAGTATTAAAAGGGATTAATACTGGTGTGGAAAAAGGAGAGATGTGTGTCATTGAAGGCACCAGCGGTTCCGGGAAATCTACATTTTTAAATTGCATCGGAGGCTTGGATCTTTTGGATGAAGGCAGCATCGTAGTAGATGGAATGGAAATCGTAGGTATGAAGCCTGATAGATTATCTGATTATCGCAGAGATAATCTGGGCTTTATTTTCCAGTTTTATAACCTGATTCCAAATTTAACCGTAAGAGAAAATATTCAAGTATGCGAGTATCTTTCCGACAATCCATTGGATATAGAGGAATTGCTAGAAACATTGGGACTTACTCAACATCAGAATAAATTCCCTTCTCAGTTATCGGGAGGACAACAGCAAAGATGCGCTATTGCCAGAGCGCTGATTAAAAACCCAAAGTTACTTTTGTGTGACGAACCGACAGGCGCACTGGATTCCAAGACATCCAGAGATATTCTGGCACTGTTAGAAAAGGTAAATGAGAAATATGGTACAACCATGTTGATTGTTACGCATAACAATTCCATAAAAAATATGGTGCATAAAGTTATTCGAATCAAAGATGGTCAAATCAGCAAGGAGTACCACAATGAGGTAAGAGTACCTGCTATGGAACTGGAGGATCTGTAAGATGCAGAAAGTATTGAGAAAAAGAATATTAAGGGATTTTAAAGAAAATATTGTGCGTTATCTGGCATTAAGCGCCATGATTATATTGTGTATGTATATCATTATTTCGCTTATCGGAACTGCGGATACCATCATTACAGGTTCGGACAAAGCAGCAGAGAGAAATCATTTAGAAGATGGCCAGTTCACCTTGTTTGTGCCTTTGACGGAAGCGGAAAAAGGAGAACTGGGAGAACTGGGAATCACGCTGGAAGAACAGTTTTATCTGGACTACGAGGTCGAAGATGAAAGTACAATCAGAGTGTTTCGAAATAGAGAAGAAATCAATCTGATGGAAGTCGTAGAAGGAAGAATTGCAGAGGCTGAGTTGGAAGTGATGTTGGAACGACGTTATGCGGATGAACATAATCTGCAGCCAGGTGACGAAATTTCCATTGGAGGAAAAGCGTTTGACATTGTAGGAATTGGATGCAGCCCAGACTATGATGCGCCTTATAAAGATTTTTCAGATAGCAGCGTTAACAGTATACAGTTCGGTACCGCCTTTGTGACGAAAGAAGCTTATGAAACATTACTTGCAGATGGAAAAAGCATGAAAGCAGAAGAATATGTATATGCATATTTATTAAATAATGAGATTACGAATAAAGAACTGAAAGAAGTGTTAAATGAACTGAAAGTTGATGCGGAAAAAATAACTAATCTGATGCATTTTTTGGAAGTAGAGGATAATCCGAGAGCAGGTGCGGCTGCAGCAGACCAGATCATTAATAAATACGGTGGAATTATCGCTGGAGGCATCATTCTGGTATTGTTTGCATATGTGATTTCGGTCTTTGTTGTATATGGAATTGAAAAGGAAAACAGTGTCATCGGTGCATTATACGCGTTGGGAGTAAAAAGAAGTGAGCTAATCCTGCATTACCTCTGTCTGCCTGTAATAATCACATTTATTTCCGGTGTTCTGGGTTGTATCATTGGGTTTGGAGCTATTGGAAAAAGTACAATTGTAGGTAATTGTTATGCTTATTTTTCTGTGCCACAGTTGGAAACGGTTTACCCTGGCTATCTCCTTGCTTATGGAATGTTGCTGCCGCCTGTGATTTCAGCAATTGTAAACTGGCTGGTTATCCGAAAGAAACTGAATAAACCGGCATTGCAGATGCTTCGAAATGAACAGAAATCTGGTAATATGAGCCGTATCAAATTGGGAAAAATGGGATTTATTGCGACTTTTCAGATTCGACAGATGTTACGTGAAGCACGTACATCACTGACTGTTGTGGGAGGTATGTTTATTTCGCTGCTAATATTGATGTTGGGATTAAACAGCTATGTGATGTGTGAATATATCAGCAAAGACAATAAAACGGATACAAAATTTGAATATTTGTATACCTACAAATATCCTGAGCAGTCTGTTCCGGAAGGTGGTTATGAGGCTTTTTACAAAACGATGAAAAAGGAGAATCTGGGTTACAATCTGGATGTTACAATCCTTGGTATTACAGAGGATAATCCTTTCTTTGATGTAGAGCTCACAGACAGTAAAAGCGAGGTAGTAATCTCTTCTGCAATGGCAGAGAAGTATGGCATTCAGACAGGAGAGATACTTGTATTGGAAGATGAAGAGGCAGAAATGTATCATGCGTTTATTGTAAAAGACATCGCACAGTACTCGACCAGCTTTTATGTATTTATGGATATTGACAGTATGAGGGAATTGTTTTATGAGAGTGATACTTATTATAACCAAGTATTTGCAGACAAAGAACTTGACGTAGAAGCAGGCCGCCTGTATGCTGTGACCAGTAAAAGGGACATTGAAAAAGCGGCAGATGTGTTTATCCATGAGATGAAACCAATGATTACTATGATGGTTAGTTTCTCTATTTTAATTTTTACGGTAGTAATGTATTTGATGATGAAGGTCATGATTGACCGCTCCGCATTCCATATTTCCATGGTAAAAGTGTTTGGATATCGTACAAGTGAAATTAAAAAAATTTATTTGAATGGTAATTTTTATGTAATTGCTTTGGGAGCAGTAATTTGTGTTCCATTGGCAAAAAAATGTATGGATTGTATTTATCCGGTGATGGTTTCTAATGTAGCATGTGCTATGAGATTAAGTTTTCCATGGGAGTTGTATGCAGCAATTTACATAGGAATCATAGTACTGTATGTAGTTATCAATGAGTTATTAGTGAGAAAACTGAAAAAAGTAAATTTAGCTGAAGTATTAAAAAATAGAGAATAAGATCGAAAGATTAAAAATTTTTTCGAAAAGATAACTCGGATTATATGCTTAGTAAGTGCAATATGTTTCTGGATCACGGCGTTTCAAATGTAACTTAGCAACTTATCCATTCAAATATTACAACTTACTTTTTCAGTGGCGTAACTTACCTTCTGGCATCTTGAAGTATTTTTTGCTCATTGCTATGATATCTTCAGACATAGATATGGAGGTAATTATGAGTATTATTAAAGTAAACAATCTTACAAAAACATATAACGGTCTTACGGCAGTCAATCATATTTCATTTGAAGTTTCAGAAGGTGCGATGCTTGGATTTCTTGGAGTAAATGGTGCAGGGAAGACGACTGTGATTAATATGCTGGCAACTCTCTTGAAACCGGATGGGGGAAATGTGGAAATCTGCGGAGAAGTATTAGGGAGAAATGATGCAGAGATTCGGAGAAAAATCGGAATCGTGTATCAGCAGAATTGTCTGGATGAGATATTGACCGTTCAGGAAAATTTGATGTGCAGAGGGATCATTCATGGTGCGTCTAAAAGAGAAGCAAAAGAACAATGTACGAAGTTGAGCGAAATATTGAAATTGGATGACATTATGAAGAAAAAGTATAGGACACTTTCCGGCGGTCAAAAGAGAAGATGTGAAATAGCGGCAGCCCTTATGCATACACCGAGAATTCTTTTTCTGGATGAACCTACGACTGGTCTTGATCCGGCTACCAGATTGGATGTGTGGAAAACGGTTGAAACATTGCAAAAGAATGAGAAAATGACCGTATTTCTTACCACACATTATATGGAAGAAGCGGCTGGCGCAGATCAGATCATCATTATGGATCATGGCAATATTATTACTTCAGGAACTCCATTTGCGCTAAAAGAACAGTATGCAAAAGATAAATTAAGATTGTATTACAAAAATGGAGAAATAGAAACGATTCCGATGTATTCCACATTAGATTCATTACCTATACTCGAAGCGGTAAAAGACAGGTTAGAGGGATTTGAAGTGATACAGGGAAATATGGATGACGTTTTTTTGAATGCAGTAGGAAGAGAATTAGTTCAGGAAGGTGGGAGATAGAGATGGAGCAGTTCATGACAATTACAAAGCGCAACTTGAAAATATATTTCAGAGATAAAGGTACAATATTCTTTTCGTTATTGTCCATGTTAGTTGTGATCTGTCTTATGATGTTCTTTCTTGGAGATATGAATGTGGAGAGCATCACAAGGATTTTGAGTGAATTTCCAGGAAGAGATGCCGCAGTAGATGAGAAAAATGCGGAATTATTAGTTCTTTCATGGACATTTGCAGGGATTCTTTCTATAAATGCTGTGACGGTGACTTTGGCAGCATATTCGGTTATGATTAAAGACAGAGAAACGGGCAAATTAAATTCCATTTATACATCTCCGATTAGTCGAACGATTATCACGGCAGGATACGTTGCAGCAGCATGGCTTGCTTCAGTCTGTGTATGTCTCCTTACGCTGACAGTTACAGAAATATATGGCATCATAAAAGGTTTAGAATGGTTTTCTTTTGCAACACACATAAAGCTAATCGGAATGATCATGGTCAATTCCTTTGTATATGCAGCCTTAATGTATGTACTTGCGATGTTGGCAAAAACAGAAGGGGCGTGGAGCGGACTTGGAACTGTGATTGGTACTTTGGTGGGATTTCTTGGAGGAATCTATATCCCGATTGGTGCACTTTCAGAGGTGATTGGAAACATGATGAAATGTACGCCGATCATTTACGGAACGGCAATGTTTCGAAGGGGAATGACACAGGAGATTGTAAATACAACGTTTCAAGGAATACCAGAAGAAGTTGTATCAGAGTATTGTACTGCTATGGGGATTTCACTTGAGATTTTTGATAAGAAAATTGGAGTTATGCAAGAATGGATGCTTCTTTTATTATGTGGCATATTTTTTCTTATCGCAGGCGCATGTATGTTAAAATACAGCAGAAAATCAGACAGATAACGGGAGAAAGATATGAAAATTACGATAGAGACTCCAAAACCAGGAGAAGGGGATGAAATCATTATTCGCTGCAATTCATTAGATGAGAGGCTTTTGAATTTGATCTATTCTTTAAAAACAGAGCAGGATAAACTGACGGGCTATACAGAAGATAAAATAGTGAAACTGATTCCAAAAGAAATTTTTTATTTTGAATCGGTGGATAATAAAGTGTTTGCCTATACAGCGAATGGAGTATACGAAATACATAAAAAGTTGTATGAACTTGAAGATGAATATGGGAATTCGGATTTTATGCGAGTATCTAAATCATCTATTGTAAATCTGGCTAAGATCGCGTATATCAGGCCAATATTTAATGGGCGTTTTGAGGCGAAGCTGAAAAATAATGAAAAGATGATCATATCGAGACAATATGTTGCAGATTTGAAGAAAAAACTTGAAATATAGGGGGCGATGAATTGAGAAGATTAAGTGATTTTATTAAATGGTATACATATATTACAATCAGTATTTTAATCGTGTGTGCAGTCGTGTTTACGATTTATAATACAAAATCAATACCGCTGGTTACACTATGGCAGATATTGTTATCCGGATTTCTGACGACGCTGGTTACGGTTCTTTTGGTGTTAAAGGAAGAAAACAGAAGATGGCTGCTTGTGGTCAGACATGTCTTGCATTATGTGTTGCTATGCATCATCATGATTATTTGCGGAAATTGCTTTGGATGGATGAGTCTTAATTTTCAGGGAATAGCAATGATGGTTGGTGCGGTTGCAGTTGTGTATCTATTGGCGTTTGGAGCATATTGTGTTACGGATTTGAAGCAGGCAAATGAGATTAATCAGAAATTGAAAGAAAAATATAGAGAAGATTAGTTGACAAAACCGTGCATATACTGTATATATTTATATATACAGTATATGCACGGTTTGTTTTTTAGAAAAGAGGTGTTCCTATGATAAAGATGGAAAACATATGCAAAACGTTTCACACGTTCAAATTGAATCATATTTCAATGGAGCTTCCGAAGGGATATATATGTGGTCTGATTGGAGAAAATGGTTCAGGAAAATCAACATTGATGAAGATATTAGCAGGAATCTATCATATGGATTCAGGACAGCGTACTCTTGCGAATATGAATTATGATGAGAATGAAGTACAGATTAAAGACATTCTTGGAATTGTATTCGATGAATGTTTTTTTGACAAAGATCTGACTCCAAAGGCAATTGGAAAGCTTTATGGACCTTTATATACTTCGTTTGACGAGAGAGTATACAAAGAGAATCTGGTACGTTTTCAATTGAATCCGAAGCAAAAGTTAGGCGATATGTCGAAAGGTATGGAGATGAAGCTGCAGCTTGCATTTGCTCTTTCACATAATGCGAAGATTTTTCTGTTCGATGAGCCAACTGCCAGTCTGGATCAGGAATTTCGGGAAGAATTCTGGAGAATCTGCGCAAGTCTGATTGAGGATGGGGAAAAAAGCATTTTGATTTCGTCCCATTTGACCGGAGATTTTGATAGAAGGGCAGATTATATAGCATATTTGGATCATGGAGAATTACTCTTTTTTGAGACAGGTGAAAAGCTTTCCGAGATGTTTACCTTAGTGAAAGCAGAGAATTATAAGCTAAGACTGATTCCAAAAGAGAATATGATTCATATGGAAGAGGGGGAATATGGCGGCATAGCGCTTGTTGTTGGAGCAAATAGACTAAATCATGACTCTGCATATACATTGGCAAAACCAAGTTTGCGCGAAGTTATGTATCATATTTCCAGAGGAGGTGTTACAAATGCGAAAGCTATTCTTCAAAGAAATCTGTAAAAAGGCAGTGCTTGCGATTGTAGGAATGCTGGTGTTGGCCTTCATTTATCTGTTTACTGTTTGGGTGATTGATGGGAAAATCAAGAGAAGCACGGCAGAAGGATATATCATTCCCTTGGTGATTGGCTCGAAAGTCTTTTCAAACTTTCGTATACGAGATGCTTTTTTTATTATTCCATTATCCAAAAAGGACAGAGAAGCATTGGTAAAAGGAAATCTCTTCTCTATATGTATTGCTATTAGTTTATGTTTGGGATTTTTGGAATGTCTTCTGAATCAGTTTGAGGCAAATATTCTAAAGGTTTTATTTGCTGGAGTTTTGATTGTTTCTGCCACCTATTGCATGATGTATGCAGAGTATCTGGAAAAGACAGGAAGTAAACATATTGTCACAATTATTTTCTGTACTTTATTTGAACTTGTACTAATGCGTGCAGTGGTGTCGTGTGAAACGATCGGCTGGAATTGCTATGGAGTGGTTTTTACAATTTTAGTTTGGAGCTGTTGTTTGTTTGATTATTGGCTGATGAAAAGATTTTATCGAGATATGATTCATTTTTTTGCAGATTATGAAGCAAGCAGACAAATTTTAAAAGAAAAGGTGAAGGCATGAAAATAATTATATCGTCAACGGTAAATATGCCGATCTATGAGCAGATTGTAAATCAGATCAGAGATGCTGTTGTAGCAGGAGAGCTTCATGAGGGAGAAGGGATGCCTTCTATAAGAACACTTGCGAAAGAATTGGAAGTAAGTGTAATTACGACAAAGCGAGCATATGAGGAATTGGAAAAAGAGGGAGTGATTGCATCTATTCCAGGAAGAGGATTCTATGTATGCAGGCAGAATAATGACATCTTAAAAGAAAAACAAATGAAAAATCTGGAGGACAGATATCTGGAATTACTAAAAGATAGTAAAAGTGCGGGTCTTAGTCTAGAAGAAATTGTAGAGCTCGTACGTGTGTTGTACGAAGAGTCGTAAGAGGGGAGTATTTTGATGGGTGAATTTATCGAGGATACAATCATAAAAATAGAACAGGCTTCTGTGACATTTAAAAATTTTGTGATAAAACCAGTCAGCATGGAATTACCAAAAGGCTACATTATTGGCATTGAGGGGCCAAACGGCGCCGGTAAAAGCACGCTGATAAAGATGCTTCTTGGAAGATATGAGAAAATGGAAGGAAGTATACAGATATGTGGTCTAGATGTGCTGAAAGAGCGAGAGAAAATGTTGACTAGAATCGGATACGTCTCAGAGGAAAATGTCTTTTTTGAGGAGTACGATGCATGCGATAATGAAAGATTATACAAAGATTTTTATGAATGCTGGGATAGTGAACTTTTTAAAGAATACTTGAAGAAGTTTAAAGTTTCTGGTTCTACAAAAGTAGGAGCTCTTTCCAAAGGGAATAAAATCAGGTTTCAGGTGGCATTTGCATTGGCACATGCGCCAGAGGTTCTCATCATGGATGAACCAACAGCCGGATTAGACCCAGTGTTTCGTACGGAATTTTATAGAATGTTACAAGAAATTGTAGCAGAAAACAATACTACGATTCTGATTTCGACACATATTCAGGAAGAGATGGAAAGACTGGCAGATTATATTATCTGCGTGGACAGTGGAAGTGTTACGCGAAAGGAAGTGTAAACTATGGGAAATAATTTAAAAGCTATGATTGCATATGAGAATGAGCTGCGAAAAGAACGTTTGAAGATTAACTGTCAAGGTATAGAAGTGATGCTATATCTGGTCTTAGGATTTGCAGTATTTACAAGTGTCATGGTAGGGTTCTGTACCGATGTTGGAAAGTGGGAATTTTCTGTAGTATGGCCCTATGTACTAATGAATTATTTTGCATTAAGTAAAATTTATATAGAACCAGTATTATATGTAAAAGAAAAGGGCAGGAATAAAGCTGTACTTGAAAAATATATCAATATACCAGTAAATCTGAAACTGCTTTGCGGGGCAAAAATGATCGTAATGGGAAGAAAAATAGTGAAATATACTATGCTTGGACAAATAGCTGCAGTGATTGTAAGATATCTGGACGGGGCAGATTTTTCCTATATGGGCATGTTGCTCTCTCCATTTTATCTTTGTATAATTCTTTTGGCGTTTTGCACTGTGTGTCTTGGATATCAATATAAAAAATATGTCACAAACTGATATAACGGTTTGTGGCATATTTTTTTGTAAAGCCAGATGTTACACTTCTTATCGGACAGGTGGGTGGATGTAAGATTCCGACAGATGAACAGAGGATGGCATTTGATTATTTTGTTCCGGCTACAGAGCGTGGTTGTCAGTTGGCGCAAACCTTTATTATAGAAGATATGGGAAATGTTGCCGTAGCCATGATCCACGGCAATGATTTTGATGTTATTCAGTTCTCTCATTTGCTCTGTACCTCCTTGTGCTTGTTCGTGTTCATAAAAAATGCCCCTTTCAGTAGATTTACTTTGAAGTAGTACCGGATTTTCTGATTTGGTGCTGTTTTCATTGCAATTTCATTCTACTGAAAGAGGGTGCAAAACTCATTGAGCGTGGATTGAGTGGAAATTGAGCAAAAAAGAAAAGTAGCCACACACCGTAGTGCATGACTGCTATAAAAGATACTTTTACTTTTGTTCTTTTGGCAAATAACTTTTGTCGATAGAAAGATTAACACAAGTTGCCGCCGTAATATAGATTACTAAAATAATAACCTCTAATACCAAAGTATAATATGGACGAGGGTAGAATCTTGCGGCGATTCTTACGATAAATCTAACAGGGAAATACAGCCCCAACCAAGCAGAAATTTTGTAAAACTTTCTGCGGAAGTTCTTTGTTTTTTCTGTTGTGCTGGATGCTTTCTTTTGATAGGCATATTCAAAACCACCAATAGCTGCAACAAATGGAATAAAACTTAAAAATCCAAAGAACACATTTTGCAGAATAACCGTTGTCATAAACTGCATCAAAAGTACCATGACTTCGAGCGTTACCAGATAAATGATAATCTGCCCCAGATTATCATTTTGTACTTCTCTTACCTTTGGCAAATCATTGTCGCTCTGGTAATCATCGTTCAGTAAGTAATCTGTGGTAACACCAAACAGCTTGCTGAGTTGAAGAATATTACTTGCATCAGGCATTGCAGTACCTGATTCCCAACGAGAAATAGCTTGTCGTGATACATTTAGCTTTTCAGCCAAATCTTCCTGCGACATTCCATTAGATTTCCTTAATCCGATAATTTTATCTGATAGCTTCATTTGAAAACCTCCTTTGCTTTTGTGATTTCATTGTACTTAATACTACCATGGAACTCTACCACATCAGCTTTACATCTCCGCAACATGAGTTTACATTGTTTATTTTTCAAGAATTTGCGGATCAAGGAGGAAGTCATAAATGTTCACAGTCAAAATACCATACTCATCGTAGTGTGGCTGAACGATGTCTTTGGTAACAACGATTTTCTTGAAAGAATCATCAATCTTTCTGAACGGTCTGATTTCCTGAGTACGCTTCGCTTCATCTGGCAGTGAGTACGCAGACTGGATGTAGTATCTGGAAGAACCAAGATTGCATACAAAATCGACTTCAAGTTGTTTGCGGATAACCTTACCTTCCTGATCTCGTTCTGCAATCGGTATTACACCTACGTCCACGCTGTAGCCACGCATGCGAAGTTCGTTATAAATTACATTCTCCATAGAATGGGTCTGCTCGAACTGACGGAAATTGATTCTGGCATTGCGAAGTCCAAGATCGGAAAAATAATATTTCTTTGGAGTTTCGATATATGCCTTTCCTTTAATGTCATATCTTTGTGCCGATTCAATCAGGAAAGAATCCTCAAAATAGTCCAGATATTTCTTGATAGTAGGGGAAGTGATTCTGGATTTCTTTACGGTCTTGAAAGTATTCTTCAATTTTTCCGGATTGGTCAGCGAACCAATGGCAGAGGAAAGAATGTTCAGAAGATCTTCCAGTTCTCCGATGTTCTTCACTCGGTTACGTTTGGTAATATCTCGAAGATAAATCTCATTGAACAAATTCTGCAATGCAACAGCCTTATCGTTTGCTCCATCACGAAGGACAATCAGAGGGATACCGCCGTATAGCATATATTCAGATAATCCCATGTACTTATCTCCGTTGTAAATGGTCATAAACTCGGAAAAGCTCAGAGGATACATATGAACTTCGTCACCACGACCGGCGAACTCAGTGGCTATATCTTTAGACAACAGTTTTGCGTTACGTCCAGTCACAAATACATCCATATTATCTTTACGAAGATAACCATTCAGAACAGCTTCAAAACAATCCAACATCTGAATTTCATCAAGCAACAGATAATACATTCCTTCACCTACAACCTTGGAACGGATATATGCCATGAACTTTTCAGGGTCAACTCCACGCTTTTCCTTTTCAATCTGGATCAGGCTTTCTCCGATGAGATAAAGATCATCTGCTGAGTCAAAGGCAAAGCGAATGATGTGGTCGGCATCCACTCCACTTTCCAGTAAGTGATGATAAAACAGATTATTCAGCAAATAGGATTTACCACATCGGCGTATGCCGGTAATTACCTTAATTAAGCCATTATTCTTTCTTTTTATCAATTTATCCAAATAAAAATCTCTGAGAATCTCCATCTTAAAACCTCCTTGCGAAAGATTTTTGCAACATCGTGCACTTTTCTATTGTATTATATCCAAATAGGCTTCAAAAATCAATATATCAGCAGGACATTGGAATAGATTTTTGTGAATTGTTGCATTTTTCTATTCCACAACCATATTATATGCTTTAGTAGCGATTATTATCCCGTATTTTAATTGTGTTCTTGCTAAAAAAAGCAGCCACACACCGAAGTGCATGACTGCTATGTAGAATATCTTTATTCTTCAATGATTCTGACTTTCGCCCAACGTCGTGCGGTTTTTGCGCTATATTTCAATGTATATGTTGGGATTCCATTTGCTATTGCTATTTGAATTTCTTCGATTTCTTTTGTTATCTGTTCCTTATCTGCATACCAACCTAAAAAGGTAGTAGGTTCACCCCAAAAAGATGCAATACCATTACTTACTCCAAACAAAAAGTATTGTGGTGATGATTTACCACCCATCATTTTTCCAGAAGAAATAACCTTATAGCAGGTTGCAATCACATTTTCATGCGGAGAAGTAATAACGATAGTTCCGGTTACATTAGCATTATTACTTGTTTCTTTCGTTATTTCAGTTGACATGAGACTATCTAAAGAAACGTTCAACTTACTTGAAAGCAACAGAAGTTTTTCTACCTCTGGATACCCGTTTCCTTGCTCCCATTTTGAAACAGCCTGCCTACTAACATACAATAATTCCGCAAGTTCTTCCTGCGACAAATTATGCTCTTTTCGTAATAGTTTTAAGTTATCTGCAAAACTCATATTGTTTGTCACCTCCATTTCACCATCAATTATAGATATAAAGGTGCGAATAATCTACCAACCTCATTTTGCAATTTCGCAACTTCAAGTAGCATATTTAATTTTAGCATATAAATTACGAAAACGGCAGTCACACACCGAAGCATATGTCTGCCATTTTCATTAGCCATATATTTCTATAGCTTTTTCAATTAACTCTTCGTATCGAATATCCTTCTGGAGATCAAAATCCGAGAGTTCTACAGAGTATTGTTCATCACCCATATATCGTATGGCAATTATATGCGCCAATTTTACACCATCAAGATGTCTACTATATATCATTGCCAATTCTAATCTGAAGAAGAACTCTTCCTCAGGCATAGTATTGGGGCGAACTAACATCATGTAAATACGCTCTTCTTTAGTGATTTTAAAAGGTCTCACAAATATGTTTTCTTTTGCAAGTTCCATTAACTTAGACCAATTTCTGGCAATTTGATCTGCTCGCACATAGTCCACACACAACAGATCAGCTATGAATTTATCACGCTCGAAATTTATTGATTTGTTTAATTCCGAAAGAACGTAATTGTAAAGGTTGATGTTATATTCATTCACACCATCCTCAATAAGTGCCTTGTAATAAGTTCGTGCCAAAAACAATTCCGCATAATCCGTTTCATTTTGAGGTAATGTTAGGAATGTAGTCATATCGTCCGCATCATCAATCACCAAATTTCCTTTGGTGACCGTTTTGAAAACAGTACGATAGGCTAAATAGTTTAGAATATCATATGGAATTACTATTGTTTCAAGCATTGTCTTAAAATCATCATAGCTAAAAATATTTTTGTCAGGGTTCGCAAAACAGGCAGAAAGAATTGAAGCATATTTAGTGAAAGTTTTAAAAGAAAACAAGGTTCAGCAAAAGCGATATTCTTCTTTCGAAGAATTTGCAAGAGAAAATTAGGAGAGGTGCCTATGAAATATAGAAATGCATCTCATGTTTTGCCGGACGAACTCGTAAAAGAAATTCAAAAATATGTGAATGGGGAAGCCATCTATATTCCGAAGCCAGATGAGAAGAAAAAATGGGGAGAAGGCTCTGTCAGCAGAACGTATAAAACGAATCATTTATGCAAAACATTATTGACTTTTTTCACAAAAAGAGATATGCTATATATGCTTTTGGACTTTAAAGTGTAACAGTTTAAAGCTTGAAAATATATAGCTTACTTGGAGGAACTTATGAAAAGAGAAAATGGAAATTTAGTTGGATTCAGACCGGATATAAAGATTGTAGACTGTACATTGCGTGATGGTGGTCTGGTGAATAATTTTGCTTTTTCAGAAGAGTTTGTAAAAGATTTATATCGTACGAATATCAAAGCTGGTATCGACTATATGGAATTTGGATATAAGGCATCAAAAGAGATTTTTAAAAAAGAAGACTATGGCAAGTGGAAATTCTGCGAAGAAGAAGATATTCGTGCAATTGTTGGTAATAATGATTTTGATTTAAAAATTGCTGTTATGGCGGATGTTGGAAGAACGGATTACAAGAATGATATTTTAAAGAAAGAAGACAGTGTCATTGATTTGATTCGTACAGCAACTTATATTCATCAGATTCCATCTGCGATTGAGATGATTCAGGATGCACATGACAAAGGTTATGAGACAACGGTAAATGTTATGGCGATTTCAAAAGTTCACGAAGACGAGCTTGATCATGGTCTTGCAATCTTAGCAGAATCAGATGTAGATGTAATTTATCTGGTAGACAGTTTCGGCGCATTTTATCCAGAACAGATCCGCAGACTGACGGATAAATATATGAATATCGCAGAAAAGTACAACAAAAAGATTGGTATTCATGCACACAACAATCAGCAATTAGCATTTGCCAATACGATTGAAGCATTGACAAATGGTGCAAGTTTATTGGATGCGACAGTAAGTGGCATGGGACGTGGAGCAGGAAACTGCTACATGGAATCTTTGCTTGCCTTCTTAAGAAATCCAAAATATAATATAGTACCAGTTATGGATTTTGTTCAGAAATATATTCAGGCAGAGAAAGACAAAGGAAATGTATGGGGATATGATATTCCTTACCTCTTAACAGGTGTTTTGAATTCCCATCCATCTTCAGCAATTCGATTTATGAAAGAGGAAAGAAAAGATTATTCGAAGTTCTATCAGGAATTATGGGATAATTTAGGTTAAAAGATTGTGCTTTGCACAATCTTTTTTTTGATAAAAACAAAAAAGTATTGACAAAGAAAAATGTCGATTGTATAATAAGAAAGTCGGTTGACGAAGGAAAACGTGACAAAGTATGGGATCATAGCTCAGCTGGGAGAGCACCTGCCTTACAAGCAGGGGGTCACAGGTTCGAGCCCTGTTGGTCCCATTATATTATAAGTGCATTGCACTGTTATATAAGCGTTTTCTTCGGAGCTGGCACAATTTAATATGGCGGGATAGCTCAGTTGGCTAGAGCACACGGTTCATACCCGTGGTGTCGCTGGTTCGAATCCAGTTCCCGCTACTTACCATGGGATCATAGCTCAGCTGGGAGAGCACCTGCCTTACAAGCAGGGGGTCACAGGTTCGAGCCCTGTTGGTCCCATTACTAGAACAAAACTAGTAGATAATTGAATATGGCGGGATAGCTCAGTTGGCTAGAGCACACGGTTCATACCCGTGGTGTCGCTGGTTCGAATCCAGTTCCCGCTACTTAGAAGAACATCTGAAAAGATGTTCTTTTTTCTTCTATAGAAAAATGGAGCAGGAAAGCTGAGAAGATATCAGCTATTCTGCTCCATTTTTTTACATTCATTCACATAACAAAACAGCGAGCATGCCAAGAGACACTGTGCCGGCCAATAATTATAAGAACACAAGATCCAGGTAAGGCGACTGCTTTGGCCAAACATATCAATTGCAAGCATCACATCTGAGAACCAGAACATCGCACTTCCTAAAAGAAGCAGTATTCGGGAGGTAGATTTACTTTTGGTAAAATTTGAAATTGCTTTTCCGAGCATACACGCAATGATCACAGCATATCCAAGAAGTAATTTCTTGATAAACGAATCTTTAATTTGAATGTAAGGTGTACCAGTCACCACGAACAAAGAAATGAGTGTAATCGGAAAAATAATGTAGAAATCCTTTTTCGTAAATTTTTCTAAAGCATAAAATGCAATCAGATAAAAAACATGTCCCATGGCAAAAAATAAGATTCCAAATATGAATGCAACTCCAAGCAGTACATCAGCGCACATCCCAAAGAAAAGTCCCAACTCGATTAAAATCAGAAAACGGGACAGTTTGATTTTCATTTTCTGGGCATAGATTAAATTGAATAATCCAAGGATTACAAACCAAAAGCTTGTCATACCTTTTAGCCATAGTCCACCATGAATGTCATAGCACACTAAACAAATAATGGCGCAAATAAAAAGAAAAACATTTCCATAGTAAAAAAATTTTTTAATTTTGTCTGTCATAAAATACGAGTCCTTTCAAAAAATGAATTCAATAAATTTTACAATAAGCTTTTAGGGAAATCAAGAAGTATAACATTGTTTTTGAAAATTATTGATAAACGATAATTTTATGATATAATCAAAGTATAAATTATCGAAAAACAATAATTTTTAAAACTTGAAATGGAGGTAGTTTTTATGAAGAATAAGAAATTTTTAGGAATACTCATCTTGGAAGCAATTTCCTGCCTGATGTTTTATTTTCTGCAGGCAAATTTCCCAAATCTGTTTTCGGCGGTGATCGCATTTCCATTTGAACAGATAGGATTCGGATTACGCGAGCTTTCGTTATCTGGAAGCGTAGGGAATGTTTTTGCAATTATCATTTATGCAATTGTTTGTCTTCTTCCCGTGGGCTGCTTTTGCTGGTTAAAAAAGAAGAAGAAAAAAAGAAAGATCGACTGGTTGTTGCCGGCATTGAGTATTCTCCTGTTTGTAGTTATTTATTATATGGTCAATCCAGGATTGTTTGGTGAAACAGTATCAGGAATGGGAAAAATGCTGCTTGGTACTACATTCTATTCTGTGTTTATTGGATATCTGACCTTGAGAATTTTAGAAAAATGTGTATCGGCAGATAAAAAATGGTTGCAGAAAGGTCTTCGTATTTTGCTTCATATGGTGATCATCTTGCTTGTCTATGTGGTGTTTGGAGAGTGTTTTGGATCACTTCCATCCACGATCCAAAATCTGCGAGAAGCAAATAGTATATCGAGCGATGGGCTGGGATTCTTTTTCGGAGAGATAGATTTGACTGCTACCTACATTTTCCTGGTATTGCAGAGCATTGTAAATGCCATTCCATATCTGCTTGATATCGCAATCCTTTTCCTCATGATTCGTATGATGGATGAGATGGAAAAAGATCAATATTCAGATATCACGGTAGAAATTTCAGGAATACTTTCTAAATTATGTATCAAGGCACTTGTCATTACAGTGAGTTCCAATATGGGATTAAATGTACTGCAGCTGATCTTCCACGAGAGCCTGTATCAGATCAATGTGGTTGTATCATTGCCGATCGTTTCCATTGTACTTGTTCTGGCAGTGCTTTTGATGGCAAGATATATCCGTGAAAATCAGAAACTCAAACAAAATTATGATTTGTTTATTTAAAAGGTGATAGATGTGGGAATCAGGGTTTGTCTGGAAGAAGTATTGAAAAAACGCGGTATGACATCCAAAGAATTGTGTAAGCTGGTAGAGATTACAGAAGCCAACCTGTCTGTACTGCGAAGTGGGAAGGCAAAAGGTGTGCGTTTTCACACGATCAATCGCATCTGCTATTATTTGCAATGTGATGTAGGAGATATTTTAAAATTTGATGGGAATTTGGAGGAGGATGCGGATGAAGAATAGAAAAAGTTTTATAGCAATTTTGGTATTAGGACTTATGGTTTTGATCAATGGATGTTCTTTGGCAAAGGAAGATGCAGGAGAAAGTGCTTCGCAGGATCGTATGATCGGAGTTGTTTTCACAAGAGAATCTGTGGATCTGTTTGATATGGATGCTTTTCTGGAAGACAATATCGCAGAGGTTGCAAATGGCAAAGACATTACGCTAAATGATACAGAGCCATATCAGGGAAGAATTTATGCGACAATAGAAAAGCATGGAAGTACAGAGCCTTCTGATTGGGAGTTTATATTTGAAGGAATCGATGGCATGAATTTCTTTACACCAACTATGCAGCAAGAAGGGAAAGAACCATTCAGAGTGACTGAATTCAGTGACGCAATCTGTGATGCTCATGTAGAATATTCTATTTCAGATACAGAAGATAAGCTAGCGTTATCTGGTATGGTTTATGCAGAAGTGGAAGAAGGCATAGAAGAATATACACTTTATTGTAATCCGGTTTATCAGACAGAAGAAGGTGACATCTATATGGTTGCTGGAGGTGGCGGTATCCTTCTAGGAACAGAAGATGGAATTAGTAATGAGATGTCGATGTCCTTTGACGTTAGCACAGATGTTGTAAAAGACGGAGTAAGTAAAAAAGAAAGTGCATCTGTAAATATCGGATTTGCTTTGAAATATGAACCTGAGAAGATTACATTTTATCAAATGAACCAAGCGCATCAGATCCTTGCATCTGAAGAATATACGCCAGGAGAAGTGCCAGGAGTATTGGAAGCAGAAGAGGAGACAGCATACATTTTAGTTGAAACAGAATGTAAGGAGCTTGGAAATGAACGTCTGATCACACGTGAAATTTGTGAAGAACAGCAAGGAGAAGAAACCTGCATCAATACATTGGGTGCAGGGGAAGACGGTATGCTGATACAGCAAGATACCTTCGTTGTCTGGCCGGAATCATAGAATATACGATTTAACAAAAGAATCCTGTTGCAGATGCAGCAGGATTTTTGTTACTATAATAAGAAAGAAGATGGTTCTATAAATCATTTAGGAGTAGGAGAAAATTATGAGAGTAGGATTAGGATATGATGTTCATAAATTAGTAGAAGGAAGAGACCTGATCATGGGAGGCGTGAACATTCCATATGAAAAAGGGCTTTTAGGACATTCAGATGCAGATGTTTTACTGCATGCAATCTCAGACGCGCTTTTGGGAGCAGCGGCTCTTGGGGATATTGGAAAGCATTTTCCTGACACAGACCCAAAATACAAAGGTGCAGACAGTTTAAAACTGTTAGGACATGTGGGAAAACTCCTAGAAGAAAATTTATATGTGGTGGAAAATATTGATGCAACAATTATTGCGCAGAGACCAAAGATGGCACCTCATATTCAAAAAATGAGAGAAAATATTGCTGGAGTACTAGGACTGGAAGTTGACCAGGTGAACGTAAAGGCGACAACAGAAGAAGGTCTTGGATTTACGGGAACAGGAGAAGGGATTTCCTCACAGGCGGTATGTTTGATTGAAAAAATTACAAACTACACAAGTATAGTTGTGGCTGATGAAAACGGCGTCAAATGTGGAGGCTGCGGAGGCTGTAAAAAACAATAAAGAATGGCAATAGCTGCTAAAAGTTTTGTAAATGAAGTGGTTTAGTGGTTGACAAAACAAAAGATTTTGAATAAACTGATTTAAAGATACAGACAAAGACTAAGAACGAAGAGAGTAGTATATTTGGAACTGGCAGAGAGGGAATGCCACCGGCTGAAAGCAATCCCAAGGAAAGGATATATGAAGTGCATTCGGGAGTCGAACCGGCGAAAGGATAGTAGCTGGTTACGGAAGCACACGTTACGTGCATCGAGTGAAGAAATAGATATTTCTTTATTAGAGTGGAACCGCGGATATACTTCGTCTCTAAATAGATAGAGACGAAGTTTTTTTATACCATTAAAGGAGGAGCATATGAAAGTTTATAACACATTATCAAAAAGAAAAGAAGAATTCGTACCATTGGAAGAAGGCAAGGTAAAGATGTACGTATGTGGACCTACAGTTTACAACTTTATCCATATCGGTAATGCCAGACCAATGATCGTATTTGATACAGTAAGACGTTATTTTGAATACAAAGGATATGATGTTAACTTTGTATCGAATTTTACAGACGTTGACGATAAAATCATCAAGAAAGCAATTGAAGAAGGTACAACTTCTGATGTGATTTCCAAGAGATTCATTGAAGAGTGCAAGAAAGATATGGCTGGTATGAATGTAAAACCAGCAACAAAGCATCCATTAGCAACAGAAGAAATCGATGGTATGATCGAGATGATCCAGAAATTAATTGATGACGGTTTTGCATATGTAAAAAATGGAACTGTATATTTCCGTGCAAGAAGATTTAAAGATTATGGAAAACTTTCTCATAAGAACTTAGATGAATTACAGTCAGGCGGACGTTCTCTGTTAGTAACAGGAGAAGACGAAAAAGAAGATTCGCTCGACTTCGTTTTATGGAAACCGAAAAAAGAAGGCGAACCAGCTTGGGTATCTCCATGGTGCGATGGACGTCCAGGATGGCATATTGAGTGTTCTGTAATGTCTAAGAAAT
This sequence comes from Faecalimonas sp., assembly GCA_045121495.1. Lineage (GTDB taxonomy): Bacteria > Bacillota > Clostridia > Lachnospirales > Lachnospiraceae > Faecalimonas. The sequence continues at coordinate 21,074 of JBGVGF010000088.1, forward strand.
ACTTGGGGGATCAAATTGATATTCATGCGGGTGGCGAAGATTTGGTATTTCCACACCATGAAAACGAAATTGCACAAAGTGAAGCTGCAAACGGAAAAGAATTTGCAAAATATTGGATGCACAACGCATTCTTAAACATTGACAATCGTAAGATGTCAAAATCACTTGGTAACTTCTTTACAGTTCGCGAGATCAGTGAACAATACGATTTACAAGTGCTTCGTTTCTTTATGTTAAGTGCACACTATAGAAGTCCACTCAACTTCAGTGCTGACCTTATGGAAGCTTCAAAGAACGGTCTTGACCGTATCATTACAGCAGTTGCAAACTTGAAACATTTGCTTGGTGCAACTACAACTGAAGCATTAAAAGAAGATGAAAAAGCATTGTTAGAAAAAGTAAACGAATTTGTAGCTGGATTCGAAGCCGCAATGGAAGATGACTTCAATACAGCAGATGCAATTTCTTCTGTATTTGAACTTGTAAAACATGCCAATACAACAGCAAGCGGAGAAAGCTCAAAAGAATACTTACAGGGATTATATGACATCATTGTAAAATTAGCGGATGTACTTGGAATCATCGTAGAAAAAGAAGAAGAACTTCTTGCAGAAGATATCGAAGCTTTAATTGCTGAACGTCAGGCTGCAAGAAAAGCAAAGAATTTCCAAAGAGCAGATGCAATCCGTAACGAACTGTTAGAAAAAGGTATTATCTTAGAAGATACACGTGAGGGTGTAAAATGGAGAAAAGCGTAGGATTTGAATTTGATTCCTATATGCAAGAGATTTTTCAGATGGAAGAGGTGGATATTCATACATATTCACCTCTTACATTGGCGTATATAGGAGATAGTATTTATGACTTGATCATCAAAAGTCTTGTGATAAATCAGGGAAACAAGCAGGTTAATAAGCTGCACAAAGAGACGAGCAGTTTCGTGCAGGCGTCAGCACAATCACTTATGATGCGCGCGATGCAGGAACATCTGACAGAAGAAGAACATGCAGTCTACAAGCGAGGACGTAATGCAAAATCAGTCTCACCTGCAAAGAACCAGTCTATCACGGATTACAGAAGGGCAACAGGATTTGAAGCTCTTTTAGGTTATTTATATTTGAAAAAAGATTGGAAAAGACTGCTGGATTTGGTGAAAATCGGGCTCGACAGCATTCAAAAGGGAGAAGAATAATGAGTGAAGAAATGAAAGTGAAAAGTCTTGTGATTGAAGGGCGTAATGCAGTGATCGAAGCATTTCGTTCGGGAAAACCAGTGGATAAGTTGTTTGTACTCGATGGCTGTCAGGATGGCCCTATCAGAACAATTATCCGTGAAGCTAAAAAACATGATACGATCATAAAATTTGTGACAAAAGAAAGACTGGATCAATTATCAGAGACAAAGAAACATCAAGGTGTCATTGCGTATGCAGCAGCGTATGAATATTCTGAGGTGGAAGACATGTTTGCACTTGCTGAAAAAAGAGGCGAAGATCCGTTTATTATTCTGCTGGATAATATTGAAGATCCACACAATCTTGGAGCGATCATCCGTACAGCAAACCTTGCAGGGGCGCATGGTGTTATTATTCCAAAACACAGAGCAGTGGGGCTTACTGCGACGGTAGCAAAGACTTCTGCAGGAGCATTGAACTATACGCCTGTTGCAAAAGTAACAAATCTTGCAAAGACTATGGAAGAATTAAAAGACAGAGGATTATGGTTTGTATGTGCTGATATGGGTGGGGAGACAATGTACCGCCTGAATCTCACAGGTCCGATCGGACTTGTAATTGGCAATGAAGGGGAGGGCGTGAGCCGCCTTGTGAAAGAAAAGTGTGACTTTATTGCATCAATTCCAATGAAAGGTGATATCGATTCATTGAATGCTTCTGTAGCGGCAGGGGTATTGGCTTATGAAATCGTAAGACAGCGTTTAAAATAGCATGAACAATCGTTATGATACAATGACAGATGAGCAGCTCATCCGCAAATTGCGTGAAGGCGAAACTGTCATCACAGATTATATTATGGACAAATACAAGCATCTTGTGCGTAAGAAGGCGAAAGCGATGTATCTTCTCGGCGGTGAGAACGATGATCTGATTCAGGAAGGGATGATCGGGCTGTTCAAAGCAGTCAGAGACTATAATCTGAACCAGGATGCATCGTTTCACAGTTTTGCCGACTTGTGTATATCAAGACAGATATATACCGCGATTAAATTGTCGAAAAGACAGAAGCATATGCCGCTGAATTCCTACATATCGATATATGAACAAGGCGATGAAGCAGCAGATGAGAAACAGCATCCTCTGATCGATACGATTCGAACTGAGAAAAACAATAATCCAGAAGAATTATTTCTGGATAAAGAATACTTTATCATGATGGAGAAAAAACTGCGGAATCGTTTGAGCGATTTGGAAAACAGGGTGTTGTATTTGCATTTAAAAGGTGAAAGCTATCAAAGTATTGCAAGATTATTGGATAAAAGTCCAAAATCAATCGATAACGCATTGCAGAGAATTAAGAATAAGGTGGCTACATTGGTTGAGGAATAAGCTTGACATTCTGCAAAACGTATTGTAGTATGATATAGGACTGCGAAAGCAGCAGGCTGCTGTGGCGCAGCAGGTAGCGCGTCGCCTTGGTAAGGCGGAGGCCACGGGTTCAAATCCCGCCAGCAGCTTTGAATATAATCAGGAAAATGCTTAGAAACTAACGTTTCTAGGCATTTTTTATTGCCATTTTTGCTTCAAAGATAATTATTTTGCACTTTTTTCTTATAATTTTACACTTTCAACTGATTGGAGTGAAAAAGATACGGATTAAAAGTAACATAAACCGAAAACATTTTTAAGAGAAAATTCTTGTGTTAATATAAGCGCATCAACAAGAAAAAAGAGGTGTAAAAATGATAAGTATAATAATGAGAGAGTGGATACGACTTAGCAAAGAACCAAAAGTGATGGCGACAACCTTCTTGCTGCCATGTTTTCTAATCGTTTTAGTGATAGGAATTTTCTTTTCTGGAATACTGGAAGGAGGTTCACAAAAAATAGCGGTAGTTGCAGATTCGGCCAGAATAGAAACATTTTTTTCTGAAAATGAAATACATAAGAATATTTCGTTTTATAACGAGATGAATGAAGAACTTGAAACCATGTACGATAAAGGAAAGGTCGGAGTAATCATAGAAATCGGATTAGATGAGAAAAAAATCCATTTGCAGTATGATTCAACAAAGATATCTTCAAGTGATTTGCTGACAACAGCGCAGGAGATGATCAGTGAGCTTGCACTATACTTACAGGATGAAGCAGTATATGAAGCATTTTTAAGTAACCAATTTGCTGTTCTAGAGCAAGATGTAAGTTCTATTGTGGATAGAGAAGAGGCACAGTTTAAGGTAATTGTTAGTGTTTTAGGAGCAGTATTGATTTTTATGGTAGGTCAGCCGTTAGCAAGCTTTGCAATCGATTCCTGTGTTGGAGAAAAGGAAAGAGGAACGTATGATTCCATCAGATTAAGCGGCATAGAAATATCGCAATTTGTTTTAGGAAAAACAATATTTACAGTAATGGTAGGTATGATATCTTGCGCGCTGCAGATTGTGACTATTATATTGGCTGTTACGTATTTTAAAGGAAGTTTCGGAGTTTAACAATATATTGAAAATGCAGGAATGCTGATGCTAACCATCGCACTGACAGGCAGTATAAGTCTGGCATTGCTTGTAGCGGTACTTATTTATATTTCAACATATTTTGAAAAAGTAAGAGATGCAGGAACCTATGCCTCCATTGGTGTTTTGATATTCACTTTATTGTCACAGCTGAGCAATGTGGTCGATAAGGCAGCTCTGGAGTATATTCCGCTATTAAATATGAACCAGCTTATTTTAAAGAACGCACATGGTTCTATTCGTATTTGGCCACTATTTGTAAGTGTGTTACTTGGGTGTGTCATGGTAATTTTATTAACGCAGATGTCCGTTCAAAAATTAAAACGTGAAGAAATGTAACAAGATAGTAAAGGAGAAAAGAGAAGATGATTACGATAAATGGTTTATCAAAAAGATTTGCAGATAAAATGGCGGTAAGAAAAGTGAATTTTAAAATCGAAGAAGGTGAAATTTTTGCATTGCTTGGACCAAACGGTGCAGGGAAAACAACAACGATGAGAATGTTATCTACATTGCTAAAGCCAACGACAGGTACTATTACAATTGATGACTGGGATACACAGAAGGATGCAAAAGAGATAAAAAAGAACATTGGGTTCTTGACTACCGAAATCCGCTTGGACGGACAGTTTACACCGAATGAATTGGCGGCTTTTTATGGAAAGCTTTATGGTCTGGACAAAAAGACATTGGAGGAAAATAAGAGAAAGTTATTCGATTATTTTGATATTACACAAATCGCAGACAGAAGATATGAAACTTTTTCAACAGGAATGAAACAAAAGACATCCATTGCGATTTGTTTAATTCACGATCCAAAGACAATCATTTTTGATGAGCCTACAAATGGTCTTGACATCTTAACACAAAAACAGGTGGAAGATTTTCTACTATTAGAAAAGCAAAGAGGAAAGACAATCGTTATCTCCACTCATATTCTGGAGGTAGTGGAGGCTTTAGCGGATAGAGTCGGGGTGATCATTGATGGACAGAGTGTTGCACAGGGGACGATGAGTGATATCATAAAGTGTGCTGGTGCAAAAGATTTGAGAGAGGCTTTCATTCGTTTATATGAGAAATATCACGGAGCAGAAGAGTTGATAGAGGAGAAGAAGACAAAGAAAAAGTTCGGTTTTTTATGTTAGGAGGAATAGGTAGACTATGGATATCATAAGTACGATTACAAAGCAAGAGATTTTTAAAGTATTTAAAAATAAGAAAATGCTAAGTTCGATTTTCGTTTTGCCGGTAGTAATTCTAATCGCTGTGTTTGCGATGACATCAATCGGTATGGAAGAATCGGAAGGATCACAGGGATATCAAATTTATTTTTTGAATATGCAGATAGCAGAGCAGGGAATCGCAAAAGAAAATTTTGAAATATTAACGGAAGATACCAGCAACGAACTGGAGAGAAAGAACAGAACGGTATCTTTACTGCTTCCATACATGATGATTATCATTTTATTTATGAATCTGGTGAATGTTGTGGGAGATAGTATCGCGGGAGAGAAAGAAAGAGGAACCCTGTCCAAGCAATTATTATCTCCAATCGATAATAGTCAAATGATCTTAGGGAAGCTTTTGGGAACAACAGCGATCGGCATGATTTCGAGTACCGTATTTTTTGCAGTACTAACGGGTGGATCTTATGCGGCAAACGAATTATGGAGCCTTGATATTCTGGGAATCGGAGATGTTACTTTAAAAGCGGGGCAGCTGGGAATTATGTTTTTAGGTTTTACCTTTATTTCAATGGTATTTGTAGCAGCGATTGCTTTAATGAGCAGTTTTGCAAATACAGTAAAAGAAGCGACAAGTATGTCTCTGGTTATTTACTATCTAGTGATTATTGCAGCATTAGCCACAGGATTTAGTGTGGGCGAAACTCCTAAGATTGCATATATGATTCCAGTGTATAATTTCTCGGTATTTATGCATAAGCTTTTCATTGGATCTGCCGATATGGTGAATGGTATAATTACAGTTGTTTCATTAGTGGTTACGTTTGGCGTATTGACAGTGGCGGTAATTTTGAATTTCAAAAGAGAAAAAGTGATTGTTGCATAAATCTGAAAAACACATATAATAAAATTCGTACCATATCCGTATATAGAGATTTGAAAAGCGAAGGTACAGTAAGAAACGAGAGGAGAAATGGATATGTCTTACCAGGTTGCTTTTTGTGATGATGAAATATTTCAGATAAAATTAAATAATTTGTATATAAAGGAAATAGCATCAAAGAATGGGTACGATTTTGAATATCATGGATTTCAGTCGGGAAAGAATTTGAAGAATTATTTAACATCTCATCGTTTGGATATCTTATTTTTGGATATTGATTTGGGGGATGAAACCGGAATAGAAGTAGCAGCATGGATTGCGCAGAATTATCCTAATGTAATTACCGTTTTTGTAACCGGGCATCGAGAATTTGCGGAGGAAGCATTTGAAGTAGAAGCTATGGGATATCTGGTAAAACCTTATGATATCAGTAAAATGGAGAATGTGCTAAAAAAGGCAATGAATCTTTTACAGAATAGTCAGAAGGATAACAGAAACACAGAAATTGTAATCACAGATGAAAATATTAAAAAGAAAATAGATTGTCGCGAAATACTTTATATTGAACGACAACAGTCAAAAAGTATTATAAAAACGCAGCAGAAAGAGTATCAGGTATATGAAACAATTACCTCTCTTTGTGAGAGAATTGGAGAATCCTTTATCCGCGTGAATCAAGGTGAAGTAGTGAATCTTAACATCATAAAAGAGATAAAAGGGAATACGGTATATCTGAAAAATGGAAAAGAAATGTCGATAGGAAGGACTTATCGAAAAGAGGTGTTGGCAAAGTATTTCGGAAAATAGCGTATAAAAAGATGTAGAAAGGGGAGTTTGTTATGACAATAGAATTAGCAGAGAATGATGTTGAACTTTATAGTCTATTGGACAACATGAACAAAGGCGAAATTGTTCATATAACATGTAATGATATGGACAAGAGAAATAACTTGATTTCCCTGGTAGGAAAAAAGAAAAAGATAGATATTATAGATATAGAAAAAATCAATTCTAATCTGACCGTAAAGGATTATATTGTCTTCTATACTATGGTGACAAGTGTATATCATGACAACACCATCGATGAATTGACATCACTCTTCATACAGAATGAGATGGAATATATGCTGGATACTATGGTAAATGCTTTAAGTTATATTGAAAAAATAAAAATCAGATGTATCGCTGCTTATATGAAACAGATAAATTGTCTAGTGGGGAAAGGATTATTGGATGAATTAGAGCAGAATCAAAAAGAAGAATTCGTCAAGTTTCTGGAAGAAAATTTTGTAAAAAACTATTGCTTGTGTTTGTTGTTCGACAAAATACAGTAAGTATAAAGAATAATTTTTACGTGAGGCGCGATTGCAAAGTAATGTTTACTTTGTCCGCGCCTCCGCGTTTTTTTGAGCTGTTGTTAAACTTTTGGAAACGGAATCGAAATAGTTACGTGAAATTGATCATCAACAGAAAACTGTACAGTTCCATGATAGGATTCCACAACAGAGCAGATATTTTGGGTTCCGATACCATGGGTAGTTTTGTTTTCTTTTGTGGTAATCAGTTTACCGTTCTTGAAGACTGGTACAACCGAATAGGTGTTATCGCATTGTATATGTAATTGCTGATTTTCCTGATACATGGAAAAATAAATGTATGGGCTGGTATGAGAAGAAGATGCCTCGATAGCATTTTCTAGTATATTTCCGATCAAAGTACACAAGTCTCTTTCCGAAAATGGTGTTGTACTGGTCCGAATTTCTGTTTCAAAGCGAATGCCAAGTTGAGCCGCATTGCTGATCTTACTATTTAGTAATACAGAAAAAACTTTGTTTTCAGGAAAATAAAAATTATTAGCAACAGAGAGTTCCTGGGTAATGGAAGCAAGGTATGCTTCCATGTCATCATAAGCCTTTACAGATAACAGACCCTGTAGAATAGACATATGGTTATTCATGTCATGTCTGAGTGAACGAAGATTTTCCACAACTGAAGTCATATCGGAAGTCAGTTTGTATTCCATTTCCGCCTGCTGTAGTTTCAAGGATACATTTAAAAACTCGTCTGATTTTCGCATGACCTTTTGCAGCAGGTAGATAGAAAGTACGGATATAACGAATAGCACGCAAAGTGACAACACAATGGCAGTGTTAATATCCAGAAAAATGGAATTGTGATAAAATAAGTATGCAATCAAAGCAAAGTAAACAAAATCAACCAAAATGATAGTAACTATTTCCCTGGCGAAGCTGGAAAAGAACTTTGTATTGGCGTATTTAGAGCGGATGAACCATTTTACAATCATAAAAAATAATATACGTGACAAAAACATCCCGAGAAGGTAAGAGGACTTTGTTGTTATTGCAGCTTCAAATGGGACATTTGTAATCCATAATGCGATTGGTATTGCAATCAATTCACAAAGGGCTAGAAGAAGAAAGGAACCGGTTACCCAGAAAGTCCTCTGAATAATGGAACCGGAATGAATCATGATCAATGAAATACAACAAGTTAGCATTAGAAATAGTTGTGTCGGATATGATGGAAAAAAGTCCGGCAAATACTGAGACAGCATAAATAAGATATAGGAAAGCAGATAAACAGGGAAGACTTTGTTTTTCGAAAAACGAAAAGTGAGTTTGTGGTTTAATAGAATATAAAGCACATATAGATCGAACATAGAAAAAAATGCGCTTGAGATTAGTTCAAATTCATATGTCATAACGTTCTCCTTATTATTAAGTCTATTAGACAATATAGTATTATAAATTATTTTTATTGTCAATAAAGCGGGTTTTTGCTTAACTTTTTTATCTAGGCTTGTTCAATGCTTTAATTTGTGATAAAATTACAAGATAATGTAAACGATTTAGGAGGCACCTATGGCTGAAATAGAAAAAGTTGTAGAAAAAGAAGTAGTTTCTAAGAATTTTATAGAGCAGGAGATTGAAAAAGATTTAAGAGAAGGCGTGTATGACACAGTAGTTACAAGATTTCCACCAGAACCAAATGGATATCTTCATATCGGTCATGCAAAATCGATCTTATTAAATTATGGATTGGCACAAAAGTACAATGGTAAGTTCCACATGCGTTTTGACGATACAAACCCTACGAAAGAAAAGATTGAGTTTGTAGAGTCAATCAAAGCAGACATTCAATGGCTTGGTGCAGATTGGAAGGAAAATTTATTCTTTGCTTCGGACTATTTTGAAGCGATGTATGAATGTGCAGTGAAATTAATTAAAAAAGGAAAAGCTTATGTATGTGATCTTTCACCAGAAGAGATTCGTGAATACCGTGGAACACTTACAGAACCTGGTAAGAACAGTCCATACCGTGAACGTACGATCGAAGAAAATCTTGATCTATTTGAGAGAATGAAAAACGGTGAGTTCGAAGATGGTGAAAGAGTACTTCGTGCGAAGATTGATATGGCTTCGCCTAATATCAACATGCGTGACCCTATCATTTATCGTGTGGCTCATATGACTCACCATAACACAGGTGATAAATGGTGCATCTATCCAATGTATGACTTTGCTCATCCTATCGAGGATGCGATTGAAAAGATTACGCATTCTATCTGTACATTGGAATTTGAAGATCATAGACCGTTGTATGATTGGGTTGTAAGAGAATGTGAATTTAATCCAGCTCCAAGACAGATTGAATTTGCAAAATTATATCTGACAAATGTTGTTACCGGTAAGAGATATATTAAAAAGCTTGTAGAAGAAGGAATCGTGGATGGATGGGATGATCCAAGACTTGTTTCTATCGCAGCACTCAGAAGACGTGGATTTACTCCAGAGTCTTTAAAGATGTTCGTAGAACTTTGCGGCGTTTCAAAGAGCAACAGCTCAGTTGATTATGCGATGCTTGAATATTGTATTCGTGAAGACTTAAAGATGAAACGATCACGTATGATGGCAGTATTAGATCCAATCAAACTCATTATCGACAACTATCCAGAAGGACAGGTTGAATATTTGGATGTAACAAACAACATGGAAAATGAAGCTTTAGGTTCAAGAAAGGTTCCATTCTGCAGAGAATTATACATCGACAGAGATGACTTTATGGAAGAACCACCTAAGAAATACTTCCGCTTATTCCCAGGCAATGAAGTTCGTCTGATGCATGCATATTTCGTGAAATGCGAAAGTTATGTAAAAGACGAGAATGGCAAAGTAACAGAAATTCACTGTACTTATGACCCAGAGACAAAATGTGGAACAGGATTCACAGGACGTAAAGTAAAAGGTACAATTCACTGGGTACCAGTTCCATACGCAACAAAAGCAGAAGTACGTCTCTATGAAAATATTGTAGACGAAGAAAAAGGTGTATACAATAAAGAAGACGGTTCGTTGAATTTGAATCCAAATTCACTGACTGTTTTAAAAGAATGTTATTTAGAACCAAGTTTTGATGATGCAAAAGCATATGACAGTTTCCAATTTGTAAGACACGGATATTTCTGTGTAGATGCAAAGGACTCAAAACCAGATGCATTGGTGTTTAACCGAATTGTATCATTAAAGAGTTCATTTAAGTTACCAAAATAGACCAACGATGGGCGAAAGACATTCTTTCGCCCTTTTACGTTGAATAGAATCTATGTTAGACTGAAAAAAAGGAAGTGATTAACTAATTATGAAGATACAGCAGCCAGTAAAGAAAGCGAAAAAAGGGCTTGTGAACGTTATTTTCAGTCGTGTTACCATTATGGCAGTATTGCTTTTGGTTCAGATAGTGATTCTGATAGCAACGCTCACGCACCTAAAGGACTATGCTACATACATATATGCAGCTTTGATGGTTTTAGAAGTGGTGTGCGTTATCTATATTATCAACAGTAAGAGTAATCCGGATTTTAAAATCATGTGGATCATGCTAATCTTTGTGTTGCCGGTATTTGGCTCTGCCATGTATCTGTTTATGAAAATCATGCCGGGCACTGGGTTTATGAAGAGAAGACTTTCTGATTTAAATACAGCCACAAAGCCATATATGACACAAGATGAGGAGACATTGGAATCGCTCCGAGTTTCAAAACCTGCGAATGCAAACCTTGCACATTACCTTAGCAAACAGCTCTCTTTTCCAGTGCATAGAAACACATCTGTAAAGTATTTTCCATCAGGAGAAGCAAAGTTTGAAGAGATGAAAATCCAGCTTCGAAAAGCAAAAGAATATATCTTTTTGGAGTATTTTATTGTAGAAGAAGGAGAAATGTGGAATTCTATTCTCGATATTCTGGTCGAAAAAGTAAAAGAAGGTGTAGAAGTCCGTTTTATGTACGATGGAATGTGCAGTATGATTCAGCTTCCATACAATTACGATAAGCAAATGAGGAAACTGGGAATCAAGTGCAAGATGTTCAGTAAGGTACGTCCAATTCTGTCATCTTATCAAAATAATAGAGATCATAGAAAGATTCTGGTAATTGATGGTAAAGTAGGGTTCACTGGAGGGGTTAATCTTGCGGACGAATATATCAATGTAAAAGAACGATTCGGACACTGGAAAGATACGGCGGTCATGTTGGAAGGAGAAGCAGTACAGAATCTCACGATGCTGTTTTTGCAAATGTGGAATATCACACAGGTACGTGCAGACGATTTTGCAAAATACTTAACTCCAAAATCTCTGGATTTCAAGCGTGAACTGGGATATGTACTCCCGTACGGAGACAGTCCGTTCGACAATGAGATCATTGGAGAGCAGGTATATTTTCATATCTTAGACCATGCAAAAAAATATGTGCACATTATGACCCCTTATTTGATTCTGGACAATGAGATGTTAAATACACTGACCTATGCTGCGAAATGCGGTATCGAAGTGATTATCATCATGCCACATATTCCGGACAAATGGTATGCCTTTATTCTGGCAAAGACCTATTATGAAGAATTGCTTAGAGCCGGTGTACAGATTTATGAATATACACCTGGATTTGTACATGCAAAAGTATTTGTATCTGACAATGATACAGCGACTGTAGGAACAATCAACCTTGATTACCGAAGCCTGTACCATCATTTTGAATGTGGTACATTTATCTATAACAATCCGGTGGTTTGGGAGATTGAAAGGGATTTTCAAACTACTCTTGGTAAATGTGAAAAAGTGACGATCCTGGATCTGCGTTCAAGAAATTTCGTGGAACGAGTTTTAGGGCGTATTTTGAGACTGGTTGCTCCATTGATGTAAAAAAATGTGTAATGCAATAAAAAAATATTTTACATCACATTTAAAATATAGTATAATTCTCCTGTGATTCTTGAAAGATTCAAAAAAGAAATTTTATAATAAACAGTGAAAGATGGGAGACGATCACATGGAAAGAAGAGTAGGAACAATTTCAAGAGGTATCAGATGTCCAATTATCAGAGAAAATGATAACCTGGCTGACATTGTTGTGGAAAGCGTATTAGGAGCAGCAGAAAGCGAAGGATTCGAATTAAGAGACAGAGACGTTATTTCTGTTACAGAATCAATCGTTGCTAGATCACAAGGAAACTACGCATCAGTTCAAGCTATTGCAGAAGATGTAAAAGCGAAACTTGGCGGAGAAACAATCGGCGTGATTTTCCCAATTTTATCAAGAAATAGATTTGCAATCTGCTTAAGAGGTATTGCAATGGGCGCTAAAAAAGTGGTATTAATGCTCAGCTACCCAAGCGATGAAGTTGGTAATGCATTATTAACTTATGACCAATTAGATGATGCAGGCATCAATCCATACAGCGATGTATTGACATTAGAAAAATATAGAGAATTATTTGGCGAAAACAAACACGAATTCACAGGTGTTGATTATGTAGACTACTATGCAAGCCTTATCAAAGAAGCTGGCGCAGAAGTGGAAGTAATCTTCGCTAACAACCCAAGAGTAATCTTAGATTACACAAAGAATGTATTAAACTGCGATATCCACACACGTAAGAGAACAAAACGTATCTTACTTGCTAATGGTGCTGAAAGAGTATGTGGATTAGATGATATCCTCACAGCTTCAGTAAATGGAAGCGGATGCAACGAAAAATATGGTCTTTTAGGATCTAACAAATCTACAGAAGACACAATCAAATTATTCCCAAGAGAATGCTTTGATTTAGTTGAAAACATTCAAAAACAAATTTTAGACAAAACTGGAAAACACGTTGAAGTTATGGTATACGGAGACGGTGCTTTCAAAGATCCACAAGGAAAAATTTGGGAATTAGCTGACCCTGTAGTATCACCAGCATACACAGCAGGTTTAGTAGGAACACCAAATGAATTAAAATTAAAATATCTTGCAGACAATGACTTTGCTGACTTAAGCGGTGACGCATTAAAAGAAGCAATCTCACAGCGTATCAAAGAAAAGAATGACAATCTTGTAGGTGACATGGCTTCTCAAGGTACAACACCAAGACAACTTACAGACCTTATCGGTTCATTATGTGACCTTACAAGCGGTTCAGGAGATAAGGGAACACCGGTTGTATTAGTACAAGGATATTTTGATAACTACACAAACTAATTACATAGTGAAAAGTTTCGCAGCTGCACGGAAGTGCAGCTGTTTTTAAAAAGAAAAAAGTCTTGATACGACTAATGATAAATGATATAATGCATATAAGCATTAAGTTTCTAAAGTTCTATATGGTAAGAACCATTCTATATTCTATGTGTCGTCTGACATGTCTATGAAATTTTCAATGCTAAAAATCATAAAAAGCAGAGAGGATTTCAAAGGTAAACTATATGATATAGGAATGAGAAGTCCTCTCAAAAGGAGGAAACATGAGAAAAAGAAACGAACAATTGCAGGCAAGATTGCGAACTGCAAATCCCAAAGTAAAGGCTGCAAAGCTAAGACCATTCAGAAATTATAAAGACAGGATATTTCGAATGATTTACAAAGATGAGGAGAAATTCTTAGAATTATACAATGCCTTAAATGGGACAAATTATGATAATCCAGATGATCTGGTGGTCAAGACATTGGACAATGCGATTTATCTGGGAATGAAGAATGATGTGGCATTTTTGATCTATGATGAGCTGGCATTATATGAGCATCAATCGACTATGAATCCGAATATGCCTCTTAGAGATCTGTTCTATGTATCGCATATCTATGAAGAATTAGTGAATACCGATGAATTATACGAAGAGAAATTGATCCACATACCAATGCCACAGTTTGCGGTATTCTACAATGGTGTCAAGGAGACTCCAGAGCAATTTGAACTTAAATTGTCTGATGCATATGGTTCATTTGAAGGAGAGCCGAAACTGGAGCTCAAGGTAAAGGTGTATAATA
>JBGVGF010000089.1:0-2687 GCA_045121495.1 Faecalimonas sp.
GCAAATTAAAAAGAAGGAGGACTCAAAAATGAGTTTAGGAGAAAAAATCAGAGAACAAAGGAAAAAGGCAGGTCTTTCACAGGAACAGCTTGCAGAAAAATTAAACGTATCCAGACAAGCAATCACAAAATGGGAAACGGGCAAAGGAATTCCGGATGTTGCCAATTTGATTGCAATCAGCGATGAATTCGGATTGAGCCTAGATGAGTTGATTAAGGGAGATGTTGCAGTAAAAAAGAAAATAATTTCCGATAGCTCCGCTAAGAAGTGGCATATGCTGGTTATTGTGTACTTGGTGGCTATTGTGGCATATGTTGCGTATTTTGCAATCTGCCATAGAATTTTGATGATTGGATTTTTAATTGCAACGCTGTTTATGCTTTTCTTTGAATTGAGAATTTTCATTAAAGAGAAAATATATCGTCAGGGGAAGTGAAATAAAGTATTTGTGAAGTAAGGGGACGCAGGGGGATGAAAAAATATAATGCGGATAAACTGAAAAAAATACATGTATATCCATTGATAATTATTGTAATAATAGTTGTTTTTATAATTGGAGTGGCAATAGCAGTTTTGGTAGCAGGCATTTGTGACAATATGACAAACGGCAAGATAAGTCAGGGCTACAAGTGGGCATATGGATTTTACAGTCATATTAAAGACATAGACGTAAATGACAAATCAGCTCTGGACGATGCATTTAACAATTGTTCTGCTGTTGTAAACGATGTGACGGGTGTGTCGGTTATAGATGGTGAGAGCGTTCTATATAAGATTGGTGAAGAGATATTTGATTCGGAGACAGATGCTAAGAAATACTCACTCGAGTTGGAAAGTGATTGGACGGAAAGCTATAAGATTTATCTGGATTCTACAGATAAATCTTACTTTGACAGATTTGCGTCCGGCGATTTAGAATTTGTACAGGAATCAATACAAAAATCACTTGAAGTATCAGAAAGAATGGATGAAAACTCCAATATTAATGATGTTATGAATTTGTCTGTATTCCAACAGACCTGTTATTATGGATTTGTCAATGATGATGGTACAATTACATATATTACATTAAGGCTTTATATCACTGTTCAGGATATTATTCTTGTGCAATTGGTATGTATAAGTATTATTTTAATATGTTCGATTTTTATATTATTTGTCATTTTCATGTTCGTAAGATTTGCGAGAAGTCAGAGAAGGCTGTTGAAGCTATATTATGCGGATAAGGAGACGGGTGGAAATAACTGGTATTATTTTCTTGGGGCAGCGGCGAAGAAAATGAGAAAGTATAGACGTAAATCTGTAAAGGCAGCTATGGTTCATATACAGATGGAAAAATACAGAAGCTATTGTTCCTGCTATGGTGACAGGGAAGGGAGCAGACTTGTCAGTGATTTTTATGATGTAATTCGAAAAAATATCACAAGAAAAGAAACATTTGCCAGACATGAAAGGTGTGATTTCGGAATTTTACTCTGTTATGTGAGTGAGGAGCAGCTGGTAGAACGAGTTGAAAAAATAATGCAGTCAATGGCAGCGCAAAGACCGAATGTTAAGCTTTATTTTAAGGCAGGAATTCATATTCTTGACAGGGAAATTATTGCGCCATCAGAAAGCTATAACAGAGCAACTATAGCTAGAGCTAAGATTGAAAGTTCGCATAATGAAAGTGTAAGCTTCTTTACACAGGAGATGAAGGCGGAACTTCTCTGGGAGAGAAAAGTGGAAAATGATATGGAGAGAGCTTTGATGAACCACGAGTACAAGGTGTATCTCCAGCCAAAGTATTCAGTTGGAGATGAAAAGCTTGCAGCAGCGGAGGCTTTGGTAAGGTGGGTTCATCCTACAGAAGGATTGATTGCACCATATAAGTTTATTCCGATATTTGAAAGAAATGGTTTCATAACAAGACTTGATGATTATATGATTGCAGAAGTAGCAAAGTTACAGGCTGGATGGATTGCACAGGGGAAAAACATTATTCCTATTTCTGTAAATGTATCACGTGCGCATTTTACAAGAGAAAACCTGGCGGAACATATATGTGAGATTGTGGATGCCTACAAAGTTCCGCACGAAGCCATTGAACTTGAATTGACAGAGAGTGCCTTCTTTGATGACAAAGAGACTCTCATAGGCATAGTAAATAAGATGAAAAGTTATGGTTTTGCTGTATCCATGGATGATTTTGGCGCGGGTTATTCTTCATTAAATTCTTTAAAAGAATTACCTATTGATGTGGTAAAACTGGATGCAGAATTCTTTAGAGGTAATGATGAAGAAGGAAAAGGAAAAGTGATAGTCAGTGAGGCAATCAGTCTGGCTAAGAAACTGAATATGCGTATAGTTGCAGAGGGTATAGAGACCAGAGAGCAGGTGGATTTTCTGGCGGAAAACGATTGCGACCTTATTCAGGGATACTATTTCGCAAAACCAATGCCGGTAGAAGAATTCGAAGCGAAAGTGGCCGAGGATGCATAATCAATGGGTAATCAATGGGGACGAGGAAAAGTGGTCTAGTCCACTTTTCCCCGTCCCCATGTGCGCCCAATGTCATTAAGATAAGCAGATATTAGCATCACCCTATTTCTAACTATTAAAATATAGTTTAGGAATAGGATGATGTTTATTGTTTTAAGAATTTTTGTCAAACACGAATAGACAGATGTTTTCATCTGCCTGAAAAA
>JBGVGF010000090.1:0-21471 GCA_045121495.1 Faecalimonas sp.
TCCTGAATACGTTTTCAAAACCTGCCAATGGGAGGTTTTAAAGTCATGCCATTTTCTATCGTTTTCGTAGCAGAATAAGGCATGGTTATTTGCTGAATAAGTTATACATCATTTATTCAATAGTTTCCGAGACTACTCTATTATATCTTTATATCTCTCAAGATTTCGGGTTCAAATATGTAATCGGGTTTTGTGCAGCTTGATTCAGTTTCAATCCTGCTATAGATTTCCCATGATAAAATGACTCGTTTTCGTCATGTGGAAGACCTTTTTCAAAATCCTCATCTACAAAGAAAATTCTATTTTCTGTTTTTGGTGTCAGAATTTCATCTTGTCTAGGTCGTTTCTCTGGTGCTTCTTTACATTTGTACCACTTAGTCGGCTTGTAAACAGCAACTATCAAGGAATTATATACACCAAAGACATACTCTACAGACTGAGCATTATTCATCGATGCACGCCATACACCACGCACAGAATCATAAAGTTCATCTGCAGGAATATCTCTTCTGTACAGTTTGTTAATTTTAATTACGAGAATTTTGTGTTTAATATCTTCTTCTCGCAACTCCTCTGCACCATATACCTTTTCAAATTCTTCTACTGACAAAGCTTCTGATGAATGATGGCCTGCTACAATGTTTGTCAAACCGATATCACTTACATAGTTAAAAGCATTAATCAGTGCCGCTTCTGCTGCGAATGCCTCTGTTTCAGTAAGATTACTGTTGATGATAATCTTCTTCACAGATAATCCAAGAGCATTTATTTCAGAGATAGTCTTCAATTTCAATTTGTCACTATTCGGACTATTTATACTTTCTTTTTCATGTTCAAACACTCTATTTCCGGTACCTTTGCCGATGTAAAATATTTGATTTGTTCTTGGGTCAATCAACCCATATACATAATAGTCTCCTAATGAAAGTAAACTTTTTTCTGAAAAATATTCCATACATGCTCCTTATTACTCGTTACTTGTCTTTATACATTCTCCGTCCGGGAGAATAAATGATTGCTCAAAAGTGACATCCAACACATCTGCTATCATTTTCAGTTCTTCCAGGGAAACCGTATCCCTCTTCAGCTTCTTACCAAAGTTTTGTGGTGTCTGTCCTATTCTTCTAGCCAATTCAGAAACACTAATGTTTCTTTTACTACATAATTCTTTAATCATCTCGGATGTTGTCATAGTTCTCCTCCATCCTGCTGTAATACACCGTTTCCCTAATTATAAACCATTTGGTTTACAAATACAATTACTCCACGAAAAAAACACTCTGCCGGAGCAGAGTGCCATTCGTAAATAAACCTTATGAGACTTCTTTTGCTATTTTCTGCAAAAGAACTATGAGTGCAATGCCATCTACAAAACCGCTCTTATAATAAAAATCAGCATCGTCACTTTCTCTGTATGCAACTTCATCTGCATATTGATGGAGCAGCTTTCTCCCTTCTTCCGTACACTCCCTCTCTACTGCGTCATAGAGCCTGTCAATCTCATCATCCCTTGATTGTTTCTGCTCTTTCTCATCGTTGGTCTGCCTTCTCAGCATTTTCTTAAAAGCAATTTCCATACGCATATTTAATGCTTCCTCAATGAATTCCAAATCCAATTCATTCACTATACCACCTCCCACGCACCACTATAAAATAGGTATTGCACTATATCCACTTGATTATATAAATTCGTGAATACCACCAAAAAAGCACTCCACCGAAGCAGAGTGCTTTGAAGCATTATCGACTAAGCCGTTTATTCAACACGAGTAATAACCAACTTTCCATCCTCGCACTGAACATTCAAGTTATCTCCAGGATTAAAACCTGTTTCTTGTAACCATAAGCCTTGAAGTCTAATTTGCGGAATTTCAATATATCTTCGTGCTGCAGCAAACATACTGCGAACCTTTCTTTCAGCCTGTACTCCGTACACTTTCAATTTTCTATCTCTAATCATATAGTACCTCCATTTTTAATCTATTTCGTTAACACAATCTTGTATCAAATTGCTAGTAAAGGGTTGAGTACATCATAATCTTTCCCTTTCATGTTTTGTATCAGAACATCTTCCCCTTCATTTTCCACATCACCCGTACAAAGCATATCAAAGCTTCCGAAAGAAATATCAAGAACCATAGAGCCCGCATTTCCCTCTAGGAATTGCTCCTCATATCCGGGCTGTACACAGGTCATCTTTAATCTCCCCTCTAAAAGACTCTGCCCTTGTTCAATCTCAGTTACATTTATTCCTTTCACTAGAGCCAGATGTGCAAGTTCGATCAACTCTTTATCATTTTTATAGTTTACAGGTAAAACCATATTCTTTATTTTTACACCAATCTCTTGGCGTTCTATCATTTCCTGAATTCCGCTAAAATGATCCGAATCTCCATGAGAAACGAACACATAATCAAGTGTACCCGCTCCCTGTGATTTTAAATATGGTTCTATTCTATATTTTCCTACCTCACTTACATCACTGCTGCCTCCATCTATCAAATATTTTTTCCCATATGGTCCTTCTATAAAAATGCAATCTCCCTGCCCTACATCCACCATAGTAATATGTAATCTGCCATTTGGAAGTTTTACAAAAAGAAGTGTTAAACCAATAAAAATTCCTATTACATACCATTTAATCTTTTTCAGAAGTAATTCTGTCTTACATAGATGCAGGTAATAAACTATGAGCACTAAGATAATATAATAAATAACAATCTTCCATCCGCTTGGCTTTCCAAACACAATAGAAGAAAGGGGGAGTTTACTTCCTATTTCACTTAATATTCCATACAATTTCAGAATCATTTCCACTGGAAGTAACAGAATTTTTCCAAATGAGCTACTTATTCCACAAAGAAGACTTCCAAACACGCCTAATCCCATCACCCATGACATAAGCGGAATTACGATCAGATTTAAAAGCAGAGAATATGTCGGCACCTCATAATAAAACCAAAGTAAAACAGGGTATAACGCAAGATTGATCGCGATACCCGGCAGAAATCGTTTCAAAACTCTTAAGTTCGAAGGCACAATCTTTTCGAGTTGGGGCCTTATTAATAAGATTCCTATGATGGCACCATACGATAAATAAAACCCCGCATCCATAAGATACAAAGGCTGGTTTAAAATCGTAACAGCTGCTGAGAATGTCAATGCAGTCAGCATATCATAGATGCGCCCACATACATCTGCACCAATTCGAAGCAATAACATGATATATGCACGTATCACGGATACAGAATCTCCTATCATCCATACATATCCGGTCAACACTATGCATGAGAGAATTCCTGATAATCCATAAGAGCACCCCGCCTTCCTAAAAATTCGGTAGATTCCAAGACCAATAAAAGATATATGCAATCCTGAAATTGCCAATATATGCCCAATTCCATTCTTTTGATACAATTCTTTGGTTGATTCCTCCATTTCAGATTTCTCACTCAAAAGAATCGCACTTAGAATACCGCCGTGCTCCTCACTCATATTTTCCAAGAGCAAATCCTTCCATTCCTGTCGCCACTGGTACAATTTTTCTTTTATTATATGCGCTTTCCCGGTGATACGAATAATTTCCATGCTCCATCCAAAGCCTCGTATCCCTTTTCGGGCATAGTAAGTCCTTTGATCAAAATTTCCCGGATTTCTTGCTGTTTCAAATAGTTCTAATTTTCCTCTCAGATACACCGTTTCCCCAATCTTAACTTCTTCAAATGTATCGTCATATACTAATATTTGGGATTCATAATAAGATTTGTCATGAAATGAAATTGAATTGTTTTTTAGATATAATGTCTGATATTTTGATGTGTGCTCTTTTTTATATACCTGACCTTGAATCAAAACTTCTTTACTTTCCTCCATCCCATAAAAGATGGAAGAGGCGGGCACTTTCAGATATGACTGCCCGCCTGTAATCAGCATTATTAGACCATTTATCATCAAAAATGTCAGACACAAAATACATAATGGTCTTTTTTTCATAGCTATTCCTCTATTAAATCTGCTTTCCACTCCAAAGGAACTCTCAAATCAATGGTATTCATAAACACGATATCATTGGAACCTTCCACCAGAATCTGAACTTTCGTTGCATTCCCATTTACAATGATTGAATTCACAATGGAATATATTGTTACTTCCGGCTTTTGATTCAATCCTCCGCTTAAGAAAGAAGAATCAAAATTCACATAACAAATGCCTTCTTTAACAGAAACGCCTAATAACTTCACATTACTTGGAATCGTACCGCTTCGCTTATCAGAGCTTGTTCCTTTCATCAGCTTTTCTACAACTAGCTTTTCAATTGAGGTATTGATGCTATAACGTACATCACTTCTTTTCTCAATAGATAACATAGTGCCATCATTATTTGCATAATAGAGCTTTAAATCTGTAGTTTGGAATGATTTTAAAGTGGATCCAGTATTTTGAACAAAATCTTCCGCTCCCATCATCCCGATCACTTTTTCTTTGCTGTCTTTTAACGCTTCATCTCCAATATAAAAAGAAACAAAGCTTATATCCGGAATCTGTACCAGCGTCTGTACCACAGCAGCTCGAAGTAATACTTCTGTACTCTTTGAAAGTTTTAAATATTCCTCATTAAAAACCAGCTCAATCTTTCTGTTCTTAACATTAAAACTTTCAACCTTTATCTTTCCAGGAAGTGCCGACTGACATTCTCTTGTGTCCTTTGGTGATGTCATTGCTTCTAATACTTCAACAACCGCATCTTCACCATTCTCCACAGTGCGATAATACTCTTCCTGCACTAACGCATTGCCATCCGCATTCACATAATAAACGTTCATCGCTGTCCCTTCCTTCTCCGAACAGCCAATCAGTAACATTCCACAGATAAAGCTGAGTATCATCCAATATATCGACTTTTTCATGCTTCTCCTCCTTAGGTAACATAATTAAGTGGAATTCGAATCGTAAATGTAGTTCCTACACCTTCTTCGCTATGAACTTTGATTGCCCCACGATGCATGATCGTGGCATTTCGTGCAATTGCAAGTCCAAGTCCTGTACCACCAATCTCTCTGGAATGAGATTTGTCTACGCGGTAAAATCTTTCAAAAATATGGTCTATCGACTCCTGTGGAATCCCAATTCCTGTATCTGCAACCTTCACATAAAAATATTTGTGATCGGCATTCAGGGAGACCTGAACCCATCCATTTTCTTTGTTGTACTTAATAGCATTCTCTACAAGATTTGAAATCGCCAACGAAAGCTTCACCTCGTCAACCTCTGCTGTAACCGGTCTAAAACTTTCAAATACCAATTCAATATTACGCTGAGCTGCAATCGGTCTTAAGCGCTTCAAAATACGTTCTACCACATCGTTGATGTTCTCCACCTTTACATTCAAATTGGAAGCTGTTTTATCCATCTTAACAAGAGAAAGCAAATCGTTGATAATCTTGTTCTCTCTTTCGATTTCTTCTGTGATATCACCCATAAATTCACGGTAAATCTCTACAGGGAGATCATTCTGCGCCAATAAAGAATCAGCCAGAACCTTCATAGAGGTAAGCGGCGTTTTCAATTCATGTGACACATTCGAAACGAACTCCTGTCTGGAATCATCCAGAACTTTCATACGACTTCGCATTTTGTTGAATGCTTCTGAAATCATCTTCGTCTCACTGTATGTATCTACATTTAAATTATCTTCGTTATAACCTTCTGTAATGTCCTCAATCGACTCCGCAATCTGCTTCAATGGTCTTACGAGTCTGGTTGCCATAAACGCAGATATTGTTAAAATAACTAAAATTAGCACTGCATAAAGGACGTTAGCAGTTCCATTCAATACACTCAGTGTATCAACAATAACATCATTCGACAT
Source organism: Faecalimonas sp. (assembly GCA_045121495.1). Taxonomy (GTDB): domain Bacteria; phylum Bacillota; class Clostridia; order Lachnospirales; family Lachnospiraceae; genus Faecalimonas. The sequence goes on from JBGVGF010000090.1 coordinate 5,870, forward strand.
ACTAAGCAAAAGTACGCCTTTAACTCTCACCTGATCATTTTTCGTTTCTGTGATCGGAGTTGTAATTTCGATATACCCTGTCTTGGCATCGTAGGTGGATGTCCCAGTCCCTGTGAAACATTTAAATACATCCGGTGATGTAATTGTCTTTCCCGCTTCCATTCCAAAGGTATCTTTCACAATGCGGTAATCTTCATCAATAATCAGTACTCTTCCATCATAAATATTGGATAATTGAGATAATTCGGCATTGACTACATCTGAAATCGGATTTGCTAAATAATCCGTAGAATTCAGCTGATTACACAAAATCGTACACTGATTCTGAATTTCTGCCGTTCGCCAGGCTACCGCTCTATCTTCGTATTTCTGTAGAATGGTTTCTTTGATTATAAAACAAGGGATGCTGCTTACCAAGATAAGCAGCACGATAATTCTAAATCGAAGACTCTTTACAAAATTGTCTTTCACATTCATTTTTTTATTGAGGCTGAATTCCTTCTTTATATCCGCCTCATTTTGTTTATCAAACTTGAAATTTAATTTTATCTTATCCTTTAAAATAGTAACCAACTCCCCACTTAGTAAATACATATTTTGGATTGCTAGGAAGCTTTTCTATCTTTTCTCTCAAACGTCGAATATGTACATCAACCGTTCTTGCATCTCCTGCATATTCATATTTCCATACAAGATTTAATAATTGATCTCGACTGTAAACCTTGTCTGGATTTGTAGCCAGAATTTCTAACAAATCAAATTCCTTTGCGGTCAGATTGATTTCTTTATCTTCTATAAATACTCTTCTGCTTTCTCGGTCAATCTTCATATCATGTTTGATGATAATGTTACTTTCATCTATTTTTTCTTCTTTTTTGCCTGTACGACGGATAATTGCTTTAATTCTGGCTTTCACTTCTAAAATATTGAATGGCTTCGTAATATAATCATCGGCACCATACTCCAATCCTAGAATCTTGTCCATGTCATCTCCCTTTGCAGTGAGCATAATGATTGGTATATCAGAAAACTCGCGAATCTGCTGACAAACATCAAAGCCGTCAATCTTTGGAAGCATAACATCAAGTAAGATTACATCATATTCATTGTGTCTTACTTTTTCTAATGCTTCTTCTCCATCATATGCACAGTCAACTTCTAATCCTTCCTGAAGCAAACTGAATCTGATTCCTTTTACAATGAGTTTTTCATCATCTACAACCAATACTCTTTTACCCATCTTTTCCTCCCCTTACTTATACCGTAATATAATCTTTTATCTTGTTAAAAAGGCCTTCTTTGATCCCTGATATCTGCATGATATCTTCAATCGTCTGGAAGCCTCCATTTTCTTCACGATATTTCAAAATACTATCCGCCTTCGATTCTCCAACACCGGGCAGGCTCATCAACTCCTCACGAGACGCCGTATTAAGATTGACTTTTCCGTCTTCTTCCGATTTTTTTTCTGCAATATCCTGCATAACTTCCTCGGTAGTCGGAATATATAACTGCATCTCATCTTTCAGAATCTCTGCTTGATTGATATAGCTTGTCGCCGCATCCTCTCTAAAGCCTCCCGCCTTTGCAATTGCTTCAAAAGCACGGCTGCCTTCCGGTAATTCATAGACACCTTCCACTGCAACAGCACCACAGACATACACATAAATTGTGGAGTAATCCGATTGTTTCTCTGTATCATCCACTGCTTCAGCCTGCTCCGTCTCAAGCTCTTCTAACAAAATCTGCTCTGACTTCTCGTTAGAACATGACGTCATAAGAAGCGCTAAACAAAATACGATCAGTATTCCAAAACACTTATATTTCTCTAATTTTAAATAATATTTTCTATGCATATCTCCTCCATAGCCTATAAAACTATAGATACCCCTCTATGCCCTAGATATTATCATTTTATCGAATTTTATTTTAAATATCAACCCTCCCATTGAAAAATTACAATTCCTATCAAAGCAACTCCAATTCCGATCAACTTTCTCCATTCAAACGGCTGTTTATCTGCTCCAAATAATCCAAACAATTCAATTAGATACGACACTAAAATCTGAGTTGCAATAATAAAAAGCGTTGCTTTGGCAGGACCAAGCTGATCTATGCTTTTAATAACTGTCCATGTGATGCCTGCGCCGATCGCTCCTCCTAAAAGTACATATTTCGGTTCTACTTTTGCAATTGTTGCGATACTGTCCCGTCCTGTAACAAGCCACGCAACTATGCAGACCAAAAGAGCAGAAAACTGAACCCATCCATTTGACACCCACATTCCTGTCGTCTTTGTTACCTGCGTATTGAATACTCCCTGTATTGCCATAAATGCGCCCGAAAGCATTGCAATTAAAAACCCAATCATCGAATACCTCCTAGAAATTACTATTATTTCTAAGTATATCCAACTGATTGGGTTCTATTCTAAATACTTGTTATATTATGCATTTTCTAATGCTTTTTCTAATTTTTCGATCATCTCATCTACATGAGCTTCTGTTATCACAAGTGGTGGAACTATACGAAGTACATTTCCTCCTGCTGAAATCACGATCAAACCATATTCCATAGCCTTTTTGATAACATCTCCTACCGGCTTTTTCAAAACAAGTCCTTGCATCAAACCTTTTCCACGTCTTGCTTCTACAAATTCAGAGTTATCCACAAGTGTATTCAATTTTTCTTCCAGATATCCACTTATTTTCTGAACATGTTCCACAATCTTTTCTTCTTCGAAGATATCTAATACCGTTTTCACTGCTGCACACACGAATGGATTGCCGCCGTATGTGGTTCCGTGATCACCAGGTGCAAGGGATTTTTCTGCAACTTTTTCTGTCATAGCAAATGCACCTACTGGAACACCATTCCCAATTGCCTTTGCCATAGACATAATATCTGGTTTCACTCCATATCCCTGCCATGCAAACATGGAACCAGTTCTGCCCATACCACATTGAATCTCATCAAAAATAAGTAAAATATCATTTTCATCACAAAGCTTACGCACTCCCTTTATGAATGCTTCATCTGCTGGGTAAATTCCACCTTCACCTTGCACAGTCTCCATAATGATTGCACATGTTTTCTCTGTGATAAGTGCTTCTACACTTTCTAAATTGTTATACTCGGCAAATTTCACACCACCGATCAATGGTTCAAATGGTGTTCTGTAATGTTCATTGCCTGTTACGGCCACTGCACCCATACTTCTTCCATGGAAAGAATGATTCATTGCAATAAATTCGTATTTCCCACTGTTATTTGTATAAGCATATTTTCTTGCAGCTTTTAATGCACCTTCAATCGCTTCTGTTCCACTGTTTGTAAAGAATACACGGTCCATTTGTGCTGCGTTTTTCAGCTTGTCTGCCGCTTCTGCTACAGCCGGACTATAAAACAGATTCGAAGTATGCAGTAAAGTATCAATCTGATTTTTTAATGCTTCTTTATATTTTGGATGGCCATATCCTAAGGAACAAACAGCAATTCCTGCCGCAAAATCAAGGTATTGCTTTCCATCTGTATCATAAAGGTATACGCCTTCCCCTTTTTCTAATACGATTTGATAACGGTTGTAAGTATGTAAAAGTGCTGCCTCTGCTGTTTCGATATAATTATTCCCCATGATAATACCTGCTTCCATCGTCTTTTAAAATTGCTGTACCGATTCCTTTATTCGTAAAAATCTCTAATAATAAGCAGTGTGGAATACGTCCGTCTAAAATATGTACTCGTGATACACCATTTTCAATTGCATCGATACAATTTTGAAGTTTTGGAAGCATACCGCCTCCAATGTAACCTTCTCCCATCAATGTTTCAGCTTCTGTAACAGTGAGTTCTGAAATAAGTGTACCTGGATCTTTTGGATCCTTATATACGCCTTCAATATCTGTAAGGAATGCTAATTTTTCTGCTCCCATTGCTCTTGCGATCGCACATGCAGCATCGTCTGCATTGATGTTGTATGTCTGGAAATCATCGTCCAAACCAATCGGGCATACAATTGGGAGAAAATCCTTTTCCAACAGATCATATAGAATCTGAGCATTCACTTCTGTAATTTCACCTACAAAGCCTATATCCTGTCCGTCAGAATATTTCTTTTCAACCTTCAAAAGGCCACCGTCTTTTCCACTGATACCAACTGCACGAACGCCTAATGATTGTACTAATTGAACAAGGCTCTTATTCACTTTTCCAAGAACCATTTCAGCAACATCCATTGTTTCAGCATCTGTAACACGAAGACCATTGATGAACTTTGGTTCCATACCGAGGCGTTTTACCATGTTACTGATTTCTTTCCCACCGCCATGAACAATGATTGGCTTAAATCCAACAAGTTTTAAAAGTGTAACGTCTTCGATTACTCTTCTTTTTAACTTTTCATCTACCATAGCACTTCCACCGTATTTTACTACAATGACTTTACGATTAAATCTTTGAATATATGGGAGTGCTTCAATGAGTACTTCCGCTTTACTTAAATACTTCTCCATATTGGGATTCATAACGTCTACTCCTTTTATTAGCTTCTATAATCTGCATTGATTTCAATGTATCCGTGTGTCAGATCGCATCCCCATGCTGTCGCTTTTGCATCACCCATTTTCACATCTGCTGTTGCAATTACAACTGGCTGAGATAAGATTTCTGTTGCTTTTTCTTCACTAAAATCCAAAGCAACTCCATTTTCAGCGATTTGAATTTTTCCTGCGCTGCTTTCAAAGAATAAGTCTACTTTTTCAGGGTCAAACTCAGCTCCTGAGTATCCCATTGCACAGATGATTCTTCCCCAGTTCGCATCATGTCCTGCGATCGCAGTCTTTGTTAAATTCGAACAAGCAATTGCTTTGCTTAATAAAACAGCTTGCTCTTTTGTCTTTGCGCCTACGATATTTACTTCAAATAAAGCAGTTGCACCTTCTCCGTCACCAGCAATTTTCTTTGCAAGGTATTCATTGATCACATGAAGTGCTTCCGCAAATTTTGTATATGCTTCTGTTCCTTCAACGATTTCATCGTTTCCAGCCATTCCATTTGCTAATACCAATACGGTATCATTTGTTGAAGTATCACCATCTACCGAGATCATATTGTATGTATCATCTACATCATCACTTAATGCTTTTTGAAGAGCTGTTTTTGAAATCGCTGCATCTGTTGTAATAAAGCTCAGCATTGTACACATGTTAGGATGAATCATACCTGAACCTTTTGCCATACCACCGATTGTCACCGTTTTTCCGCCAATTTCAATTTCTACAGCAAGTTCTTTTTCACATGTATCTGTTGTCATAATTGCCTTTGCTGCTGCTGTACCTGCTTCTAATGTATCTGATTTTGCTGCTGCTAATTTTTCAACACCAGCCTGAATTCTGTCGATTGGTAATTGCTTTCCAATAACTCCTGTTGAACCAAGTAATACTGCATCCGCTGAGATTCCAAATACTTCTGCCGCTTTATCAGCTGTAGCCTGACAGTATCCATATCCTTCAGCACCTGTACATGCATTTGCAATCCCTGAGTTTACGATTACAACTTGTGCAAATTCGCTCTCTTTTACAACTTTTTGATCCCATTTTACAGGAGCTGCTTTTGCTACGTTTGTTGTAAATGTACCTGCTGCCTTACAAGGCACCTGGCTATAAACGATTGCCATATCAGTGCGGCCTTTGTATTTAATCTCTGCTGCTACGCCTGCTGCTTCAAATCCTTTTGCAGCTGTTACACCGCCTTTGATTTCTTTCATATCCCATTCCTCTTTTCCATCTATTCTTATTGATTAAATGCCGTAATATTCTCTTCATTTAACGTAAAGTCATAATAGTTCAAATCCTCACGTTTTGTCCAGCCTATTTCATTCCAAAATGCATTTCCAATATCATTTTTAGTAAAAGCAATCAAAGAAACCTTGTTAATTCCTTCATCTTTCAAAGCTTCCATTGCTTTTACAACCATGCTTTTGCCAATGCCTCGCATGCGATAATCGGCATCTACACAAACATGATAAAAACATCCACGTCTTCCATCGTGACCACAAAGAATGCTGCCTACGATTTTCCCGTCTTCGACTGCAACTACACTTGTTGTTGGATTTCTTTTTATGAAACGCGCTACACCTTCTCTGGAATCATCAATACTTCTGATTCCAAATCCTTTGATTTTCATCCATAATGCGTGTACGCCATCATAATCTTCTATTGTCATTACTCTAATCATGAATCTTCTCCAAAACTTCTTAAATAATTATGGGAACATAGGAACCAGTTCCAATCCTTCTGACTCTTTGAATCCAAACATGAGATTCATATTCTGAACTGCCTGTCCTGCTGCCCCTTTCACCAAGTTATCGATTGCTCCCATCATAACAATGCGATTTGTTCGTGGATCGATTTTAAAATTCACATCCACATAATTGCTTCCTTCTACCCATTTTGTTTGTGGGCAAACATCTTTATCTAATACACGGACAAATTTTTCTTTTTCATAGTATTTGTCATATGCTGCTCTTACTTCTTCATATGTAACACCTGGTTTTAATGTAGCATAAGCTGTTGCCAAAATACCACGGTTCATAGGAACCAAATGTGGAGTAAAGTTTAAAACCACTTCTTGTCCGGATGCATATCCTAACTGTTCTTCAATCTCAGGGGTATGTCTGTGTGTTGTAACCCCATATGCTTTGATATTTTCATTGACTTCACAGTAAAGATTGTCAACCTTTGCTCCTCTTCCTGCTCCAGAAGTTCCTGATTTTGCATCAATAATGATTGTATTCATATCGATGAGTCCTTCTTTTGCCAATGGATAGATTGTTAAGATCGAACAAGTTGTATAACATCCCGGATTTGCAACCAATCTTGCTTTCTTTACATCTTCTCTATTCACTTCACACAATCCATAAACGGCTTCTTCTATAAACTCTGGACTCTTATGTTCGATTCCATACCATTTTTCATATGTAGCAACATCTTTGATACGGAAATCTGCACTTAAGTCAATAATTTTTACTTTTGATAGGATCTCTTCATTTACTAAAGATGCACACAAACCTTGTGGTGTAGCTGTAAAGATAACATCTACCTCATTCGCCAAAGCTTCCATATTATCATCCAGACATTTATCTTCTACGATCTGAAACATGTTCTGGTATACTTCATAATATTTTTTATCTACATAGCTTCGTGAGCCAAACCACTTAATCTCTACTTCTTTATGTCCTGTTAAAATTCGAACCAGCTCGTTTCCTGCATAGCCGGTTGAACCGATGATACCTGCTTTAATCATACCTTTATCCTTTCACTATCGAATCTGTCCATTTCCGAATATAATATATTTTGTCGTTGTCAGTTCTCGAAGACCCATAGGTCCTCGCGCATGTAGTTTTTGTGTACTAATCCCTATTTCAGCACCAAATCCAAACTCAAATCCATCTGTAAATCGGGTAGAAGCATTTACATATACCGCTGCTGCATCGATCTCGTTCTGAAATTTCAGTGCATTTTCATAACATCCCGTAATAATTGCCTCTGAATGTCCTGTATTATAACGATTGATATGGGAAATTGCTTCTTCTATCGTTGAGACAATTTTCACAGAAATGATTTTGTCTAAATACTCCGTGCCCCAATCTTGTTCAGATGCTGGAACTATCCTTTCATCTAAAGCACATGCTGCTTCATCCCCTCGAATGGTCACTTCCTTAGAAACAAGTCTTTCACAAATCAAAGGAAGAACATTTTCAGCGATTTTTTCATGAATAACCAATGATTCGCAGGCATTGCATACTCCAATACGCTGTGTTTTCGCATTATCAATAATTTCCACCGCCATATTACAATCTGCAAACTCATCCACATAAACGTGGCAATTTCCTGTACCTGTTTCAATCACTGGAACTGTGCTGTTTTCTACCACATTCTTAATGAGCCCTGCACCGCCGCGTGGAATCAGCACATCTATATATTCATTCAGTTTCATCATTTCCTGTACAACCGCTCTGTCTGTATCTTCTACCAAAAGCACTGCATCTTCCACGATACCACTTTGTTTCAAAGCTTCCCGCAGCAGCTTAACGATCGCCTTATTTGAATTGATACAATCACTTCCGCCTCGCAGCAATACTGCATTTCCTGACTTCAGACACAAACCAAACGCATCTGCTGTCACATTTGGTCTTGATTCATAAATAATTCCTACTACTCCAAGTGGAACACGTTTTTTCCCAATCATGAGACCATTTGGTCTTGTCTTCATCTCTTCCACTTCACCAATTGGATCTTCAAGATCTACAATCTGACGTAATCCCTGTGCAATTCCCTGAATACGTTCTGTTGTAAGCTGCAGCCTGTCGATCAGAGATTCCTTCATACCTTTTTCTCTCGCATTTGCAATATCCTTTGCATTTTCAGCAATCAGAAATTGTGCGTGTTTTTCCAGCAAATCTGCTGCACACAAAAGACCTTCATTTTTCTGTTTTTGTGCCAAAACTCCTAATTTCAATGCAGCTGCTTTACTTCTACATCCCAGCGCTTCTATATACTTCATTGCATCTCACCCCCTGATTTCGTCCGACAAACAATGTTCCCGTCTCTTTTCCATCCATAATATCATTGATGGTATAAATATCATTGCCGTTTGCAATCACCATGTCAACACCAGCATTCATGATTACCTTTGCTGCCTCTATCTTTGTCTTCATGCCACCTGTACCTTTATCACTTCCTGCACCCTTTGCCATATTTTCCAAACGTTCATCCACTTTATGAACGGTATGAATAAACTTTGCATTCGGATTTTTCTTTGGATCATCTGAATAAAGACCATCAATATCTGACATCAGTATCAGTAAATCCGCCTGAACAAGTGCCGCTACCTGAGCTGCCATAGTATCATTATCGCCAAACACACCATATAACTCTTCATCAACGGAAATGGCGTCATTTTCATTTACAATTGGAATCACGCCCATGTTTAATAATTTTTCAAATGCAATCTTCGCCTGTGTCTTGCATTCTTCATTTGTAATCGATTCTCTTGTTAATAGAATTTGTGCAGTAATCTGGCTATATTCTGAAAAGAATTTCTCATAAATCATCATCAGTCTTGCTTGTCCTACTGCTGCACATACCTGTCTCATCGCACCTTTTCTGGGCTTTTCTTCTATATTAAGAACGGTTCGTCCTATCGCTACCGAACCTGACGAAACTACAATCACTTCTTTTCCTTGATTTCTGAGATTCGTCAAAATGCGAACAAATTTTTCTAATTTGTCCAGATTGATATTTCCAGTTTTTTCGTAAGTAATCGTTGTTGTTCCTACTTTGATTACTATTCTTTTTTTGTCTCTAATCTTATCTCGCAATGTCATCTGTACTAAACCCCTTTTTCGTATGTTGTATCTGATTCTCATAAAAATGCAAAAACAGAATTTTTAATATTGTACAACTCTTACATTTTTTGTCAAGCGTTATCTTCGTAAAACGCTTACTTTTTGTATTTTTATGCATTATTTCGTGCATATTATACATTTTTTTGTATTTTTACTAATTTAACTCTTGCTTTTAAAAAGAAACAGGAGTATAGTATGCATATTGAAATCGCAAACAACATTTTAGGAGGATATATATTATGAAAGAAAAAGTAGTTTTAGCATATTCAGGCGGACTTGATACTACAGCTATTATTCCTTGGTTAAAAGAAAAGTTTGATTACGAAGTAATCTGCTGCTGCATCGACTGTGGACAAGGAGAAGAGTTAGATGGATTAAATGAAAGAGCAAAACTTTCTGGTGCCTCTAAGTTATATATTGAGGATATCGTTGATGAATTCTGTGAGGATTTCATCGTTCCATGTGTACAGGCAAATGCTATTTACGAAAACAAATACTTACTTGGAACATCTATGGCTCGTCCAGCTATCGCAAAAAAATTAGTTGAAATTGCAAGAAAAGAAGGCGCTGTCGCTATCTGTCACGGTGCTACTGGTAAAGGAAATGACCAGATCCGTTTTGAACTTGGTATCAAAGCACTTGCTCCAGACATCAAGGTGATTGCTCCTTGGAGAATGACAGATATTTGGACAATGCAGTCTCGTGAAGACGAAATCGAATACTGTAAAGCACACGGCATTGACTTACCATTCAGCATGAGCCAGAGCTACAGCCGTGACCGTAACTTATGGCATATCAGCCATGAAGGTCTTGAATTAGAAGATCCATCACAAGAACCAAACTATGACCATTTATTAGTTCTCAGCGTTTCACCTGAAAAAGCTCCAGATGAACCTGAATATGTTACAATGACATTTGAAAAAGGTGTACCTACAAGCGTAAATGGCGAAAAAATGAAAGTTGCTGATATCATCAAAAAGTTAAATGAACTTGGCGGAAAACATGGTATTGGTATCGTTGATATCGTTGAAAACCGTGTAGTTGGTATGAAATCTCGTGGTGTTTATGAAACTCCAGGCGGAACAATCCTTATGGAAGCTCACCAACAATTGGAAGAATTAGTATTAGACCGTGCTACATATGAAGTTAAGAAAGATATGGGTAACAAACTTGCTCAGATCGTATACGAAGGAAAATGGTTTACACCACTTCGTGAAGCTGTTCAGGCATTCATCGAATCTACACAAGAATATGTGACAGGTGAAGTTAAATTTAAACTTTACAAAGGCAATATCACAAAAGCTGGTACAACTTCTCCATATTCATTATATAGTGAAGAATTAGCAAGCTTTACAACTGGTGAATTATACGATCACCATGATGCTGATGGATTTATCACATTATTTGGACTTCCATTAAAAGTTCGTGCAATGAAATTAGCTGAAGCAAAAGCAAATCAAAAATAAATCATTAAAAAAAGGAGCTATGGCTCCTTTTTTTTGAGGATTTTTGGAGTGTAGAGTTTGCTTTAAATGGCGTGGGCATATACAAAAAAATTTGGCGCACAGCGCTTTTTCTAAAGCACTTCTTTTATGATTCTCATTGCATTCTTATTCCAGAATTTCTCAATCTGACTGTCATTAAATTTACGCTTCTTTAGTGCCTCATATAAATAATTGATTTGTCCTAAATGCTTAATATCAAGTTCGCCATCATTGAATCCGTCAAAGTCTGTTCCCATAGCCACAAAGTCTTCTCCGCCGACATAATACATGTGCTCAATGTGTCTGATCAGATCGTCAATGTTTGCCTTTCCGCTTTCATTTAAGAAATACGGATAAAAGTTGATTCCGGAAACTCCACCCTTTTCAGCTAATGCGCGAATCATCTCGTCTGTGAGATTTCTTTGGTGATCACATAATGCTCTTGCATTAGAATGCGACGCAATGACCGGCTTTTTGCTGTGTTTTAGCACATCCCAGAACCCTCCATCAGACAAGTGTGAAACGTCCACAATGATTCCCAGATCATTCATACGCTCTACTATTTCAACCCCAAATGGTTTTAATCCTTTCTTCATAACCTCCCCATCTTTACTGTTCGGAAATCCAAGACAATTTTCTTCATTCCATGTAAGCGTAATAAGACGGATTCCTTGGCGGTATAATTCCTCCAGATTTTCCATTTTTCCATCGATAACACCACCCTCTTCAACCGTCAGAAATGCCGACATCTTTCCTGCATTCTCATTTTTTACAAGTTCTTCAAAACTTCTTGCCAACCATATTTTCTGCGGATATTTCTTAAATTCTTCTTTGGCGCGTGCAATCATTTTGAGTGCATACTGATATCCTTTCGCAAATCGGTCTTCACCCTGAAATCTCTTCATATAAATAAAACATGCGAAAAACTGCGCCATGCTGTCTGCCTTTTTCATTTTCTCAAGGTCTACACAGAGGCTGTTTCTTTTTAAGTTTATATCTCCATCATGCATCAATCCTAAAATAGTATCACAGTGCATATCAATTAATCTCATTTTTTTCCATCTCCCTGCATAAATTCTATTATTCTAGTCTACCCTATTCTAAAAAGGTTGTATATATGAAAACAAAAATTGGAATCATAATTTGCGGTATTTCAGATACCAAACAATATGTTAGTGACGCTTATATTCAGGCTGTCAAAGCATCGGGCGGACTTCCCCTCGTCCTGCCTCTAGTAAAATCAAAGACAGTAATTCAAGACTACGTTTCACTTTGTGATGGTTTTCTTTTCTGTGGTGGTGGCGATATCACACCACTTTTATTCGGTCAGGAACCCTCTTCTGGAATTGGTAAGACCGATATTACCCTGGACCTGTTTCAGATTCGCCTTATGAAAGTAATTCTTGAAGCACAAAAACCTGTCCTTGCCATCTGCAGAGGCATGCAGATTTTGAATGTCGCCTGTGGCGGAACGATTTATCAAGATTTAGACAATGTCGATTTTGAAGTGATCAACCATATGCAGACCAGTCTCTCACGTCGCGATGTCAGCCATAAGGTTTTCTTCGCTCCAAAAACCAAAATGCACCGTTTTCTAGGAGATTTTGCATATACTAACAGTTTTCATCACCAGGCAGTTGATCGTCTGGGTCATGATCTGATTGTTTCGGGAAGCACAGGTGATGATATTATTGAGGCAATAGAAATGCCATCGCATCCGTTTGCAATCGGAGTACAATGGCATCCTGAAAGCATGCTTTCTGCTGCTCCAAATATGAAACAGTTATTTCACGCTCTTATTCATCATTCTACAAATCCTTAATTCATCAAGGAAGCTAATACAGGAACAACAACTACCGTGATAATACCGGCAACGACTACAGAAAGGCTGCTCATTGCACCTTGAATCTCTCCCATCTCCATAGCTTTCGCTGTGCCTATTGCGTGAGCTGCTGTTCCGCAAGCCAACCCTTGCGCTACAGGTTCTTTGATTTTGAGAATCTGAAACAAAAATTGTGCAATGATGTTACCTACTAATCCTGTAACAACAACAGCAATTACCGTAATTGCCGGCATTCCTCCGATTTCTTCCGATAGCCCCATGGCAATAGCAGTGGTAATTGATTTTGGCATTAAAGAAAATGTTAATTCCTGACTTAATCCTGTCGCAAAAGCTAATCCCACTATCACGAGTACACATGAAACAGCTCCCGAGAATACACTCATTAACACAGCTGCCAGGTTGCTCTTTAATACTTGAAATTGGCGGTATAATGGAACTGCAAGACATACTGTAGTTGGGGTCATGAGGTAATTAATATATTTTCCTCCATAATTAAATGTTTCATAGGTGATATTCGTTAATTCCAGGAAAATGATACAAATTATCATGGATAATAGCAAAGGATTACAAAGTGCGTGCTTTACTTTCTTTTGGATTACAGTTCCAATCCAATACGAAATTAAACTAAGTGCAAAGCCAAAAAATAGTGATTCTGACAAAGTGTCATTTAGATTCATCATGATTCTCTCTTTCTCCTTTTTTGAATAATTACTTGTGCGACAATACCGGTCACTGCCATGGTGGTAATCGTGGTTATTATGCATATACATACCAATGCCGGTATACTGTCTGCAATACTTCCCACAGAATCCGCAAGGCTCACACACGGCGATATAAACATGATTGGCATAATTGCAATCAGAAAATCTGCCGTTTCTTCAATCTGAGATAATTTAATTATGTTCATCTGCAGACACAAAAATAAAAGAATCATTCCATACACACTCCCTGGAACCGGCAATGGTAAAATAAGATTCAGTAGCTCACCTACAAATGTAATGGTAGCAATGATCATCATTTGTTTTATAATTTTCATCGTTTTTTTCCTTTCTATCTGACAAACAAAAGGGAAAGCCTGACTTAACGCTTTCCCTAACAATATTCGTTTATATCTTAAAAGATTTTCGTCGTCCATTTTGTACAATCCCAGACTTCATTTACCACATCACGGTAAAACTCTGGTTCATGACAAATCAAAAGTACACTTCCTCTGTATTCTAACAATGCTCGTTTTAATTCATCTTTTGCATCCACATCAAGGTGGTTGGTAGGTTCGTCCAGAAGCAGGATGTTCGTCTCACGGTTAATCAGCTTACAAAGGCGGACTTTCGCCTGTTCACCACCACTAAGTACACGTACCTGACTTTCAATATGTTTTGTTGTTAGTCCACATTTTGCAAGCGCAGAACGCACTTCATACTGTGTAAACGAAGGGAATTCTTTCCAGATTTCATCGATACATGTAGTCGCATTATCCGGCGCAGCCTCCTGTTCAAAGTAACCAATCAGAAGATTTTCACCCAATTCTACCGAACCTTTTAATGGATCAATGAGTCCTAAAATACTCTTAAGAAGTGTTGTCTTTCCGATACCATTCGCCCCAACTAACGCGATTTTCTGTCCTCTTTCCATAGAAAGTGTCAATGGTTTTGACAGCGGCTCGTCATATCCAATCACCAAATCCTTTGTCTCGAAAATATATCTGCCCGGTGTTCTTCCCACTTTAAAATGGAACTCTGGCTTTGGTCTTTCCGCTGCAAGTTCGATCACTTCCATCTTGTCCAGCTTCTTTTGTCTTGACATTGCCATATTTCTTGTAGAAACACGCGCTTTATTTCTTGCAACAAAGTCCTTAAGTTCATTAATTTCTTGCTGCTGACGCTTGTATGCTGCTTCCAATTGTGACTTCTTCACTGCATACACTTCCTGGAAATGATCATAGTCACCCACATAACGGTTGAGTTCCTGATTTTCCATATGATAAATGATATTGATTACTTCATTTAAAAATGGAATATCATGCGAAATCAACACAAATGCATTTTCATATTCAATCAGATAACGCTTGAGCCAGGCGATATGTTCTTCATCAAGATAGTTGGTCGGTTCGTCTAAAAGTAAGATATCTGGCTTTTCCAGTAAGAGTTTTGCTAATAATACTTTTGTTCTCTGACCACCACTCAGATCTGTAACATCACGTTCAAGTCCGATATCCAAAAGCCCAAGAGCTCTTGCAACTTCTTCCACCTTAGAATCAATGACATAAAAATCATGGAGTGTTAATGTATCCTGGATTGTCCCAAGTTCTTCCATCATCTCCATCATCTCTTCTTCACTGACATTTCCAAGATTTTCGCAGATCTGATTCATCTTTTCTTCCAATTCAAAAAGATAGGCAAATGCAGATTTTAAGACGTCACGAATTGTCATACCTTTTTCAAGAACCGTGTGCTGGTCGAGGTATCCGACTCTGACATTTTTCGCCCACTCAATTTTGCCTTCATCTGGCTGTAATTTGCCAGTTACAATATTTAAGAATGTAGATTTTCCTTCACCATTGGCACCTACAAGTCCAATGTGCTCACCCTTTAATAAACGGAAGGAAACATCCCCGAAAATCGCACGATCACCAAATCCGTGCGATAAATGTTCAACATTTAATATACTCATGGTTAACTCCTTAATAACATAGTCTTAGAGTATTTTAACGTGAATTTGAAACATAGTCAAATAGGGATTTGTTTGATTTTATCTACTTACGAATTCGTTGCTTATTATCCTCTGCTTCAATGCTCCACTGCATTCAACTTCATCTAGTATCTGTAAGCAAAAAAAGAATGCTTGCCGTGAGAGGCTCGCATTCTTTTTT
>JBGVGF010000091.1:0-131739 GCA_045121495.1 Faecalimonas sp.
TATTATACACCTTTACCTTGAGCTCCAGTTTCGGCTCTCCTTCAAATGAACCATATGCATCAGACAATTTAAGTTCAAATTGCTCTGGAGTCTCCTTGACACCATTGTAGAATACCGCAAACTGTGGCATTGGTATGTGGACCAATTTTTCTCCATATAATTCATCGGTATTCACTAATTCTTCATAGATATGCGATACATAGAATAAATCTCTAAGAGGCATATTCGGATTCATAGTCGATTGATGCTCATATAATGCCAGCTCATCATAGATTAAAAATGCCACATCATTCTTCATTCCCAAATAAATCGCATTGTCCAATGTCTTGACCACCAGATCATCTGGATTATCATAATCTGTCCCATTTAAGGCATTGTATAATTCTAAGAATTTTTCCTCATCTTTGTAGATCATTCGAAATATCCTGTCTTTATAATTTCTGAATGGTCTTAGCTTTGCAGCCTTCACTTTGGGACTTGCAGTTCGCAATCTTGCCTGCAATTGTTCGTTTCTTTTTCTCATGTTTCCTCCTTTTGAGAGGACTTCTCATTCCTATATCATATAGTTTACTTTTGAAATCCTCTCCGCTTTTTTTGTAATTTTAAGCATTGAAAATTTCATAGACATGTCTGGCGACACATAGAATATAGAATGGTTTGTACCATATAGAACTTTAGAAACTTAATGCTTACATATATTATATCAGCTCCATTTAGTCGTATCAAGACTTTTTATTTCTATAATTTGTTCAGATTAATGTTCAAAAACACCCAAGAAACATATTCTGTAACTCTGTTTGGACATATATGTGGAAAATCATTTGTCACTACCGTCATTTTTAGCAAAAACAATTATAGCCTGTTTTTCTTCATACGCCCACGCCACGGGCATTCCCTCACTCTTTTTCTCTATACGCCCACGCCATGGTACCCAAAGTATTGTTCAATAAGTGCCTCAATTGTATCTATGGTTAAGGGATGTTCTTTCGTTTCAAATGTTAGGATGAGATTTATATTCGGAATGATCCCGTTCGAAATGTATCGTTGAAGTTTGGATGTGAATTTTGAAAAGTAATCCGGGTCTTCAGCTAAGCCGACATGCTCCCAATAGATGAGTTCTTTGGTTGTTGGATGTAGGATTGTGAAGTCAGGATGTACCACAAATCCATTTAAATACAGTGTTTCTTCATAATGAAAGGGAATTCCATGTTTACTCAAAATCATGTCTATGAGTACTTCTGATTTTGATCTTACATAATTTCCTGATGGTGCTTTATGAATTAGCCTTTCTGAATACGCTGTATATTTTTCGTACTTTGCATGAACCCACGCTTCAATTGTTTTTGGATATTCAATTTGAAATTTGCTTAATAGCTTTCGATGTTCTGGATGATTTAATATTTCGATTTCTTTTTGAATTGCATTTGGATCATAATGTCTTAGATAAGCTTTGATTGCTTTCAGTTCTTGCGTTTCTAATTTGTCTTTGAGTATACAAATCTTCTTTTCAATTTCATTTTTCTTTTTTAGCATCAACATGCCTCCTTTTTTAGATTGATGACTATCATTGAAGCACATTTTATTTGTAAAGTAAAGTGGTTTTAGGATGCTTTCGACCTATTTTTGTGTGAGACCCTTGTATCTGTGGCTCCTTGGCTGGGAAGCTTCTCGTGAGACCCGCAGGCGGTCTCGCTTCCACCACTTGCTTCTCATACCGCCACTTCCTCGGCTCCCTATACAAAAGCTTCTTGTGAGACCCGCAGGCGGTCCCACTTCCACCACTTGCCAAAAAAAGACCACATCTTGCGACGTGGTCTTGATTTTGAATTTGCACTATTCTGTTAGTTGAATTATTATTTTAATTCTACTGTAGCACCTTCAGCTTCTAATTTTGTTTTGATTTCTTCAGCTTCTGCTTTAGAAACAGCTTCTTTGATTGTCTTTGGAGCTTCGTCTACTACTGCTTTAGCTTCTTTTAATCCAAGTCCTGTGATTTCACGAACAACTTTGATTACTTTAACTTTTGAAGCACCAGCTGATGTTAATACAACATCAAATTCGTCTTTTTCTTCTGCTGCTGGAGCTGCATCGCCAGCTGCTGCAACTACAACACCTGCTGCTGCAGATACACCAAATTCTTCTTCACATGCTTTTACTAATTCGTTTAATTCTAATACTGTTAATTCTTTGATTGCTTCAATAAATTCAGCTACTGTTAATTTTGCCATTGTAATTTACCTCCGTAAAATGATAATTATAATAATAATTTTGGGTGGAACCTTATGTTCCAATCAGTTTGTTCTTATTCAGCTTAAATTCTAATTAAGCTTCTGTTGTTTCAGCTGCTGCTTCTACAACTTCGCCATCTTTTTCAGCGATTTGTTTAATAACACGAGCAAAGTTTGCGATAGGTGATTGCATACTTCCAAGTAATCTTCCAAGTAATACTTCTCTTGAAGGAATCTTAGCTAATTCTTGAACACCAGCTACATCGTATACGCTACCTTCACATACACCTGCTTTCACTTCTAATTTTGGAGCTTTTTTAGCGAATTCACAGATGATTCTTGCTGGAGCTGTAGCGTCATCTTTAGAAATAGCGATAGCGCTTGGTCCTTCTAAGTATGGGTTAAGACCTGCAAAATCTGTTCCTTCGAATGCTCTTTTCATCATTGTGTTTTTGCAAACTTTGTAAATGATACCAGCTTCTCTTAATTGTTTACGTAATTCTGTATCTTCTTCTACAGTAATACCACGGTAATCAACTAATACAACTGATTGTGCATCTTTTACGTCTTCAGCGATTGCTGCAACGATTGGTTGTTTTAATTCAACTTTTGCCACGAATGGTGCACCTCCTTATAAAATATTAAATAAATGGCACCGCCGATTGTTTTTAGATTTCGTAATAAAAAACCTCTATATCCGCAGACATAGAGGTTTTGTAAATTCTAATCATGAATTTCAATCTTTCCTCGGTAGGCGTTTTGAACCTTATGCTTTACAGCACCTACTGTCTTCGGCAGTTTTAATCCTTTGCTATTATAGCAGTATATATATTTGCTGTCAACAAAAATTTAAATTTCTTAATCGACTTTTTGTGTCTGATTAAGATAATTTAGCTGGGTTGATTTTGATACCAGGTCCCATTGTAGATGTAAGAGTTACGCTCTTTAAGAACTGACCTTTTACAGCTGCTGGTTTTGCTTTGTTGATTGCATCGATAAGCGTTTGGAAGTTGTCCGCTAATTGTTCTTCTGTGAAAGAAGCTTTTCCAAGTGGCACATGGATAATGTTTGTTTTGTCTAATCTATATTCAATCTTACCAGCTTTGATATCAGCGATTGCTTTTGCAACGTCCATTGTTACTGTACCAGCTTTTGGGTTTGGCATTAAGCCTTTTGGTCCAAGTACACGACCTAAACGACCAACAACACCCATCATGTTTGGTGTAGCAACTACTACATCATAATCGAACCATCCTTCGTTTTGGATTCTTGGGATGAGTTCTTCAGCTCCTACGTAATCTGCACCAGCATCTAAAGCTTCTTGAGCTTTAGCATCTTTAGCGAAAACTAAGATACGAACTTTTTTACCTGTTCCGTGTGGTAATACTACAGCGCCACGGATTTGTTGATCAGCATGACGTCCGTCACAACCTGTTCTGATGTGAGCTTCGATTGTTTCATCAAATTTTGCAACTGCTGTCTTTTTAACTAATGCGATTGCTTCTGCTTTGTCGTAAAGATTTCCTCTTTCAACTAATTTAGCAGTTTCTAAATATTTCTTTCCTCTTTTCATTTCAATAACCTCCTAGTGGTAATATCGGGAGCGAGCCCTCCCACATTTTACACAGTTCCTATAAATAAATCCTCTCAGTGAATTAGTCAACTACAGTAACGCCCATTGAACGGCATGTTCCCATGATCATGCTTACTGCTGATTCTACTGATGCAGCGTTTAAGTCTGGCATTTTAAGTTTAGCGATTTCTTCTACTTGAGCTTTTGTGATCTTAGCTACTTTTGTTTTGTTTGGAACACCTGAACCTGATTTGATTCCGCAAGCTTTTTTGATTAATACAGCTGCTGGTGGTGTCTTTGTAATAAATGTGAAGCTTCTGTCACTGAAAACTGTGATAACTACAGGTGTGATGATACCATCTTGATCCTGTGTTCTAGCATTGAATTCTTTTGTAAATTGAACAATGTTTACACCATGTTGTCCAAGTGCTGGACCTACTGGTGGAGCTGGTGTTGCCTTTCCAGCTGGGATTTGTAATTTGATATAACCTGTAACTTTCTTTGCCATTTTGAGTACCTCCTTGTGGTATTTACGGGGATTTCCCTCCCACTTTTCATTGTTACACTTTTTAATTATACATTTTTGTCTTATGCACTATTGCATCTTTTTCACATCTGCGAAACTTATTTCTACTGGTGTTTCACGACCAAACAGCTCAACATTGATTGTCAAACTTTGTTTCTGAGCATTGATTTCGTTGATCACGCCAACTGTATCTTTCCATGCTCCTGAAGTAACTACGACAGTTTCTCCAACTTCGTATTGGACAACAACTTCTGCGTCCATAATTCCTAATGCTTCGATTTCAGCATCTGTAAGCGGTACTGGTTTTGATCCAGGACCTACAAAACCTGTAACACCTCTTGTATTTCTTACGACATACCATGTATCGTCGTTCATAATCATATGAAGCATTACATAGCCCGGGAAGAGTTTTTTCTGAGACGCTTTTTCTGTCCCGTTCTTCATCTCTACCACTTCTTGCATTGGAACTCTTACTTCTAAAATCTGATCTTCAAGGTGTCTGTTTTCAATTGTCTTATCAATGTTAGCTTTTACTTTGTTTTCATACCCTGAATAAGTATGAACGACGTACCATTTTGCTTCCGACATAAATTCACCTTTCGTTTTCCACTGTTTGTTATACCAGTGCGCTATTTTACGATAAAATCGATTCCGTACTGGATTAATGCATCTACTACTGCGATGATCGCTCCAAGAAGAACTGATGTTACTGTAACAGCTACTGTCTGTTTTGCAAGTGTTTTCTTGTCTGGCCAAATAATCTTTTTGAATTCACCTCTAAGACTTTTAAACCAGCTTGTTTTTCTTTTTTCAGAGTTTTTTTCTGAATTCTTCACTGTATTTTCAGCCATATCATTCACTCCTTTGCAACGAACTATTTTGTTTCTTTGTGCATTGTGTGAGATTTACAGAATTTACAGTATTTTTTTGTTTCCATACGTTCAGGATGAGCTTTCTTATCCTTAGTTGTATTGTAGTTACGTTGTTTACATTCTGTACATGCCAATGTTATTCTTGTGCGCACAACTTCCACCTCGCTTTGTTTGTATTTTTACGTGTTACATGGTAGCTTGCGAGACTACCGAATTTTAGGCATAAAAAAAAGACCTACTTCCATTCGCCCGTCTAGTATAGCACACCCGCATTGGATTCGTCAAGCTTTGTTTTACTAATTTTATTTTCTTTGTTTGCTAATTTTTTCCATAATTTTTACCAATAAATTTTGAAAATTCATGGAAATTATGTGCAAATCGTTATATAATGATAGATAGTAAATGAAAGAGAGGATTCGCTATGAAACAAAATAGTATGTTAGCAATGATCTTAGCTGGCGGTCGTGGATCTCGTCTTCACGATTTAACAAACAAAGTAGCTAAACCTGCAGTTGCTTACGGTGGAAAGTATCGTATCGTTGACTTCCCACTTAGTAACTGTGCAAACAGTGGTATCGATGTTGTAGGTGTTCTTACACAATACGAATCTGTATTAT
This sequence comes from Faecalimonas sp., assembly GCA_045121495.1. Classification (GTDB taxonomy): domain Bacteria; phylum Bacillota; class Clostridia; order Lachnospirales; family Lachnospiraceae; genus Faecalimonas. Next base: position 5,817 of record JBGVGF010000091.1, read on the forward strand.
TAAATAGTTACGTTGCAGCCGGCGGACGCTGGGGGCTTGACGCAAAAAACAGTGGTGTGTTCGTATTACCACCACGTGAGAAAGCAGACGCAAACCTCGATGTATATCGCGGAACAGCTGATGCTATTTCTCAAAATATTGACTTTATTGATTCTTACAATCCAGAGTACGTTCTTATCTTATCTGGTGACCACATTTATAAGATGAACTATGATAAGATGCTTGATGCTCACAAAGAAAATAACGCTGATGCTACTATCGCAGTACTTCAAGTACCTATGAAAGAAGCCAGCCGTTTCGGTATCATGAACACAAACGATACAGGACGTATCATTGAATTTGAAGAAAAACCAAAACAACCAAAGAGTAATCTTGCTTCTATGGGTATCTATATTTTCTCATGGAAACTTCTTCGTCAGATGTTAATCGCTGACATGGTGAAAGAAGATTCTAACCACGACTTTGGTAAAGATATCATCCCAGCTATGTTAAACGATGGCAGAAACTTATATGCTTACAAATTCCAGGGATACTGGAAAGACGTAGGAACAATCGATTCATTATGGGAAGCAAACATGGATCTTCTTGACGAAAACTGTGAATTAGACATGGGTGACTCATCATGGAAAATCTATACAGAAGATATCACAACATTACCACACTACATTAGTGCTGACGCTGATGTGAAACATGCTTACATCGCTCAAGGATGTAATATCAAAGGTGAAGTAAAGGGTTCTGTATTATTTACAAATTCTAAAGTTGGTAAAGATGCAAAAGTTATCGATTCTGTTTTAATGCCAGGCTGTATCGTTGAAGATGGTGCTGTTGTTACACGTGTTCTTGTAGCTGACGGTGTTAAAATCGGTAAAGGCGCTGTTGTAGGAAGTGCAGACGCTGAAAATATCGAACTTATCGCACATGATGTAGAGGGGGTAGAATAATATGGCAAAAGCATCTGGAATTATTAATATGACTGGAAACCACATCTGGGTTGAAGGTATGCAAGACTACCGTCCAATCGGTGCATTCTCATTCTTAGGAAGATATCGTGTAGTTGATTTCCCTATGTCAAACTTCAGCAACAGTGGTATCGACCGCATCAGTGTTGTAGCTGGCAGCAACCCACGTTCTCTTACAGAACACCTTGGTGATGGACGTCACTACAACATCAACTCTAAGAGAGGTAATGTTGAAATTTTATTTGCTGAAAACAATGCTAAAAACAGCATTTACAATACTGATATCGCTTGTTTTAGCAAAGATATGGAAAATATCAAGAAAATGCATAGAGAATACGTTGTAATCGCTCCTAGCCACATCGTTTACAAGATGGATTACAGCAAAGCTCTTGAAGCTCACATCGCTTCTGGTGCTGATATTACAGTTGTATATCACAATACACAACGTGCCGATATCTTATATCCAAACTGTTACTATGTAACATTAAATAAACAAAAAGGTGTATTATCATTTGATATCCACAAAGGTGATGAAGCCTGCAGAGATATCTCATTAGATACATATATTATGAAGACAGAATTGTTCGAAGAATTAGTAAACAAAGCAAAATCGCTTTCTTCTATGTACACACTTACTCAGGTAATCAACGCTTCTTGTGCTGATCTTGATGTTCGTGGTTATGAACACAAAGGTTTTGTAGTTGCTATTACAGATCTTCAACAATACTTCTATGGCAACCTCGAATTACTTGATATGGAAAAGGCTGAAGATTTAATTAACGAAGACTGGCCAATCTACACACGTACAAACGATTCTTGCCCAACAAAATACTATGATACAGCAGATGTGAAACACTCTGTGATTTCTAACGGATGTTTAATCGAAGGTACAGTTGAAAACTCTATCATCGGTCGTGGATGTACAATTAAAAAAGGTGCAATTATTAAAAATTCTCTTATTTTACCAGATTCAGTGATTGAAGAAGGCGTTGTTGTTGAATGTCAGGTAGTTGACAAACACTCTAAATTAATTCACTGTGATAAATTAATCGCTGAATACTCAAACTGCGGTTATGTAAAACGTGGTGACACATTATAATCAGAATTTTATAATTTAACGAGGGAGCTGCAAGTAAATTCTTAATTTACTTGCAGCTTCCTTTATTGTGCGCCATCTACAAATTCTTTTTCCTCTGTCCGAATACCTTTCCATAACAAACTGGCATACACCAACTCTATCCCCCGCTCAAGATCACCTAATACTACCAGCTCATCTCCACTCTCTATTCCAAGTGCCTGTCTAGCCTCCTTTGGAATTTTAACCTGTCCTGCCAATCCAACAATTACCTTGCCGAAAACATATCTTTGCTCCGGACCCATTCGTATTTGGGGTTCATCCAATTCTTCCATTTCCCCCATATCTTTTTCATCGTTTTCCAGTAAATCTTCCAATGAAATGTGCAAAAGTTCCGTGATTCGTTTTGCAACAAGCACATCTGGGAGACTTTCACCTTTTTCCCATTTATTGATCGTTTGGCGCGTAACGCCCAAAGCAGTTCCCAGTTCATCCTGAGAATATTCCCGCAGTCTTCGAAAATAACTTAATTTTTTCCCAAACATTTTCCTCCATATCTAAAATTAATATATGTGTTTTAGGCCCAAGTAATTTTTTCTTACATATTTTTCATGTTTTATGTAAAGATTTTTTACAGAGCTCTAATTTTCATATATATTTTTTGTGTTTTTTTGAATTTTTAGCGAAATGCTTCAGATTTGAATATGAATATATGGTGAATGGATTCTAACATAATATGGACCCTTTTTGCAAGGGTCCATGTTTTTATTTTGCTTTTTCGTCCCAATATGTACAGTCATCTCTTCCGATTACTTTTGAAGTAAATGGTGTACCATCCTTTTTCTTATAATGTTCTGTCGCGCGGAATACGTATTTTGCTCCGATAAGTACGATTGGTACGTTGAAGTATACAATTAAAATATTTCCTAGATCTGAAAATGCCCAGAGGTTTCCAAGTTCTAATCCTGCAATGTTACAAAGGATACCGAATGCAGCTACCACAAGTCCTGCCACACGTACTGTTGTAATGCATGCTTTTGATGTACTGATACGGTTTGCAACGATTTCCGAGAAACTGATCATACCGATCAGGCAAGTATATGCAAATAAGCAGAAGCATAAGCTTACAAGAATTGACATTACCGCATTGAGTGCCGTTCCTGGTGTCAATGCTGCGATTGATTCTGTGAACATTGGAAGTTTGTCAAATGCCATCCATGTTGCGCCGCCTTCACCTAACCAGCAGTGTGCCATAACTACTACGAATCCTGTCAAAGTACAGATTACGATTGTATCCAAGAATACACCAAGTGACGAAATGATACCTTGTTCGCATGGGTGTTCTGCGTCTGCGGCTGCCGCCGGCATTGTGATCGTACCTTGACCAGCTTCATTTGACATAAGACCTCGTTTTACACCTTGTGCAAGTACAGTACCAAATGCCCCACCAAATATAGCATCTGGATTAAATGCTCCACCAAATACAGCTTTAAAGAAGAATGGAATGCGACCGAAGTTGATGACAACTAATATGATAACCGTCAACACGTATACAACGGCCATTACCGGAACCATTCTGTCTGTCCATTTTGATACTTTTTTGATACCGCCAAATGCGACAATCGCTGTTACTACAACAACAATTGTTCCTACTGCATAATAGAATATAGAGTCTGATGCAATCGTACTTCCTGTCATTACTTCTGCAATTCTTCCCACAGAAGAAACTACGTTGAAGCCCTGTGCCGGAAGACAGCATAAAGCATAAAGAATGTAGAGCAACGATAAGAATACTCCAACCCAAACTTTGTTGCCAATTAATTTTCTTCCATAGAACGGAAGACCTCCGACAAATTCATCGTCTTTCTTTTCTTTGAAAATCTGAGCGAGTGTGCCTTCCATATAAGCTGTTGCCATTCCGAAGAATGCTGACACCCACATCCAAAATAATGCTCCCGGACCACCAACTGCAATGGCTCCAGTTACACCAATAATATTTCCTGGACCTACACGCATCGCTGTACTTAAGAAGAATGCAGCGAGCGGCGAAATCCCTGTGTTGACATTTTTCTTTTCAGTAAGTGCTTTGACACCCGTTTTGAAATGTGTCACCTGGATAAATCCTAATTTAAAGCTAAAGAAAAGTCCTGAACCTACTAACACGATGATTGCTAATGAAAAATTCCCAAGCACTGGAATATTTGCATACCATTCAAAGTTTGTAGGAAAGTCCCACAGGAAATCCGATAATGGTCCAATAAAGCTAAAAACATTATTTATAGCTTCGAATATCGCTTTCATAATATTGCCTCCTGTTTATTTTTTATCTTATCTATTATAGCATAATTATCGACAGTGTACCATACTGACATGGCACAAGAGAAAAAGCCGTTACTTTCGCAACGGCTTTTTCTACGGCATTATATGGGTTTTTTATCTTGAACGCATCCCACATATTCCCTACTGGCTAGGTATTGCAAGATGCGATCTCAACACATTTAGCTTGAAAGAATCATTATCTTTGTACACGAGCACCTGCTCCGCCCATGATTCTTTCTACTTCTTTTTTGCTTGCCATTGTTGTATCACCTGGTGTTGTCATAGCCAATGCACCATGAGCTGCACCATAGTTAACAGCTGTCTCAGCATCACCTGTTGTCATAAGACCATAGATAAGTCCAGATGCAAATGAATCGCCGCCACCTACACGGTCCATGATTTCAAGTCCTTTGTAATCTTTCGCTTTGTAGATTTCTCCACCTGCCCAGCAAAGAGCTGACCAGTCATTTACTGTAGCTGTTTTCACTTCACGAAGTGTTGTAGCAACAGCTTTGAAGTTAGGATATGTTTCAACAGCTTTGTTGATCATCTTCTTGTAACCTTCAATGTTAAGTTCTTTCAGGTTTTCATCGTTTCCTTCGATTTCAAATCCTAAACATGCTGTGAAGTCTTCTTCGTTACCGATCATAACGTCAACATATTTCGCGATTTCTTTGTTAACTTCCTGAGCTTTAGCATGTCCGCCGATTGCACTCCACATAGATGGACGGTAGTTTAAGTCATAAGATACGATTGTTCCGTATTTTTTCGCTGTTTTGATCGCTGCTAATACTGTTTCACAAGCTTGTTCAGATAATGCTGCATAGATACCGCCTGTGTGTAACCAACGTACGCCAAGTGTACCAAAGATGTATTCGAAATCAAAATCTTCCGGTGTAGCTTTAGAAATAGCTGTGTTAGCACGGTCAGAGCATCCTACTGCACCACGGATACCAAATCCTCTTTCTGTAAAGTTGATACCGTTACGGCATACACGACCGATACCATCTGTTGGCATCCATTTGATTAATGATGTATCAACTCCACCTTGAAGGATGAAGTCTTCCATCAACATACCAACTTCGTTGTCAGCGAAAGCTGTGATAACAGCTGTTTTTAAACCAAAGCATCTTCTAAGTCCACGAACAACGTTATATTCTCCGCCGCCTTCCCATGCACGGAAAGATCTTGCTGTGCGGATTCTGCCTTCACCTGGATCGAGACGTAACATAACTTCTCCTAATGAAACTGCATCAAATGTACATTCGCTTGCTGGTCTTAAATTTAAATTCATAACTTTTTCTCCTTATATATTACCAATTACTGCTTTTTATTACCTTATCAATCAGACATTAGCCTCTGATTTCTTTTACTAATGCAACTGCTTCAGCTGTCATTTCTTTGATCTTATCAAATTCACCAGCTGCCACTAAGTCGCCTTTTACCATCCAGCTTCCGCCACAAGCAACGATTTTCTTGAAGCTTAAGTAGTCTTTTAAGTTTTTAGCACTGATTCCGCCTGTTGGCATGAATTTTGTGTTACCGTATGGAGCTGCTAAAGCTTTGATTGTGTTGATTCCACCAAATTGTTCTGCTGGGAAGAATTTCACAACTTCTAATCCACGTTTTACAGCTTGAGCTACTTCTGAAGGAGTAATACATCCTGGTAATACTAAGATATCTTTTGATAAACAATAGTCAACGATTTCTGGATCAAATCCTGGGCTAACGATGAATTTCGCACCAGCTGCTACTGCACGGTCAACTTGATCAATTGTCAAAACAGTTCCTGCACCGAGAAGCATTTCTGGGAATTCTGTTGCCATGATGCGGATTGATTCTTCTGCTGCATCTGTACGGAATGTTACTTCTGCACATGGAAGTCCACCTTCACATAAAGCTTTTGCAAGTGGAGCAGCATCTTTTGTGTCATTTAATACAACTACTGGTACTACACCAAGTTCTTGTACTTTTTGTAATAATTCGTTCATTGGAAATCTCCTTCTTTCTTTAAAACTTTATTCCAAAGAGCCTTATGAAACGTCCTAAGGCTCTTTAAATCTCAATTAGTCTAAATCAAATCCGAAGTATCTCTTAGTATTGTTGTAAGAAATACCTTTGATGATCTTTTCAAGTACTTTGTAGTCTGCTGGATATTCTCCGTTTTCTACCCATCCACCAATTAATTCGCATGCGATACGGCGGAAATATTCGTGTCTTGTGTAAGACAAGAAACTTCTCGAGTCTGTTAACATACCAATGAAATTTCCAAGTAAACCAAGACTTGCTAATGATGTCATTTGTTCGATCATACCTGGTTTGTGATCATTGAACCACCAAGCGCTTCCCTGTTGAATCTTTCCAATTGCATCAGAATTCTGGAAACATCCCATGATCGTTCCGATTGCAGCATTGTCAGCTGGATTCAATGAATAGAGAATTGTCTTTGGAAGCTGATCTGTCTCAGCCAGTGCATTCAAGAAATCTGCCATCTGACCTGCTGGTGTATAGTTGCTGATACAGTCAATACCAGCGTCAGCACCGATCTTACGGTAGATGCTCTGGTTGTTATCACGTTTCACTGCGAAATGAAGCTGCATTACCCAGTTTTTCTTGTGATATTCCTTGCCCATAGCAAGCATGAACGCTGTTTCAAATTTCTTCTTTTCTACAGCATCAAGTTCTTCTCCGCCAAGGCGTTTTGCAAAAATAGCTTCTACCTCTTCTTCTGTTGCTGGAGCATACATTACATATTCCAGAGAGTGGTCAGAAATAGAGCATTTATTTTCAGCAAAGAAGTCCATGCGTACTTTTAATGCTTCGATAAGCGAAGCAAAATCTTTGATTTCTACACCGCTTACATCACTTAATTTTTTCAAATAATCCATGTAATCTGGTTTATTGATATTCATGGCTTTTTCAGGTCTCCAAGCTGGAAGTACCTGAATGTGAAATGTTTCATCTGCAGCGATTTTCTGATGCCACTCTAATGAATCAGCAGGATCATCTGTTGTAGCGATCAAAGTAACATTTGCCATCTCCATCATCTTTCTTGCAGACATACCGTTCTGAAGTTTTTCGTTACAAATGTTCCAAACTTCTTCTGCTGTCTCTCCACAAAGGTGTCCTTCGTATCCGAAGAATCTTTGTAATTCTAAGTGGCTCCAGTGATATAATGGGTTTCCGATTGCCATTTCGAGTGTTTCAGCCCATTTTTGAAATTTTTCACGGTCTGTTGCGTCTCCTGTGATGTATTTTTCATCTACACCATTGGAACGCATTTGACGCCATTTATAATGGTCAGCACCAAGCCAAACCTGTGTGATATTTTCAAATTTTCTATCTTCGTAGATTTCTTGTGGTACGATGTGGCAGTGGTAGTCAATAATTGGCATTACCTCTGCATATTCATGATACAATTTCTTTGCTGTCTCTGTAGACAGCAAGAAATCTTTATCCATAAATGCTTTCATTGCATTTCACCTCATAAAGTTCATATTAAACGTATTTTTTAAGAGTTGCTCTAACTGCGCCTGGTCCTGCGATCATTTCTGTGAAGTAACCGATCACTTTTTCAGCCATGCCAACTTCGTAAAGGTTAACACCCCAGATTTTAGCGTTTTCAAGGATTCCTTTAAGAGCGCCTTCAACATCAGCTTCTTTTCCTAACTCGAAACCTGCTACGTATGGGCATACTGTTTCAAGAAGTGGATCTGGGCTGAGTTCGAATTTTTCTCCGTTGTCATTTACGCCCATAAGGTATCTTAACCATCCAGCGAATACTACTGGGATTAATTTCAGGTCTGCAACGTCTAATTCTTCAGAAGCTGCATAAGCTTTGATTGTTTCACCGAAACGGATTGCTAATTTTTGTGATGTATCTGTTGCAATACGTTGTGGTGTATCTGGCATAAATGGGTTAGGGATACGTACGTTTAATACAGTGTCGATAAATACTTTTGGATCAAGTACGCCTGGGTTTACTACTACTGGTAAGCCTTCAACGTATCCTACAGTCTCAACTAATTTCTTAAGCTCAGCATCTTTCATTTCTTCTGAGATCTTTTCGTATCCAAGGATGCATCCGAATACTGCTAAGCATGTGTGTAATGGGTTAAGACATGTACAAACTTTCATCTTTTCTACTTTATCTACTGTCTCACGTTCTGTGAACATTAAGCCGCCTTTTTCAAGTGCTTCATTTCTTCCGTTAGGGAATGCATCTTCGATTACCAGGTATTCTGTTTCTTCAGCATTTACGAATGGAGCTACGTAAGTGTTTTTCGATGTGATAACTGGTTCTAATCCTTCGATGCCATCTGCTTTCAGGATTGCTTCTACAGAAGCGTCTGGTCTTGGTGTGATTTTGTCGATCATTGACCATGGGAAAGAAACTTTTGATTTATCATTCACATATGCTAAGAATCCTTCTTCAACTACGCCGTTTTTAACCCAAGCTTCTGCAAATGCGTTAACTGCTGCGTATAATTTGTCACCATTGTGTGAACAGTTGTCCATACTTACCATAGCGATTGGCTTTTGTCCTGCTTCGTATCTTGCATATACAAGAGCAGAAACTTTACCCATGTAACTCATAGCGTTTGCCGGGCCGTTCGCTAAATCTTCTGGTACGCCTGGAAGATAATCGCCTCTGCCGTTTACAAGACTGTACCCTTTTTCTGTAATTGTGAAGGATGCCATTTGGAGAGAATCTTTTGCGAAGATTTCTTTTAATCTTGTCCAGTCTGCTTCGTTTGTTGAGTCAACTGTTAATGATTCAACAACAGATCCGATAACTGTTTTTTCTACTGTTCCGTTCGCTTTTAATGTAACAAGAAGGTTGTAATCATCACATGGATGGTTCATTTTCTGAACGATTTCATAATCGTATCCTTCTGCTACTACAAGACCTCTGTCGAGTAATCCTGCATTCAAAAGATTTTGTACTACGTTTGCCTGGAATGCACGGAAGATGTTACCTGGTCCAAAGTGAATCCAGAATGGATTTTCTTTTGTAGCAGCCTTTACAGCTTCTCTGTCAAATTGTGGAAGTGCATATCCTTTTTCTTCCCATTGCTTTTTATCAGCAAGTCCTTGCGCGTTTAATTTCATGATTGTTCTGCCTCCTTTTAATTCTTTTTCAAAATCCTGTGTGCTATTCAGGTATTTTGAGATAAAACCTGTACCTGACATTGCATATTTATGTGTATTTTTTCGCAACCTCAATTTTGTGAATTATTCCAATACGCATTGGTTACTTTTACCAAACAAATTCGCAAAGTCTATTCGAAGTTGGTCATTTTTTCCGTATTTTTGCTTCGAAATGGCTTTCGTTTAACGCTAATATTATTATATATGCTAATTTCAATTTTATCCATTGGCGTAGTTGTTGTATACATTGCAATTCTTGCGATTTCATGTTAAAATTTTCTAAATTAAATGCAGTTTTTAGCGAGGTTTATATATATGAAGAAAAAACTACAAACCGCCTTTCAGGCGAGACAATATATGCTTTCCAGGGATTTTGAACTCTATTATTATGATGACCGCAGCCTTTCAAAAATAGAGGCACATTCCCATGATTACTATGAATTTTACTTTTTTATGGAAGGGGATGTCAGCATGCAGGTTGGCCGAAATGTTTATCCTGTACGTTTTGGTGATGCTATGCTGATTTCTCCAAATATCCCTCACCGCGCGATCATCCATAGCCAGGATGTCCCTTATCGTCGCTTCGTCTTTTGGATCAGTAAGGAATTTTGTGAGACGTTAAGACAAGCCTCCCCTTATTATGTTTATGCAATAGATTACGCAAAAAAGAACAAACAATATTTCTGCCATTTAGATCAGATTGCATTTAATTCGCTGCAATCGAAGATGATGCGTCTTTTGGAAGAAATGCAGTCCGATCGTTTCGGCCGGAATCTCCAGATTACCCTCTATGTGGATGACTTTATTCTGACTGTGAACCGTCTTGTACATGATATGTTGGAGCCAAAAGAGAAAGTAAGCGATGCATCTCTTTACACGAATTTGATGGATTTTATCGAAGAACATTTAGACGAAGAACTGTCGCTTGAGCGACTCGCAGATGAGTTTTATGTAAGCAAATATCACATTGCCCATGTCTTTAAAGATAATATTGGATTATCCATTCACCAATATATCACGAAAAAGCGTCTTTCGAAATGTCAGGAAGCGATTCGTGCTAATATGAATATTACGGAGATTTACCATGCTTATGGTTTTGGAGATTATTCCAGTTTTTATAGAGCTTTTAAAAAGGAATACGGATTATCACCGAAAGAATATCGGGATATGCAGGTAGAGATCATTCCGACCAAGAATTAATTATCCCGCCACACATATACACATTTATACATTTATATTTCTGATATCATATTTCGTGTTATCAATAGCTTTTTTCTATATAGTTTATTTCATTTACCAATTAGACAAATATGTGTTTTCAGCCTAAAATGTATGTGAAATGTTAGGAAAATAATCCTCTATCGTTTCTACTTTGAATGTTATAATCTAAAAAGCAGATGGTGCCCTCCATCTGCTTTTTCATTTGTCTGAAATGACTTCTATTATATATCTTTTACATCTGGCCTGTTGCCACTAAATCGAGTGTGTATACGTCATCTTCTTCAATTGTATACATTCTCACGCCATCTACCATCTCATATGTCAGATGCAGTTCACAGAATCCGCCTGCCGTAATTGCAGGATTATCTATACTGTATCTGAGTGATTCTAAGAGTACGTCCATATAATCTGCTTCTGTTGCACCTTCGTTTACTGCGTTTTGTAAATCCGTCATGAAGTTATTTTGGAAATGATAATATCCGGCATATGGTGTCACAGTAACTCTTACTGTATAGTTCCCATCTTCATCCTCTACTGGTGTTCCAACTTCGAATTTTACATTTGCACGGATTTCAGCTTCTAATGCAAAGTATTCCTGAATCTGCTCTTCTGTAGCCTGAATTCCTGTTGCTGCAAGCTGTTCGCGTAAAGAATCCTCAAATTCTGATTCAAGCTGCTTCTTTGCTTCTTCTACAGTGACACCTGTCTGTTCAGCATAAGCATCGTAATCACGATAAAATTTTGCTTCTAAAGCAGCCTCAACATATTTTTGTGGATCGAATGCTGCCTTCTTTTCGCCGCATGCTGTCACTGAAAGCATCATCACTGCCGCCAATAACATTGTAAAAAATTTCTTCATTTTTCCTTCCTCCTCTTGTATCTCATACCTACATATTTTGACATATCTCCCTCTTATTTTAAAGTCTCACTATGATTTAATACGGATGTACTATATAAAAACAATACATCTGCGTTCTGAAAATCCACATAATTTCCTACAAGCGCACTTGACAAATAGCGAATATCTACAAGGGTAATCTTTGCATAGCCTTCCGCCAGAAGCGGAGCGATTGCGCTTCCAAAAGAATCTCGGAAGATTACAAGTTCTTTTTCTGACTTCGCATTTGGATTTTGGATGTTAAGAAGCGAAATAGAGCCAGAAAGGAACATCTCATATGGATCAAGCCCTGACGCCTTTTCCAGATCGTAAATAACCGTGTCTTTGCCATTCTGGAAGTCATATACGATACAGGAATCGAGAGTTTCATTTGTAAGATAGTTTATTTCATCCGGCTCAATCGAAAGCGCCGACTGCCCATAATACACACCGTAAAATGGTTCTTCAAGTGAATTCATCTGATACTCCGCAAAAGTATCGGCTCCCATCTTTAATCCCAATTCATTTGCCACATCCAGAAGACACTCCTGTCTCCAGTGCGCATCCGTCCTATAATAAGCATCTGCATCCAGCAGATCTTTGATGTTGATATAAGTCATTCCCGTCAGATTTTCCTGCATAATAGCATCCAGCTTTTCATAATCCATGCGAAGATGACCTTCGCCAAGAAAATAATTCTTGTCAGGAATAATGGAATAGTACACATTACAGTTTGCATCTTTTAGCTGCTCTTCGTAAATTTTATGAAAAATCATTGCTGCTCTCTGAATCGAATCCTCATGCAGCGGATACTCCATCTTAACAATATGATCATCTGCCACATAGAGCTCGTTATTGTCCGAACGCCCAAATACCTTTAACACAATATTGGCCTTGAAAGCCCTCCATGCCTCACGAAATGGGAATTGATCGGCTGCATATTCTTCGAATTCTTCCATAAATCTGCCAGATATCACGTTCTCTAATGTAAGTTCCGGGAACTGACTCAGCTTTCTCCTCTCACTTTCAGAGATTGTTTCTTTCGGATAACAGAGACATAAAATTGTAATTCCAGCAACCAGAATTGTCACCACAAAAATCTGTATTTTCTTCATCTCTGCACCTCCTAAAACCGAAAATATAAAAATGGGTTGAAAGAACCATCTACCAGAAATGCAGTTGCTCCAAGAAGCAGTCCACATAGAACAATTGGCTCCAGGTATTTTGCTATTTTACATTGCTCGGCTATTTTTTTCATAAGCGGAGTGGCACCTATTATTGCCGCCAGATACAAAGTTGCATAGCTTTTTAAATAGTAGATGGCTTCTCGCGATACAAATGCTGCATCGCTCAGACCGAACATGGCTTTTAGTGTTTCAATTACATCTGTCATATTTGCTGCATCAAAGATTACGAATCCCACAATAACCAAAAAGAGCACATATACATGCTTCCAAATCCGGGATTTTTTCAAATATTTCAGAAGCCACATCTTCTCCAGGAGTAATAGGACAGCAAAATAGAGACCCCAGATCACGAAATTCCACGCTCCGCCATGCCAGAGCCCTGTCAGCCCCCAGACAAGCAGGATATTGAGATAATATCTTCCCCGGCTCACACGATTTCCCCCAAGTGGAATATATACATAATCGCGGAACCAGCTTCCCAGCGACATATGCCAGCGTCTCCAGAATTCTGTGATACTTCCAGAAATATAAGGGTAATCAAAGTTCTCCAGAAAATCGAACCCCAGAATCTTACCAAGTCCAATGGCCATATCGCTATATCCTGAAAAATCAAAATAGATATGAAGTGTAAATGCGACTGCATACATCCAGTAAAATAGTATTGATTTTTCGTCTGACGACCGGAATAATTCTACCAACTCACCAAGTGTATTTGCAAGAAGCACTTTTTTGGATAGCCCCAGGATAAATCTACGAATTCCATATGCTGTTTTTTCAAGATTGTGAGTCCTGTTTTTCAACTGTCTTTCGATGTCAACATATCTTACGATTGGTCCGGCAATCAGTTGTGGGAACATAGACACATACATTGCAAAATCAAAGGGATTCTTCTGTGCCTTTGTGTCTTTCCGATACACATCCACCATGTAACTGACCACCTGAAAACTGTAGAAGCTGATCCCGATGGGGAGCGATGGCGATATCTTGAAGAAGAATAACACAAGTACATGGAGCGAAATACCTGCCGTCAGGATCAGTCTGGCAGTTTTTCTTCCATGCAGGCTGCCATTGTTTTGATATTTTTCAATCATTCTTCCTGACAGATAACCGATTCCAATGGAACCCAACATGTAAAGCACATAATACGGTTCTCCCCAAGCGTAAAATATAAGACTTGCAAGCAGCAAAACACCATTTTTCAAATGATGTGGCAGTAAAAAATACAAAAAAAGTACACACGGAAGAAAGTAATACAAAAATGAAATACTTGAAAATAGCATATGTTTCCCTCCGTGTGTATCTGTTTAAATTTCCATTATGTTATGGCTGAATTCTAAAGTAAGCTTTCTTCTGATAAGACTTCGGCATCTTTATATACAGTCATTAATTTTGTTTTGAAATTATCAATAATCTCTCCATTACCAAATGCTGAAACGATTGTGCTGTCCCCTACTTTTACGATAATCAGCGTCTCTGGAAAACCGCACATCCATTGTCTGTTGACGATATTGTCTTCTAAATCTGCAACAAGCATCTCAATCTCGTCTGTCTCTGTCACATGATATGCTCCTGCAGTAAATGTATTTGCATTCATCATATGAACAAGTGATGCTGCATCGTCGATCATACCAACACTTGCTTCTGGAAATCCTAATGTTGCATCTAAACTTGCTTTATCTGCAATATCGAATGTCCCTGGTGCATTGTCTACCATGTTGTTCATGTCTCCGCCCATTGCTGCGAACATCTCGTCCTCTTCGTATGTCTCCCATACTGCCGTAAGCACATCAAGTGGTGCCACATCTTCTGCTTTCTCGGCTGAATTGCTGCCACATGCTGAAAGCGAAAGCATCATTGCTACTACGAGCAACATTGATAAAAGTTTCTTCATACTTTGTCTCCTTTGATATTAACTTCTCTGAATCATCATTTTATAAAATTCTACGCACATTGGCAAGGCCCCTTGATAAATATTTTCATTTAATCCATGGATACTTCCGTATTGCTGATTGTTGATATAAAGCGGCGCAAAACGAAGACAATTATCACTCAAATCTCTGTAGTATTTTGCATCGGTTCCACCTGTCATAACGTATGGACAGATACCAACTCCCGGGTAAATCTCTGCTGCAACTTCTTCTACCAGATGAAATGCATCACTTTTGTAGTCTACTACAGGACATGGCGCATCTTTATAGATCACTTCTGTCTCAATATTGTATTTTTTTGCGACTTCTGAAATGAGTGCAATACTTTCTTTGTCGTCCTGATGTGGAATAAATCTCATATTTCCTGTCACCCAGGCTTCCTGTGGAAGCACATTCAGCCCGTCAGACCCCTTGGCCATTGTAAATGCAAGTGTGGTCTGAATCATCGCACCTGCTGCTGAACTAATCGATGGAAGCAGCTTTTTCAAGATGCTCTCAAATAACCACATATTTGCAAAAATCACTTTCATACCAAAATTCATGTTTGGTGCAAGTCTGTTAAACATCTCTTTGACTGTTGGATTAAATTCACGGTGGAATGGACTCTTCTTTTCTACGTCCGTCATAAATTTCCCAAGTCGTACAAGAGGTGTATTTTTTCCTGGAGCACTTGCATGTCCGCCTTTTCCTTTTGCGATAAACTTGACATCTCCATAACCTTTTTCCAGAACACCAACCATCCCGTAAGTTCCTTTTACACCTCCGATTGGTTCTTCTATTATCATGCCACCTTCATCCATTAGATATGCAAGCTTGACACCTTGTTTTTTTAAATATTCTACCGTACTTGGTGCTCCTTCGCCGCTCCATTCTTCCGTGCAGCTGCTTGCAATATACACATCACACTCTGGCACGTACCCTTGCGCAATCAATTCTTCTACGGCAGTCAATTCGCAGAACAAGGATGCTTTTGTATCCACTGTACCACGTCCCCAGACACAGCCATCTTCATCAATATCTCCTGAAAATGCATCGTGTTCCCATGTGCCGGTCGCTTCTACAACATCATGATGGCTCATAAAAAGAATTGGTTCATGGCTTCCTTTTCCGCTCCATTTGAATAATAAGCTGCCGTTAAATACATGCTTTTCACAAGTTTTGTGAACATTCGGAAATAATTCTTTCAAAATTTCATGAAACTCATAAAACTTTGTTCTGTCCGGATCAAATCTGCTGGAAATCGTCTCTTTGCGGATCATCTTTGCAAGGCGTTCTCCATATGCTTTTGCCCTGTCACTGTGATTGTCAATCTGTACTTTTGCTGTCTTTGCTGCAGTTGGTTTTAATAATGCAGCGCGTACCAGCACTACTGCAATCAGTATTACGAAAACAGCCAGAACAATTAATAAAATTTTCATTGCTATCAGCCCCTTCCATTTTGTTTATAATTTTCCTTTTTTGAAAAGAATGAATCCAATTAATAATGCAAGTCCTCCACATGGAATCATCAATGTACTTGTCTGATTAATCATGGATGGTACTAAAATGCAAAGCACAGACATCAGCAATACCGGAAGTACTGCAATCTGTGGACTTTTTGCAAAATATTTAAGTCCTAGTGCTCCAAACAGTGCAGGAACTACATTGTTGAAAGCAGGAAGTAATACTTCGTTTTGAAGTACAGGCTGTAGTGGCACCAGCAGAATTACTCCTACAACGATAACAAGTGTTGTCACAATTGCGCTTGTTGCGATACTGATCGTGGAAATAATCTCATTTTCCGGTGTACCAATCTTCGTCCCTGCGATGTCTCTGGCATTCATAGCACATGGAATCTTCATGTTTGTTACATTTCCTGTGATAAATGAAAGGTAGCTTCCGCCCGTTCCAAGCATTGGTGCATATACCAGAAATTCTACTAAGGATACCGGCAAATATACTACAGCAACTTTTGCATAACCGGCCCAGAACCCTTCCATATCTGGTGAAACTCCATATATCGCACCCATAATAAATGGCACTGCCGCAAGTATAATAATCACGGAAATCATTGTAATTCTTCCGAGTCTGTGGAGACCGTTATTAAACTGTTCCAGAAATTGTTCCTGTTCTTCTGTATTTGTTAGATTATGATTCTCTGTCATACTTTCTGCCTCCTATAAAAACATCCCGAAAATAACTGCAGATGCCATCGCAATCAACATACTGGCCGCAAGGCTGAAGTTTTCGAGGACTGCCTTCCCTTTTTTCTGAATGAAATATTCAAATACTGCCATCGCTGCGGCCGCTACTGCTGCAACAAGTAATGGCATCACATCTGATCCTTCTCGAGGAATTGCTTTTCCCACATATGCCCCAATGTATGTACCGCAAAGCCCGATAAACATCGCAGTAGTTGCGTGTGCACCAAATCCTGGCTTTCCGTCTTTTTTCTTTTTTGGATTTGACTGCAGCTTCTTTAAATATTTTTTCAAGAAGAAGATTGTGTAGAATAACCCTCCTAGAATTCCAATCGTCATAACTAATGCGATTGTAATAAAAGCTTCCATGTTCATCTCTTCTAATCGAAGTCCTGATAAACCAATACTTTGTGCTGCAATCTCTGCAACGTTTAGTTCGTATTGGAGTGCTCCGATCACGGACAATCTGAGCCATGAAAGTGGTACACCAAGTGTTCCGCTAAGCGCCACAACTCCCAGTAAAATGCTAATAGATGGGAGTAATGTAAATGTCGCACTGGAAATGATTGTCTTTTTTAATATTTCCTTATCCATACCAATCTTGATACCGGCGCGGTAACTTTTTACTAAAAATATGACACACATAATTGTAATATAGGTCAAAACCAGGGCTACAATAAGGTAAAACCAACCCGAATTGACTTTTGAAAGATAGTCACTCATAAATAAAATCCTCACTTTCCTTCTTGTAGAGTGTTACTTTATTTTACCATTTTTACATAGTTAGAGAAAGAAGATATTGCCATTTTATAATGGTTCTTTGAGTTGTAACTGGCGGAAACGTCAAAAAAGCCCCGGCAGTCAAACTGCCGGAGCTTCATCTATCATCACTTTTATTTACTTACTGTATTTTCTTTTAATACAACGTCGTGTGCTCCACCTTCTACAATACTTACTGAAGATACTAATGTGATCTTTGCTTTTTCTTGTAATTCAGGAATGGATAATGCACCGCAGTTACACATCGTAGATTTTACTTTCATAAGGCTGAGTGCCACGCCATCTTTTAAATTTCCTGCGTATGGAACGTATGAATCTACACCTTCTTCGAATTTGAGTTTTCCATCTCCGCCAAGGTCATAACGCTGCCAGTTTCTAGCACGTGCACTTCCTTCGCCCCAGTATTCTTTCATGTATTGACCATTGATTGAAACTTTGTTTGTTGGAGATTCTTCGAAACGTGAGAAATATCTTCCTAACATAATGAAGTCGCTGCCCATTGCTAATGCAAGTGTCATATGGTAGTCATGCACGATACCACCATCTGAACAAATTGGTACATAGATACCTGTTTCTTTGTAATATTCATCTCTTGCTTTTGCAACTTCGATTGTAGCTGTAGCCTGTCCACGTCCGATACCCTTTGTTTCACGAGTAATACAGATAGAACCACCACCGATACCAACTTTGATAAAGTCAGCACCACATTCTGCTAAGAAACGGAATCCATCAGCGTCTACTACGTTACCAGCACCAACTTTTACTGTGTCACCGTAGTTTTCACGAATCCATTGGATCGCAAGTTTTT
Source organism: Faecalimonas sp. (assembly GCA_045121495.1). GTDB lineage: Bacteria > Bacillota > Clostridia > Lachnospirales > Lachnospiraceae > Faecalimonas. The sequence continues at coordinate 24,305 of JBGVGF010000091.1, forward strand.
GCCATTCACTGAATCCTTCACTTGAGTCGATACATAATACGTCAGCACCTGCTTCGATAAGAGCTGGAACACGCTCTGCATAGTCTCTTGTGTTGATACCTGCACCTACAACGTATCTCTTTTCAGAATCTAATAATTCATTTACATTTGTTTTCTTTGATTCATAATCTTTTCTAAATACAAGTGAATCTAAGTTACCTGCTTCGTCAACGATTGGAAGTGAGTTTAATTTGTGTTCCCAGATAACATCGTTTGCTTCTTTTAATGAAATACCAGCTGGAGCTGTGATTAATTTTTCAAGCGGTGTCATAAATGTTTCTACTTTTGTATCTAAAGTCATACGAGAAACACGATAATCTCTTTCTGTTACAATACCAAGTAATTTTCCGTGTGGTGTTCCGTCAGCTGTAACAGCCATTGTAGAGTGGCCTGTTCTTTCTTTTAATGCTAATACATCTTGTAATGTATTTTCTGGAACAAGGTTTGAATCGCTTGTTACAAAACCTGCTTTATATGCTTTTACTTTGCGAACCATTTCAGCCTGTGATTCAATTGTCTGAGAACCGTAAATGAATGAAATACCGCCTTCTTTTGCCAATGCGATTGCCATTGTATCATTTGATACTGACTGCATGATAGCTGATACCATTGGAATATTTAATGATAATGCTGGTTCTTCACCTTTTTTGAATTTTACTAATGGTGTTTTTAAACTTACGTTTTGTGGTTGATGTTCTGTGCCTGAATAACCTGGCACTAATAAGTATTCGCTAAATGTGTGTGATGGTTCGCTGTAATAAAATGCCATTTTTTTCTCCCCCTATTGATATTTTTTGATGACTTCTTCGTTTGTTTTCATTGCTGCTTCTTCCATTTCAACTCTGTGTTTTAACAGACCTGTTTTGATTTCCTCATGTTTCACTGCCATAATCTGCAAAGCAAGATATGCTGCATTTTTTCCACCGTTGATTGCTACTGTTGCTACTGGAATTCCAGGCGGCATCTGTACGATTGAAAAAAGTGCATCCATTCCGTCTAATGTAGAGCCTGAAATCGGAACACCAATAACTGGTAACACTGTCTGAGAAGCAACTACTCCTGGAAGGGCTGCTGCCATTCCTGCGCCAGCGATGATTACTTCTGTACCGTTTGTATTTGCTTCTTCAATGAATGCTGAAAGACCTGCGTGTGCGCGATGTGCTGATAAGCATCTTACATCAACTGCTACGCCATAGCTTTTCAAGATGTCGATTGCCGGTTCTAACTTAGGTAAATCACTGGTAGAACCCATGATAATTGCTACTCTCATTTTTACACCTCTTATTTGTTTTTTTCAAGACTCGTCTGCGAGCTCTTTACGCAATTAGAATAATCCAACGATTGTTCCGTTTTCATCGATATCCATATTGATCGCTGCAGGAGCTTTTGGAAGTCCTGGCATTCTCATGATATCACCACTGATTGCCACAAGGAAACCAGCTCCTGTATTTGGAATCAAATCATTGATTGTCACTGTGAAACCACTTGGGCGTCCGAGTAATGTTGCATCATCTGATAAAGAATATTGTGTCTTCGCAACACAGATTGGGAGATTTGCAAGTCCCTGTTCTGTGTATTTCTTCATCTTATTTACAACTTTCTTTGTAAATGCTACATCGTCTGCACCGTAGATTTCTTTTGCGATTGTTTTGATTTTATCTGCAATTGGAAGTTCTAAGTCATAGATTGGTTTGAAATCTGCTTCCTTTGTTTCCAATACATTTAATAATTTTTCTGCTAATTCAATACCGCCGTCTGCACCATGTGCCCAAACTTTACTGATTGCAACGTCTACACCTTTGCTTTGGCAGATTTCATTCAATAACTGAAGCTCTGCTTCTGTATCAGTTGGGAATGCATTGATTGCAACAACACTTGGAAGACCATATTTTGCGATATTTTCAATGTGCTTTTCTAAGTTTTCAATACCTTTTCTGAGTGCTTCTAGATTCTCTTCACCAAGATCTTTCTTAGCGACACCACCGTGCATCTTTAAGGCACGTACTGTTGCTACGATTACAACTGCGTCTGGCTTTAAACCTGCCTGACGGCACTTGATATCGAGGAACTTTTCTGCTCCAAGGTCTGCTCCAAAACCTGCTTCTGTAATTGCATAGTCACCGAGTTTTAATGCAAGCTGTGTTGCCATAACGGAATTACAGCCGTGAGCGATATTTGCAAATGGACCACCGTGTACGAATACTGGTGTGTGATCTAATGTCTGTACAAGGTTTGGTTTGATCGCATCTTTTAATAATAATGTAACTGCGCCTGTCGCTTTGATATCATCTACTGTCACAGGTTCGCCTGCGTGATTGTAAGCTACGATCATGCGGCCTGCTCTTTGTTTTAAATCTTCTAACGAAGTTGCAAGACAAAGGATTGCCATAACCTCACTTGCTACTGAGATATCAAATCCATCTTCTCTAGGAACGCCATTTGTTTTGCCGCCAAGACCTACAACGATGTGACGAAGCGCTCTGTCGTTCAAGTCAACAACACGTTTCCAAACGATCTGTCTTGTGTCGATATCGAGTGGGTTTCCTTGTTGAATAGAGTTGTCAAGCATAGCTGCTATTAAATTGTTTGCTGTTGTGATTGCGTGGATATCACCTGTGAAATGGAGATTGATATCTTCCATTGGTACGACTTGTGCATAACCGCCGCCTGCTGCTCCACCTTTTACACCAAAGCATGGTCCAAGGCTTGGTTCGCGCATTGCAACGATTGATTTTTTGCCGATTTTGTTAAGTGCCTGAGACAAACCGATCATTGTGGTTGTCTTTCCTTCTCCTGCTGGAGTTGGGTTGATTGCTGTAACTAAAACGAGTTTTCCATTTTCGTTATCTTTTACTTTTGAGATCGCTTCTAATGAAATTTTCGCTTTATACTTTCCGTAGAGTTCCAAATCATCTTCTACAAGTCCTAATTGATTTGCGATTTCTTTAATAGGTTTCATTTGTGCACTCTGTGCGATTTGTACGTCTGTTAACATTGCTTTCTTTCCCTTTCTTTTGTTCAAAACTGGTTTACTTGTTTCAAAACTTGTGTTTCAAATTCTTTTTCATTTTACTCCAGCACTTTTGCCTGTTAACGTGGTAAAAAAAAGAAGCCAAAGTTGCCGGACTGTATTAGCCCAGACGGTCGACTCCTGATTCACTATACTCCCTGTGGTCAATTCCACTTCCGTCAGTTGTATAGTTGTGGGTATTTTATCATCCTTGTTCCAAAAAATCAACCAGCGAATCCAAAATTTTCTTGAATTTATTTCCAAACAATTTTAAAATAAGCGCATGGATGAAAGAGTAAAAAAGCAAATGGCTGACTCGATTCGTGATTTTTATCTGCCAAGATACCATGAACTTCCAGAGGTTGGGTTTTATCTGGAGCAGACTGTTACTTATATCAATCAATGTCTCGCACCTCTTGGAATTGGGCAGATTACAAGCTCGATGGTCAGTAATTATGTAAAAAAAGAAGTTTTTCCAGGTCCTGTCAAAAAACAATATTTTCCAGAGCAGCTCGCACATCTAATGGTGATAGCCATTATTAAAAATGTTCTGCCTTTAGAGAACATTGCCAAACTTTTTCGTATGCAGAAAGGAGTATATACAGATCAAGTCGCATACGATTATTTTTGTTCGGAGTTGGAAAATATGTTGTTTTACAGTTTTGGAATTCACAAAACGGTCGAAGATATCGGAATCACAGTTTCCGATGAAAAGATGATGCTCCGAGGCGTAATTATTGCCGTTTCACATATGATACACTTGAACTGCTGTTTTGATGCGCTTGAAGCAGAAAAGCAATAATTTCCTTTAAAATAAAATAACTCCTCCTAAAATGTAATCCTTTTCTACTATGATTACATTTTAAGAGGAGTCAGAAGTACCTCGTTAATCATCATCCTTTTCCTGTTCTTTTTTCGGAAGCTTGTCAAATGGTATCAGGCTTGGATGTGTTTTTGCCAGATTGTTCCTTACTTTGGAACAAGTAAATCCATCTGCCCTCATATATGCATTCCATCTGCTGTGTTCCAAATTGCGTAGTACTTTCTTTTCTTCTTCCGTTCTATCTTTAATCAGTTTTTCTGCTCCTGGAATGCCACATATGATCCTCATTTTCTTATGGATGGCAGAAGCTATGGATGAACGATAATTGTATTCATATTTCCAGAACTCCTCCTCTTTCCCCCATTTCAAATGTCTTTGAAGAGCAATCTCTTCGATTTCTGAATGAAGGATCACTTCTTCTGAATATGAAGAATGCATATCTCCGATAAAGTTAATATCGTAAGGCTGCCCTGAATAGTTGGTAATTTCAGTAAGTGCCTCTTTCTTATCTGAATTATATACAATTGCGTCAATCTGAGGATGCAGACCTCTCTTTTCAAACCATGAACGAAGTCTCACTGCCGCACTGATATTTTTTTCATCATCTCCCAATGCCACAAATACATATGTAACCCGTTCTATCTGTTTCATTGTATTCCAGAATTCTTCTGTCTCAATATCCATTTTTGAATGAACATCAATTTGATAACGGGCTTCAAACTTGTTATTAAAATTACCATTGTGCTCCTGATCCATCAGTTCCGGACATGACGCACGAAAACATGAGTCCGCTTTTTTATCCTGATCAAAGGCATTCATTACAAAACGATATCCCGTCATCTGACAGAACCACGGAAGTGTCCTTGCCATCTCTGTTCCGTGTTTTCCAAGACCTACTACAACCGCTGAAATCAACTTCTCGTCCTTATCATATGCGACTGCATTTTCAAAAATCTTTGCACCATCATCGTACAGATTACGGCTGATGAGTGACTTCACCATATTCACACGGCGCACCTTCATCTTCCCTTTTGGAGTCGTATTTAACAGCAGTTCACTGTTTATACTGGTTGAAAATACATAAAGCGATGTAGATTCTCTATCATTGTATTTTGCGATCAAGGTAAGTGTCTGTTTGATATTTTCATCATCGTCTTCCCCTGTTATAAAAAATGTAATCGGCTTTTGTTTGCTGTGGACACCAAAATTAATCAGCGTGATATCCTTTTTAAAGTTAATCGCACCCAATTCACGAGCCGATTCCGTAAGTTCATAAGACGTTTCTTCATTTTTTACAAATACATCTGTAAAAACAATGATTCTTTTTTTATTGTTCCTTTTCAGACTCCGTGCAAGTTCTAAAGACTGCTCATTCAGTTCAGAAAAGATGTAGACTTCTGAAAAGTAACTCAGAAGATAGTTTTTGTATGCAGATATATTTTTGAAAAAGGATAACACCACTCCAAATGTCAAAAACGGTGCAATCACAAAAATAACTGCTGAAAATAATGAGTAGATGTTCCGAAATCCTGTCTCCAGACCAACTATATTTTCAGTAATGATCGTAAATTCTCCATCCACTATAAACAGACGAATCGTATTGTGCAGTGACAATAAAAGGATCTTCCAAATATAAAAATCTTCTCCCTGGAAAACTTTTGCATAAATTGGAATAAATAAACACATAGAAGAAAGCGTAACGCCACCAAAAAACAAATGAAATGGCGTTATCATCATACGCTTCCGGTATTCTTTATTCGTCAAAATAACGGCTGCAGATATTGCACTCAGAAAAACAGCAACCGAAACAATAAAACAGATTTTCCAAATCATAACTCTTCCTCCGTTAACTAATCTGAATCTATTATAACAGTATTTTATTGTTTTTCAAAAATGAATGTCAGAGTATTCAATTCTTCGCTTCCGCCATAGCTGTAGCTTGATTGAAGCGCAATACCAAGTGTCTGTGCATGGTCTACAACCTTCCAGATTTCATTATTTTGTACAAGCTGTGTATAGCATTCCTGTCTGACATCTGCACTGCTGCATTTGAAAGCAATCGTATACTGACCATCCTTTAATGCATCACATATCAATGTCTGAATCTGATCGAGATCATAAGAATCTATAACGAGCCCTTCTTTATAATAGTAATTACATGCTGTTGCAGTACACTCTGGAAGTTTAAAGCAATCATCCGCTTTATGCGAATCCAGTCTGTTTACTTCTTCCGTCGTAATACAGAAGAAATCATAATTCGTCGCATCTGAATAGTATTTTGATGCTTTTGTATTGGAGCCGTCTCCCCATGTCGCATCTACGTAGTAATATTCCCCATCCAGTTTCACCAGATTCCATGCGTGGTCCGGGTTAGAGATTACAGCACACTCGATTCCAAATTTCTGCATAATATATTGGAATGCAGATGCATATCCGGCACATACTGCTTTTTTATTGACAAAAACACCATAGATTGATCGGATGTCATCTGGTTCTTCCAATGGTGGTCCATTTTTCTCTTCCTGTTCAAGTGCCAATGTATCATAATGAATGGACTGGATTATGAAATCATAGGTACGAAGCGCAATTTCATATTCGCTCATACTTTCATCCAATGTATCAAGTAGTTTCTGTGCTTCCTGATCGATCTTAGCCTGTCTGTCTTTTACTTCCTGCTGTGTAAGACAATACGGAATCTCAACTTTTGTTACTTCTCCAGTTATCTGATCGTAGTAACTTGTGACTGCAAAACGATGCCAGTATATCTCTGGGTGATCTGCATCCATGTTACGCATTACATCATTGACCATCTCTACCGTTGTGTCTGCTGGTATATTGGTAACTTCTTTTTCAAAATTCATGATAGCTTCATATAATATATCATAAAGCTCTTGTTCATTCTGATTCAAAGTTTCATGTGCATAATACGTAATCTCTTTTTCTTCATTTTTTTCCTCTTTTTCCTCTTCTTCTTCCTCTTCTTCGACAATCTCCTGATTTGTCTCAGTTTCTTTTTCCTCGCCATTCTTGTCTCCGAACAAGAATCCAATTCCGAGTAAGAGAAGTAAGAGTAGGAGCAGAATCAGCCAGAATTTCCCGCCTTTTCTGCGTTTCTTTTTGTTTTTTCCTATAGAGCCCTCATCGGTTCCCCCTTGAGTCCCTTTTATTTTTCCACAAAACTGTGGAGTTAACGGGTCATCCAAATTCATGAACGGAGTAGGTCTTGTGATGACTGTTCCCGTTGAAAATGGATAATTTGCACGATAACGTAAAAATCCAAACCCGTATTCATCTTTTCTGTATGATGTGAGAATCTCTTCTCTCTTGGCAACTGCAGGTTCGTTGATCAGGTACGCATATTGTACTTCAACCCATTTTGCCATCCCTTCATAAATCTGAAGTCTAAGATCATCTCCATATTTTTTTCGAATCTTTTTGTCATCCCAATTCAGATATTGCCAAATATGAGTAAGTTCATGTGCCATTGTAAGCATAGATGCCATTCTTGGCGAACCATTTTCAATAAGCAACGTGTAACCGTTCTTTTTGTCTGAAATAGCTACTCCAAGAACTCTTCCATCTGCCTCAGGCGTTGGAATAAATGCCTGACCAAGCCGTTTATGAAGCGTCTGTGAGTTTACCATCTCTACATGAATATCAGCATCAAATCGAATGCCAAATGCCGATTCCATATTTCTTTTTACAATCTGGAAAAGCTTTTGGAACTCCACTTCCGTCTTGATCGCTGTTCTTCCACAGATCATGCAGCGGTCTCTTCCATCTGCAAGTGTCTCGTATTCTACTCCAAAGATTTCTGTTCCACAGAAATCACAATATCTGGCTCCTGCTTTTGCTGGCTTGAATGTCGCTTCGATATGTTCCGCTATCTCTTTTCCGTTACGGGCTTTTTTATAGGAATTGCCTTCAAAGCCAATTCCCGAAAGATACTCCCGCGTAACATCTATATCGAACGGGGTCGAATCTCCTTCGCCCCCGTACAATGTATAATGGCGGTCATGATATGGCGTACGTTCAAAAAATTCGCCTCCATTGTCTGTTTTCAAATTTCCAGCCTCCGTTTAAACTTCCTTCTCCTTTAATTCTTTGTAAAAAAATATGATATCGTGTTTTTCGTATCACTGTATGAGTAGGAGTAGGATTCTTCTATTTTTACTTTACTCTTTTGATTGATATATTGGATTACGTCTCTGAATTCGTGTTCTTCAATCGATTTCTGAATCCATTCTTTCAATACAGAGGAATTTGAGCATTTAATCGTAATCTTGGATTTTCCTTTTTTCACCGCGTCATAAGTAATCGATTTCAGCCTGTCTAGATCATATTTATCGAAGAATAATCCGAATCTATGATAATAGTTACAAGCTGTTGCTGTACAAGTTGGAAGCGAAAGTTCTTCTAATGCCTTATGGTTTTCGAGTGCTTCCACTTCTTTCGTTGTTATGCAATAACAATCATAGCCTACTTCGCTGGAATAATTTTTTTCAATCTGTGTATTGGAGCTGTCTCCCCATGTAGTATCAAGATGATAGTATTCGCCCTCTAATTTTATGAGATTCCACGCATGTGTATCGCTTAGGATATATGTACACTGGAGTCCATATCGATTCATCAGATACTGTGTTGCTTTTGCATATCCTGCACACACAGCTTTTCTGTTTACAAAAACACCATAAATCGAACGCAGATCATCTGGCTTCTCTCGGAAATTCTGATCTTTCTCCTGAATATCCAATGCGATGCTGTCATAATCAACGAGATGAATAATATTCTCATAGATACGAAGTGTCACTTCAAAATCGCTCATGGAATCATCAATTTTAGCAAGGAAATACTTGAGTGCTGTATCAATCTTTTTCTGTCTTTTCTCTGCTTCCTGCTTTGTCATAGGATAATTGAGATTGACTTTATATGCCGTAGAATCTGATTGATGATAGTTTACGGTAGAACCATACTGGAACCAGAAAATTTCCGGATGATCATATCCAATATAATGAATAATTCTAAAAATCTGATCTATCGTAAGACCTTTTGGTATATTTTCGACCGAATCAGCAAAATGTCTGATCCCATCTAATATCGCATGGTATGCCTGTTTTTCCGGCTCACTCAGCTTCTCATAGGCATAGTAATAAACCTCTCCTGGGGTCCGGTCAATTGGACCGTCTGTAGGTTTCTTTTTTAATGTAGGCTGTTTGCCTGTTTCTTCCGTCGTTCCTTCCGTCGATCCATCCTCGCCGGACTGTGGCACTCCTGGCCTCTTGATACTTCCGCAGTACTGAAAATCAAGCGGTGTCTGCAGATTCATAAATGGTGTCGGTCTGGTAATCACTGTTCCCAATGAAAATGGATAATTTGCATGGTACCTTAAGAATCCGTGTCCATATGCATCATCTCTGTACGACGTAATAATCTCTTCACGTTTTGCAACTCCAGGCTCATTGATCAGATATGCATACTGGATTTCCACCCATTTTGCCATTCCTTCATAAACCTGAAGAAACAACTCTTTCCCATACTTTTTGCGAATTGCTTTATCGTCCCAGTGTGTATACTGCCAAATATGAGTCAATTCGTGTGCCATGGTCAGCATGGATGCCATTCTTGGTGAACCGTTTTCCACCAGAAGTGTATATCCATTTCGATCTGAAATTGCAACTCCCAGAATTCTTCCGTCTGCCTTCGGTGTCGGGATAAACGCCTTCCCGAGACGTTTGTGCAGTGTTTGAGAGTTAACCATCTCCACATGCACAGCCGCAGTGAATTTGATACCAAAAGAGGCTTCCATATTTCGTTTGACATTTTCAAAGATCCTGCGAAATTCCTCTTCTGTTCTGATTGCTGTACGGCCGCAATTCATGCAGCGATCTCTGCCATCTGAAAGTGTCTCATATTCCACACCAAAGATTTGGGCGCCGCAGAAATCGCAGTATCTGGCACCGGCTTTTGCCGGCTGAAATGTGGCTTCCATATATTCTGCAATCTTTTTCCCTTCACGCGCCTGCTTCAGCGCATTTTGCGAAGGACCGATTGCTGTAAGATAGTCCAGGGCTGCAAACAAATCAAAATTGACAGGCTCATCATCTTCGCCAAATAAAGTATAGTAACGAAGGTGATATGCCTTACGAATAAATTCCTCTTCTTCTTCAGAGTTCGCAACCCCTAGCCTGGGAAAATTCGACTTTTTCTCGCGTGCGAAAAGGCTCTTTAACCATGCAAGGAATCTTGCAAACCAGCCTGGCTTCTTCTCCTGTTCTTTTGCAGCAGTATCGTCTTCCTCGTCTTCCTCTTCTTCGAACTCGATTGGCGGTACCGGATCCGGAGGAGGATTTAAGCTCTCATCCATAACCTGGCTATGCCAGTCAAGATAATCGTGAACGATCTGTAAGATTCGGTCTAGATTACGTTCCACTGCGATAATAAGTCCTAAGTCGAGCTGACTGTCTTCCACGATGTAAATCGTGTTTTTAGAAAGTTCACAATTCTCTGCTTTGATACTATATGTCATCGGACAGATCGTATTTTCTTTATCAACAAATTCATCTTCTGTCAGAGCACAGATGTAAGGTTGATTTTCTGCAAATAATGTTTTGAAAATCTCATTCATCAATGTTGCAATTGTATAACGAACATTGTCAGAGAATTTGCCTTCTGCATCTGTAAACTCGATTTTCAAGATTTCCTTATTGCAATAACTTCTTGCAGGAATCTGGTTCTTTTCTCCTTCAAAAGAAATCTTTTTCGCTGTTTTGAAATCATTGTATCGCTTCATCTGATAGTAACCAGGTGTTACCACACGAATATCTGCGTATGCTTTTGTTACTCTCATACCAGAAATGTTCTGCTTCGCACCGATTTTATCGGATTCGATGATTCCACTGATTGTATACTCACGAATCTGTCTATAAGTCGGACGTCCATTGATATGGTCTGCCGCACGACGAATCAATACCTGATTGTCGGCTGTGAGGTAAAGCATCTCATAATACTTTCCGCCAAATGTAAAGAATTGACCTGGGAGATATTTCTGATAGATATGGCCGCTTAATTCCGAACCTATGTAATATTTTTCTCCCTTTTCATCTTCTGCCACATAACCTGCCGATTTCAGTTCCGTTACACAGGCATTCAGAAATTCTTTTTCTTTGATAAAATATGTTTTCTCGATCTCGCCTGACTGTACATTAAATGAATCTTTTATGCGGAACAATGAAATATCAGCAGCAAACTCCCCGATTACAAGTTGTTTTGTGCTTACTGCTCTTACTGCTTCCCTGTAACTATCTGGAAGTGTCTGAAGCTCTGCTGTATTTGTATAACACCTGTATAATTCATACCAAAGCTGCTCTGTCAGACTGTATACTTTAATTCCAATTAAAGATAATTCCTTTTTCAGAACCTCTTCACTTACCGGAAAATTACTCATCATTAATACCAGTCTTAAGATTGTATTACGATTTGTACGCGCATAATCTGCAACAATATACGGAATCGCTTTTGCATCTGTTTCAAAAATAGATGCATTGTCCGCCATATAGTCTTTTAACAGATAATCTGTAGAAATAACGTTGATAAAACCTTGTTCTCTGCTTCTTGTTGCAAAGTTGCGAAGAATTTCAAACATATTGAAGGATTCATCTTCTACTGTGAAATAATTGTTGTCTTCGATTCCTGCACTCCAGAAGTTTGATGAAGTTTCAAAATGCTGATCCATCGCATCCTGACTCGTTGGAAGTCCAGCATACTTCATAAGTTCATAATAGTATTGCTTATCAATCCAATGGATATCTTTGACAGGAAAACTTTCGCCGCCATACCATTTTGCTTTTGATACCTGGTTTTTCAGAGCTGCAAAAGACAACTCTGTACCAAACCCAAGATATCTGGAGATGTTTGGAATCAATCTGTGATGCAAGTATTCATCATCTGCCTCCCAGCACATGTAAGACGAAGTTCCAAGATGCTTCTGTGTTGCAGAAACTTCTGTAAGACTTGTCATCAAAATATGAGACATGGCATCGATAAGTCCGTCGCAGTTCTTGTCACATAAACAATACACAACTTCATTATTTTCATCCTGCCTACATTGCTTCACGATCAGATTCAGCCCGATCTGAGCTGTTGAGATCAATTTGGAAGGTTCCATGATCACTACATACCCTACTTCTGACAAGAACTGGGAATTTGCATTATGTAATTCCATATTTAAGACATCAGAACGTGTGATGATTCCAATATCTAACTCTTGTTCTTCCGAGTTTAATACTCCTATCTTCCACATAAATGGAATATTTGTAACAGATTCAATCCCCTTTTCCAGCCATTTTGCAATGTCATCTTCAATCGCATGGCGTCCAAGGATCACGAGTACTTTCTTGTGACTCAGAAGCTTGCGATTCATTGGATAAAATGCATAAGGAATCAAATCGTTGTAAAATGGATTGTTAAACAGGATGCTCTTTCCGTTTAATAAATCCAGAGAAGATTTTAAATAATTATGATCCAGTTTAAAGCCTTTAGCATTTAATGCCTTTACATAAGATGCAAATGTAGCTACTTTTGGATCTTCACTCTTTTCTAATTCGCCAATGACTTCGTCATTTGTCACGCCGTACATAAGCGCATTATTGATGCTTGTATTTTCCGACAACAGTTTGTCTTGGAATAAAGAACGGAGGAATTTGCGAAGCAATGAGTAGTTGACGATTTTATAAGAATCTTCATCTTCTCCTAAGATATCTTTTACATATTCTCTCTTGGTTGCTCCATCCAGATAGAAATAAAGTTCTCCAACCATGATAATTCCAAAGACTGGATAGAACACGGTTCTTAATAATTTATCAAAGTAGTATTTTGGACTGGCCGCCATGATCAGGAAAGAGATTGCCATTGCACTATAATAGAATACTTTTAATAACTTTCTAGCCTGAACATAATCTTCTCTGACACACCATTTGCCTTTTTCCGGAAAATATTCGTAAAATTTCTCTGCTACAAACATATGAAACTGTGAACCACTTGTGATGGTGTCATTCATAACTCGGATAGCAATACTCTTTACGACATAATATATAAGCATAATCAGGATATTTGCTATATAGAATACCCAGAAGTTCAAGTTGAGTGCCTGAAGCACGTTTGAAAGAAATCCACTGATTTTCAACGAGATTGTGCTTAAAAACTCTGGCATCCACGAAATTCTCCCCAGCATAGCAATCCATTTTGGTATGCTCTGGAAAAAAAATGTAAGTGCTGAGTTGATTGGATGCATAAACAACATCATCACAACAACGTATACCAATGCCACGATTGGCATCAGAAACTGCTTACTTCTCTCTGGCTTTGGCAGGTTTTTATTACGTCCTGCCAGGCATACCAATAGAACCGGGAGGGGTATCAAAAGTGCCTTTATTAGATTTAAAACAAAACTAATCATACAATTCCTCCCTGGTTACTGTAATGGATTTCAAATAGTCAACTGGTACTGAAATCAAATTCCCTGGCTGCATGTATACGATCTTATTGTATGTTTCCAGGAAATTCATATCGTAATTGTAATTTCTCATTACTGAAAAATCGAAATCGAACGGATCTGGAATTTCTGTATCGACGATTTCCGGTGAAATGTAACTTGCAAATGTAGAATTTACTTCTTCTATCTTACGAACGACATCAAGCTGGTGCTTTCTAAGAATACGTTCTTTACGATTTTCTTCTCTCTTAGCAAAATTAAGAATCGAAAACTCTCTCATCACATTGCATGCATGGCTTAAATATTTTGAAAACTCTGCAAGCCCATCTTCAATTTCCTTGCAAATACCACTCATCACATAATTAAAATGTTTGAAACGATGAATCAATTGACGTCTTAATACAAATAAAAAGATAAAACCAATTACCAGGAATACTCCGATTGCAATCCCCGTAATACTAAGTGAAAATAAGGCCGATTTCACCGATTTTAGGTTATTGAAAATGAGTGGAAGGAAGCCGATCAAATATGCCGCTGCTGCAATCAATGCGACTATTATCGTTTTATTGCGACTCATTCTCTGACCGATTGCTCTTTGCAGTTCTTCATCTGCTTCTTCAATCCTTTTGTTGTATTCAGCCGTATTGAACAACTGTGTAGTAGCTGTCTCTACCATATTTTGTTCTTCTTCCTGCAGACGATAAATAATATCTTCTTTTTGATATTCATTTAATAAAAGGATTTTTTCATCTTCCACACTATTCTGAACTCGGAAATCATCTTTCACAGCCGTCTTCACAGCTCGACGTGGTTCTCTTAGATATCGAACAAATAGTTTTTTAATATTGTGACTTTGCTCTGCCCAGTATACCGCCTCACTCTGAGGGCAGTTGCCTGACAGACCGATCTGAGAGTACTTTGCAAAAAGTCCCTCTTCATCTAATTCAGAATTGATTCTTACGGGCACTTCTACATCTGCCTCAAACAGTTGGCGGGCAATTTCGTCGTCCAGCTTCTGTTTCTTCTCCCGTTTTACCTGCAGTTCCAATTCTTTTATTTCTGAAAGTGTTGCTTTCAATTTATTAATATAACGTACACAGAAATGGCCAACGGCTTCTTCTTCAAACTGTACGTCAACACGATAAACTCGTTCTTTTGCTAATACACCCTGCGGTGACGCATTCCCGGCCAGTACAAGGAGCAGACACAAGAATCGTACCTGATCTGCTGCATATTGCTTATGCTCTTCCGGGAACATATCAAATACCATGTATTTTAATATTTCTGGATATAGATTGAATTCTGCAAAACGGGAATATTCAATTTCATCCTTGCCGCTCCAGTCCACACTTTTTATGTGAGACTCCATATCGTAGGTGCGTGGTGAGAGACAGATCACCTCTGCCGGAGCATGATCTTTCATATGGAATCCGGCAAAAATCTGTTCGAGCAAGTCTTTCTTCATCGTATTCTCTACCATACACTCGATATACTCTGGATCTGAAAAATATGGATCTGATTCACCGATAAACTGAATGAATTCGATGACATTTGAAACACCGATTATCTGAATGATTCCGGATACATCTTCTTTTTCAATCAATCCGATAAGCGGCTCAATATCTGCTTCTTTTACAAACTTATAGAGTTTCTTCTGCTGAAATGCTCGTAAACGAGCTGCAAGAGTTTTAATATTCATTTCCTGCAGCTTCATTTTGAGCATGCACTCATAAAGTTCTATCTTACCAGAAATCACATCCTGATACATCTGTCTATCCTGAATTACAGTCCCAATCACAGGAGCACCACAAAGCGCTGATGTAAGTTTTGTTAATGGATTATGGATGGCTTTTTGATAACTTTCAAATCGTCTTTCTCGGCGTTCTTTTATCTCATTCCAGTTTAATCTGCCCATGTTATTGCTTTCGCTATAACCTGTGTAATGAAACGGATTCAGCTTTCGTAAACCGTCCTGATTGACAATAACAGCTCTCCATTCGCTTCTAAGATCAATCGTCTTGTATAAATCAGGAAGCATTTCTTCCAGACTGTCTCCTTCTCTGTTCCACTCACAAAAGACGATGTCTTTGCTGTCAAAAGGTGCCAGAAACATATGAAATTCTTTATACAAATCCAAAATCTCTTTTTCAGCTATAATAACCGTAAACACAACTTCACCTCCTTATATTTTGTAGTCCCCTTTGATTATTGACGCATAAGTTTGCGTAATTCTGCGATCTTGTCGTTAAATCTGTATGTATTTAATGCTTTGATCTTATTGCTTACTTTACGGAATACCATGTTGATTACACGGTTGTCTTCCAAAGTTGAGTTCTTTCTCATCACGTCATTTACATTAAATTCATCATTTAAGAAGTTCTTGATCAATAATCGGAACTGTGCATCTAACTGACTTGATAAGAATGGTTCTCTGTCGATTTCCTGTTCGTATCTGTTTACTTCTTTTTCTAAGATATCGATAACACTATCGATCATGATCGATAATTCATTGTCATCCATCTTCGAACGAGGAAGTGAATTGTAGTATGTAAGTGGAATTTCGAAAAGACTTACAGGTTCATCATGGCCATCGCCAATCATGAAGCTTTCAATATCTTTTACGAATGCACTTTCTGAATATCTGTGGTTTGAATCTACGTCATATTTGCGGCGTTCTTCTGCAATCTCGTAGATTGTTTCTACAGAAGCTCTGTCTCTATATAAAGCGTCTAATACTTCATAGAATTCATCACATTCTGTATTGTTGGAAACCACGAATTTTGTAAGCTCACCTTCCATATCTTCTAACTGGTAGATACGTTTTTGTGCGTCATATCTTGAGGATGGATAGGTCTTGATCATGCCATGTACAATACCATAAATCAATGCAGAATGAATTCTGACCATCTCATTGTAATGATTTTTCATCGACATTTCCGGCATCTCTGTCAATGAATCCCAACGCTTATCGATATGCAATGAAATACAAGCTGATTTTGTAGAGTCCGGACCGATTTTGCTTACATGTTTATGGTAAGCATCATAGTAGATTCCTCCATTTTCTGAATAAAGTTCATCTTCTTTACATTCTTCTGGAGCCTTGAAGCGTGAAAGCATGTCAGGTGTCACATTATAAAATGCATTGAAGAATCGAAGTTCGTATTTTGAAACAGTGTCCGATGCTTCTGGTTTTAAGATCGCTGATTCTAATAATTGTTTCACGTTGACATTGCGAAGTTTTTCTAATCCCTGATTGAATGCACATACTTCGATTGTTCTTGGTTCTTCAAAGTTTGCGCAGCCAATACCAGGTGCAGCCAGCTTCATACCACGATTGATTACTTCGAGTAAATAGTTTGTCTTTTCCTCTTCTGTAATCACTGGAATGACTGCTTTTTCATCTTCTTCCAGTAAGCTGTTTGCTTCAAAGTATCTATTATATTTGTACTCTGTTAAAAGTGCTCTGATAATATCAAGATCGATGATATCTGAGCATTCTTTGCGCACAGATTCGCGGAAATAATCAATTAATACATTGTCAAAAATGTCTACTCTTGGATTTTCCCCATATGGATCATAAGAAGAAAGTCTATCACTTTCTGCGTTGCGTTTCACAGAATCAAAGATATCGGCATTCAATTCATCTGGAAGGAGCATTCCATCGTCTCCCTCTGGACACATCTGAGACATTCTATCCAGGTGCTTCTGTGTCGCACAGATATGTAAAACACTGTCCCCTTTTTTGAATTTTAATTTAGCTACAATATCTTCTTTCATACGAGAAAGCTCTACTACTTTGCCTTCGAAACTTGCGAAAAATCTTTCGAATTCTGTATTTAATCTGTCGATATAATCGAGTGCAACGTTATATGCTGCGTCATACAATACTGCATCACGGTATTCCATTAAGAATGAACTGTAAGCTGGGATATGTTTGTTTAATTGATCCCAAAGTTCTACGTTGCCTTTTCCGCTTTCATTTGCATTTGGTTTGTCAAGTGCACAAAGCTGATCTAATGTAGTGATCTCTTTTTCACCTTTTACAGCATATTTATTACTCTTTTTGCCCTGACCATAGATTTGAATATCTTCTGTGGCTCTGCTAAGATTTGTGCTGATGCTTTCTTTTAATTCTTTTTCTACTACATTTCTCAAAGTGTAGAGGACATAACGGATTGCATTCGGATGCATACCGCCTTTTGATGTCTTCAAAAGTGATTCTAAATGGTATGGTTTTACATCATGACTCAGTGATGGCGCATTATATAAAATCGCTTTCGCACGTGCTTTTGCAGTTGAGTTTGCATTTTTCTTAATTTGTGATTCATAAGTTCTTAATGTTGTTAACTTTCTTGAACCTTTTCCACGTAAACTTGGATTCGTTTCGTATGCTTTTTTCTGTGTAAAATCATTTACCTGTACATCCAGAGAGATTACATCTGGAAGTTCTACGAAACTCTTTACAATCTCATTCTTGAAATTGAAAAGGAATGTATTGATCTTGCGTGAAATCTGTGTAGCCACATCGTCTATATCATTTGAAAGATAACTCTTTACATCCACGCCAAAACGTGTTTCGTCATTGTTGACTTCTGAAACGTATATTTCTGATAGTTTAGGTTCTTTTTCCATTGCCATTGCACGTTTTTTCTTGAACTCTGCCTTACGAACCTTGAATTCATCATCATATTTGAGCCATTCGCCAGCTACCTCTCCGCTGCCGATGCGTTCCATCGCTCTGTCATAAGCAATGTAATCTGCGATATCTTCGTATGGATATCTTAAAATAGAGGCACCGATTCCACCGAAACGGTTTCTTCCGAGGTTGTCACCATTTGCAAACTCTTTGATAACATTATCTTCCATAGAGAATGCTTTTCCTTGCATTGGTCCGATGTTTTGTTCGTAAAGACTCTGTGCTGCAAATTCTTTGTATTGTTCTAAAGACTGCATGCTTTCCTGTCTCTGGTCAACGCGGTCCAACAAGAAACAGAAATCAAATGGAAGTTTATCAAGCTTTTCTACACCGCCTGTTGCTGTCGGTACTTCTACGTGTAAATCTTTAAATCTTTCTAATTCTTTTTTTACACCACAGAAACCACTTGCTTTCATCATGAATGCATTGATTTCTTTGATGGTTGCGTAACCATTTCTACGAAGACTTTCTCTTTCATTTTCACTTGAAATTACTGTCTCAATTACACCTGGTAATACGATATAGCCACGGATGATGGATGATTTTTCGCGATAATGTTTATGAAGGTATTCACGGATCAACATACCTACTGTCATTGCAATACCTGAACCTGTACCACCGGCTGCAGTAGAAACGATAACCACACGAAGTGCCTGCTTCAAATCTCCGCCGTCTTTTAAGAACAACTCATTGATCGCTTTATATAACTTCTGAATTTCACCAGTTTTAATTGTTGCATTTAATGCAAGTCTTGAGATTGCTCTAACTTGTCCTGCACCTTCTGACACTGTCTTTGGATAGAGTGTTGTATTGTTTGGGAACCATTTTGTGCGTGCCGAATCATCTTTGTCCAAATAATCTTTTACACTTTGTGTAGAAGAAGTCTGGATGTGCACCACGCCTTCTTTTGCTCCTTTCACGCCTCTTAAATCGTTTGCATTGGTGTCCATTGCTACAAAACGAACATTTTTTGTTTCGCCGTTCTTACATCGTTTTGCAACTCTGACTACGATTTCTGATCCAATTCCACCTACACCAACAAACAGTGTAGCTGGCGGCTGGTTCACGTTTAGCTTCTCAGTTTTGATTGCCATAATAAAGTCCTCCTCATATTATAAATGTGTTGTAGTACATCTCAGTGTTGAATAATTAGTTTCCGCAGTGAAGGTTGCATCTCTTACAATCTCGTGGATTGGTTCGCCTGGTGCCCCCCTCATCTCCCATTCACCGTCCGGTGTTCGTTGAAAGATAGTTGAATCCGCTTTGATTCTTGTAACATGCTGTGAAGTTGCATCTACCCCTACAATGCACACTCTTCTTCTTCTTGAAGGCGTCCATCTTCGATCGACTGGTTCCACTACAAATGAAATATGACACTCTGCTTCTGGTATCGCTGGAGTTGGAATGGAATCAATCTCCAGACTTTTTGCTGAAGCAACATAAGACATTTCCCCGCCATTGATCATTGGCTGTCCCATTACTGCAAAACGAATATCATCCGCAACCATTCCTTTTGGCAACACCTTACGGCTCATGAAATATAAAACGATAAGTGCAATCACCGCGAGAATCAATAAGTAAATAAGCCATCTCCAGAACGCTGAATATGTCTGGATCTCAAAGCTTACAGTGTCATCTCCCTTGATTTCTCGTTCATATTCATCCACAAAACTTGCGTGCACTTCCATCTTGTATCTTCCCGTCTCCGGCTCTGCAAATTCACCATCCTGCGTATGCCCGATATAGATGTTGCAGGCTGATTCGCCCGGAAGCACCTCATACCAGAATTCCAGTGGTTTTGATGTCTTGATATCCCACTGTATCGCCGAAAGCACTTCATCTGATACTGGTTCTCCGTTAAGCGCCAGTGTAACCTTAACAGGATCCCATTCTTCATGGTCTTTTATCTTGTACCAGTTATTTGACTGTGTCACATCTGCCTTAACCGTCAATGCATCTTCGGCAGGCGGTGTAACTTCAAATGTATACCCTTCCTGATTGCTGTCTGTGGAAATAGTATAGTCCTTGAGATAATTACCGCTAATATGAAAATATGTAGCATCATCCGGCTCCAATGTAATCTTGTCTCCGCTCTTAACCGGTGTTTCATTGCCTTTTGAGTCTTTTACCGTTGCTGACAGTTCTGTACCTGTTCCAAGAAGTTCTGAGTCCATCACATCTTTTCCAGTAACATTGTCAATGATTGTATAATCCAATGTGTATTCTCCTGAGGCAATCTCTTTTTCACTTGTATCAACAACCTGCCCGTCCTGATTGGTAAGTGTGATGCTAATATCAACGTCTGGTTCGTAGAAAATCTGAATCTTGTCTGCCCCAGAATAATTTAATGCATATGTGCCTGCCTTGCATGCATCAAACGTAACAACCTGTCCAGCAAGTGTGTTATCTACTCCAGCCTCTTTTTCGTAAAATTTGGCACTGATCGTACTATAAGTTCTCTGTCCACTATCCAGTGTGATTCCAACCTCATCCTCGTCTTCATTCACAAGAGATGTGATCTTTGCACCTTTTCCTTGTGCAAACACAATCAGATTCTTCATAGAAAGATCAAGTTTTAATGTCTTACCACTCAATCTGTCAGACGGTAAAACGGAACGCTCAAAAATCGAATTACAGATACCGACCAGGTCATCTTTCAAACTTGTATCTGTAGATTTTTTTGCATAGAAATACTTCGCTGCACTGGACTGAAGCTCTGTAGCCTTTCCAAATCCCAGATACTGTACTTTGATTTCACTTGAAGCAAGCGCGATTAACTTCTGTCTCAGTTCACTCGCAGTAATATTCTGTGTATTCGATTGAGTACGTGTCTCCATATTGAAGATCCCATCTGTCAACACAATCAGCCATTTTTCAGAAGCTGCTGAAGTCTTTAAATATTCGTGTGCTTCTTTGATTGGTTCAAATGGTGTATTGTTAGGATTCTCCGTATACATATTGGTAATCTTATCGATATCCTTACTGCTTGTAATGTCAATCGGAGCATAACTGTTCTTAGTTCCGTCCGTTGTCACCTCCCACATTGGGAAAATTTTTAATTTATCACCATTTTCGTAATTCAACATCGACGCAAAAATTTCCATTGCATATTTGGCTCTGCACCATGCCTTGTTGCCATCCATATACATCGAACCTGAGTTGTCGAATACAACTGCAATTTCGTATGTCTTTTTGGTCTTTGTAATCTCCGCCGCCTCCACCTGTGGCATACTTGTAAAGATTCCAGACAAAAGCATAAGAGCCATAAAAAAGCAAAAAATTCTCTTGATTTTTTTATTTTTTTGCATCTTTTCTTCCTCCCTTCCCTCTCACGATTTTTTAGAAATGCTGAACTCGTTTTTTCGCCTGTTTTGCCGTATTTTTACGTATTTGTACAGTTCGACAGAATACGACTATATTCTCATTAATTATAAAATATTTATAAACTAGCGTCAACGAAATAACCCTATTACCTTCACACTTTAATATCCTTCACTGTCTTTGTTACTTTTGTCGCAGCATTTTTCAGCATTACCGCATAATCGTTCATGAGGGACTCTAGTTCATCCAGATCTTCTTTCATCTCTCGATATTTTCTTTTGATTTCTGAATGCATCGGTCCGCTAAAATAGCTGTCCGTCTTTTCGACAAGGTAATTCTCTTAGTTAATACATTGCATCTGAACCAATTACCAAGTTTTCGATGTACCAGGTATCATCAATCTTCGTCAAATAGAAGACCCCTTGCCTTTCCATCTCTACCTCCATCACTTCAAAAGACATATTCACATAGGCAGCTGCATAATCTCCATCAGCTTTAAACTCTGTTACTTCCATTTCCAATGTACTGAACAACTCTTTTGCATCAACATCCTCTGTGCTTCCGATCAGATAGTTTTCAATCTCTTCCAGGAGCTCTTCTTCCTCCATATCTGCAAACGAACCAACAAACGCAAGCGCAAGTCTGATATTCGATGAAGTTTCCGGTTCGATGCAGCGTAGAATCGCCTGCACATCTTTTTCATTACATGCATATTGAAACTCATCTAAAACGTTTGCACATTCCTGCTTGTCCTTAGCACCGCATCCCATCAGTGATAATATCATGATCAAACAAACCGCCATTGCTAATACTCTTTTCATACTCTCATTCTCCTTTATCTTCCATACTTCCTAACTCATGGGATAGTTATTTGTTTGCCTTTTTCTCCTCTTTTTGTGTAAAAAGTGGTTCTTCTCCCTTAAGCATCCCTGGATGAACTATCATCTTATCATAACCTTTCATCAACATTTCAAAGTCATAGTTTCCAAGTAGTGTTTCAATAATATTTACAGCGGAACGTGCTCCAAGATTTTCTTTATAGATCAATTCTGCGATCATATCAATCACTTCATCCTGAAATTCCAGTTCCAGACCGTCTCTTTTGTATTCCTGCATCTTTAACTTTAATACTCCGGTTTCTTCATGAAGCAGAATCTTCTTTAAATCTTCCTGACTCAATCGGTTCATTCTTACAATAGAACTGATTCTTCCAAGAAATTCTTTCTGTGCCCCATAAGAAATCAGGTTCTCACGGAGAGTCGCATCGTTTGCTTTTCCCCAGATATTTTCCTGTGTACCAAATCCGAAAGAAGTTTTCTTTTCTTTTTCAATCTCTTCCAAATGTCCAAACGCTCCGCCTAAAATGAATAAGATATTTTTTGTGTTCACGCCGCTGATCACTGCTGTTCCAGCAATCGCAGAAAGCAGCTGATGCTGTACGACTGCATTTCCGTTTTCGCCATTGGAATCTGTATTTGGCGCGATAATCTTGTCGATTTCATCCAGATAAATAATTCCTTTACTGCCATCCTTTCCTTTTAAATGACACGCCTTTTTAAATCCATTGAAAATATCCTGAACATCATTTCCTTTATATCCGGCAGATGTGATTCCTGATACATCATGGACATATACGACCATCTCATTTTGAATGTCTTCAAACTCTGCCAGCTTTTCCATGGTATAGTTCTTTCCACAACCTGTTGGTCCAATGATCAGTACCGGATTGCGTCTGCCATGCTGCATATATCGGTATACTGCCATGGTAATTGTCTTTTTCACATCTTCGTGTCCCACAATATAGTAATCTAAATGCTTATACAAACGTGCATAAAAGGCTTTTTCTTTTGGTTCTTCAATGGCTTTCTTTTCTTTTTTCATCATCTTCTTTTTCGTAGATATCCAAGTAACACACCAGCCATTTTGCAGCGTATACAGTATCTTTCATTAATTTATATGTAGCATCCTCGCAAGGTGAACAAAACTCCACAAACACATTCTCCATTGGCCTATCTTGTGCAATATATCTGTACTCTCTTGCATCTAAAATGAATGCGAGCTGTCTGATTGCGTTTGGGATTGTGCGCTGTGATTCATCCATCTGGTTTAAATAATGGAAAACAATTTTGATACACTTTAATGCTCTGGAATTTGATCTTAAAGGATCGTATTCTACGCCTTTAATTCTATGTTCAATGCTCTTTAATGCTTCTTCTAACTCCCACACTGATTTTTTAAATATGTAATCCATGCAAACACATCCTTCCATTTCTGTCTTTTGATTATGGTTATACCACAAGAAGCCACATTAATTTTTTCAACCAAGAATAGAATTCCCAAAAGCAGAATTATCTAGTATACTAGATAATAATTGGATAAATGAGGGATTACATATGACAAGACCACCACAAAATACGTCTTACTTTTTTATTCCGTTTCGTTTTGACAGTCAGTCGGAATTTCGTGATCTGATTGCTGCTTTGAATGAAGATGAGAATTGGATTTGTGTACACGACGAGATTCGTTACATGTTAAAATATGTTGCTGATAAGATTGACAGTAAGAATCCAGATAACTGTCAGTGTTTTCATTTTGAACTGACTGACCAGGCTCGCCAGCAATTTGGCATCGCTTCGAAGGAGCTCTGGTATTCCACCAAAGAACATACTTATCAAAACCTTCTTGTTTCGTATCGATTCCATTTGGAGCGTATACAATTGTATTGTTTTAGTACAACGGTGTGTATCATGGCTTTTCAGGTAATATTTGAAGAGAATATGCCTCTCTGGATTTCTTCTGCACAATATTATCTCAAAAAAGTATCCCGGGAATTTTTCCTGCATCCGAATGGCACCGAGATGTCATTCCTTGCACTTGCTCAAAAGCTCATGGAGCAAGTACACTCCCATACGAATTTTGACTTCTTTTATTATGCCAATCCTTCCACAGAACGTGCGAATGTGCTTACCTATCTGGAAGTGCCGCCTAAAGAGGATTATCGCTATGAACTTTATTCTCTTCGAAGATGCTACCATGAGAATTTTGTCTACTCTGAAAGTACTGATCTAGCTTCAGACGAAGTCTATACTGCATCAAAAGGAATCACCTGGGGATTTTCGCAGGAAGCGGCTGTCTGTCTAGCCTGCCCTGCATATGGACGTGAAGAATTTATCTATACTACTTTTTATAAAAATTTCAATGCACAGTATCTGTTTATGTACGTCTTATTGCTGCATCAGAAATATGTGCTGTACATGTTCTTAACTATTATTGGACTGGATACTTACAACGATTTAGAAAAGCTGGAGGCGTATCGCCAACAGTTATATGAATTTGAGACGGATTTTGTATTCTCCTGTATTACAGAAGTTCCTCAATATCAGATTTTACATGAGAAGCTGAGTGATGTTTTCTCGCTTAAAAAGATGTATGAAGATGTGAGAGAACCGCTTGTATCTCTCAGTGAAGTGCGAAGAGCCAATGCCGAGAAACGGCAGCGAAACAATGACTACCGCATGAATTTGTGTTATCGTATTTTTTGTGATATACAATTTACTAAAATCAAAATCTGACTAGAATTATTGAGGAGGAATCACGATTGATCAACCATATTTATAGGTATGTAGGATGCTTCTTTCCACAAGAAGATCTTTCCACTTATATAAGACCACTAAGCTGCAGTCCTCTTGCTAAATTGATTGCGTGTCCGCATATTACTTTTTCTTATAAACCGGAATTCGTAGACGAAAGCCTTTTTGGAGAGAAGCTCATCGTCCGTGCAGTTGGATATGGCAACGATGGACGCAATGAAGGACTGAAAGTGGAACTCGTCTCTGCCAGTCCAAAACTTGCAGAGGCTTTTCAGAATATAGCCGTTCCACATATCACACTCTCTATTAGCAACGATGCAGAACCGGTGAATACAAGGTATCTGGTCTTTGATGCGATTGAACCTTTTGAACTGACCGGAGTGTATGGAGGATATGTAGTAGAAACAGGGAAAGCTGTTACAGAATGATAATGAAACTTGCTTTCCCTGCTAAATTTCTAAAATTCTACTTCATAATATTCTTCCACGCCTTTTATCTTATAGGATATATAATTTTCAAATGCTTCTTCCACTTCTTCTACATTTGAGAAATCTGTATTATACTTACCAAGCGTCTCTCCCACTGAAACCTGCTTATCCAAAGGACAATCTAACAGATACATATACACAAACTCTGCATTTGCTATCTTGCTGTAGTCCGCAGACTCCGAATACTGGAATGCAACTCCGCTTCCGCTTGTCTCGGAAAGTACTTCCAGATTGGTAATTGCATTTCCATGCAGATCAAGGAACGTAAAGCCTACTCCTTTTGGCAAGGAAAGTGTCGCGATCTTATTAGAACTTAGGTTCCATATAAGGGCTTCCTTTTCATTCCATACAGTCTCCGCCAGTATAGATGTATCTGTGATCGCATTTTCAGAAAGATTCAGATATTTCAGCAATACACAATTCTGAAGTCCTTCTAACGAAGCAATCTTATTACCTGCGAGAGACAACTGTTCAAGCGCACTACAATTTGCCAATGCTGCAACAGATTCAATCTGGTTATCATCCGCACTCAGATATTTCAATAATGTGCAGTTTTCCAAAGAAGCCAGATTTGCCAGCTTGTTGTGATTGATATAAACTGCCTTCAAAGCTGCTGCTGATTTCCCCAGGATTGAAATATCTTCGATTTCATTATTATTTAAAAATACAGTTTCCAAAAGTGTCGTATTTTCAAGACCTTCCAATGTCGTCAGATTGTTGTATCCTGCATAAATCTCTTTTAATCGAATATGATTTTCTAATCCTTTTAAACTTGAGAGCTGATTGTTATTCACACTGATCACCTGCAGCGACGCAAGCTTAGAAAGTACTTCCAGGGATTTCATCTGATTTCCATCCAGATAGAGTTCTTTCAAATTCATATTATTTTCTATCAGAGAAAGATCTTCGAATCCCAAATTTTCTGCCGCCAAATATTCTAATCTTCCAAACTCTCTTAGCACTTCAAAATCCTGAACCGCTGTATCTGTGATGCTCAGCGATTTCAATGTATCAGCCACATCAGCAAGCATACTTATATCCGAAATCTCTGGATTTTTCTGTATATCCAGCGTTTTAAGGCATTCCATCTTTCCAAAATCGATACTTGCAAGATGTTCATCTGTCAGCTGACAATTTTCTAGTTCTAAGATATACATTTTTTCATTGCAAAATGCTCCTAAATCTTCATCCGGCAAAACACAGTTTGTCATTGTCAGCATCGTAAGTTCTTCCATCTTTGCAATATTAGTTACATCCTCTCTCGACAACGTTACATCTCTTAGATAAAGATAATTGTCACTAAGCGCCACTTCTTTTCCGCCAATTGTAACCTGATTTCCAAATTTAAAAAGGGATACGATAAGAACGAAAAGAATGATTGCAGCTCCTGCAATTCCAAATATTTTTTTCTTATCCATGCGTCTTTCCTTTTTTGATGAAATCTTTTTCTCTTTTATTTCCTGTGTTTTTTCATCTTTGTGTGCCTCATCTGATGACGCTTCTTCCTGTCTCGATACTGCCTCTCCATCTTCTGGTGTCTCTTTGCTTTCATACATGTTCAAAATAGCCTTGATCTCCTTGATCATTTTTTCCATCACGGCTGCTTTGTTTATGTACGCATCATATCTTTGTACGTTTGACAGATAGAAATTAAAGTCATCCTTTAATCTGCATTGCTCCATCATAAAAGGCATAATGATTTTCCCTTCATTGATCGCCTGATCCAATTCGCGTGGTACCCACTTGGATTCCTGAGATTTTTCTGACAAGAGCAACACAAAAATCTTACATTCTCGGATTGCTTTCGGAATCTCTGCTGCATAACTTAAGCCTCCCTGAATACTGAGCGGCGCCATCCAGCACGTAATTCCATTGTTTTCCAATGTTGTCTTTATCCAGTTCGCATCATCAAATTCTTCTGATTTGTAACTGATAAAAACACTTTTTGTCTCGTTCATTTTATTTTCTCCTGTTGTTACTCTTTTACTATTTTATACCCATTGTCTAGGATGAATTGAATTGTCGTCTTTGCTGTCTGACGATCATATTCCTTTTCCTCTTCTGGAAGTTCATGATATGGAACGAGACAAGGCGTCTGCTTCTTTTCGTCGTCTCTTTTCTCCCCATAGGTCCAGCCCGCTTTGATGCGTCCTCTCATCCATTCATCGTGCACACTTTCTGCCAATGCTTCCATTAATTCTTGTAATCCTTCCATAAATCATAACCCCTTTCTAATTAGTCCTCTTCTTTTTCTTGAAAAAATGATAAAATCTGTTCCTGTAATTTCTTCTCTTTTACATCGATTTCATTATAAAAAATGCGTTTCTCCGAATCGCCTGACAGACGGAAATAATCTTTTTCACAATGGATTACGATTTTGTACTCTCCATCGATACATTCAATATTTCCAGTCACTGAATTCATCTTGGCTTTTCCACTTCCCCAGATGCCGCTTGCATCTTTCTCTTCCAGGAAGTATCTTGTTCCAATATCCACATCGTCGAACAATTCTGTATTCATACATGCATAGTATAAAACGACGTCCAAAATCATGTCTTTGCTTTGAAGGCACTTCTTTACACCCTTATTCGCATATTTAAAAGTACATTTTCCATTCTGTATTTTCATATTTTGTAAGATTATCTGTTGTCTTACCGGATCTTTTCCCTGCTCTTCTAACGTGTGGAATACTTTTTCCAATTCTTCATCAACATCACATGCTACATACAGGCTCTTGTCTCTTACCACCCATCTTCTCTTTTCCCCTCTCTCCAGATGGAACTGATGGCGTAATGGCTCATCATTGGCAAGCAGAATTATCTGATTTAATATTTCAAAGAGACCGCTAACTCTTGTTTTTACCCAAATTGAAAGTTCATCCTCCTCACCTGGAAAATAATATTCTTCAATTAGTCCTTCTTTTTGGCAGCTCTTTAAAATCTTATGTATCTGTGCATGAATTACTGCTTTTCCACTTACCGGCACCGTCCAATACGTCTGAACCTCTTCCTCTTTTTCCATCGGAAGCATGTATTTGTGACTCTTTTCCACCTGAAGCAACGTCTCTACCATTTTATCCCATGATACGGATTTTATTTTTCGATATGCTTCCCAGATTTTCTGGTAACATTCTCCCAAAGATAAAGCAATCTCTTCTCTTTCGTTTAAATAAATATTTGCTCCGAATAAATCAAATGTCTCTTCTACCGTCAAATGTGTGCTTCTTAAAAACTGTCCTTTTACATAATTTGACAGACCTACGATTTCACCCTCCTGCAATGCAGCATAAACTGCTTTTTCATTCGGCTTATATTCTCCTTTTTTCAAACCGGTTACATCCCACACAGTATTCAGGTTGTCACCTGCAGCGACCTCCGTATCTCTCATACTTACTTTCGTATGAATCCCTCGATCTGCTAAAAACTTCTGATAGAATTTTAATTCCGATTCCTTTCGCTCTTTTGAAATGAAAATCAATTCTTCCGGTTCCAAATACAGCGTAAGCAGGAGATTCTTCCAGCGGTTATGTTCACCTGGAATATATGGTTTCATAACGCGTCTTACTTTGTCTCCACTTAAAATATACGGAATTCCATATATGATCGCTTCGTCTGATTTTTTGTAATCATGAAAAGAATGATATTCATGAATGACGCGCATTTCCTGATTCACTCTCGTTAAAAGTTCTTCAAATTGTGGATTCGAGATTTCCAAACGCTTAAGTATTTGCAGGAAATTAGATTGTGCCTGTTTCCATACTGCTTCTGCATTATTTTCTCCTGCAAAAATCCTGTCCTTGATAAGTCCAAGCCATTTATACGCACTCGAAATCTCTTCTGCGTGATATTTAAGGACAAGCTCTAAAAGACTGTCCATGAGACTGTTCACTTTCTTAACAGCTTTTGGTACTTTCTTTCTTGCGATATGGTGTAATTCCACACTCATTCTGTCAAGACCATCTAAACCAGCCAGCATCTCTTCGTTTTCAAATGCATCTTTCCAATCTTTCTGTGACCAATCTGCCAGACCTCTTCCTGGTCTGCACTCTGCCAGGCAAGGATGCAAATGTTCTTTCTTTTCTTTGAAATCGTTCCTTCCAACAAAGGCATAATCCCTGATCTGGTCTTTCGTTGGCGCATTCCAGCCATTGATAATCATATAGGCACTCCAGCTAAGGTGTTCTAATGCTGTAAGTTTGTCGAATCTTTCTTTCGCTTCTTTATTCGGTACAAGTACTTTTTCAAAATATTTTTCTGCAATATGATCTGCCTCTGCATCGAGTTCAACGGAAGCCATCTTATATTTCACAGTCAATGCTGCCCTCATAGAAGATTCGATACTATAGATATTACTTTCAAAATCTTCTTTGATTTCATCCCAGGTTGCTCTTTTATGATTCTCTCGATAATAAAGCGCATGTACATGCAATGCTCTTTGCAATAGTTCCGTTTCAAGCAGCTTCTCATCATAATAAGAACATTTATCTGTCAAACTGATTGGCACAAGCTGCAGCCCCTCTGCCTGCAGATAATTGGTTCCGTCATCTAAATATGCAACTAATTTCTGTTCTCTTTCTTTATATCTTTCCAGAATTCTTCTGACAATACTTCGACACTCGCTTTTTCCTTCTAATAAAATAATATAGTCTGATTTCAGCCTTACGATATCTTTCTTTTCATATAAGTAGATTTCCGCAATTGGCTGCGAACATACACCTGTATCTAGCCCTTTTGGAACGGCTTTTCCATTTATATATAATTTAATCGTCTTTCCTAATAACGGATTCTTTTCTTCCAATTTCTCCCAGAACACCTTTGCGTCTGGTGCATAGATTCTCAGACGAAGCGTCGTATCCAGCATATGTGTACAAGAATAAATCGCTTTTACAATTTCTTCTCGCATTGCATGCTCTCCGATAATCGTAACATCCAGAATCTTCTGTTCTTCCTCTATTTTTTTTCCATATTGATAAAGCGGCCAGCGATCCAGCATATAATATGCCTTCATCGTTGCATTTGCTTTTACAAACTCTTTCTTTGAAATAAAAGCACGCGCATCCACTCTTGTCTTTAATTCGTTCAATGCTTCGCACATATCCTGTGCCGTTTTGTATCTGGAGATAAACTTCTGACTCAGAGAATGTTTTAAAATATCTTTTAATCCTTCACATGTTTTTTCATCATAGCCATTCTGTTTGCAGATGTGTTCCAGTTCTCCTTCTTTCCCACATCCATTTTCCTGATCTTCTTTCGTTGGAAAACGTTCAAATACAAGTTCGAACAAAAGCAGTCCCAGACAATAAATATCCCAGGATGGTCTTAAAAAGTCCTTCTTCTTATGCTCGAACCATTTCTCCAGATGCTTTATTTCTGGCGCAACATAAGGTTCTGTCACATATATTTCATGTACATCATCTAACTTCTTATAAGAAATAATACTGTCAACATCGAATAATTTTACGATCTGCTGTGATTCAATCCATAAGATATTCTTTGGCTTAATATCCATATAGATATAACCCTGTTCATGAAGAAGCTGCATCGCTTCTGCCAAACGATAAATCACCCAGATTTTTTGTGAAAAATTCTTAAAATCCACTGTACTGAGCACCTGACCTTTATTCATCTCACTCAGCAAGTACAGACTGTCTCCGTATTCTGCAATCTGATATGGTTTTACCATGATCTCCATTGCATCGCTTCCAGATAATTTATTTTGCATTTCGTATGATTTTTCAAATCGCATTTTTGCAGAACAAACGTCCCATCTGGATTCCTCATCCACAATGAAATTCAGCTTTTTATCTACTCTTTTAATGTTGATATTGTTTATGATCGGATAAAACTCTTTCATGATCATACGAGTAGAATGAATGCTGTCTTTCTGTAGATTGACAATATAACTTAGACAGGATGCTCCTTCCCCAAGAAATTCTTCTATCTCTGCTTTCTGGGAATACGTTACTCCTCTGGAATCTTTTAGTTTTAGATGTAGAACCTCTCCTTTCTTTAAAGGAATACGCTCATAGTTATTCATTCATGTTTCTCCTTCCTGCATTTACAATGATCCACATATTTCGAAGCGAATCCACAGGAGTATCTGTTACCAGTAAATATGCCAGAAGGCGTTCATATGGATTCGCCAGGTAGAACGGCATCATTCTGCATTCTTCCAGACATGTATCCACTACATCCAGAAAGTCGTTGTATACCGCTCTTAAGCACTCCTCACTTCCATCGAAATCTTCTTCTGTAAAATTGCAGCAGAAATATAAGAACGCCAATGTAATAATGTCACATCGTCTTACTTCATTTTTCTGCATATCGCTCTTTCTTTCTGCTTTCAACTGCTTCTGGATCTTAGAAAGACGAACACTTGTGATTTCTGTTTCCGTAAACCATCTTCCAAGAAGTGGTTCCATCTCTTTCTCTTCTCCCCGCTGCAAATCTACCAGATTGTGACCATACAGGTATTCACGAAATACTTCTTTTGAAATTGTATTTGTGATTTCTCTCATCTTAACCGGTTTTGGATTTGTCACATCCAAAATACCATCCAATTGCTTCTTCATATACACAATTGTATTTGTGTCTGTTACAAATGCTCCTGCATTGTATGATGTTACGCTTTCCACTTCGATATCCCAAGTGGCTTCTGTCATCACATCTTCCGTAGAAGCATATTCCCATGCACCATAACAAAATACGGTTCCTTCCGGAATCTCTGTTCCCGGTACCGCCTTAGCTACCAATACCCCTTCTGCATATCCCAACTGACCAACTTTTCCTGAATATTTTACAGTCGTTTCGGTAAAAATCTCCTTCAGGCCTGTGATTTCTTCTGGATTCTTTAAGCTCAGTGCTTCTTGTTTCTTAATATAGCATGGGATCTGTTTTTTATCTTTTTCAATCAAATGCTGCTTGCAGCCCCTGATAGGGATTCTGATTTCCACATAATCGCAGGCAGGAAGTTTTTCCTCTTTTATCGTACAAAACTCCACATACACCGTTCCATATAATCTTTCATTCCTTTTTGCATAAAAAATGGTGTCTTTAGGAATAATGACCTCTTTTTCTGCATCATAAGTAACTCTCAGTGTCGTCTCTGCACAAGAGTCATTTTCTGATGCCCTGTTTGACTTTTTGTATGTTAAAATCTCGTCCGCACATCTTCCTATTATCTTTTGATATAGATCATCAAATACACGTGCTGCGGTTCTTGCAGAGATTTCGTCTGCTTTATATTTTTCCAAAAAGTACTTTAATCCAGGATTCAACTTGGCCAACTGATAATCATTGGAAGCATAAATTTCCCCCTCCATCATAGATTCCAGTTCATTTCTTACCTCGATCGTCTCACTTCGTACTTCGATTTCCTCTTGATCTTCTATTTTCTCAAGTACTTTATAATCACGCTGCAGCGCTTTTAAACAGTGAAAACGATCTTCTTTTTGATATCGGATGACACAGTACGTCAGCAATTCTTCTGAATCATGATAATTAAATCCCGCTCTTTTCACTGCCTTTTGCAGGAGTTCTTCTACATCTTCTATTGGGAGATTAAGTCCTAGTGCCAACTCAAAAATTCGGTCCGTACTTGCATTCTCAAAGTTGTCCCACTCTCTGCTCCATTCCGTTGTAAGCATTTCTCGAATATGGGATTCTTTGCATTTTGCTGCCGGCATCTTGTTCTTACGAAACTCAGCCGCAGTCTTTGCAATCAGCTTATCCAGCATCTCTGAAGTAATTTCGCCTTCCGGCTGTTTTTTGTAAAACCAGAAATACAGATAATTTGTAATATATTGATAAAGTGGAATAAACTTCATACTTCCAATAAATTCTCTGACTGTTTTGCTTTCTATAAGGTCATCCCAGTCCACCCTTTTCTCATCAAAATCCGGATACCATTTATCACTGAATCTAACATCATTTATTAATTTTGTTTCTCCTGAAAATACGTGTTTCATATGTTTTATCCCCCTTGCACGATATTCTTGTTGAAAGTATATCATATTTCATAATATCAGGTGTATAGATTTAAACGTCATTCTCATTACTTCTCACATGCACGCACATCCCCCATGGCGGCTGTCTATTCGTGTCCATGATAATCCATAAAACCGGTACTCCATACGCCGCTTCTTCTTCCGGAAACTGGGCATATCCATCTGTTAAAATTACAATACCAAGAGGAAGATCCTGCATCATGTGCTCTTCCATGTATTTGAAAATCGCATGGAAATCTGTGCCGCCTCCTCCGACGGCTTGTATCTCACACAGCTCTTCCACGCTTGAAAACTCTTTTGGCTCTGTCACCGATGTATCAAAAAATGAAAGCTTTCCAGCAAGCCCTCTGTACTGCTCGACTGCGGCCTTGATTTCTGCATAAAACTTGTTTAATTTCTCCTGCGACACGGAACCAGAAGTATCTATACAAAACCAAATATCTTCCACAATCTCTGTTTCTATTACACGAAAAGACTGTGCCCAGATATCGAATTCGATATATCTTCGGTCAGGCGGGCTGAACGTATAATCATATTCTTCATGATGCAGCTGAATAAACTGCCTGAACAGGTCCTTCCAATTCAGTTTTGACTGATAGTGAAATTCTTCCAGAAGTTTTCGCAGGGCTGCAGGAGTCTCTCCTTTTCCGCTATTTTTTGCTTCCGCCTCTATGATTCTGGACTTCCATTCTTTTTGCATCATTGGATCAGTCGGCATAGTTCTCCATGGTTCATGGGTGTCTGCCTTCCCTCCCGGAACATCTGGCAGACTAAATACATCTATCTTAATATCTGAATCACAGTTTTTGTACTGATTCATCAGCATAAAATAGACGTCTTCTGCTGTATGTTCCACTCCTTTGGTTCCATCCGGCGCAAGATGCATCACTTTTCCGCCGTCTATTTCAAACTCAGCTACACCCATAACTTCCATGATATTGGAATTTACTACAATATCACATGCAACATTGAACACTAAATGCTGAAAATTTTTCGCTCTATAGCAATGATCCAAAGCGCAATGCATGACCTCATGAAGCATCACAAACATAATTTCTTCATCATCCAGACGATCTACAAACGCCGGATCGAATACAATACGCTTCATATCAGTGAATGCAGTCTCGCATTCTGCCAGTCCAAGGCGCAGACGCATCAGGAGACCCCCGAAAAACGGATATCTTCCCAGCACCATTGTTCTTACTTCTGTTAATCTTCTTAAAATTCTTTTTGATACCTGCTGATCAAACATTATTTTCACTCCTAGCACAAATATCTGCTGTTTTTGCTCATCCATTTTTGAAAACTTGCACAGTTATGGATTTTCATCTTAATGCCTTTTATCTCCATAAGATTTCTATAAAATACAGCAGCAAAATCCATTGGAAAACAATTTGCGTATCTGCACGCATTTTCCAGACTTTTAATGGTAATATTCTCTTTTTCCTGACTGACATAAGTTGTCATCGATGATACCAGCGCATATAAAGCATCTGGTGTCTTTGGATATTTTTTTGCATTTCCTGCAAATATCTCGTCTATGGAAGGCAATTGATCTTGTACACGGCACCAGGCCAGAAAGGAAGCTGCAACGCCCATCCCTACAAAACCGCAAATCTCTACATACATCTTATCAAGTGGTTTATGAGACATGATATTGAGATATCTGCTAAGTGCCATCCAGCTTCTTGGTGTCGCAAATGCCATTGTTCCACGTTTTTTATCGAGATCATAAAGTTTACTATTATCATAAGACAAATAGCCCAGGACATATTTGTTGATGTCATGGTTGATTGCCCATCGTCTCCAGCTCTCAAACTCCGGCTGTACATTGTAGTGACAAAGACGATTGGCCGTAGAATCCGGCATTTCATAGGTCTTACAATTGTCTATTCTGCGGTTTCCTGCCAAAATATAAAGGCAATTTTCAGGAAGCCTGTGAACTCCCACGGTTCCTTCATCTACGATCTGATTGACTACTTTCTGAAGCTGCTCATGTGCATCTGGAATCTCATCCAGAAAAATGAGATTGATCGTGTCTGGATCTTCATCCATCACAAACATTTCTGGCGGCAGCCATTTTGAACGTTCACGCTCACGGTCATAAATCATAAATCCAACCAGATCGGTTCTCGTAAAATTCGATAATCTGATTTTTATAACAACTACTTTTTTGTTTGTTGCCTCATTAAGGTTCCCTGCAATCTGCTCCACACTATATGTCTTTCCGAGCCCGGGTGCTCCCCATAAGAACATGAGACTGGCGTTACGAAATGATTCTTTCGATTCAACCAGATGAATATAATAGTCTGAAATGTTTTCAATAATATGTCCAATAGATACTGCTGGTAATTGTTCGTTCATCTTAATACCCCCTTAAGCTGCATTTAGCTCCTTATCAATGGAAGCCAATAATTCTACCGCTTCTAAAAGAGCCTGATCATATGTGTTTCCTTTTTCTATTTCTTCTTTCGCATGCTTATAATTCTGCTTTAATACACGAAGCTCATCTGCATGCTGTTTTCTTCTTTCTGGAAGATGCTCCAGAAAATAATCCAGTCGTCTGCTGCATCCAAGCGCTTTATCTCCATCCATCTTAATGTAATAAGAACCACCATCTTCTCTCCTTAAGATTACATATGGTCTTTCTAAAGACATATGCTTTGGAAGCACAACTTCGAATCCCTGATAGATGTCAAAGACACGCTCTTCTGGCTGCATTCTGTTTCTATAAAGTTCTTCTAAGAGTTCCTCACCGAATCCTTCTCGTTCCTCCATATCGATGGACTCTTTCTTTTTTTGATACCATGTGATATCCGCATCCATTTGTGCAACCAGTTTTCGCAGTTTACTTTCCTTTTCTGGTGCTTCCCCCATGAAAGTCTGGAGATCGTATAGTTCTCTTCTTCTTTTGCGTTGTAAGATACGAAGTCTTTCGATTTCATTTGAAGTCTCTACACGTGTTTTGATGAGTGGATTCCCAATTGCAAGTGCTTTTGCTTCTGCATAACTTAATATAATATCTGAAATATCACTTACATCGTATTCTTCCGGATCCAATTCTCCTGCAAGGAAGCAATTGATAAATTTCTGTTTACTTTCGATCAGCTGCCACATATAGGCATCAAAACTGTTTTCCGTAATATAACGTAAAATGAATACTTCTTTATTTTGATTCCCCTGTCGAATAATACGCCCTTCGCGCTGCGTAAAATCAGCTGGTCTCCAAGGCACATCTATATGATGCAGTGCAATCAGATTTTCCTGCACATTTACGCCAGTTCCCAGTTTTTTGGTGCTGCCGATCATGATTCTGATCTTTCCTTTGTTAAAATCAGCCAAAAGCTTTTTACGCTTTGTTTCCGTAGAACCATCATGGATATATGCGATTTCCTCAGCCGGAATTCCAAGAAGCTCTAACTGCTTTCTTAATTCATCATAAATATTGAATGTGGATTTTGGTGTGGAACAATCACAAAATGCAATCTGTGTCGTTCCAGGATATTGATCGTAGAATTCCTTCATTTTTTCTGCGCAGACACTTGCTTTGCTGTATGTAACCTGATCATCCATTCCCTTTTTCACCAGACGAATATCTGTCGACGCATTTCTGGCATCCATCGTGACAAGCAGATGATTGTCCTGTCTGCGGCCGACCAGTTTAAGTCGGATGTTCTCTAATCGTTCCAGAATCTCTTTATCATAGTCCTTCTGTTCCTGGCTTTTCTTGACAACCACATTGATATGTCCCTGAAACTCTGGAAGATTAAGTTCATCTTTGTTTGCATAATAAGTATCACATACCTTTCCAAAGAGGCCACGAAGTTCTGTAAGATTGTAAAAACTGGTAAATCTTGTTATAAAGCGAGGATTCAGCATAAGATCTAAATCAAAAGTCGTTTCACTCTGTGCGAATGAATTAGCCCACATACTAAACTTAGAAATTCCACAAAACTCAAGTTCATTTGGCTGCAAATATTTCTGAAGCACATACAAGTCAGAAAGCGAATTGGAAAGCGGTGTTCCAGTTGCAAATACGACCTTCCCTTTTTGCTTTAACACATGATGTACTTTTTCAAGCAGACTGTCGCTCTTTTCACTCCCTTTTGAATGGTGTCCAACGATATTTAGTCTGGAATCCAGAGATATATTTTTATAGTGGTGAGATTCATCAATCATCAGCATTGTGATCCCAAGCTCTTCAAAACAGGCGGAGGATAATTTCCACTCACGTTTTAACTTGTCTAACTGTTTTTCCAGTGCATTTAGCCTGCGTTTTAATACTTGTTCTTCCAGAGATCTCTTTTCCGCTGCTTCCAGTTCTCGTTTGCATGTACGGATTTCTCTCTCTTTTTTTCGAAGATAATATTCATTCGACATATCAATCAGATTAAACGAAGAATCTGCCATGATGATTGCTGTATAATCTTCATTCTTAATTTTTCGGATTGTCTGCTTTTGCTTCTTTTTTGCAAAATCTTTTTTCGGATGAATCGCAAATATCTTTGCATGTGGATACGCATAAGCAAATGTTTTCACAAATTCCTGAAAACTTTCTTCGGGCGTTACAATCAATGTTTTTTCAGTCATTTCCAAACGCTTTGCTTCGTATGCGCCACAAGTCATTGTAAGTGTTTTTCCAGCGCCCGTGCTGTGATTCAATAAAAGTGCTTCTCCAAGCAGCATGCGAAGGATGCCTACCTGTTGGTGATGATACAGCTGGATCTCTGGATTTAAGTCCTTCATTTTCAAGAGATTCACATCATATTCCGGCTGAATAAAGCTATATTTTCGATAATAACTTTCTTCAGCTTCTTCTCTGACGTCTTCTGTACTATGAACCCAGTTGTTAAAATCCTCTATCACGAGATTTCCAAGCTCCTGCACGATTAAGAGTCGTTCCTTTTTCTCTTCACCGGAAATCTTTTCTTTGTCTTTTCCTTTGCCATTTACATTGGCTTCAAATAGATTGGAATTCATAAGATGCTGCATGAGCGTATAAAAGTCCATATATGCTGTTTCAAATGGTGTTTTATGATCCAATGATTTTTTTACATTTGGATTATGTATGATCCATTTTCTTCCCATGTTTACCACTTTAGGAAGCACGTCCAGTTTCTTTCGTTCTTTGATATAACGTGCATGGATTTCTTCAGAAAGCACTGGATTGCCTGGAACGAATTTTACATGGTCAATCGATTTTCTGGCAGGCATTCTTCTTTGCAATTCTTCGATATTTGCCTCAAAACGTCCATAAAGACTGTGCATCTCTTTTGCTTCTTCTAAAAGCCTGACCGGATTCCCTACAAAATACTCCTCTGGAAGCTGCCATCCGTCTCTTTCGTCTTCTGTCATTGCATATAAGACTGGATTCTGCCAGATATATTTTCCGCCTGTCTGCTCGATCAATTCATCAAATGACAGTCCACAAAGCCCCATAATGTACTCAAAATCGATGCCTTTGAATCGTTCCTTCGACATTAAGATTGCTTCTTCTGCACTGTAAGTACCGGCAATCTCTTCCTCCACCAGATTCTCATTTAGTTCCTCATAACTTAATTCTAATTCTTCAATTTGATTTGTATAATTTTCCATAAAAAATACACTCTCCCCTTATTGGTATGAGTGTACTCTTTTTCTTATATTTTATTTTTTTCAACTACTCCTCGATACTTTGAGCCCTGGAAAACCATCAGCAAAGCTAGATTTTCACAGCCTTGCTGATGGTAATCTTCCCACCATCAGCCGGAGCCAAAATCACCACCGGGAGCTTACCCGTTCCAAAGAAGTAATCCATTACTTCTTTTGCCTGCCTAAGGCTCATAACTCTGTTTCCAGCTGGTGTAATATCAGGATTTCCACCTCGGTAAAATGCCATAACCAATTTCACTTTATTGCCGAGAAAATATTCTTTATTATTTTTTATAAATGTACAATCCATCTTTTTGCCATTAATTGTACAGTAGAGTCTTTGACTCTTTAACCCCAAACTTCCATACTCTCTGCCACAGAATGGGCATACAACATACGATTCTTTTTTATTGTATTTAAATACCTTTCTGCAGTCAGACTCTGTACATCTTTTCTTCATAGTATACCCTCCTTCGAAATTCATTGTTCATCTGATTTCTTCTGACGGCTTTCGCCGTACATTACATGCAAATCAGATATTCAGCCACCGAAAAGCCCGATAATTCCGGGAGCGACCCATTACCCCGCTGCTTCCTCCACCGGAGGTCCTGTAAATGTTTCCATCTACATGGTTCGGAAGGGATTGTTTACCCTTAATGTTCACCTGTCAGAATCAGCCGATTAAGCTACTTATACGGAACTTCTGTCTTATAGTTACATAAATGTAATTTCAACGGCAGCTGGCTTATTTGGTGATTTCTGTAAGTTTCATCATGGCGACCAGCCATAATGTTTGTACAGATTATTCTCCCTCCTGAGAGCGTCTATTTTACCAGCGACAGTATGTTCCTGCATTTCCTCTTCCCACTTCACTGCACAGTATCACTCGGTTGGCGGTATCCGCCTTCTCGTCTTGTGTTACCACAATTCAAAAGGTTCGGGCAGCGGTATCCCATCTCCCTTATACTCCATTCGATACCTCCCGGCTGTCTGAATAACAGTTCTACACCGGGTTTCAGAAGAAATCAGATGAACAATGAATGTTGAAACAGACTCTTTTCAGCCGCTATGCCAGCTTTCGCTGTACCGTTTACGACTTCAAGTATAATCAGCCACCAGGGAGATACTGCCAGACAGCAGGTGAGCGACACCTGCCTACATATCCCTCCATTCCTCACAAAACTAATGTTTTGCAAAAAACGGCTCATCCTGTAGAAGATTGATTACTTCTTACTTTCACAGTTCATCCGGCAAATACATATACTCATATCTGTAATTAGATTTCGATGCATAGCGAACCCGATAAAATGTTCCATTCTGCTACTCATACAACAGCCTTGTCTTATTTCACTGGAAACCGGATTGTTGGTCATTTCCAAAACAGAACGCAATCGGATTGTTCACTCTGCAGTCACCAGCTGCAGGAGTTTTGGATTCTTCTCTCACATGAGAGCGTCTATTATTCCGGCGACAGACCGTCTGCCTTTACTTGCATCTTCGCGGCACGACACGACATCTTCTGTGTTTTCACATTCACATCTACATTCATACATAGATGAAGGGCTATGGCAAAAGTATCCTTCTGTTGTTTCCCCGATGCCAGATTACAGTTTCGCTCCCCTGCAATCTTATCGTCTCTCAGACACCTGACAATGTTTATACACTGAGTTGCATAACGGCTGAAAGGAATCTGTTTCTATATTTAGTTGTTTTATTATACGAAAAGAGGTGCGCTTTTTACAAGCACACCTTCATTATATCTTTACTATTCTATTTTAATTTTCTGATTGTCATCCTCTTTCATTTCGATACGGGAAATCTCCTGCTCTTCAATAACCGGAACTTTCTCTATTGACTGAAATAATGTCATACTTTTCAATCCAATGTGAGAGCTCAGCTCGCGGCACATCTGGTTTGGCAGATAAAGTGATGGATGTTTTTTCCATTTTATAATACCGCTTTTTTCCAGAAGTTCTGCAACAAACTGCGAACAAAAATAGCTTCCTTTAAACTTATGGCGGATTCCCAGAATACAAAGTACAACTCCCCATAAGCTATACTTCCATTCTATCTGGCTATTCTCCATCTGACGAATCATCTCTTTCAGGCTTGTATGCTGCTCCTTTGGAACCTGCAGTTCAAAGCGAATGCTCTTTCCGTATCTTCGCCTGTTGCCGAAAGGATGCTCTCTGCGAAATCCCTTATAATTGAATGTATAATAATCTTGTGTCTCTTCATCAAAGTAGATTGCCACATGTGTATAACCCAAACCACTGATCAAATAAACAAAATTCGACAAAATATCATCATACTTTGTCATAAAAATGGATACTGTTTGCATCTCCCTTACATCTCGCTCCCTCACAAAATAAGCATCTATACTAATCATATAGCAAGATGCCTATTTCATAATAACATTAGATTCCTTATAAGAGCAATCATTTTATGATATTTTTTTCTTGAACGGAATTGGCACTTGTGCCAATACGATTGCTGCAAACATCAGTACACATCCAAGTAATTCTCTCATACTTAGTGCTTCATTTAAAATCAGCCAGCCTGCAAGTGCGGATACTACAGATTCCAAACACAAAATCAAAGAGGCTACCGTCGGATTCATATCTTTTTGCCCCACAATCTGAAGCGTATATGCCACGCCACTTGACAGTACACCTGCATATAAAATCGGTATTTTCGCTGCAAGGATGTTTTCAAGTTGTGGGTTTTCCACAAACATCATTACAATTCCGGAAAGTAATCCACACACAAAGAACTGAATGCAGGAAATAACCACACCGTCCCCCTTTGGCGAGAAATAGTCGATCACCATAATATGCACGGAAAACAAAATCGCACAAACCAATACGAGAAAATCTCCGTATGCCAATGCAAGTGTTCCCTCTGTCATGCAAAGCAGATACAATCCGATTACCGAGATTACTACACAAAACCAGATTACAATTGATACCTTCTTTTTAAAAAACAATCCCATAAGCGGTACAATTACAACATAAAGTGCTGTGATAAAACCTGCTTTTCCAACGGTTGTATGCAGTATCCCAATCTGTTGGAAATTGCTTGCTGCAAATAGTGCCACTCCACAGCAGATCCCACCGATCCATTCTGTTTTTGTCACTATCGGCCTGTTTTTCAATCCATTGAATGCTGCCTGTTCTTTTGCTTTCCACTTACGCAAAAACCAAATACAAGGAATCAAAACAATCCCGCCAATGATACTTCGTACACAGGTAAATGTAAATGGTTCCACATAATCCATACCTACACTTTGTGCTACAAAAGCAGTCCCCCAGATTGTGGCTGTCAGAAGCAGCAATAACGAATTTCTAATCTGAGTCTTTTTCATCTTTGGTCTCCTTTATTTTTTATTGCACATATCGCACACTTTCACTCGGAGCTCCGGCATCATTGCACTTACTTTTGCATCTGCCGGAATAGATTCTGTCACAAATGTATTTCCGGCTACCGTAGCATTTCTGCCAACAACGGTAGCTCCTCCTAGTATCGTAGCATTTGCGTAAATGATTACGTTATCTTCGATTGTAGGATGACGTTTTTTACCAGCGAGTGCCTGCCCTTTTCGTGTGGAAAGCGCGCCAATCGTAACACCCTGATATATCTTAACACCATTACCTATGACTGCTGTTTCTCCAATTACGATACCTGTTCCGTGATCGATAAAGAAATATTCCCCAATCGTTGCTCCCGGATTAATATCAATTCCGGTCTTCCCATGTGCATACTCACTCATAATTCTAGGAAGTAATGGTACTTGCAGTTCATATAAGACATGTGCATAGCGATAGACAAAGATCGTATAAAGTCCTGGATATGCAAGAATGACTTCTTCCTTACTGCCGGCCGCCGGGTCTCCTGCAAGCTGTGCATCTACATCTTTCATGAGAAGTGCCTGCACTTTCGGTATCTGCGCCAAAAACTGTATCGTCAATTTTTCTGCTTTTTCACTTATCTCTTCTTTTGTTCCCTGATCTGAAAGCGTGATCTTAATCTGCGTTTTCATTTTATCATATAATGAAACAATCATGCCTTCTGCGAATGCTTCTCTTGATAAAAATTTTTCAGTCGCAAAATATCCTGGAAATGTTATCTTATGCAGATCATCAATAATACTGTAAATCACATCTCTGTCTGGAAGATTTGTTTTGAGAGAAGTATCCAATATGTTTTGAGCCTCATAATTGGACGCCAGTCTTTTTGCTGTCCCCATAATGATGTCTCTTGTCATCTCTTTCATGTTAAATTCCTCATTTCTTCTTATTAATAGAGTGAACACCAAGAATCCACTATTGCTGCTTTCTTGTGAACGCTAACTTGCTTAGCATTCAAAAAGCGGTGTTGACAGATATCTGTCGCCCGAATCCGGAAGCAGAACTACAATTCTCTTTCCTGTATTCTCCGGTCTCTTTGCCAGGACCGCCGCTGCTTTTAGTGCGGCTCCAGATGATATGCCAACCAGAATTCCCTCGGATACTGCAAATGCCTTTCCTTCAGCATATGCATCTTCATCCTTAACGGTGATAATTTCATCATAGACACTTGTATTCAGTGTCTCTGGAATAAAACCTGCACCGATTCCCTGAATATTGTGCTTGCCAGCAATCCCCTTAGAAAGTATCGGGCTCCCTTCCGGTTCCACTGCAACCACTCTTATATCCGGGTTCTTCTCTTTCAAGAATTTGCCAGCTCCTGTCAAAGTTCCTCCAGTCCCCACAGTTGCAACAAATATATCTACCGTGCCTTCTGTCTGGTCCCATATTTCTGGTCCTGTGCTTTTCTTATGAGCGGCTGGGTTTGCCGGATTTACAAATTGTCCTAAAATCACACTTCCCGGAATTTCTTTTTTCAGTTCTTCTGCCTTTTGAATTGCACCTTGCATCCCTTTCTTACCATCTGTTAAGACAAGCTTAGCGCCATATCCTTTCAATAAATTTCTTCGCTCGACACTCATTGTCTCAGGTAATGTAAGAATCAATTTATATCCTTTCACTGCAGCTACTGATGCAAGACCGATCCCAGTATTTCCGCTTGTTGGCTCTATAATAGTTGCACCCGGCTTTAATATTCTTTTTTTCTCTGCATCCTCTATCATTGATAAGGCAGCACGATCTTTTGCCGAACCAGTTGGATTTAAATATTCAAGTTTTGCTAAAATAGTAACTTTTTCTCCAACTCTGCTTTTTGTATAACGACTTGCATTTAGCAGTGGTGTTTCTCCGATTAAGTCCAGTACACTGCTTACAATTTTTTTCATTTGATGCACTCCCTTCATTTGTTAATTTTGTAACGTATTAAAGTATAATTTAACCTATCTTCTTAACATTTGTCAACCAATCCGCCTTATGCATTTTTTATTTATACATTTTTTATACTTTTTTTATTTTCAACTTGACACAATCCTTCGCAAAATGATATTATTACAGAAGTTATAGTATGTTACTTATTTAGGACGAATGAGGCATTAACTATACATAAATATTATTTGGATGTTTATGTGTATTAGTGTCTCTTTTTTTATGTATCCGGAATTTCAACCTGTTCCACAATGCATAAAATATAATTTTCCCCCTCACCCCTCCTTCTAATACACATTCATCCATATATTATTTAAAAAAAGGTATGAAAAAGGAGAGAAAGAAATGAAAGACAAAATTTTTGGCGTTCTTCAACGTGTCGGAAGATCATTCATGCTTCCAATCGCAATCCTTCCAGTAGCAGGACTTT
This sequence comes from Faecalimonas sp., assembly GCA_045121495.1. GTDB lineage: Bacteria > Bacillota > Clostridia > Lachnospirales > Lachnospiraceae > Faecalimonas. Next base: position 69,158 of record JBGVGF010000091.1, read on the forward strand.
TACTGGGTATCGGAGGATCATTTTCAAATGCAACTATGCTCGAAACTTATGGACTTCTTGGCATTGCAGGTCCAGGAACTGTGCTCAATGCTATTTTCCTCGTAATGAGTGACGCCGGTAACATTGTATTTGGAAACCTGCCTATCATCTTTGCAATGGGTGTTGCAATCGGTATGGCTAAAAAAGAAAAAGAGGTTGCAGCTCTTTCTGCAGCAATCGCATTCTTTATCATGCACGCATCAATCGGTGCATTAATCACTATCAATGGTGGAACTGAAAATATGTTAAGCGGTGCAACTGCTTCTGTATGTGGTATCACATCCCTTCAAATGGGTGTATTCGGTGGTATCGTAGTTGGTCTTGGAGTTGCTGCACTACATAATAAATTTTACAAAATCGAACTTCCACAAGTATTGTCATTCTTTGGCGGTACAAGATTTGTCCCAATTGTTTCTTCAATCGTTTACGTAGGCGTTGGTATTTTAATGTTCTTTATTTGGCCAGTTATCCAAAAAGGAATCTACGCTGTAGGTGATGTTGTATTAAATTCAGGCTATTTCGGAACATGGGTATACGGTCTTATGGAACGTCTCCTGATCCCATTTGGTTTACACCACGTATTCTACTTACCATTCTGGCAAACAGGACTTGGCGGTACTTTAGAAGTTGGCGGAGTTCTTGTAGAAGGAGCACAGAACATCTTCTTTGCTCAGCTTGCTGATCCTACAACAACACAATTTGCCGTTTCAGCAACAAGATTTATGTCAGGTAAATTCCCTCTCATGATCTTTGGTCTTCCTGGAGCTGCCCTTGCAATGTACAAAGTTGCAAAACCAGAAAAACAAAAAGAAGTTGGAGGTCTTCTCCTTTCAGCAGCACTTACATCAATGCTTACAGGTATTACAGAACCTCTTGAATTTACATTTTTATTTGTAGCTCCATTACTCTATGGTATCCACTGTGTAATGGCTGGTCTTGCTTACATGTTCATGCATGTATTTAACGTAGGTGTTGGTATGACATTCTCTGGTGGATTGATCGACTTATCATTATTTGGTATCCTTCAGGGAAATGAAAAAACAAACTGGATCTGGGTTGTAATCGTAGGTATTGTTTACTTTATCGTATATTACTTCTTATTCCGTTTCTTAATCATAAAAATGGATTTAAAAACACCTGGACGAGATGACAATGAAGAAGTAAAATTATATAGAAGAAGTGATGTTGATGCTCGCAAAAATGGCGCTGCAAACGGTGCTGCTGCAGTAGATACACTTTCTCAGACAATCTGCAACGGTCTTGGCGGAAAGAAAAACATCTCTGATGTTGACTGCTGCGCAACAAGACTTCGTTGTACAGTTGTAAAAGCTGAACTTGTTAACGATGCCATGTTAAAATCAACAGGTGCATCAGGCGTTGTACACAAAGGAAATGGTGTACAGATTATTTACGGACCACAGGTAGCCGTAATCAAATCAAACCTGGAAGACTATTTGGATGTAGCTCCAAATGAAGAATATACTGGAACTGCTTCTATCGAAGAAACAGTTGCGGATACAAAAGAAAAAAAATCTGAAACAAAAGTAGCGAAAACAGTTGTTATTTCAAGCCCAATCACAGGTGTTGCTGCCGATCTTGGTACAGCTCCAGATGAAGCATTTGCACAAAGAATGATGGGAGATGGAGCTGTTGTAACTCCAACAGATGCTATCGTAAGAGCACCAGAAGATGGTGAAGTATGCTTCGTATTTGAAACAAAACATGCAATTGGTTTCTTAACAGATACAGATATCAGCCTCTTGATCCATGTCGGTATTGATACTGTAAAATTAAACGGAAAAGGGTTCAACGTACTCGTTGAAAACGGACAAAAAGTGAAGAAAGGTGATCCACTTATGAAACTTGATCTTGCTTTCTTGAAAAAAAATGCACCTTCCCTTACAACTCCAGTACTTTGTACAGAATTAGCAGACAATCAAAAAGTAAGACTTTTATCTGAAGGAAACCTTACAGCAGGAGACGCTCTTTTCGCAGTAGACTTTTATGAATAAATGAAAGCATGAGGAAAAGGTATGTATAGAATCAGTAAAGTATTAAATCACAATACAATCATAGGTATTCATGAGGATGACAATCAAGAATACCTAATCATGGGAAAGGGAATTGGCTTTGGCAGAAAGGTTGCCGAAAGAGTGGAAGCCCGACCAATGGACAAAATTTATTCACTGCACGAATCTACTTCGCGTGGTGCATCAAAAGAACTTGCCAGTTCCATCCAGCCAATTTTCTTGGAAATCGCAAATGACATCCTTATGAACGCAGAACAGATATTTAATACACTCGACAAAAATGTGCTTTTTCCTATGGCCGATCATCTTGCTTTTGCTGCAAAGCGTATCCAAAATCAAGAACAGATCAGCAATCCGCTTACAGATGACATCCGTGTTTTATTCCACGCAGAATATAAAGCAGCAGAATGTGTCCGCCCTATTCTGGAGGAAAAACTCGGCATAGCAATTACAGACGATGAAATCGGATATGTGGCACTTTACATCCATTCTGCAATCCAGAATGAAAATATTTCACAGGCAATGCAGATGGCACAAGCTGTAAGAGAGTGTATCTCTCTCATCGAAGAGATAACAGGAAAGACAATCGATGTTCAATCTTTATCTTACAACCGCATGATGAATCACATCCGCTATATGGTGGCAAGAACATTAAGCGATGAACAGCTAAAAATCAGCATGAATGATTACATGAGCATCAAGTTCCCTCGTTCGTATCAGACCGCCCAAAACATCTGTGATAGAATTGCTCACAATCTAAAGAAAGCAGTCGATGAACTTGAAATTGGATATCTCGCGATACATATTGAAAGAGTATTGTATGATGAGATAAATGCAAACCAATAATGCAGTAATACTTCAGGCACCTCGTTGAGGTGCCTGTTTTTATTTCAATCCTTTTCTCTTCATATAGCTTTTTAAATACTGCTTCTCTTAAAAAACATATGGAACCCTCATCTCGTTGAAACAGGACAATGTTGCTTCTAACAATATGATAGGTTCCATCTTAAATTTATTTTTTTCAGTTTGGATAGAAAACGCCTTAAACCACGATCATTTTTTCTCTGTCATAATCTTCATCCGGTATTCTATCCGTGATTACGACTGCATCTTCCACCTCGCCAAATCTCACAGGACAAATCTGATGAAACTTGCTGTTATCACAAAGTACATATGCCTCTTGTGAATGTTTCATTGCAAATTCCTTAATCAGCGCTTCGTTAATATCCGGTGTTGTGAAGCCTGCGTGCTTATCTACACCATTTGTTCCAAAAAAACCTTTTGTGAAATTGTACTTTTGCAGATTATGATATGCTTCATTTCCTACAATGGCTTCTGTGGATGCCTTCATCTTTCCTCCAATAATAATGACACGAAAGTCTCTTTCTGCAAGCTGAAGGGCATGTGATACTGCATTTGTCACATATGTCGCCTTTGTCTCTGTCAGATATGGAATCATTGCTCCAGTCGTAGTACCTGCATCAAGATAGATAAAATCTTCCGGTTCTATCAGAGAGGCTGCATACTGAGCAATTCTCTGCTTCTCCTCCATATTTATCTTTTTTCTTTTTGAAACACGTTCTTCCTTTACCTGGATCTTTGACTCTGCTTTTACAGCTCCGCCAAATACTTTCACCAAAGCTCCCATATTATGAAGTGCATTCAAATCTCTTCGAATTGTAGATTCAGATGCATCAAATCTATCTTTTAATTCCTGGACGGTCACACTACCGTTTTTATTTACTAATTCTAAAATTTCTTCCTGTCGTTTCTCTGTCAGCATGTTTTTTGTCCTTTCCTATCTGATGTTTTTATTTTACACGCTTTCCACAAATCCGACAACCTCAAGGAAACTAATTTAAAAATCTACTAGGAATAAGAGACAATTATTCTTCTACTTTTTTCTTAAGCAGACCTAAGAGTAACGCACCAACTACTGTACCAGCCACTAATGCTACAACATACATTGCTGCATTCCCTACTACTGGAAATACAAAGATACCGCCGTGTGGAGCCATAAGTGTACAACCAAATGCCATTGAAAGAGCACCTGCTAATGCAGAACCAATCATACAAGATGGAATTACTCTTACTGGGTCAGCTGCTGCGTATGGAATCGCACCTTCTGTGATAAATCCAAGACCCATTACAAAGTTAACCGGACCCGATTCTCTTTCTTCTTTTGTAAATTTGTTTTTAAAAAGAATTGTTGCTAATGCGATCGCACATGGTGGAACCATACCACCGATCATAACTGCTGCCATGATATCATAGTTTGCTGCTGCGATAGAAGCAGTACCAAATACATAAGCGGCTTTATTGAAAGGACCACCCATATCAATTGACATCATACCTGCTACAACCATACCTAATAAAATCTTGCTTGAACCACCCATGTTTGTAAGAGCTGTGTTTAAACCTTCGTTTAAAGCACCTACTGGTGGTTCCACGATAAATGTCATAATCAAACCAATAAGCAATACACCGAATACTGGATATAAAAGTACTGGAGCAATTTTTTCAATTGCGGCCGGAAGTTTACCAAACAATTTCTTTAATACATTCACTAAGTAACCAGCTACAAAACCTGCCACTAATGCACCAAGGAAACCTGATTTACCGCTTGCTGCGATCATACCGCCTACGAAACCAACTGCAAGACCTGGACGGTCAGCAATACTCATTGCAATGTATCCTGCTAAGATTGGGAGCATAAATCCAAATGCAACACCACCGATTGATTTGAGTGTAGCTGCTGCTGGTGTGATTGAACCGAAATTACCTCTTAGTTCTTCTGGTAAAGAGTTCATATCAACACATAAACCATCAATTAAGAATGCCAGTGCGATTAAGATACCGCCGCCAACTACAAATGGAAGCATATGTGATACACCATTCATTAATTGTGTGTAAAGTCTGTGACCAAAGCTGCCTGAAGATTTTGTTGATTTTGCTGCAGAAGGATTACCTGCTTTATAAACAGGACCATCTCCTTTTATAGCACGTTCCACTAACTCTTTCGCTTTGCTGATACCATCTGAAACCTGGCATTCGATTAATTTTTTCCCATGGAAACGATCCATTGGAACCTGTGTGTCTGCTGCAATGATGATAAAGTCCGCTGCTTCAATCTCTTCATCTGTAAATACATTTTTAGCCCCGCCAGATCCTCTTGTCTCGACTTTAATAAAGCATCCCGCTGCTTTTGCTGCCTTCTCTAAACTTTCGGCCGCCATATATGTGTGAGCAATACCTGTCGGGCATCCTGTAACTGCAAGAATTCTGCAAGCATCTGCTGCTACCTTTGCATCTGACTGTGCACTTAATTTTGTATCTAAATCCGGTTTTTCTCGATCAGCTTTGTCTACTACTGCTAAAAATTCTTCTACTGTTTTCGCATTTTTCAAATTCGAAGCAAATGTTTCATCCATTAATAATGTAGAAAGTTTACTTAACACATCTAAGTGAATATTGTCTTTTGTATTTGGTGCGGCAATTAAGAACATTAAGTGAACTGGCTGTCCGTCTAATGAATCAAAATCTACTCCGTTTTTTACTACCATAGCTGCGAGACCTGGTTTGATCACTGAATTCCCTTTTCCGTGTGGAATTGCGATTCCATCTCCAATACCAGTTGTTCCTTCTTCTTCTCTTGCATAAACTGTTTTTCTGTAAGCTTCTACATCTTTGATCTTTCCGCTTTTTACCATTAAATCAACCATTTGATCTAAGGCTTCTTTTTTCGATGTCGGAGCACCTGTAAGGCAAATGCTTCTTGCATCTAATAAATCTGTAATTCGCATGTTTTTTCCTCCCTATTCCTTTCATCCTTTAATCTTTTATTGAATCATAAACATTTTTAATCTCTTCTTTTGTAGCCAGAAGTTCTGAGAATGCACTGGCACTTCCTGCCGAAAGCCCCATTTTAAATGCATGATAAGAATCTTTGCTTTCTGTCCAGCCTGCAATGAAACCAGCAACCATAGAATCCCCTGCTCCTACTGCATTCACCAATTGGCCTTTTGGTGCCGGCAGCATAAATACCTGACTCTTTTCATCTAAGAGAACTGCACCTTCTCCGGACATAGAAACTAACACGTTCTTAGCTCCCATCTCCTGCAATTTTCTTGCATAAGGCACAACCGATTCTCTTGTCTTTAGTTCTACACCAAAGATTTCACCAAGTTCATGGTTGTTTGGTTTGATTAAAAATGGATGATACTCTAATACATTCAAAAGTAAATCTTTTGTTGCATCTACTACAAATTCGATTCCTTTTCCACAAAGTTCTGACATGATGTCACGGTAGATAGAATCACTCATACTGCTTGGAATGCTTCCTGCTAAAACAAGCATGTCGCCTGCGTTCAGTTTACGTAATTGACTCATCAGTCTTTCTACTGCTTGATCGTCAATTGATGGCCCCATTCCATTAATTTCAGTTCCGTCAAAATCCTTCATTTTTACGTTGATTCTTGAAAATCCATTCTCCAATTGGATAAATTCACATTTAATTCCGTCATTTTTCGCCATTCTTGTAAGTTCTTCACCAGTAAATCCTGCCGTAAACCCAAGTGCAATATTGTCAATTCCGAGATTTTTTAAAACAGTAGAAACATTGATGCCTTTCCCGCCTGCAAGCATCTGTTCTTTTGTAGTACGATTTGTTTTTCCAAGTTCAAAATCCTTCACGGATACGATGTAATCCAGCGATGGATTAAAAGTAACTGTATAGATCACTTTTCTTTCCCCCTTTTCCTGTTTTCTTTATCTTGATGCTATTATAACTCCATTTTCCGTCATTTTCAATCAAACTAATTCACAATAATTCATTTTTAATTTTGTATGTTTTTCACAATCGTTCATATTCAATCATAATTTCTCCTATCTATAACAAAAAAACCAGCCCAAAAGGTTTCCCCTTTCAGACTGGATTTCTTTGCGAATTACATATATTGTCGAAAAAATCTGCACTCATCTCTGTTGCATTCCTTTGCCTCTTCCAGATTCATATTACAATGGAAAACGTGCCCCAACTCTGTCTTATCACTCTCATAATAATGATATTCCGCTTCTACACCTCTCGCCTTTAGATGCTCGTACATTGGTTTCGCCGCGTCTTTCAGGAAATCATGCTCCGAAGTCATAACATACGCTGGCGGAAAATTCTCTGTTACAGCATCTAAAACCATCAGTCTAGGATCCTCAAACGTAAGATTTCCCAGATAGTCTTTCGCAATGCCTTTTATTTCCTCCGATGGCACTCCCTGATTGCCCATGGCTCTTACATCATACAGACCGCAGTTCAATGCTGCTGCACGAATCTTGCATCTCTTTGGTGTTTTAAATGGAAACAATGCTTCAAATTCTGGATTCGTATGAATCGTACAGTAGTGACTGGCAAGCTGTGCCCCAGCTGAATCTCCAACCACGAAAACATGATCCAGATCCAGTGGATATCTGCCCTCATTCTTCGCAAGCCATTCCATCACCATATTGATCTCACAAAGCTGATTTGGAAATTTCTTCTTTGGTGCCAGTGTGTAATTAAAGTTTACAACCGTAAATCCTTGCTGCGCCAAAAACATACAGTAATGCTTGTATACCTCTTTCGTTCCATATACATAGCCGCCTCCATGAATACTTACGATTACTGGAAGCTTTCCTGCCGTTTTCTTTGGAAAATAAATGTCCATCCACTGATATTTCCCTTCCAGGCCATAAGGAATATCATAGAGCGCACGTACATCGTCCGGCACCGCTAAATTCCGATCCCTCTTTCTGTCGCCTCTGCCTGCCGAGAAGCGAAAAGAATATGCAAAAATTGACATAAAATTACCTCGCTCACTTTTCTTTCATCATAACACACACCAAAAAAGAATGCCATCGCCAGAATGCAATCCAGATTGCATTCTATATTATTTTCATGTATAATTCCTACCAAATAACATCGATAATCAGCCGAATCTTGCAAGGAGGTTATGATATGCTGCCAACTTATACAATCAAAGAAGATTCTTTTGAAATCTATCACAAGAATTCCAGCCATAATTCACCACATCTACATAAATCACTAGAATGTGTATACATTACTGCCGGAAGTTTAGAGTTAGGAATTGGTGAAGAATTATACCATATGGAACAAGGTGATTTTGCAGTTGTATTCCCTGATGTGATTCATCATTATCAGGTTTTTGATACTGGAAACAGTACTGCAATCTATATACTTGCTTCCCCTACGCTCAGCGGTGTCTTTTCTTCTACCTTACAGCAATATTGCCCTGAATATCCAATCATAAAAAAGGAAAATGTACATCCGGATATTACTAATTCTGTCTTCAGCCTTTTTAATAACCCTGCCTTTGAATATGAGCAGGCAATTCATCAGGCTATGATACAACTCATTCTGGCACGCAGTCTTCCTTATTTTAAATTGGTGGACAAAAACGGAATTGGAAGTCATGATATTATTTACGAAACCGTTTCTTATATTGCCGGACACTTTAGAGAAGAAATTACACTGACCAGTATGGCACGCGACCTGGGCTACAGCCCTTATACTCTTTCCCGTGTATTTTCAAGTACCTTCCATCGTAATTTTAATCAATATCTGAATGAGATTCGCCTGGATTATGCCTGCACACTTTTGCAATATACCGACCAATCGATCACGGAAGCCTATGAAAATGCCGGATTCAACAGTCAGCGTACCTTCAACAGAACATTTCTGGACAGATATCGTATGTCACCAAGAGAATACAGAAAACAATTTAGACAGTAAAGGAGATTGCGATTACGCAACCTCCTAAATTTATTCCACATATATGATCCTTCCGTCATCCAGACAATATGCTGCCAAACGTTCTCCATAAACACATCCACAATCAATCGCAATATGTCCATTCTCCTGATACACAAACGGCATCTTGTCTTCTCGAATCAAGAATGTAGGTGTATGTCCCGTTACTAAAAATGTATTTTTGTCTAAAAAATAGCGTCTTCCATACTCTGCACGATGTAAGATAAAATCAGTAAAATGGTATTCATCCAACTCTTTTTCTTCTGAAAAACCATATACATCTGCATGTGCAAGCACATATCGCTTCCCATTGACACAGATATCTTCATACACCGAAAATTCTTCCAGATAATCCAGGATATCCTGTTTTTCTTCTTTGCTCAGTCTTCGAAAACCTTTTGCTGTGGTATCACCACCGTCCTGAGTCCAATACATATAATCAAGCAAATCCTTCTCTGTTAGATGACTCTCTGCATTCTCCTCCTGAATCTCAACATTCATTTTACGCAGCACCTTAAGTGCCATATAATCATGATTTCCCAGAATCGGATAAACATTTGGTCGAAGCATCATGTCCTGTAGTACTTTCATCGGCTCTGGTCCTCGATCCACCACATCTCCAAGCACATAAAGTTCATCTTCCTCAGAAAATGCAATTTTCTGCAATAACTCCTGATATTTTTCATAGCATCCATGAATATCTGAAATCACATAAACCATATCTAACAGCCTCCCCCTGATTATAAAATCTTCTGTATATTCTGCTTCATTCTCTCAGACAACTGTTCGTATTGTTTCCTTTCTTCCTCCGTAAATCCTGCAAATCTTGCCTGATCATATTTCTCTTGTACCATATTCAGTTCTTCCAAAATTGAAACTGATTCTTGTAGAAACTTAATCTGAAGTAAATCGTAACCTCGCTTCTTTGTCACCTGAACAATTTTCTTCTGGAACAGTTTTTGAAGCACAATCGTCATACTTCTAACTCCCATCCCTACAAAATCTGCCAACTCCTTGCGGTTTTCAAATACCTGTTCCTGTGCAAGGCAAAAAATCGTTCGAATCTCTTCTATTGAAAGCTCATTCTTAATCGCTATAGGCTCCATATAATAATCCAAAAGTTTCCGATTACGATATTCTTCCATCAGGATTCCATCGCTCTCGACTGCATCCTGACTGGTACTCATTCTCTCTTCACCTAGCTTTTTCGCCCACGGTAAAATGGCTGGTGTCACAAAACCGTCTCCTGCTGCATCTACCAGAAATTTGTAGACCTGAATACGGTTCTTTTCATAATCTTCCTCTGTCAATATCTGCTTATAAAAATCATTGTAATACTCAAACACCATTAATTTCATCTTGATCGTCTTTGAAATATTCATTCCTTGACTTACAAGAGAACCTTTTGTCTTCACATAGTAATAAATCGGAACCTGAAGTGCATAAAACCTTTCGCAGTGTCTGATATATTCCAGATTAAACATAAAATCTTCACACCAGCTAATTGCCGAATCCATACGAAGTCTATACTTTTCTACAATCTCTCTGCGAAACAGTTTGTTCCACAAAACTCCATAATAAAAATCAGCCGGATTTTCCATCATCTGCGTCGCAAATTCTTCCCTCGTCAAAACACCTTCTTCTTCAATGGCTCCTTTATGAGAAACACGCTCTCCAACCACGCGGTAAAAATCTGCGATCACCATGTCACATTGATACTGCTCCGCCGCTTCGACGAACAATCTCGTTGCATTCGGCGTAATCCAGTCATCTGCATCCAGAAATTGAAGATAGACTCCTCTCGCCATATCCATCGCCTGATTTCTGGTATCAGACACACCACTGTTTGCCTTGTGAATTACCCTCACACGCGCATCCTTTGCAGCATACTCGTCACAGATTGTCCCTGAAGAATCTTTGCTTCCATCATCCATCAGAAGTAATTCAAAATCTTTGTATTCCTGATTTAAAATACTATCAACACAGCGTCCGATTGATTTCTCAGCATTGTAGACAGGCACAATGATACTAACTTTTGGAGTCATTATTCTATATCCCCTTTACGTCAAGATTTTCATATTTTGCAAAAAATGGTCTGATTCTTTCCAGAATTTTTTCCACTCCGCCTTCTTCATTCGCTTCAATATTCATTGGTAAGATTGGATCATGAAGTGACATACGAATCAGCATCCAGCCGCTTACTTCTTCATCGTTAAATGAAATACGAACCCCTTCATAGTTTGGCTCTACAATATGGAATCTTTCATCTGCTTCCGCAAATGCTTTGAAATCGTCTAATACTTTAAATCCATATTCCTTGAATTCATCCAGACGGATTCCTATACGGATTTCTTTACTCTCTGCTGCCTCCTTAAGACCATCCAACATATCTTCAATTGATTTTCCGCTACGTTTACAGCGTACCACTTCACAAAGAATCTTCACGCTCATATAAGCACCATCGTCTAAGAAATAATTCTCCTTCAGTGCACCATGTCCAGAAGTTTCGATTGCAAGGCAGCTTTCAACGCCTTCATTATTAAGACGCACAGATTCATTGATTACATTACGATATCCGCGTTTAAATCTATGATGTTTTAATCCAAGACGATTTTCAAGGAAATCTTGCAGCTGATCTGACGTAACAGAGTCTGTAACAACGGTACTTCCTGGATTTGTCTGAGCAACGATCGCTCCCATAAGTGCAATGAGCGCATTACGATTAATTTCCTTACCGCTTGGAAATACAGTCGCGGCACGGTCAACATCCGTGTCAAAAATAATACCAAGATCTGCACCATTTTCGATTGTTGCTTTCTTGATGCAATCCATTGCTTTCTTATTTTCAGGGTTTGGAACATGATTTGGGAAAGTTCCATCTGGATCAAGATAAATACTTCCACTAATGTCAGCTCCTAATGTTTCTAATACTTGTGTAGCAAAAAAGCCGCCTGCACCATTTGATCCATCTACTACAAAATGCATACCTTTAAGCGGACTTTCTTCTTCCTTTTCTCCAACCTCTTCGCAAATGATCTTACGAAGATTTGCACTATAATGGCTAAGAAGATCTACTTTCTCGATTGCTTTTACGCTATTTGGGGCAACTCCGTTCTCTTCCAATGCAATCGCTTTGTTCAACACTATCTTGATTTCACTGCTTTCCAGTCCACCTTCTTTGGTAAAGAATTTCATCCCATTTCGGTTAAATGGAAGATGGCTTGCAGTGATCATAATTGCTCCATCATATGAAAGTTCCGGCAATACGGTTGACATAAACATCGATGGCGTAGATGCAAGAGAACAGTCTACCGGTTTGCAGCCCTGCATCTGGATCCCTGTAAGTACACCCTCTTTTAACATATCCGCAGACAATCTAGAGTCATGTCCAACTGAAATCGTAAGTTCACTCTGTGCTTTTCCACATTTTTCTGATAAATACTCTGCAAATGCAGCTGCGATATATTTTGCGATCTCTGGTGTGAGATTCACGCTTTCGCCTTCAATTCCTTCCAGTGCAACGCCTCTGACATCGCTTCCATTCTGGAGTTTTAAGTATTTTTTCTCAAGAATTCGATTCATAATTATCCCCTTTCTAGGTACATTTCTTATTCTTTCTTCACTATATCATCTTATTAGCACTGAGCGCAAGAAACAAAAAGGAGTGGGATAAACTCCCACTCCTATTCTATCACCTTCGTGAAATTTGTTTTTTAGCTCCACCAGCTAAAGATCCAATCGAAGATTCCACCCCATGAAGGTTTGCTTGGTTCTACTGGTTGGTCTGGTTCTACTGGTTGATCTGGTTCATCCTTATCAAACCATCCGCCAAAGATCTTATCAAGCCATGACTTCCATGCTGGTTTTACTGTTCCAGCTGGTTTCGCTAATCTATCGATTGCTGCATTTAACGCTGCAGTTGCTTCATCAACTTCTACCTGTGTTGCTTCTGGATTGTCATATACTGCTTTTGCATCTGCTAATGCTGTTTCAACTGCTGCCCAGCTCTCTTCTGTATATTCATCTGCATTTAATGCTTCTGCTTCTTTGATTGCTGTGCTTAATGCTGATTTGTCAACAATTGGTTTTGCTTCTTCCAATGCATCCATTGCATCGTTCAATGCTTTTGCTGCCGCATCTACTTCTGCTTGTGTTGCTGCCTCATTTGCTGCAACTGCTTTCGCTTCTGCTAATGCTGTTTCAACTGCTGCCCAGCTTTCTTCTGTGTAGTTGTCTGCTACTAAAGCTTCTGCTTTTGTAATTGCTGCAGTTAATGCTTCTGCATCTGTTGGAGGAACTGCTTCACGTTCTGCAACGATGTAAGCTGGATCGTATGCTTCTGCTAGTGCACTGCCAACTTCAATAGTCACTGCTGCACTTGATTCAACAAGGATCGCTCCTCTTAATGCATCTACATCTACTGTAATAGTACCTGCTGTACCAACAGTGTAAGTTGTACCAGTTACTAAATCCTTGAATGTTTCACCTTCAACAGCTAATGCACTCATATTCAATACAACTTGTTTGCTTTCTGATGCATTGTTTGCTACAACTACTAATGCATTTGCATCATCACGGCGAACATATCCCATTACGTCTGCATCAACATCGAATACTTCTACAGAACCTGTACGAAGTGCACTGTACTCTGCTCTGATTGCTGCAAGTGTTGCATACCATTCTACTGTTTTCTGGTCTCCTTGTCCCCATTCAAATGCACGACGGTCATCTGGATCGTCTGAACCTACCATACCGATTTCATCGCCGTAGTAGATTGTTGGTGCACCTGCATATGTGAATTGTAAGAATGCAACTAACTTCTGACGGTCTTTTGCCAAATCAGATGTACCTTCCCATGTTGGGAATGCTGCTGCAAAGCTCTTATCTGAACGGTCATCGCCAATGCCATCTAAGTATGAAAGAACACGTGTTGTATCGTGAGAACCTACTAAGTTCATCATTGCATAGAATGCTTCTTCTGGATAACGTTCACGGATTTTTTCCATTGCTTTTGTTATATCTTCCGCACTTGTTCCCATTGCAAATGATGTAACTGCATTACGGAACATGTAGTTCATAACTGAGTCGTACATATCTCCCTTGAGATATTTTGTAGCATCATCCCAGATTTCACCGATGATAACTGCGTCACTATCAAGTGCTTTTACAGCATCACGGAATCTTTGCCATGTTTCATCTGATACTTCGTTGGCAACGTCAAGACGCCATCCGTTATTTCCTTTTGAAATCCAGCACTGAGTTACACTTGTACCGTCTTCATTGTAGATGATTTCTTCAGCCCAGTTACCTGTCTGATATTCAGAGCCATTTGTAGATTTGATAACTGGCATGCTGTCATATCCCCACCAGCCTTCGTAAGTGTAAACACCTTTACCAGCACGAAGACCAACTGCGTCTGTTGTTACATTGCCATCTGCATCTGTCATAAATTTATTTTCAACTGTTACCCATTCTGTATAAGAATAGTCTGTTACGCCATACTCTTCTGTAAAGTATGTTTTCGCTGCTGTTTCAGCATCTTTTTGCGTATAACCTTCTTCGTTCATAAGGTCATATACATATGCCCAGTATGGATATGTACCAATCTTTTCGCTTGTTCCAAGGTATCTGTAGTAACGGTCAAAGTAGATTGAATCGTCAGATACGTGGTTAAATACACCGTCAAGAATGATGTGCATATCATTTGCTTCTGCTACTCTAACGAGTTCTGCAAAGTCACCTTCTGTACCAAGAATCGGATCGATTTCCATATAATCACTTGTGTCATAACGGTGGTTCGAAATAGAAGCAAATACTGGATTCAAGTAGATAACATTTACACCAAGGGCTTTTAAGTAATCAATCTTTTCAATGATACCTTCAAGGTCACCACCGTAGATTTCGTTACTCCATTCTCCATCACCATAGTGCGCACCACTTGATTTGTATGTTTCTTCATCTAACAACGCTTCCTGTTCTGGATTTTCAGGAATTGTATACCAGTCTGTAATATATTCGTAGTCTACTGCGCCACGAGCATGTGTCTGGTCATCATTGTTGCTTTCATCTCCATCGTAGAAACGATCTGGGAAGATTTGATAAATAACCGCATCCTTCATCCAGTCTGGAGTTTCATAGCCTTCTTTATATACAACTAAGTCATATGGTTGTACATTTGTTAAATCTGTTACTGTACCTTCGCCGTAGTAGCCATCATCATCACCGTATACGACTACTGCACCCCCATCAGAAAGGGCAAAATAGTAATCGTACTCACCAATGTTTGCAAAGCCATCTACTGCTACTGCAAATGTTTTTCCTTCTTCGCTTTCATCACTTTCGATTGTCATAGGATAGTTTCCTGCACCTTTTACAATCAATGTAGCTTTTTGAACATCTGCGCCTGTTTTAATTCTGAATGTTACTTCTTCGCCTGTAGCAACAGCACCGAATACACTCTTATAGAATTCGTCTTGTGAATCGTATACAATCTTATCTGTTTCGATTTTCGCATCAGAACCATTGTGATAGTAAAGTTCTGTAGCTGGATCCATATAGAATGTAACATCTTTATCTGCTGATAATTCAAATTCTGCAAATGCATATTCTTCGCCATTGTAAGTAAGCTTAATGTCACTATATGTACCTGCTGCTAATGGCACTGTTACAGAATAGATGCCAGTAAGTGCCTCATCTGTAAGTTTTGTTCCTTCTGGAATACCAGTTCCTGATAAAGTAATTTCTACAAATTCATAGTCAATTGAGTTTACTGAGTTATGAGAGAAATCGTTATACCAGATTGTTACATCCTGTTGTGATGGAACTGCAACAGCAATGTTTGATCCGTCTGGAGTACCATTTGCTCCATAGTTTTCGCCCCATGCACCCATTGCGATCTTATATTCGTAATTTGCTGCTGGACAATCTACAAATGTATAACTGTAAAGACCATTTCCTTCGTATGTCATTACATTTGAAGCTGCATCCCAGCTTGGTCCAGGAAATGTACCTGGTACACATACGAGACGACCTGTAAATGCTTCACGAGTATAGTTTGAATACTCTGCATCGCCAACTGTTACTGTTGGATTTGATGCATCTAAAGTTTTTTCTCCATTGATATCATAGTAGTAAACGATATCTAACGCTTCATCTCCAAAGAATAAAGCATCGCTAGAATTCATTCCATCTGTTGTGATTGCAATATCCACTTTTGTAAATGCTGATTCGTCATTTTCTTCTACTGCTGCTTTGTCAGCATAGTACAGAGCTACTGTATCACCAGATTTTGCTGCAACAACAAATGTTGTTGTTCCGTTTGCGTTATCAACTACTCCCATTTTTGCTGGGCGTACATTCATGTTAAGAAGTTGTCCAACTTCTTCTGCGTTGTTTACAGAATCTTTTAAATATCCTGTTGCAGCATCGTATAAGAATACAACATGTGTAGGTTCTGTCAAAGTAAATGAACGGTTTCCAGTACCTTCTTTTTCATACCATGTACTGTAGTTAAATACACATTTGTAGTTGTATGTACCTGCTTCAAAGCTCTTTTGATAACGATATAAAGTTTCGGAAATCTGCTCGAATTCAAAGCCTTTTACGCTTGTTGTCCAGTCATCTCCGCCAATTCCACGAGCATCACCAATAAAGCTTACTGTTGTTGCAAATGTTGAGTTTGTACGAATACTGTCATAAACAACTTGATTGATTTCATCTACATAAACTGCAAATCTAGTTGTTCCTGCTGGAATTGTAACTGCGATGTTATTGCTTCCATCGCCAAGGCTTCTATCCCATGCATGGTCATATGCAACCTTGTATTCTAATGCAACATTTTCTGTTGGTGCTGCAAATTCGATGATACGTTGATATAAACCATTTCCAATGTATTCCAAATCGAATTCTGTACTTGCAACATTCCACTTTGCTTCTGCAAATCCTAATAAATGAAGTGAACCTACAAGGTTTAAAGCAGCTTTGCTTGCTTCTGCAAATTTTCCTTCTTCATCTACACGAAGAACTACTTCGCCTGCTTTTACTTGAATGGTTTCTGCTTCTTCACCATTTACAAGTAATGTTACGTCTGAGTCAGCTTCTACGTTTACAGTTGTTTCAAATACACCATTTTTGAAAACTTCCATAGTAACAGGATCAGCGTCGCCTACTTTTACTTGTAAGCAATCATCTGTATAGTATGGGCTTGCTTTCGGTGATTCTTTATATACTGTTGTATTTCCAGTTCCTTTCATTACTTCACCAACGATAACCCAGAGTTCTGTCGCTCCTACATATCCGGCATTTGAAAGGTCTTCTGTCTGGTCACTTCCATTGTTAAAAATGAAATTCACTTTTGTCTGAGACTTACCTTCTAATACCAAATCATACCAGCCGTCAACTTCGCTGATTGCTGCTCCTGGCCATGTGCCATATGAGCCGCCATCTGGCCATACATATGCATTTACCACTGACCAGCTGTCTGGTTTCTGTACATGCACTGTTAAGTCTCTGATAACTACACCTTCCCAGCTTGCTCTGTTTGTTACTTCATTACCAATTACCCAAAGTTCGTCTGAACCTAAGTAAGCTGCATTTGAAAGGTCTCCTGTCTGATTTGATCCATCATTAAAGATGAAATTCACTTCCGTATTAACATACCCTTCCAGAACCAGATCATACCAGCCTGTATGAGCCGCATTTTCATCAATAGCTGCTCCTGGCCATGTACCATATGAGCCGCCGTTTGGCCATACATACGCATTTACTGGTGTTGCCCAGTCTGTTGGTTTCATGAAATGTACTGTCAAATCTTCTGATGGTACTTCTGGTTGTTCCGGATTTTCTTCTCCACTTCCGCCATTCCAACTTTCTGGTGCTGCTGTTAATACAGTTGCATCTGTTCCAACAACCCAAAATTCTGTTGTGCCTAAGCTTCCTGAATTTGTAAGATTGTCTGTTTGGTTGCTTCCATCATTGAAAATAAAACTTACTGCTGAATTTGACTGGTCTTCTAATACTAAATCATACCAACCTGTATGCTCTGCATTTGCACTGATAGGTGATCCTGGCCATTCACCATTAGGCTTTGTTTCTCCAATCCATACATATGCATTTACTGTTTCTCCCCATGCACCTGGTTTTAAGAAATGTACTGTTACATCTTCTGGAATTACTCCATCCCAGCACTCTTGGTCATAAACCATATCTCCAACTACCCAAAGTTCATCTGTACCAAGGTATTTTTTATTTGAAAGGTTTCCTGTCTGATTTGATCCATCATTAAAGATGAAATTCACTTCCGTATCAACATACCCTTCCAGAACCAGATCATACCAGCCTGTATGATCTGCATTTGCACTGATAGCTGAACCTGGCCATTCACCATTAGGCTTTGTATCACCAATCCATACATATGCATTTACTGTTTCTCCCCATGCATCTGGCTTCATGAAGTGTACTTTGAGTGAAACGTTTCCAGAATCAGCAAGTACACTGTCAAGACCTGGCACACCAGCTACCATCGAAAACATCATAACGAAGGCTAATGCGAGTCCTAAAAGTCGCTTCGCATATTTGCCTTTTTGTAATAATGATTTCATTTTCTTGTTCCTCCTTTATATTTTCTTTTGGGCGTACTATTAGCCTAGTCCACCACGATATAAATAATTATATATGGAAAATGTTTCATCAACAATATACACAAATCCCAAAATAATCCAAATTACTTGTGCATTTTTACCATTAACCTCTCCCTCGCATCAAGACGTTTTTTACACCACTTCAAAATAGTCTTCTGACAACTATTTTTCATTGACAACAACTCTTCCAAAATGCTATATTTAAATTCACTCGCAGACAATGGACTGTATAAAAACTATCTATTCTCATCTGGGAAACATTCTGTTTCTCATATTCTAAAGCTCATCCCATTTCGGGAATTTTTCACAAACTATTACAAGTCAATTTAATTTGCAAAAAGCATTGTCTGCGTTTCGTATTTGCGATATACTTTAGATAGTTCTTTATATAGTTTTGCGGAAAGGATCACTATATGGAAGAAAACGAAAATGTACCCGTACCAGAGTCGGATTCCTCTGGTATACAACAACATGAAGATGCAGTCTTAAAGATTTCTGCTGAATTTTTCAAAGACGAAGTCATCCCCTGGCTCGGTATTAAGGAAAAGGCAATTTCTATCGCACCTACTGAACTTGTGCATTTAGAACTTCAAAAACGTTATATGGATTTCAACTATGTTATGGAAGATGAAAGCTGGTCCCACTTTGAATTTCAGAGCACACCTATCACACTCAAAGATATGAGACGTTTTCGATTGTATGATGCCTTGGCAAGTATACAGTACGGCGTAACTATCACTACCTATGTTCTGTTCTCAGGTAATATCAGAAATCCTGTAACAGAATTAACGGAAGGTATCAACACTTACCACATTGTGCCAATCGTCATGCAGGACGAAAATGCGGATGAAGTTTTCTCCGAATTGGAGCATAAGCTAAGTACAGGCGAAAGGATCACCAAAGCAGATTTACTGCCACTTGTTCTCACGCCTTTAATGGGCGGTGTGACCTCTCAGAAAGAACGTATTATGGCTGCATATAGAATCACGCGGCATGTGACAACCCTTACCGGAAGTGATATTCAGAAAGTAGAGGCAATGATTTACGCTATGGCTGACAAATTTTTAGACGAAACGGAATTGGAACAATTAAAAAAGGAGATCAAAATGACTAGATTAGGACAGATGTTGATGGAAGAAGGCAGAGTAGAAGGCAGAGCAGAAGGCAGAGTAGAAGGCAGGGAAGAAGAACGCGAACAGGCGATTCGCATTTTAGTTCATACATATCGAAAATTCGGTGCATCAAAAATTGATGCTATCCAGGCTATCAGCGCAGAATACGACAAGAGCTCTTCTGATTCAGCAAAAGACGTTGATAAGTATTGGGACTAATTCAAAAAAACAAGCTTATCTCTTTCCACATTTTCGCATTTTTGTGGAGGTAGACAAGCTTGTTGCTTTCTATCTGGAAAAATTGTCTTATTTCCAATCCTTTTTATCTTGTTTTTGGGAATGCTAGCTTATACTATTTTCCCTGTGCCCACGGCGTTCTTCTTTTTACGCGATATATTCATGTAATTTTTCTCGATATCCTGCTCGTTTTAATTTTCTCATCGCTTTTGCTTCAATCTGTCTTACTCGCTCACGGGTCACCCCTAATTTTTGCCCTACAAACTCTAATGTCTTTGGTTTATCGTCTACAATTCCAAAACGACTCAATATCACCATCTTCTCTCGTTCATTCAAAACTTCGAGTATGCTGTAGACATCTTTCTGCATCTCAATCTGTACTGCTAAGGCTTCCGGACCTAATGCTGTCTCCTGAATCTTATCACCAATTGTGATATCACCTTCTTCTCCCACCGGAGTGTCAAGAGAAACGGCTTCTTGTATATAAGAAAGAATCTCCATTGTTTCCTTTTCAGACAGTTCTGCTCTTTCTGCAACCTCTTCTATATATGGTTCACGTCCAAGCTCTTGTTTTAATTTGTTGGTTACTTTTTTTAGTTTGTTGAAATTTTCCTGCATGTGTACCGGAATTCGAATCGTTCTTCCTGTATCAGCGATGGCTCTTGTGATTCCCTGACGAATCCACCAGGTTGCATAAGTTGAAAAACGAAATCCTAAATCCGGATCAAATTTTTCCACAGCTTTTATAAGCCCTATACTACCTTCTTGAATCAAATCGGCAAATTCAAGACCCAGTCCAACATATTTCTTTGCGACACTCACAACCAGCCTTAGATTAGAGCAAATCAGCTTATCTTTTGCAAACGCATCTCCCTCTCTCATGCGTCTTGCATAGTAAATTTCTTCTTCCGCAGTTAGAAGCGGTGCTTTTCCGGCTTCCTTAATAAAAATCTCCATGGTATTTCCAAAATTTTCGTGACAATCTTCTCTTTTCCCCATACAATATCCTCCTACTCTTTCGTATGAACATAGTATAGATGTTTGTCTGAAAATTTCTTTTTTCCATTTCAACATGCTTTGGCTGAATAAATTTCACAAGAAAAGTATCTTATCCTAAATATACCACATCATCCTCTGGTGCTTCTGTAGGCTGCATATCAATCAAATATAATACAGGTTGTCTGTCCCCATAGTTCATAAAAGATTCGTATTCAAAACGTACTCTTACTTTCATCCATTTATTTTTTATGATTTGGATTTTCTTATCTGCTTTGCATGGATAACCATAATATCTCGTGTCATCCGCACAGCAAGTCATAATCTTTCTTACAGGTACAAACATATCTGGTTTCATTCCTTTTGGACGAGCCACCTGTGCCTTAAATTCAATCTCTTTATGCAGATAAAACTCTGGATGATCCACAGCGTCTACATACCAGATACCAAAATCATTGTCATCTATTATAATCTTGTCTCCTTTTACATCGTAAGGCAAATCTTCTGCAGAAGGCTGAATAATCTGCCCATCCATTCCTTCGAAAATCAACTGTGCCATTGGATTCTGTACTTTCACTGCACGACGGAAACCTGAACGGTCCACATTTTCTGAGCAGCGATTGACAACAATCAGCTCAGACTCTGTAAGCTGTTCCATCAAAAGATTTCTCATATTTTTCAGATACATATCCAGTGTCGTTCCATTTACTGTAGAATATACGCCTTGCAGTTCCCAGTTTCTTGGATAACGTATGGTAAGAAGATCTTCCAGCTTCCACATACCGTTATACTCGATTACTACCTGCGCAGGATGAAAATTCTTCTCACAATTTGTAAAGAAAGTTGTATTTAACTGTTCAAACTCTTCAATCTGTAAAAGAACCATGTTCTTTTCTTTCAAATATTCTTTTGAATACTCTTCTTCCCCTTCTTCACATACGATTAAAAGAGTTAAGCCCTCTTCAATCCAATCCTGTTCCATAAGAGTATCTTTTACCAGCGTAGTCTTCCCGCTGTCTAAAAAACCTGTACATATAAATAATGGTGTTACCATATCTACCCTTCTTTCCAGTCTTATTTAATCGAGAACAATTTCAGCAACTCATCTTCTTTTAAATCTGTACCAATCACACAGATACGACCTGTATAGTCTGGTTGTCCTTCACGAACTTCGTATTCTTCTGGTACAAGATCAAACTGCTTCCATGTACCATCAGCCATTGCAACAATTCCTTTCGAACGAAGTACAGTTCCATAAGCTTCGCTTTCCGATAAAGATTTTACAATAAATTCTAATTCTTCTACCGTATATTTGTGCGCGCTTTCTTTTCCCCAGCTTGTAAACACTTCATCTGCATGATGATGACCATGCTCATGGTGGTGGCCACAGCTGCATCCATGGTCGTGATCATGATGATGGTCATGGTCGTGGTGATGACCGCAGCTGCATTCATGATCGTGGTCATGATCATGGTGATGTTCATGGTCGTGGTGGTGGCCACAGCTGCATCCATGGTCGTGATCATGATGATGGTCGTGGTCATGGTGGTGGTGGCCGCAACTGCATTCATGATCGTGGTCATGATGATGGTGATGTTCATGTACAGATTCAAGCAATGCCTCTGCTTCATTTTCATGTTCGAATGCACGCAGGATTGCCTCTTTATTCAATGTATCCCATGGTGCCCAGATGATCGTGGCGTTTGCGTTCTTTTCACGCAGCATATGCACACACTCTTCTACTTTTTCGTCCGTCATCATTTGTGTACGACTGACAACGATTGTGGAAGCATGTTCCACTTGATCTTCAAAGAACTCTCCGAAATTTTTTAAATACAACTTTGCTTTTTTTCCATTAACTACTGTAATTTTACCTGAGATTTCAATGTCGGCCTGCTCTTTCACATCTTCAATTGCCTTTGCTACATCAGAAAGCTTGCCCACTCCAGAAGGCTCAATGATAACACGGTCTGGCTTATATTCATCCAATACTTTTTTGAGCGCCTTACTAAAGTCTCCTACCAATGTACAGCAGATACAGCCTGAATTCATCTCTGTAATTTCAATCCCTGCATCTTTTAAGAATCCGCCGTCAATTCCGATTTCTCCAAACTCATTTTCAATCAAGACTAATTTTTCTCCCTGATATACTTGATTGATTAATTGCTTTATAAATGTTGTTTTTCCAGCTCCTAAAAAGCCAGAAATAATATCTACCTTTGTCATACGATTCATTTCCTTTCTATAAGTATTGTTTCTATTTTACGATTCTACCACAAAAAATGCAAGTCCAAACAGTTAGTTTTATCTAACCATCACTTTTTTAAAAAGAGTCCTTACGAACTCTTTTCAGTGTTGTTAATATGAAATTCCGTTTTTACTTCTTTTCCATTCTGATCCTTTGCGCTGACTTCTAAAAGTCCTTTGCTGTTTAATTTGATTTTGCATTCCAACAAAGTATTTTTGGAGGTGTTTGGAGGCAAAGTCAATTCCAGATTCCCTACATATCGTACATTTGGCAGCACTCTGTCATATGTTTCTTCTTTATATCCTGACTCATAAATCGGAAAGATGATACTTTTCATATTATCTTTGACCGGAAAGAAACGTTTTTTATTTTCTACCGGTAATACATCACCCTTTTTGATAATATTTGATACAATTAAATAACTTGGGTCTTTTTCATAATTATCATAGCATTCTACTCCATAAGAAAAGTTCGCCATATCTTTTACAATTCCCCCAGTTCCTGTACGCCCTTTTAAAAGATTCGCATAAATTGCGGTTCCATACACAACTGCATGTTCCGGTTCATATACTCTGACATTGCATTTCGGAAACATTTTGCGGATTCCTTCTTCCACTTGAAGCATATTGGAGCTCCCTCCCACACAAATGATTTCATCGATTTTGCATGTTGAACAATGATTATTATATACATTTTGAAGACATTCCAAAGTCTCCTTCAGTAAATGCGCTGTAATCTCATCGAATACTTTTCGTGTTACAGGAATTGATATAATTCGTCCATTCATTTCAATTCGGGCAATTGCTCTTGTTTTCATTGGATCCGACAATTGATGTTTTACTGAGATGGCAGCCCGTCTTACTTTTTCCTCATAACCTGGAACTCCTTTGACTACCACCTGATACTGATGCTCCATAATATCCGCCAGATAGTCACCTAGCACCTTGTCCCATTTTCTTCCTCCTGTACGTACCATATCAGACTCTACTACCTCAAAGTGTTCTGTAAGACGGTCATTTGCTCGGACAAGAGCAATATCGCAGGTTCCGCCTCCTAGATCGTATACTAACACATGTTTATTCTGTTCTAAATTTGTGTTAAAGTATGTCAGCGCTGCCGCCACCGGTTCTTTAATGATATCTGTAATGAGTAAGACTTCTCCCGGGATACATTCTTTTGCTGCCGTGTAAAGAAGAGCTCGCTCCTGCATTCCAAACTTAGCAGGCACAGATATTACAATTCCTTCAATCTTTTCTGAAATTGAACGCACACGCGCAATCTGCTTTGCCTTCATAATTAACATTTTATAGACTTCTGAAACCAATTGTTTCGATGAAAATGGTTTCCCATCCAGCACAAAATTCTGCATCAGTTTCATCTTAATCTCACTGACCAGATTTGCTGCTGCAGTTCCCTGCCCCGCATCCAGTGCATCTTGTCCAACCAGCATTCCATTTATTTTATCATAATAGATTTCTGATGGAATTCCATATTCTCCTGGCGAAAACAGCAGCAATGGATTTGAAAGAGAAACCGTCGCCACTTTCGAAAATGTAGTTCCAAAATCAATTCCTAAATACATGTTTCTACCTCCTATACTTCTACAATTACTCTTTCTTTTTGGATGACCTGCTCTCCCCATCTAAATCCGGTTCGAAGACTCTTATGTACCACTGCATATCTCGGATCAAAACATCTATTTGATCTGCCTTCATGAATTTTCCCTTGAAAACATTCTCCTGGACTGGAAGCGATGCTGCTGATTCCATATTCAGCGAGATATTCGGTAATCATATCTAACAATACTTCCAAATTTCCAGTCATATAACTCTCTTTCTGACGTTTTTCAGAATCACGAATATCAGCAATCAGATTATACAATTCTAAAAGCTGTGTATATGCTTTCTTTGTATTGGTTTGAGTGACTGCTTCGTCTACCTGATGCATCTGATCATTCACCTGCTGCAGAATGTTTCTGGCTTCACTCAAAACATCTGTCAGCTTATTTTCTTCGTTTTGAGAAATACGTTCTTTTCTCTCATCCGATACTTTATATAAATCTTGTCTGCACTTAACAATACTGATGTCAATTCTCATTAAGGCATGCTCTACCATCTTGGTTTTGTGCTCATGCGAATGAAAATCTCCTCCAATGTAAGGAAGCCAGTTTCTTATCTCTTGCTTATTCACATTGTTTTCCATGTAACTCGCTAACATTGTAACAAAACTCCATGCATCATATGGTGACATTTCTATACTGCTCTTAGATCCTCTTATCAAAAATCTTTTCGGAATCACCGTCACATTTCTTCTTCTATAATCATTACAGTAAGCAATCCATTTTCCTATAGCATGACTTAATAAAATGGATTCTCCTTCAATCAGAAGTTCTTTTTCTGCTATTTCCAGAATCTTTATGATATCTTCTTCCGATGCTTTGTAATTGTTGTGCTTGATACAATAAAGCAATTGACTATAACACTCTAATGATGTCATTTTTCATACCCCCTAAAACATAGTGAAACAGAAAATACTACAACTTTTTTTCTGTATCTCTATCTTATCTCCAACACCCTTAACTCTAATTTTCTATACATGACTGTAATTACCAGATTTGTCGAAAGAATGACTCGCTTACCTGGAGGACACGACTCTTTCTTCCCATTATTGGATATACTCCATGTCATATTACTGGTATTTACAGCAGATAATAGGTTTTTGGCTCGATTATATTCGATTCTCATCAGATTTGTATCCGGCAACTCAGGATGGATGGAACTTCCTGTCAGTTCTGCCTTTCTTTTTGCTTCGATTCTAAGGATGGAAGGAGTCACATCTCTTCTTGCTCGAAAAACAGCTGTTGTTAATTCCGTAGCAACAGATGGTTTTGGCTGTTTCTTCACAAATGGATTCACTGGCTTTAACATTGGCAGTCTGCTGCCGCAAAACATACACTTTTTCTGTTCTGTACTGCTTCCAAAATTGTGTTTCCCACATTTGCATTTCACTAAACCCTGTTTTTCAATCGTATCAAATGTCTTGTACCAGATACCATCTGTAGTACGAAGTTCCCTTTTTTTAAGGCCCGTTGAAAATGTTTTTATGAAACAATTTTGAATCTCTTGTGGAAGATTGTCCCACAATTCAACTTGATTACTATACTTTTTACCGTCTTTTTCTTTCTTCAGTGAACGGATCTCGTTAGATTTATCAATTGGATCAAATGCAAACAACGCCATTTTCCCATAAATCTCACGTCCTGCATCATGAACAGTGGTATTTTTCTTTTTTAAGTAATCAATAGTTTTCTTGCCCTCCATTGGAAAACCGCCAACTAATAATCTATAAAAATACACCGCCATCGAGAATTGATCGGTTCTGATATTCGGTGTATTTGTAATATAAACTTCAGGCGCCATATATCCTGGAGTACCAAGGATTGTCTTGGTCTCAGGTACACTGATATTGTCCAGATCTATTACAAATACATCCCCCGTTTTGGGATTGATATAAATATTTCCTTCATTAATATCTTTGTAGCACCAGCCCGTTCCCAAATGGAGCTGTGTGAATAAATGCGCGATATTTTTGCATATCTTGCAGAGAAGAAGCGCATCCGGGTAAGTTTCTGGATGCCAAAGTGATTTAAGTGAAACATAATTGTCTGTATCCACCAACTCCATAATGTATCCAAATCCGTGGCTTACCGGAAACTCCACAATCTCTTTTGGATGAATCAGCGATTTTAGAGGCGTTCCATTTTGATCCAGCACCGGATTTTTTATTAATGTTTGGAGATTCTTTTTGATTTCCCTGTGAATCTTCATTCTTTCCGGTGTTGGTACATATTCCTTAAATGCAAATTCTTTTCCGTCAGTGACACGTCTGGCTCTAAAAACTCTGGCAACACCGCCCTGACCCATTTTAGGTCCAATGACATATTCTGTTCCCGAAGTAGAAACAACGATTTTGTCAGTAACCTGCTTTCCACTTTTTGCTATTCGCTTTCTTTCTTTGTAATCTCCCTTTTCCATAAGCTCTCCTTTGTATAATAATGATATTGAACCAGACAATCTGGAATATCCGTTGGAAGAATGATCGTCATTCCATCACTGAGTATGACACTCTCACCTGAGACTACTCTTCTTCCATTCTCTAATAACCATTCTTGCTCTCCTACATTTTTTAATTTCCAAGTATTTTTCTCTGTCTGGACACAACACATGATTTCCTTTTTTTCATTGTCAATGCGAAATAATGTTTTTCCGCCGGAAACATATCCTGTATGAAATAATGGTCTTTGCTCTTCTCCACAACACAAAATTCCAATCATACTCGCAAAATATTCCCAGAAACCTGCTTTTTTCGAACCACTTTCTTTGCAAATTGCTTCTCTCATGACATATAAATCTCTATTTTTTTCATCAATCCTGATAAGAAATTTCGATGCTTCATGAAAAGTAAATCCGTATGCTTCCAGTTCTTCTTGCGCCTTTATAAGCTTCAGATAAATCTCTAAACTAAACTTTGATGCATTTACTTTATTTTCACGTTGTTCTCGTAATCTTCCACTACTATATAGAAGTTCAAGCGTCGGGTGTGTATTCTCCTGATATAAAGAATAGTGAATTTCTTCGTTTTTCCACTCTTCTATAGGGTTTTCTACTATAACCGTTTTTAATTCTGGTATTTCAGGCAACTCTTTCTCATCCTGCTTTACCACTATCCTTCGAAATTCATCTTCTTTTAAAATGCTGTACATCGCGATATTCTGTTCCTTTCGATCCAACATTGAGATGTCCGAATGCGCTTCAATTTCATTATGAATTTTGATCTCTTTTGTATCTATTTTCTTTGCATCAATCGCCAGGACAATCGAACAATCGTCTGTGGTATATTTGCCCCAGATATCCAAGAGTTCACTTTCACGTTCTTTATAATGAAATGGCTGCAGTGGCTCCCCTGCTTCTAAAAATCTTTCCTTGATCTGCAGTGCATATTTGTGAAAATTGATTCCCGGGCTTAGCACATCATACATCCCATCTGTGCTGAGTAAGACTCCGTCAAAGCAGTTTCTTGGATAAACCGCCACTTGAAAGTCTTCCAGGTAGCACTTTTCGTGTACCAGAGCACGTACTTTACTGCTGTCTTTCGGAAGATGATCTCTTACTCTTACGGCATCATAATTATTAAAAAATAGAATCTGGCCATCTCCCAGATTTCCTGCAACATACCAATGTTTTGTAATGATTACATACATGAGTGTTGCTCCATACTTCTGTAATTCCTGCAGCAAATTCATGTTTTCTTCTGTTACAGAATTTCTGATAACATTTGCCACTTCCTTCACCCAGTGTTTGACTACTTTTCTTCGGAATTTCATGCTTCGAAGATAATTCACAAATTTCTTTTCCGACAAATAAAGTCGATTTGCTTCCTCCACCACCGAGATTACCGATTTACATGCCAGCTCAGATCCCAGATTACTATGTTCGCAGCTGCTGACGCCATCTGATGCAGTCAGGATGATATATCTTTCCGTTTCTGCAGTCATACAATAGTCCTGACATGGTTTATTCTTTTTGATATGACTTCTGCCACATCTGCGGGCACAAAACAGTTTCACAGTTGGGTCCGTCTGTACTGCGTGATAATTATAAGTTTCTGTCATTTCCCCATCTCCTTTTTAGAAAAGGCTCTGTCCCTGCTTTATCAGCAGAAACAGAACCTTTCTTAATTTATACTTCCCATTCACCTTCCTCTTCTTCTTCCTCTTCGACAATGGTAAGTTTACTGTTTTGATCTGCTCCAGATGCAACCGAAGATACAACACTGCTTAAAGCAATATTTTTCAAGAGACCTGTCAACTCAGAAACATTGTCCACATTGAATACCAATGGAACATCTTCTTCCACAGTACCATCTGCGTGTTCAATGTTTCCTTTTGATGCAAATGCTTCCAGTTCTTGTCTGTTTGCATTCACAACTCCCACTGCAATGCGTTGGATTTTCTCCTTGGAAGGATCTGTTGAACTCTTTAATGACGATTTCAACTCCTCAATTGCCTGCAATGTTTCGTGAAAATTATTGCTTTCACCATCTGTGATCAAAATCACGATTGGATGATATGTTCTTGTACCTAAGTACTCTGTATGCATCGCTTCACATGCTAATCGGATAGCTGCAGCTGTATTAGTACCTGCTGCCTTTGCTGTAAGATCTGTCCAAAGAGCCTCTGCCTGCTCAATATCAACACCTTCTTCTGCCTTTCCCATAATC
Organism: Faecalimonas sp.; assembly: GCA_045121495.1. Taxonomy (GTDB): domain Bacteria; phylum Bacillota; class Clostridia; order Lachnospirales; family Lachnospiraceae; genus Faecalimonas. The sequence continues at coordinate 98,536 of JBGVGF010000091.1, forward strand.
CATTCTGCAAAATTATTAAATTCAATCATACGGATTTTTAGCTTAATTTCTGCTTTTCTGGCTGCATCCTTAAATGCTGCCAGTGCTTCTGAAACAGCACAGTTCAATTGATTAATACGTTCACCTGTCATAGACCCAGATGTATCTACAATTTTAAAAATGTTTAATTCATCCTTCACAATCGCATCTGTAAATCTAAAATCGCCTTTACCCATCATTTTTCCCATAATTCATTCTCCCTTTTCTTATATATATTTTTATTGTTATTTCCAACAAACAGATACTGTTTTCCCGGTAAAACCTTTGGAAAGTCTTACTTCAGAAAACGATTTCCCATGATGCACTTCCTCCTTCAAGAATTGAATCAATTCTCTGGTGCCTGAAACTTTCTTCAGCACTGGACTTGAGACTGGACAATCAGGTATCTTGAAAATCGGATCAATCGTATGATCGTACAATATCTCTTTTGTTGATAATCCATAATAGGCTCTCGAACAATATTTCTGACCTATCAGTAAATCAAATGTAACATCTACGTGATAATTATTTTTTTTCACTTGAATCAGATTCCACGCATGCCCTGCTGTTGACCCGTCTGGATGTATCCCCTCCCCACAAACGACAATACACGGAAGCTCGACGAAATCTGAAAGATATTTATATGCCTTTGCATACCCTTCACAGACACATCTATAATCCAGCAACGGACCAATCAGATTGTGTGCATCCTGCGGTCGCTCTGACAATGTTTCATAGGAACATCTTCGCACCAGTCGGTCATGTAAATAAAGCGCTATTTCCTCCGGTGTTCCTCCCTGAATTCCCCTGATAATGTTACTGGCAGCCTTTCGAATCTTCTGTTTTATTACTTCCAGTTCTTCTCCTGTGTGATAATAATTCACATTTATAACGCATTTTTCTCTGCTATGTATTAAGGAACCTTTTGAAAAATCCACATAAAATAACTGAGGATTATCAAAGTTAATTGCATATAAAATGCGCTGTATACTGTCAGGGTCAAATACGGGAAGAGTGATGGCGCTTTCCTGATTTTCCAATCCTTCCAAATAAACGTCATAGACTTTACGCTCCAACTCGTTTAACAGTGATCTATAATATTTTGTATCCGACATCTTACACCTCCTTTAATTAAGTTCATTATATTGACCGTCCAAAATAAAATTTTTCTGAGTTTGATGAATAAAAAAAAAGAGTCCTTTCGAACTCTTTTTATCCTCTATATGAAATTCAATTGTTAGTTTACTTCAAACCCGATCATTAATCCGCCTTTTTCTGCATAGAAACTGCATAAAGCACCAGTTGGCGCAAGTACGACTTCTGCATTTGGATAGTCAGCTAATGTCATTTCTTTTAAAGAATTTGCAGTTTTCTCGTTGTAACAGTGGTCAATAAGAAGCTTTCCGCCCACATACCCAAGTCTCTTCATATTACGGTAAATACCTTCGAGCGCCTTCTTTTCACCACGACATTTATCAGTTGGATGAAGCTGTCCTTCTTCGCTGACATCTCCGACCATACGGATTCCGATAAGACCGGCAATCTTTGCCACGGCTGGATTCACACGGCCATTGTTAGCAAGATTGTGTAAGGATTCCAGACAGAATACCAAAGATGTATGCTGTTCTTTGTATTCTTTGATTTCTTTGCAGATTGTATCAAAATCTTTTCCTGCAAGAATCAGTTCTTTTAATTTTTCAATGTGAAGCTTCATCTCAGCTCCCGCTGAATAGGAATCTAATACGAAAACCTTTTTACCTGGATTTTCTTCTTCATATTGCTGCTTTGCAGTCATCGCCGCATTGTAGCTTCCTGAAAGTGTACTAATGATTGTAACACAATACACTTCATCATATCCTTCAAATGCTGCAAGCCAATCACCAACACCTGGACATGCTGTTCCAGAGCGTCCTTTGTATGTACTTAATTCTTGTACCATAGCTGCCACATCAAGATTGCTGTCATCCACATATTCCTTTTCATTTGTCACAATTTTTAATGGAACTGACTCAAAATCAATCCCGGCTAATTTATACATATTTGACGCTGAATCCGTAACAATCTTTACTCTCATATTTAAACGTTTCCTTTCACAATATCAACTTATTCGGAAATCCCCTAACATAGTTTTTAAAACCATATCATCTTATTTAGAATAACATACTGTAATATTTATGTCAAGTTCGCCTACGAAGGACTTACAGAGATTTCCCAAATTAATCGATGAGTTGCTACAGAAAAAAAGAGCTTGTACTGCAATCTTTGCGGTACAAGCTCTTCTATCTATTGCACTTATTTCTTTTTCATCTTCCTTTATACAAGTTCTGGATGTAATCTCATATTGATGTAAGTAGCTACCGAACAATCAAATGTCTTAATATGTTTATATAGCCAGTCAATCACATTTTGGTTTACCGCCTGTACAAACGCTTCTGATGGTCCTTCTTCTTCTTCTAACATCTCATGTAATTCTTCGACTGCTTTTCTAAAATCAGCATGCTTTTGTTTATGTTCTTCAATTCCTGGATATGAGGATTCTTCCTGCAGTTTTTCTTCTGCATTAAAATGATACTCTGTATAGTCAGCCAGATACTCTAACATTTTAATTGCTTCAATTTTTCCGCCGCCTTCTTCAACACATTGAATCAATTTATTAATCTTTTCAATCCATTCTTTATGTTGCTCATCGATTTCTTTGTTCCCTGTTACTAAACTATCATCAAATTCTGCATACATATAGCTCACCTCGTTCTTCCATTTATTGTGTTTTGTTTCTGTCATTATTATATACCAAACATAATTATTTGTCAATAATAGTAATCATTATTACTTTGAAATATATTTAACATCTTGCCATATGTCAGTGATTCCATGACCATCAGAATCGAATCCTTATTATGCATCAAAATCTACATGATAAACTTTGTCCCCATCATGGATATCTACCGAATGCAGATCAAACTCTTCATCCATAATTGTCATAACACCTTTATAAGACAATGTATCTGTTTTCTTGATCAGAAATAGATAAGTCCCATTTTTCTGACTGTCCGCTTCATCACTGACATCCCAGTAGAATTCTTCACCATCAATTTCGCCTGGATATCCTGATTTTTTTATTTTTTCTTCAATTAATTGATATAATTCTTCCATGGTAATTCTCCCTCTATATGTAATATCTACTTTTTCTGCATTTTTATAATATATCAGGCACATCGCAATTCCAAACATCGTAGCTGTGGGCGCTGCATGTCCTATCTCCGTCAGAGAAACATCTGGTCTGCTGCTCACATCTAAAATCCTAAGAGTCCTGTTAAAAATACAGCTCCTGCTGCGCCAAGTGCCACTACCAGCAACCCTTTATTAAAATAGGCAAGTACCACTCCTACAATACAACCGATCACAGCAGACGCTGTAGATTGTGTGCTTGAAAATATTGCCGGAAATGTCATCGCCGCCAGCACCGTATATGGCACATAATATAAAAATGATTTGATTCTGACATTCTCAATTTTTTGACGGAAAATCACCATCGGCGAAACACGAATAATATAAGTCATAATCGCCATAATTGCAATTCCGCCCAAAAGATATGGTATATTCATCACTTATCCTCCTTTTCTTCCACCGGAAATAGAAATGCCGCAATTGCACTTACCACTACTGTAATAAGAATGACAGACCATCCACCTGATAAGTTCTTTATAATCGGAAGATAGGTAAACGCATAACTTGCCAAAATCGCCAAAACAACTGCAAACAATACACTTTTCTGTTCTCTTGCAGGCGGGATGATAATCGCTATAAACATACCGTACAAAGCAATCCCCATCGCATCTGTAACAGATGCCGGAAGCAGTGATGTAGCTGCTGCTCCTATCAAAGTACCTCCGCTCCAGCCCACAATTGGAGTCAAAATCAGTCCTGCCATATACGGAAAGCTTAAATCTTTCCTTCGCTGCATGGATACTGCAAACACTTCATCTGTAATCCCAAAGGATGCGATAAGCCTTTGACCAATCGTAAAATCTTTGTCTACTTTCTGAGATACAGAAAGCGACATCAAAAAATATCTAATATTAATAATAAATGTAGTAACTGCCAATTCTAAATAAGTTCCGTGCGCTACCATGAGTGTCGTTCCTGCAAACTGTCCTGCACTCGTCACATTACTTAATGAAATTAATACTGCAGTCCATATGGGTATCCCCATCTTTACGGCGGTCAGCCCAAATGCCATGGATACGGAAATATATCCAAAGCAGATTGGAAGACCATCTCTGATTCCTTCTTTAAATTCACGTGTGATCATATGTATACTTCCTTACTTTTTTCTCGTAACTTTTATCATAACATTTTGGATTGTATTTCACAATAAAAACCATCAAAATGACACTTGTAAGAATCACTTTGATGGTTCATATTCATAACTTCTATCTAAATCTACGGTCAAGTTTTTTCGACATCATCATGCCTATTCCTTGTAAGACCTGAACCAGGATAACTAAGATGACGATCGTCACGATCATAATATCCGTTTCATATCGATAATACCCATAACGGATTGCGATATCCCCCAGTCCACCGCCACCGACAACGCCAGCCATTGCAGAGTATCCAAAAATTGTTCCAACTGTAATTGTGACCCCGACCAGAAGCGATGTTCTTGCTTCTGCCAAAAGTACTTTCCAAATAATTGTAAACGTGCCGGCACCCATACTTTGAGCGGCCTCAATTACACCTTTATCGACTTCCTTGAGCGACGATTCTACCATACGCCCGATAAATGGTGCGGCCGCGATTGTCAGTGGTACGATTGTTGCTGTGGAACCATATGTCTGTCCTACGATAACTTTTGTCAAAGGCATCACTAAAATCAATAAAATCAGAAAAGGAATACTTCTCGTCAGATTCACAATAAAATCAAGAAGCTTATATACAATCTTGTTTGGTTTTATTCCCTCTTTGTCGGTAATCGTAAGAACAATCCCAAGCGGAAGACCTGCTATATATCCAAATAAAGTAGAAATCAACGTCATATAGAGTGTAGCCCATGTTCCTTCTATCAACATATTTCTGATTGTCTCATCAAACATGATTCTTCACCTCCCCGACATTTTCTCCTTTTTCCTCTACATACATAGATTCATTAAAAATCAACTGCTTTGCTTCTTCTGTTCTTGGCGCACGGAAAAGCTCTTCCACGGTTGCCTCTTCTACGAGCCTTCCATGAGAGAGTACCGCTACTTTGGAACAAATTGTACGAACAACTGCCATCTCATGCGTTATTACAACAATTGTGATTCCGTATTTTTGATTGATTTCTTTTAGGAGATTCAAAATCGACCTGGTAGTTTGTGGATCCAGTGCACTTGTTGCCTCATCGCAAAGAAGAATCTTCGGATTGTTTGCCAGGACTCTTGCGATTGCCACACGCTGTTTTTGTCCACCTGATAATTGTGCCGGATAGGCCTTCGCTTTTTCACCAAGTCCAACTGTTTCAAGAAGCTCTAATGCACGTTTCTTTGCTTCCTTTCTTCCAACACCTGCAATTTCTAATGGAAAACAAACATTATCTAACACATTTCTCTGCATCAACAGATTAAAATGCTGGAAAATCATCCCAATATCCTGTCTCTCTTTGCGCAGTTCCTTTTCGGAAAGTCTCATTAAATTTTTCCCGTCAACATAAACATTCCCTTCAGTTGGTTTTTCAAGCAAATTCAAACATCGGACCAATGTACTCTTTCCAGCACCAGATAATCCAATAATTCCAAAAATATCAGCCTCTCCTATGGAAAAGCTGATATTTTTGAGTGCTTCCACTTGTCCATTATTCGCTCGAAAAGTTTTACTGATATTTTCAACACGAATCATTTCTCTCATATGGTAATCTCCAATATCTTTTTCATTTTAGTTAAATGGAATGACTGCTCCATCATATGTATCATTGATATACTCTTGAATTTTGTCAGACTTTAACACTTTGATTAATGCCTGAATCGCTTCACTATTTTCGTTTCCTTCCTTAACGGCAATTACATTCACATATGTTTTCGCTGCCTCTGAATCAGCCTGTTCATAAGCAATCGAATCGTTTCCTACAGAAAAGCCAGCTTGAAGTGCGTAGTTACCATTTAATACAACAAATGCTACTTCATCTTTTACTCTTGCTACCTGAGCTGCTTCCAGTTCCTGAATCTTGATATTCTTTGGATTTGATTCGATATCTTTCACTGTTGCCTCAAGCCCTGCACCTTCTTTTAATGTGATCACTCCGTTATCCTGTAACAAAAGTAATGCTCTGGCTTCGTTTGTTGTATCGTTTGGAACTGCGATTGTATCGCCATCTTCTAACTCATCAAGAGAACTCTTTGTACCTGGATAAATTCCGAATGGTTCATAATGAATACCACCTGCATTTACAAGATTTGTACCTTGTTCATCGTTGAAATTATCAAGGTATGGAATATGCTGAAAATAGTTCGCATCAAAATCGCCGCTTTCCACAACTAAGTTTGGCTGAACATAGTCATCAAATACAGTGACCTCCAATTCCCATCCTTCTTCTTCCAGGAGTGGTTTTGCCTGTTCTAAGATTTCTGCATGAGGTGTTGCACTGGCCGCAACTTTAATCGTTCCCTTTGATTCTTCTTCATTTTCCTCTTTCTTTACTTCCTGATTTCCACAAGCTGTGAGAACTCCGAATGCTGCAACAAATATTAATAATGATAAAAATTTCTTCATAAGATTTTACCCCTTTCTTTCTCCTACTCAATCAGTAGGTTTCGTTTTTGATTATTTTTGATTATATATGCTTTTTTGAAAATGTGTTAATTCATAAAAAAAATGACCTGTTATAGTTTCTGCCTATAACAAGCCATTTGCTAATCTTTATCTTCTATAAAACTTTTTCTCGATACTTTTCCAACTCTTCTATGTACTTTTCACCCAAAATACTAAGAGGCATTCTCTTACGCTTAATATAACCAATTGTCATTGTCTCATCTGTATTTAAAGGTATTGCTGCATACTCGTCTCCATTTAATTCTGAACAAATGATACCGGAACATAATGTGTAACCATTTAATCCTACCATAAGATTCAAAAGTGTTGCTCTGTCATCTGCTTTGATAATCTGCCTATAATCATAGGTGCTCAATACCTCTTCTGCAAAAAAGAAAGAATTATTATCCCCCTGCTCAAATGACAGGCAAGGATATTGCTGCAGATCCTCAAAATCAATCACATTCTTCTCTGCCAACGGATTCCCTTTACTCATGTAAACATAGATTTTGCAGTCAAATAAAGGAATGAATTCCAGTTCATGTTCTTTCAGAATCTTATCCATAAACTTCTCATTGAAGTCATTTTTATAAATAATGCCTATTTCACTCTTATTCAAATAAACATTTTCAATCACTTCACTTGTCTTCGTTTCATGAACTGCAAACTCGTACTCGTCCATCCCAAAAGCTTTTGCCATCTGGATAAATGCCTCCACTGCAAAAGTATAATGCTGCATAGATACACTAAATTTCTTTTTTCTTGTCGCATTTTCCACATAGCGTTCTTCAATCAGGCGGTAATGATCCAGCATCTGTCTGGCATATCCTAAAAACTCTTCCCCTTTCGGAGTTATCGCTATTCCTCTATTAGAACGAACAAAAATCTCTGTATGAATCTCATTTTCCAAATCTTTAATTGTATTCGAAAGACTTGGCTGAGTAATAAATAGTTCAGCAGCGGCTTTATTCATAGATTTGTGTTCTGCTATCGCTACCGCATATCGCAATTGTTGTAATGTCATGTAGTATCAACCTCCAGTTCTTTTGCAATTGCTATGATAGCACTCGAAAAAAAAATCTACAACAGAATTTTTATCGTTCAAAAAGAACATAACAAGTTTTACATATCTTTAGGTCTTGTCCAGTTTCAGTTGTTATATAATGCGGCTCTTCTGTCACTACTTTGCCACAATATACACACTCGTAGGTTTCCTCCTTTACGCCACAATTTTTTATCACAGTTATTGTGATAATTATCGTTAATAAAATAATACCAATGATTTTTGTTTTCTTCATCATTCACCACTTCCAATTTCTTCTACTTTCCTTAAACAAATCAACCTCTATTTAATCCCACTTACTATCATAGTGATTTGCGTAACATCCATTCATTCCCATGTAGTAATCGCAGCAATCATCGCACATACCTGCCATACAATCAGGATCAGCAGCTTTACCACAACCATTTTCACATTTTTTCCCGCATCCATTAAGCATTAACATGCACGCAACTATAAGCATTAATAAAACTTTTTTTAATTTCATATTTTTATCACCTTTCTACTTTTTTATTTGTTTTTTTGCAACCAGAAGACCTCATAAGCAGGTCATGTCCGACCATATGGTTAAACTAACTGAAATTATGTTATCCTTTTCATCATATTCACCAAATTTTATCTTCATATGGAGTAGCCGAAATACCTTCGGACTGAAGTTTGCTTACAAACTGATCAAGTTTTCCTCTCCACATTTTTTTAAACCACACAGTATGACCAAACCACTTAACCATATTAGGACTCACGACATAATAAATACGAATAAATATTCGTCCATACCATGTAGATGCCAAGATGTTATCTCTAAAACGGCGGAGTGTCCAGACTTGAGGACAGTCATAAGAACCATAAACACAAGTGGCAACGTAACAACCTCCATTGGATTTGGTCGAAGAATCCTTGGAAGGATGTTTCTTAGGATCAACACCAAATTCCTTAATTCTCGCAATCTGCCACTCAATAAGATCCTTTGGAAAATCTTTCTTAATCATGTAGTTCAGATAATCAGTGGCTTCTTGAATTCCAGATATATGAGCACAACAAATCCAATGAAGCCAATCATCATGCTTTTCAGCATACAGCATCATAGCAAATGCAGACTGCGCTTTACCATGCCCTTGCAAGGCAGCTTTTTCATAATAATGTCTTGCTAATGCGAGATTCTTCTCACAACCGATACCTTCTTCATAGCATTCACCGACTTCGTATTGTGCATCTTTATTTCCATGGTCTGCATTCATCTTAAAATAGCGAAACCCCTCTCTTTGATTCTTTACACATCCAACGCCAGCCTTATAACAATATGCAACCTTATTTGCGACAGCCATATTGCCATTATCCACAGCATACTTCCAATATGGTAATGCTTCACGAGCATTTTTTGCATTCCCATCGGGACCATTATAATAAAGATTCCCCAGACGGATGGCCGCTTCTATGTCACCTGCTTGCATCGCTTCTTTCAAAGTTATTACCAATTCATCGAACTTCTTTTGTTCCATAGGTTTCCAAGTCATTTTCTCATCTCCCTAACTAATCTGTTTATCCTCCCATGTTCGAATACACTGGTTCATCCATGGAATATCAGGAACATATATTGCATTCTCTAACATTTGTCACTTCCTTAAATTTTGTTCTACACAAGAATTTATAACTCACTAAGTTTCATCCTTGCCTTTTCATAACCTTGTTCAGCAGCCTTTGCATACCATTTCTTTGCGCTTTCGATATCACCACCCATTTCAAAAATCATTCCTATTTCATATTGTGCGTGTTCTTCTCCTCGTTCAGCTGCCTTCATATACCACTGAGCTGCTTCAGGAATATTTTCTTCTACCCCGTTTCCATGAAACAGATTAAATCCAGTCATATATTGTGCAAAAGGATCATTTAAATTTGCTGCCTTTAAAAACAACTCATATGCTTTTTTAGCATCAACTTCAACTCCATCACCCATTGAATAGCTCATTGCCAGACTGATAATGCTAGGAGCATGGTTTTTATCAGCTGCAATTTTATAATGCTTCAAGGCATTTGCCATATCGCCCATTTGCTCGTATACATATCCTAGACCATGTCGTGCTTCAATATTTCCTTGCATTGCTGACTTTTCTAACCAATGCTTTGCTTTATTAAAGTCCTGTGTATATGTACCATGTCCATAAGGACCTTTTCCAGTTGCAAACATCATCCCCAGGTTATATTGATCTTTTGTATCACCATCTTCCGCTCCAATTGTTATCAGTTCCGCAACACCTTTTAACTTTTCCTCTTCACTCATCTGTCCGGAAGTTACAGTTGTCTTTGTATTTTTCACAGATGATTTCCCAAACAACTTACTTAAGAATCCCATGATAGTTTCCTCCTCTTGAAATTTAATTTTTAAATAATACGAATCGAAGTTGATGTTATGTCAATCTCCGTTGCATCTCGTTTTTTTAAAGCATAAAAGTAGATGTCAACATCATCTTTAGTTACTACACCTAACCCGAACCATAATACAGGGAGTTTATATGCTTCTAAAAGTTTTTTTGCAAATTCAATATCTCCCTCTGAAAACTCTTTTTTATAAACTACATGTGAGTGAATAAATCCACAAAAACAAATTTCTTCTTTCGCCCATTCTTTTATTTTTATGTTTGCGGTGTTTACATCTGGTGAATAATAATACATGCCCATCCGGGCAGCCGGAATCTGATAACAGTAGTCCAGCTGCTCCAAATGTGAACCTGCTCCGAGAATAAATCCTTGTTCCACTTTTCCAGAGCCGAAGCTTTGCTTTATCTGTTGCAAAACTTCTTTTTTGATTGCCAACATATTAATAAGTGAATTTATAACATGCAGGTGTTGAAGGTCTTAACCACTCACCACGCCATGAACAGCGGCGAGTTCCATCATTGTAATGGTCATTATCCATTTCCATATAACGGCAATCACGACAATAATTTGCACAACAAGTTCCACTAGGGAATTGTGCCTCTTTGTTTTGATTAATCATTTCTCTGATGTCCATTTCTTTCATAACTTTTTTCTTCCTTTCGTTTATATATTTTTATGTAGGTAATAGTCTCTTCGACTGCACACCTCAAAAAGAAAAAAAAAGGAAGCAATTACTTTTTCGACTGTAACTCTTCCGTTTTTAATTCAAATCCTGATTTATCTAAATCCATCTGTTATTCTTATTGCTAATTTAATTACAAGACTGCAAAAATAAAAAGCACCAATAACATATCCAGCACCCAATATTGCTAAAACCTTGCACACCTTGCTTTTTGTCTCATTTCGTTCCATCCATTCATATCTACCGTTGATAAACTTGTATCCTGAATAAATGGCCCATGCAGAATAAATAATAAAAATCAACCAACCTTCCATATCTGTCCCCCTAATATCGTTTTAATTCTTTTATTTTTTATAATTATATCGCTTTATTTCCAATATTTCAATTAAATTATTGTATTAAATCCGATATTTTATTGCACTATATCATATACAATGTAACAAAGGTGGTGTATGAAATGTATGAAGATTTATTCCCTGCAAGGTTGTCGAACTTGCGTATTCAAAAAGGAGTTTCTGCAAGAGACATGAGTTTATCCATCGGACAAAATCCTGGATATATCAACAATATAGAAACCGGAAAGTCTCTTCCGTCTATGACAAGTTTCTTTTATATATGTGAATATCTCAATATTACTCCCGTAGAATTCTTTGATACTGAATCAAATAATCCAGAGGAACTTCGCATCTTAGTCAGCTACCTAAAAAAACTCGATCCGGAGCAATTCAAAAATATATCTGGCATAGTCAAAGGACTTGTTCAAAATAAATAAAGGCTATCAACATTCACTTGTTGATAGCCTCTCTATTTATAAGTGCATTTTAAAAATTGATGTCCTATCTCAAAAACATCTTCAATAACTTCCCATATATTCCTCGATTATATGGCTGATATCTCATCGGCAGATCCATCCATGTCTTTTTATCCACGATGCTCTTTGTATGAGAAAACGCATCAAATCCATCTTTTCCATGGTAGCCTCCCATACCACTTTCGCCCACACCGCCAAATGCCATCTCGCTTGTTGCAAGGTGAATGATACAATCATTCACACAGCCACCGCCATATCTTATGCGTTCTGTCACTTCACGGATCATGCCCCTATCTTCCGAGAAAATATAAAGCGCCAATGGCTTCGCTTGATCTGCGAGAAGATCATATACCTCGTCCATGTTTTCAAATGTAAGGATTGGCATGATCGGTCCAAAGATTTCTTCCTGCATCACGGCATCATCCCATGTGATATTGTCCATCACAGTAGGCGCAATCTGCAGTGTGTCTTTATTATAATTGCCGCCTAGAACTGTCTTTTCTGAGTCAATCAGACCACAAAGACGATCAAAATGCTTTTCATTGATAATCTTTCCATAATCCGGATTTTGAAGTGGATTCTCCCCATATTGCTTCTTAATCTGTTTACAAACTTCTTTGACAAACTCGTCTTTCACACTTTTGTGGCAAAGAATGTAATCTGGTGCAACGCAGGTCTGTCCGCAGTTCAGGTATTTTCCAAACACGATTCGTTTTGCTGCAAGTTTTAATTTTGCGCTGCTATCCACAATACAAGGACTTTTTCCCCCAAGCTCCAGAACCGCAGGGGTCAATGTCTCTGCAGTGTGTCTCAGCACTTCTTTCCCGACATTTTGGCTTCCTGTAAAAAATACAAAATCAAATTTTTTATCAAGCAGCGCTGCATTTTCTTTTCTACCGCCTGTTACCACTGCAACATATTCTGCTGGGAAACATTCACTTACAATCTTTTCAATAATCGCACTTGTTGCAGGTGAGTATGCACTTGGTTTTACAATCGCCGTATTTCCTGCTGCAATTGCATCTGCCAATGGATCAATTGTCAAAAGAAATGGATAGTTCCATGGACTCATGATTAGAACATTTCCATATGGAGAAGGTTTCTTGTAACTTCTTGAAGCGAACTGTGCCAGCGGCGTGTAAACAGTCTTCTCACGCGCAAACTTTCGTGTGTGACGAATCATATAACTGATTTCTGTCAGAACCATTCCCACTTCACACATAAATCCTTCAAAATCACTTTTTCCTAAGTCTTTCGTAAGTGCTTCACCGATTTCTTTCTCATATTTTTTCACAGCACTATAAAGTTTTTTTAGCATTTTAATACGAAAATCAACAGACAAGGTTGCTCCGCTTCGGAAATATTTTCTCTGGCTTTCCAGAATCTTATCTATATTCATGATCTATCTCCCATCTGCTACTTCATAATAGAGGCTTTCCAGTTCTTTTGCATTCATAAGCTTTGGAACCGGATACAGTGGATTCGCCTCCTTGGCAGCATGTTTTGCCATCGTTGGTATATCTTCTTTTCGAATCCCCTTGAATTTTCCTGGGATATTCATCTTTGCATTCAGTTCTTTTATCGCTTCAATAAATTTTTCGGCACCTTCTTTGTGTGTATCACTTTTCTTGGCAACCCCTGCTGCCACACCAAGTTCATGCAATTTCTTATGAGCTGACGTTCCGTATTTTTCTAACACAGTTGGCATCAATACAGCATTTGCATATCCGTGCGGAATATTGTATTGTCCTCCAAGCGAATGTGCGATCGCATGAATATATCCTACATACGATTTTGAAAATGCAATACCTGCTTTATAAGAAGCCTGCAGCATATTTTCACGTGCCTTATGGTTTCTTCCATCATTATATGCGATTTCAATATTCTCAAACACCAGACGAACTGCTTCTAATGCCAGTCTTCTTGTCTCTCTGCTTGTCGAACGCCCAATATAGGCTTCCACCGCATGTGTCAATGCGTCCATCCCGGTTGTTGCAGTCAGATGTTGTGGCAATGTGTAAGTTACCTGTGGATCCAGTACAGCGTATGATGGAATCAAAGTAAAATCATTCATTGTATATTTGTGTTTTTTCTCGCTATCTGTGATAACAGCCGTAACTGTGACTTCACTTCCAGTTCCCGCTGTCGTTGGAATAGCGATCAGAGTTGGGATTTTTCGAAGTACCCTTAGCAGTCCTTTTAATTGCCCCAGACTTTTTTTCGGATATGCAATACGTGCTCCTACTGCCTTTGCACAGTCCATAGAAGAACCGCCGCCAAAAGCAATCAGTGCAGTACACTTTTCGTTGATATAAATTTTTCTTGCTTCTTCTACATTGTACACTGTAGGATTGGCACATGTACTGTCATATACGGCACAATGGATACGATTTTCTTTGAGCAATGCTTCAAGAGCAGCTGTGTTTCCACTGGAACGAAGCCCTCTATCCGTAACAAGTAAAATGGACTTTATATTTTTTTCTTTACATAATGTAATAATATCTTTGATGCTGGCATATCGCTTTGGTTCTCTGTATGGAAGAATCGGAAGTGCCAGATGAAATGCCGTCTGGAATACTCTGCAGAATGCCTTCTGTGCTATATTCATAAAAGTTTCCTCCTAATATCAAAAGATTGCGTTTTCTAACGCACAAAAAAAGTTGACGAATCAACATTTGCAATTATAATGCAAACATGTTGAAGCGTCAACTTTTGTGTTTTTATATTCTTTTACATCTTTTTGTATAAATCTAAGTACATCTGAAAATCTGGGTTTTCCACAACTCCAAACGCCCTGAACAAAAGTGAGGGATTCGCATCAGCCTTGTTTGACATATTTTAAAAATTCTTCGGTCTGAGACCAATACTTAATCCCCCAATTTTCAAAATCCCATTCTTCCATATAATCGTTACACTCATAATCAATGTAATACAACATATTTTCCTGGACTACAAAATTTGTCGGAAAATAATCGATGTTTGTATTAGCGGCATATAAACGTACACACATTTCTTGCATCTGCTCTATGAACTCCCGTTTTACTTCATTTCGCAAAACATATTCAAATATAGTATCTCCATTTATATATTCTTTTAAGATTCTTTCATTTTCAATATCTACATCAAACATTTCCGGCATACGGATTCCAATCTGCTTTAGGCGTTCATAATCCAGCATTTCTGATTCAATCTTATTGCCAAATTGATAATATTCGCATGGCTCATGGTGGATTTGTTTTAAAACATACTCTTTTGCACCATCCGTCACAAGGTAAGAGTAACCGCCCTTTCCATGCCCTAAAAGTTTTATGATTTTATATGGTTTCTTATTCACATACATTTGTTCCATGATTCGTACACCTCCAGTTGCATTATATAATGCATTTATTTATAATGCTTGTACTATAACATTGGTTTTCTAACACAATCCTATTATTTGAATCTTGATTTTCCCACAGCCTTTCCGGCACAGTATACTTTTCCTCTATATGCCCAGCTCCAAAGGACCTGTTCTCTCCTAAAAGGTCTGCGCCTGCTAAAGGATCTGCCAACTTACCAAAAATCTCCACACAAAAAGCATGCCCATCTGAGCATGCTTTTATCTTTGTTATCTTATTTCTTTCTTCTCTTATAATCACTGGTGCCGCAATATCCTCGTCTATGACGAGGATATTTTCGATGTTTGTCTGCAATAGTCGGCTTAGAATTACCAGATTGTCAAGGCTTGGAAGGGATTTGCCTGAGAGCCACTTGTAAACTGCCTGGGGATTTTCAAAGCCCATCGTCTCCTGCACTTCCCTTACAGTAAACCCCTTTTCCTTCAGCAACTCTTTGATTCTTCTGCCAGTTGCATCCTGTTGAATTGAAACATACATTGGTTGCATATACATACCTCCTAACATTTCATTCCATCCCGAAAGACCCTATGTAATTATCAAGGTGACTGTTTCTTAGAATACAACTTTTGAGCAACAAAGTAAAGCATTATTTATATTCTTTCACCAGATTTGGAATACGCAGCAATTCGCCTTTGCCTTCTTCAAACAACAATTTATTCAGCTTATCCTGCTGCTCTTTCGTGACACGATGATCTTTTTGTCCATGCGCCGACAAATTACGAATTTCAAGAACCTCATCAATCACTGCTGCATGTTTTTGCCACTCTTTTTTCGTTGATTCTTCATATTCATTCGGATAAGCTTTGCCCAACAATTCACAATGTTCCTCTGCTTTTGGATCTTTTTTAATCAGATGACTAAAAGTTCCGATTGTAATACGATGTTGCTGGCGGCCTGTCATCAACTCATAATAAGTCAAGAATTCATTTTTTCTTGTCTTTTTGTTTCTGACTGATATATTTGTCTTCAAATCTTTAAATGTTTTTGCGTAAGCAATTCGATGATGCTCTTTTAGGAGTGATTCCAATAACTTACAGTACATGATCGAAACCGGACTGTAATCCACATGACTGCTTCCTTTTTCCTCTTCCTGAGCCTGGCTAAAGAAATAGTGCAGATAAAGTGTCATACGCAGGTGTTCATAAGACCAGTCTTCCATGGAATCATAAATCTTTTCAAATTCACCCTCAGAAATTCCAAGAAGCTCCTTCACATGGTAGCGTTTGTAATCACTTTCTTCTGTCTCATCTTCCTGGTCGATCACTGGAAGCAAACTGTCCGAATATGCATCCACGATCGCATTCATACCATGTTCCATACGTTGCTCTTCCAGAAGCGAGTTCTTTTCGGTGATTCCAAGATTTGGAGTATAATATGTATCCAGCCTTGGCAGCTCATTTACCTTCTGCAGCAACTGTGCTCCAGATAGTGAACCAGCTTTGAAATCCATCAATGTGTTTGTAATCTGCTGGATATTTACCTGTATATTTGTATTCTCAGTATTCGATCCTTCTACCGTTGTCACCTTTTCACCCGAAATCGTCGTATTCTTTCCAACTAATTCTTTCAACTCTTTTTTCACATCACTATCTACACTCATAACCATAGAACCCAAAAGAGATTTTTGTTCCGCTACGGATAATGAAGTCAAATACTGAGTCAACTTTTTCGATGTATAAGGATCTTCTTCTTTTTTCTCTGCTCGTTCCACATTTTGAGCTGATGCCTTCTTAAATATCTTGCTTTCGTCCAGACTCTTCTTAGCATTTCCAAGGAAAGCATTGTAATAAAACAAAGTATTAAATACATAGATAGAATCTGCCTCTCTCTCAGAAGAAAGTTCTCTTATGATGCCTCTTGCCGATGCGATTGCAAGCGAATCCTTTAGTTTTTGTTCTCCGTTCAGAAGCCTTCGTTCCTTAAAAATACGGATAGGAAATCCTTCATATTCCGGATTCTCATACATCCATTTTGCCATAAACCACAGATATTGCATGTCAGTATCTTTATCCAAATTCTTCGTTACCGCATCATAGATACGTCGGATTCCCTCCGGATTCACAATATTTTCTTCTGATTCCTGTTTTTTCAAAAGACGCTGCGTTGCTTCCGCAATATCAGAAGTATAAATGACATTTCTTCCTGCAAATTTTTCTTTATACACTCTGATATCATCCAAAATAGAGTTACATATTTCCTTCCCATAAAGAGCAACACCGCCTGTATAGGTATACAATGCTTTCAGTGCGCTCTTCGAATAACTCAGACCCGACTTTCTTACACTTTCTTCACTCTGAATCATCTGAACAAATGCTTCTTCTGCCAATGGTCCTACCGAAACCCTCGAATTTGGAGGAATGATTTTTCTCCAGATAGAATCATCCTCCAGAACCATATGTTTCAGCAAATCATCCGAACCACAAATAATCAACTTAATATTCGAATTTGCACTCAGGCTTTCGCATGCCGTCACAAATGCTTCTCCAGTCTCTGGTCTCCATTTTTCCACAACCTGCTGGAATTCATCCAATAGAATCCACAGCTCCATCCCTGCCTTTTTTAAAAGCTGATTGACTTTGGAATATCGCTTACGCACCGACAGCGATCTATTTTCCAATACTTTTATAAGCTCCTGCTCCAGTACATTTGTAAATCGATTGTTCTTTGGTACTTTTAAACGATCAAAATCTTCGAAACCGTTGAGAATCGTATCTACCAGAAGATACTCTGCCATCTCTCGTCCGTTTTCATATGGAACCGGAGGAGGAACCTCTTCATCTTCTTTTCTAAAATCCTTCACGTAGTCTGAAAGTTTTCCGATGTCTTCCCCTCCATATAACACAGAAACAACATTTTCTTTCTGCTCTGCCAGAGAATTTCTTACCCAATTTAATAAGGAAGTTTTTCCGATTCGGGAAGGGCCATAGATAACCGTCTTTCCATTTGGAATCACTGCACTTAAATGTTCTTTCTCCAGTTCTCGTCCAAAAAGTGCCTCGTTCGTTGTGACTGCCTTGTCTACATCGTATCGCACGCTAGCGGTAACGACTGCACTTTGCGCTTCTTCTGCTGTCATCAATTCTTTGTGCGCCTTAGACACCAGGATATCGTTCACAAATACTTTGATTGTAATTTCCAGGTTTTCATTTGCTTTTGTTTCGCGCACCTCTCCTCTTTCCCCCGTCACATAATGCGGACGAAGGTCACAGATATTTTTAACCGGAATCGTCACTTCCGGATAAGACGAAACTTTGAGCATGACCTTACTGTTGCGTTCTGTTAATGAAATCGTTCTATTTCCGATATTTTCAATCTGAAAATACACATAGCCATCTGTGATCTTGTCATTCTGATTCACAATATCCACATGAAGGCGTATTCCTTCTTCGATCGAACGTATTTCAGCCTGCACTGCACTTTGAACATTTCTTGCATAAATCGATTCCAATCCATGAAATTCCATCAGCAGTTTCTTTAGACCATGATAGCGTTTTTCTACGGAACATTCTTCTTCCAAGAAAAGCACGCTTGGTTCTAAGATACGTTTACACAATTCTTCAAAATCGAATTCTCGATTCATCTCCTGCAAGATATTCAAAATCTGTGTATGATATGAAATCCAGGTTTTTAGCCCTAATTTTCGTTGCACGATATAAGTACATTGTTCTGCAAGCTGCACAAACATGGTCTGCTGTTTTCCGCCAAAGCTTTGCTTATTTTCATAAAGCTCGGTGATTACCGCCAGTTTGTCTTCGCTCGACAGGCTGATATCATTCGACGAAATCAACACACCAATCTCCAATGCCAAAGCCTGATAAGAAGGCAATTTATCTCCGGTTCCAAGATCGACTTCTTCTTTTGGATAATTCCACAAAATTTCCAGACCCAGAGCAGCCTTATCCCATGCCTTGATATTTCTTGAAACAAACTTTTCGTATTTTTCAACGATATTTTCCTTTGACAATCTAGTCTTTTTAATTTCAAAAAGAGGTACTAATTTCTTCACAAAATTGAACGCGTATTTTGAACGGTTACTTTTTTTACTATTATCCAGAATCGCCCTGTCCGGAACGAATCGATCCTGATTTGGCGCCTTTGCATATTGAAGAATACGCTGCGCTTCATTCTTCCACTGTTCAGGAATGTCTGTTACAATATCATGTTCACTTAAGACACGATCGAGCTCCGCTCTGTCTCTTGTCATACATGCATTTAATGCACATAGGTAGTAATAAACAGCAAGCGCTTCTTTATATCCTTTAGAATCAAGATATGATGCGATTTTCTCAAATTGGTTTGAAAACTTAATCTGGCCTTTCGTGACTACGATACTTCTCATCTTCCCATAAATCTGGAAAGAAAACTGACGGGAGCAAATCAAAGGAATCACCATATCAGAAAGTTCTTCGAATCTTTCTTTTTCTAATCGTAATATCTTATTGACACATACAGCCGGTGACTGCATTGCAGCATCGCAAAAAACTTTAAGTGCCTCTTCTTTCTTGGTGCAATTTTTCAAAGCATTCAGTGTATCATATGCGTAATCCGAAATCACGTTCGCAACCGTTAGAACACGTTCCAGACCGTTTCCTGTAATTTCCTGTAAATACTGCTTATAAAATCCACAGTTTACTTCACGATAATCCAGAAACAGGATCAAGCGTTTCATCACTACCGTTTGCTCTTTGGAAAGTGCCACAAGTGTATCTCCATAATTCGACAAATATTCACTCATCTGTCCTACCATAAGCCCATATAAAAAGCAGTTGCGCTCATCCAGACTTAGATTTTCAAATCGCAGGAACGTATCCACTTCCTGTTTGAATGGAAGATATGTTTCTGAAAGAATGGCCTCTGTATGTTTATTCTGCTCCATAAGCGAAAGGATGTCTGTATCATCTGCTTCCTTTCCATCCTGGAGCACCTTCGCAAGATATTGCTTCATATAGCGCCATTTCTTATAAAAGAAATCGTAATTACTGTTAAAACTAAGCTGAGCACTATATGTTTTATTTAAAAATGCTATATATGCAAGTCTTTCTGTTTCATTTTCGAAATCAAAATATCTGATTACATATTTATTGTAAATATCTCTTTCATAAAGACATCCAAACACATATGAATACACCAGAAATCGATAGCCGCGATTCATGCAAGATTCTTCGAATTCTCTTAACGCATTATTTTTCGGAAAATCTTTTAAGATTCTGGCACAGTCTAGTTTGAAACGTGCAACCTTGCTTTCATTTTCAAAGAACAATGGCTGTTTTATCATTAGCTCTTCGTTTTCGGAGTAAATGATTCTAAGAAGTTTTAAAACTTCTGCTTCTCTGTATGTCAGATTTGCCCATTTCCCATCATTCAAAAGCGTAATCATATCTTCGATGTTGCTCTCTGTCAGATAACTCACACTGATTTTTTTAAATAAATACTGTTTATCTTCTACACTTTGCAACAAATCTGCTATATTTTCAGGACTTAGCTGACCATCAATTGCAGAAATCAACTCATAAAATGTGTTATTACCTGTTCTTTGATATTCATCTACACAATAAGACATAAATCTGTCCATAGTTTCCTGATAAGTGTTATACCATGGATTCTGGACGATAATCCTTTCTTTAACCGCTGGAACTCTCAGACATTCCTGCAATTTCTGACAAATGTGGACATCACCGCTTTCCATTATATAGCTGCATGCATAAGCAAGGAGATTGTAAGGCACCTTTCCACTTCCATTTTCTGAGATTTCCTGTTCCACGATTGTTTCAATTGCATTTCTTGTGTGATTTGTTCTTGCCGTTCCGAAGCATTGAGACAGCACTGCGTCACACACACAAATCATCCATGCATTCAGATTTGGCCTCTTTACAAGATGATCCATAAATCGTTTCCAAGGATCCATATTGGTAGGAGAAGCCAGTAAACCATCAAAAAGATAGCCATATACGTGAGTCGGATTATAGGTCTGAAAACCAGGAATTATAATTTGTTTTGCCCATGTCATGAATTCGACTAACGCTTTTGGAGTCAAGCGGAAAAATGCCGCATGAATTACTTCATAATGTGTTTCTGGACTGCCTAAATAACCAGAAATCTTTCCACGGAACTTACTATAAAATCTGGCATATCCACTTTCTGCCTTAGACTGATAAATCGTATAAAGATAACTTGCTTTTTCCCATTCATTTGTCTTCGCATACAAACCAATCAATGCCGTAATTGACGCATACTTACTTGACATAAAATTTTTCAAAAGTATCTCAATTGCATTTTCTACGGTAAAATCATCGTTAAAGACAGAATACGCTTCCGGCGAGAGACAATGTACTCTAAAATTCTCACACAAGACTTTCTCTATCTCCGCATCACGTTTTTCTTTTGTGAGCTTTTCATTTTGCTTCAGGAATGAAATCAATTCAGCAAAACGATTCAAATTAGTAAGCGACTCTATATATTGTGATAAATACACATCTTGCAAAGCAGTTCCATTTCCCAAAGCCCTTAAATAGATTCTACTATATGCTTCATAAGCACACTCTTCGTATAAATTCTTCAGTACCACTTCAACACCTTCTTGTGTCATACCTTCTATATTGTATTGTGCAGAAATCAAATCTGCATATTGTGCTTGAAGCGCATTATAGTGTTTTCTATCCATTTCAAATACCTGGAAAAGTTCTACAAACAGATGTCTGTTTTCATCGGTAAGCGTCTTAAAAGGTGCTGTTCTTTCTTCAAAATACTGCTGTGAAAATTCTTCCCATGTATTTAAGTTTTCTCGCATTGCATCTGACATGTTTTCTTCATTCATATCTTGACACAAATGCTTCGCAATATATGCTGCAAGATTGTACATTGTTGCATCTGTTTTGGCTAAATCACAAACGTCACAAAGCGACATCAGAATCATGTTCCATTTATCTGACTTTTTGAATTCATTTGGAATTCGATATCTTAATATCTCATCGATGGATGTATAGGCATCATATTTAATGATCCAAGCCAATAATCGAAGGTAATCTGCATTCAGTTTTACGTTCTGAGCCTGTTGTCCCCACGCCATAGAACAGCACTTTTGAAAAAGCTGTCGGCTCACATTATTTCGCATCAGTTCTACAAACGCTTCTTCCGTCCATTCTTCATAATGTGAAGTCAGATGTACTAGTCTTCGATTAACGCAACTCGAATCCGGATCTATGATTTCAACAACCTGCTCTAACAATTCCAAAGAATTATTCTCTACAAATACCGAGATAATATTCGTTCTCAAGTTGTTTGGAAGCATTCTCTCTTTTAAAAATTCCTGTTGATACCTCATTATGAACTGAGGAAAAAGCCCCATTTTTTTATCTTCATCTAGTTTGCCATAAATATTCGATTTTTTTAATTCTTTTACCCAGTTGCAGTATTCTACTACACATTTTTCAATCGCATTTGTACTCTTTGCTGCAAATCCTCGAATTGTAAAAATGTATGGCTGAATTTCATTGCAGCATTCCTGAAATCTTTGTGAAAGTCCCGCATAATTGCTATTCTGTTTATTACAATGTCCCAGATTATTCAACAACTGACAGAGGATCCCTTTTTCGTTTTCAACGGTGAGCTTTGCAAAAGAAGACTCCCCACATGAAACCATAATTTCTTCGCCAAATCCTGTGTCATTTTTCCATGTTTTCAAAAAATCAGAACCACTGTTGATTCGCAATACTTCTTTTTGAAAGAGATTCAGCTTCACCTGTTCGCAGGATTCTCCCAATAAAATACGTGCAGCACAAGTCAATGCTTTTTCAAAATATTCCGTCGGAAGCTTATCCGGACTGACAGATGCAAATTCGGCCGATGTTAGAAACTTCACATACTCTTTTGCTTCATAAAGACGGTCCAATTCCGAAAAAATATCCACAACCGGTTCTGGGACCGATTCTTTTCTTTCCTTTGCAACAATAAGCGTTGTATGAAGCTTATTGTTAATCGTAATGTTTTTCTTTACCTCAAAATAATCTCCTAGATACCATTCTATAAATTGGGCAATCGTAGATGCATATGCCTTATAATTGGAAATCCCATATCCTTTTAAGAGATCTGGAATCCTCCCCGGATCATAAAAAGCCTTCTCCGCAATTGCCTTATCCAGTTTTTTTCTGATTTTCTGCAATATCTCCTCTGTCAGTACAATATCCGGTATCAGAACTGCTTTTTTTTGCATCAAAATTGGCACACTCTGACAATTTTTCTTTGGAGGTGTTGTCTCAATCTTGTAATCTTCTTCAAATACTTCATTCACAAGTGAACGAAGTCCTGACCAGTATTCTCTATAATCAATGCCAATATCTTTCAGATACTCTGGAATCTTAGAACACTCTAAATAGGTTCGCTTTTCGAACTTCTTTCTAAAAACTGTTCGAATCCTCCCTTTCTCTGTATCTGTCAAGCATTTTTTCTCATTTACGAAAACATCCGATTCTGCCATAGGAATCCTCCTTTTTCTTAAGTATTTCATATATTCTTTTACGCACGTATAACCTTAAAATTTATTATACCTTAGTTTATATAATACAAGTAGTACTAAAAAATATTTTTTCTTTGCAAACCATTCTGTATAAGATATACTGATTGGAGAGAATCATGAATTTGAAAAGAGGAGGTTCTTTATGAATATTTTTTTAGATATGTTTGTAACTTTTGCGAAAGTAGGGGTCATGACTTTCGGCGGAGGGTACGCCATGCTTCCAATCCTTCAAAGGGAGGTCGTGGAGAATAAGAACTGGGCTACCGAAGAGGAATTGATGGATTACTTTGCCATTGGGCAGTGTACACCCGGTATTATCGCTGTTAATACAGCTACTTTCATTGGTCAGAAATATAAAGGAGTTTTCGGCGGTATCGTTGCAACTTTGGGCGTTGCTTTTCCATCTATCGTTATCATTTCCCTTCTGGCCGGCGTAATCGAAGCATTTTCTCACATTGTATGGGTTCAAAATGCATTCGGTGGTATTCGTGTCTGTGTATGCGTTCTTATCTTTAACGCCGTTATAAAACTCTATAAAAAAGCTGTTGTAGATAAATTTACTTTTCTTATCTTTTTGGTAGTTGCACTTGGAAGCTGCTTTACTCCACTTAGCCCTATTGTTTTTGTCATTGGTGCAGCATTTCTGGCTATCCTTATCAAAGCATTGGGAGGTAGAAAATAATGTCATTGTATTTACGATTATTTTATGAATTTTTCAAAACAGGACTTTTTACGATTGGTGGCGGAATGGCTACCGTTCCTTTCCTATATAAGATGTCAGATGCTACCGGCTGGTTTACTTACAATGATCTGGCTAACATGATCGCTGTTGGTGAATCTACTCCCGGACCAATCGGTGTCAATATGGCTACTTATGTCGGATTTATCACTGGAATGGAACAAGGCGGCTTGCCTTTTGCAATCCTTGGAGCTATCGTTGCAACACTTGGCCTTATCACACCTTCCATTATCGTTATTCTGACAATCGCTT
The DNA here is from genome assembly GCA_045121495.1 of Faecalimonas sp. Taxonomy (GTDB): domain Bacteria; phylum Bacillota; class Clostridia; order Lachnospirales; family Lachnospiraceae; genus Faecalimonas. The sequence continues at coordinate 123,170 of JBGVGF010000091.1, forward strand.
ATTTCTTAAAGAACTTCAGAAATAACAAATATGTAAACAACGCTTTTTATGGACTTCGCCCTGCATCTGCCGGCTTGATTACTGCTGCTTTAATCAGTGTAGTGCAGGCTGCTCTAATCTTCCCTGAGTCTTTCAAAGGCGGATTTCATCCAGATGCGATAAACTGGGTAGGTTGTGGACTTGCAGTTGTACTTTGGATATTCACAAACAAAATAAAAAAGACAAAAGGACTTCATCCAATTGTCTTTATCGCTGCATCTGCTGTGGTAGGTGTTGTATTCTCGATGAGGTAGTAGGGATTCATTAGACTTACTGAAGTATTCAGAGGAGGCTGTCATATCAAAGTGACAGCCCTTCTTTCTTTCACACTATTTTTCCATCTTTTATATGCAGTACATGATCATATTGCTTTACCAAGTCTTCATGATAATGATGAGAAATATGTATCACACAACATGGCTCATGAAGCAAGATATCTTCAACTTGTCTTTGTCCTTCAAAATCTAATGCAGATGTCGCTTCATCCAGTAATAAAAACTTAGGATTTCGAATTAGTGCTCTAATAATAGCTATTTTTTGTCTTTCTCCGCCCGACAAATGATTCATAGACAATATTCCTTGATCAAGTTTTTCAAGCCCGAATTTATGAATATACTCTTCTATACGCTCTGATTCGTAACTCTCAAATAAAGTAATGTTATTACGTAATGTATCTGTAAATATATAATTATCCTGAAATACCATTGCAACCTTTTTGTAAAATCCATCCTTGCACTGACCATTCCAGATCTGTTCATTTATTAAAATCTGACCTTCATAATCATCATAAAGCTGGTAAATTAGTTTTAACAATGTACTTTTACCACTTCCATTATCACCTACAATCAAGTATTTCTTTCCCATCTCAAATTTAGCAGTAATATGAGTCAAAATATTCTTTTCATCTATTTTTAGCGAGACATCATTAAAAGCAATAGTATTTATGGCTATATCCTTACTTTCAGATTCTTTTTTCTCTGCATCAGATATCATACGATCTAATTTATCTTTCACGGATTTTGTTGCCATCATGGAATTAATATAATATGTAACAGTCGTAATAGGATTTGCCAATAAATCTGTTATCTGTAAAATTGCAAGTAATGCACCCACCGTCAAATTCCCTTTATATATAGAGTATACTCCAACAGCTACTATCAAAAAATTACATACGTACCCAACTGTCATACTAAATAGATTTGCATACATTTGTGTTTTGGCAAAAGAAAATTCTGCAGCATTTATCTCTTCACTTGCCTCATTTACCTGTTTGGTCATGATTTTCTCACACAAATATGTTTTAATAATATGTATTCCTTCAATAAAATCTGTTAACTTAAAATTATAATCCTTTTTAGCAATCGATTGATTTTCTTTGCTTTGTTGTAATGGTTTTCGAAAGAGGAATGGATTTATCGTCAACAATACGATCTGCAATATAATGATCAATAATATATATACATTTAATGATAGAAGCGCCTTCACGGAAAAAGCTACCGTTGCAACTGTGTATATAAGATTTAACAAATTTCCATAATAATCATTTAAAACCATTTGAATATCATTATTCATGATAGAAATATATTCTGCACGTTTTTTACTTGTCAAATTGCTAAGTTTCACTTGCAAAATACTTCTTAAGATATTTTTTCTATATTCATATGCAATTCTATTCATATATTTTACTTTGGCTAACTGATAAAAACTTTCACCTACAATAAGTAAAATTATAGTTACTCCTAAAAAAGCAAATTTATACAACAACGTATCCATTTGAGTAATTCCATCAACCAGACGGCTTATATTTAAGGAAATCTGTACATCTGCCCATCGGTTAATTAGAATAAGTCCTGCCGCCAAAACAAACCATTTCCAGATATGAAATCGTTTCATTTTACTCTCCCATCATAATCTATATCTTCCTATAAAGCATAAAAATGCATTCCCAAAACAAGGCTGAATCCGCTTCGAAATTCACACATACCTAGTTTCCTTCTCCATATCTTTCGCTAAATTTCTACATGGTAGCTTCTTCAAATCTTTTCTTAGCTAACTCCAGGCCTTTCTTTACGTATTCACCAGAAAATTCCTTTCTAATCTTCCATGCATAGCGGTTATCACCATCTACAAATTTGGCCTCTTCAAAATCCAGGATTTCCTGAACTTCCTCGGAAGAATTCTGATAAAACTCCTTCATAGCCAGAATCACTTTCTGTGCGGCATGTGCAACCGTGCTTACTTCTCCATTTGGAGCTACAATTTTTACCGTTTTCAGATCATAGTGCGCCGCATTTTTAAAATTCTGCGCAGCCTGTACCTGATCTTTACTTGAAATATCCTGATCGGGTATGGATGCAAGCCATACTATTAAAAGATGAGCAAACTCCACATCTCTCCAATCCACGCCAACTGGCACCAGTGGATTCAAATCAAACATGCGAAGTTCAATGTGATTTACGCCATCTCTTCGTAATGCATTCAAATCGTTCTTTCCTCTTGGTTTCAGACGAATTGGATAGTAAAGTTCCGTGGTAAAAGCTAAAAGTCCCTGATCCACGTATTCTTGAATACTGTCTGCATATGCCCTTATATTCGTATAATCGAAGATCGGAGTAAAATAGTTCCAATATCCAGTTTCACTGCATCGAACGGACGCCATGCCGTTAAATACTTCGGCTCCTTTTCTTCCTTTCTCCATATAAGATACATCCAGAAGCGGACTTGCTGCCGTCACCGCTACCAAAATCCATCCATATATGGCCATCTGTTTTGCAAGAGTTACATACACCTGGTTTTTATATTCAGTATAATCCACTCCTTCGCTATATTGAAAGCTTTTCTGCAACAATTCCTCATTAAATGAAAAATTCACATGTATTCCAGAAAAAGTCATTTTATACCTTCCATATCGATCGGAAAGATAATATCGATATTCTGTTTTCGATGCATTTTCTCCCTCAAATTTTGCCACAGGCACATCTTCCTCATTTTTAATATAGGGCGGGTTTGAAAATGGCCACAAATACTCCCTTTCGGGGAGTGTTGCCAGCTTTTTCTGAATCTGCACATAATACTTTTCCAGTGAATCCACGGCTTCTTTCGCACTTTTTAATACAGGTGTGTTAATTTCTGTTTGATTTTCACAAAAATCCCTTACTATATGTTCATCTTCTGGAAATGGATGAGGGGTATGTACCAGATATCCGTTTTCATCGATTCTAAGACTCTCTTTCTCCAGCCCAAACTCTCCTTTTAACAACAATTTATTCACTTCAGGTATTTCTGCATATAACCTCATAAATAACTCCTTTCACTTTCTGGAACATTCACATAAAGTTTTATTATTAATTCCAATATGTTCCATCCGCACGAGTAAGTATATAGTTTTCCTGCTCATGCAATTCTTCCACAGTCTCTGAGCAAAGCATATACACCTGACTTCCCATTCCGCCTGAAATAGATTTTGGAGGAATTTTTTCTAAAAGAAGTTTTGCTCCATATTTTTCTCGGATTTCTTCCGGCGAATGCAGGTATTGTATATCTGCACCTCTTCCAAAATGTGTTACATAACGTTTAAAACTATAATTTTCAAAGGAAAGATTTTTATTGTATACCAGGCTCTCTGCCCAAATCTGATAGACATCCACATTATAAGCAAAGTTCATCTTATCTGGAATGTATCCTCCAGGTGCTCTCATGTTCACCTCTAATCCGAGAATATCTCCCTTCTTTCCAAGACCCTTTTTATCTACATCCAATCGAAAGAACTCAAAGTGGAAGAAACGATGTCGAGTGCCAAACGCTTTGACTACGCGGCTCCCAATTTCATATAAATCTGTTTCCTGTATATTCTGAGTGTAGCTGACATTTTCTCCTGATCCATGCAGCATCTCCATAGGTGTTCTGACCATTACCTGTCCGGCAGCAAAAAGAATATTACCGTCCTTATCTGTAATTCCATCAAAGGTTTCCACATGCCCCGGTACAAATTCTTCCATAATAAAAAGTGTGTCCGGCTTTGTTCTATAAAAATCATAGAATTCTTCATCCGAGTTCAATTTGTATGTATTAGAAGCACCCACACCATTGTCTGGTTTCACCACAACCGGATACCCGACCTGATGAATAAATTCTATACAGCTTTCTTCATCCGTTACAAGATGATAACGGGCTGTCTTAACTCCTGCTGCCTTGTATCCTTTCTTCATTTCAGACTTACGTTTTACAGCCTCCATATCCGATACATGAAAACCGGTATTCACATTGAAATCTGTGCGGAGCTTTGCTTCCAACTCCAGCCAGTACTCGTTCTGACTGTCAATATAGTCAATCTTTCCATATTTAAATGTAAAAAATGCCACGGCACGAAATACTTCCTCATAGTTTTCCAGACTGCTTACATAATAATATTCTGTCAGCGCGTTCTGGCAATTCTCACCGATCACATCATATGAAGTATCTCCGATTCCCAGCACATTGACTCCCAATCGTTTCAAACGATCACAAAAGTTATAAAAATGTAATGGGAAATGTGGTGATATAAAAATAACATTCTTAGCCATTCTAGTTCTCCTATCCTTTCATCTTTTCTTGATTATCTTTCCAATTTTTAGAACCACAGGAAATGCATCCATTCCGGTACCTGCTTTTCCCAGCTTTCCTCGTTGTGGTGGCCGCCTATCTGACAATGAATCCAGGTTCGAATTCCCTTCTTTTGTACTTCTTTTTCCAGGTAGAGGATGCTCTGAGACAGATTCCAGACCTCTTCTTTAGAATCCTCATCTGTTCCCCAACTAAAAAATATCCTCGTATCGCCATCATAATTACTACCGGCAATTTCCTGCTTAAAATTCTCCATAGCTGGAATCAGAGCCGGGGAAATTACAGCTGATTTTGAAAAATACTGATTATAACGTAACACTGCAAATAGTGCCATCATGCCTCCCATGCTATAGCCAGCAATGGCCGTGGCCTCACCGTCATAATATAGATTATGCCCGTCAAACATATAAAGAACTGGATAATGTTCTTCTGTTACATAATAATCATCTGGCAAATACAGATGAATCCTTCGGTTCTCGCCTGCCGGTGAACACCACACTTCAAATTTCTCTATCATAGCATTTCCCCTCCTTATTACTTTTCTAAGGTATAAAAAAAGCAGATACCACTATGGTACCTGCATCTGTTCCACGTTCCTATAAGGTATCATAATGCATAAGAAACTAAGCTGTATCTTTAATTACTTCTTCCATTGCATCCTGTATTTCTGCTTCACAAGAACGTATTGCATAAATTGTTACTCTTATATTTCTTTCTTACCGATTTCACTTCCATATCCTGGACACTTTTTCCATTTCATGCTCAGGCTTTACATCTACGGTCAATTGATATCCATGGCTGCACACAGCATGAATGATATCCTCACCAACTCCCGCTTCTCTTAAAAGGTCTGGTGCCTTTATACAATGTTCATCAGGATACTGCTCAAAATCGATATCATGGAGCAGACCTACAATTCCCCAATATTCCTTATCCTCCTGATATCCCAGTTCGCTGGCATACCATTTCATAACCCCTTCCACAGTCAAAGCATGCTGAATGTGAAAATGGTCCTGATTATATTTTTTTAACAACTGAAATGCTTCTTCTCTTGATATATATTGATTCATAATGTACTTTTCTCCTTTCCAGTGTTTACTGCACTATCTTACATCGTCATAATCATCCAGGAAATGATACTTTTCTCCATCTTTATGATATCCGATAATCGTCCGCAGGTTTATATTATGAACACTTTTAAATATATTTGCCTCGATTACATCACTGGTTTCACGGAACTTTGCAATCAGCTCTTTCATTTCATCTCTTTTCGATCCTCTGCCGCCGCCACAGCTTGCGCAGTTCTCTGTGAATCTGCATGCGCATTGGATAAAATGAAGTCTGTTATAATCACGCCATGCCTTGATATCCGCTTCCTTGACCATATACAGTGGACGAATCAATTCCATTCCTTCAAAATTGGTACTGTGCAGTTTCGGCATCATCGTTTCTACCTTTCCCCCGTAGAGCATTCCCATCAGAATGGTCTCGATTACATCATCAAAGTGATGTCCCAGTGCGATCTTATTGCATCCAAGTTTCTTTGCATTGGAATATAAATACCCTCTCCTCATACGCGCACATAAATAGCAAGGATTTTTATCAACTCCTGCAACGATATTAAAAATATCGCTCTCAAATACAGTCAACGGTATGCCCAGCAGTTTTGCATTGTCCTGAATAATCTTCCAGTTATCCTGATTGTAACCAGGATTCATCACTAAAAACACCAACTCAAATGGTATCTTCCCATGTTTTTGCAGCTCTTGAAACAACTTTGCCATTAGCATGGAATCTTTACCTCCAGAGATACAGACTGCAATCTTGTCACCTGGCTGAATCAACTGATATTCCTGTACTGCTTTTGTAAATTTTCTCCATATGGACTTTCGAAATTTTTTGATCAGGCTTCGCTCAATCTCCTTTGTTTTTTCTTCCATAGCTGATTTCGTCTCAACCATCCGGCTTAGCTGTAACCGCAAAAAGGCTCGATATCCACCGCTTATATTCGCAGCATCATACCCGGCCTCTTCCAATTGTTCCACAATCGCTTCTCCTTTTTCCCCTGTATAACACAAAATGTATACCGGCTTTGTTTTATCCAAATCCGGTATACCATTTTGAAATTTCTCTATAGGAATATTCATAGCGTATGGAATCGTATTTCTATTATAATCCTCCTGTTTACGTATATCGATAATCGTAATCCTTGTCGGATCCATTTTCTCTATTTCGTTTATATCTATGAATTTCATTATAACAATCCTTTATCTCTAAATATCTATTCACCACTAAATAATGGAGTAGACAAATATCTGTCTCCTGAATCTGGCAGTAACGCCACAATTGTTTTTCCTTTATTTTCTGGTCTCTTAGCCAAAATCGATGCTGCTTTTAAAGCTGCCCCAGATGAAATTCCAACCAGAATCCCTTCACTTACTGCAAATGCTTTTCCCTGAGCAAACGCATCTTCATTTTCAATGGCAATGACTTCATCATAAACCTTGGTGTTAAGTACATCTGGAACAAATCCAGCTCCGATTCCCTGAATCTTATGTGCTCCTGGAGTTCCTTTCGAAAGTACGGGACTTCCTGCTGGTTCAACTGCCACAATCTTAATATCTGGGTTTTGTTCTTTTAAATATTCTCCAACACCTGTAATAGTTCCGCCAGTACCAACGCCTGCCACAAAAATATCTACTTTGCCTTCTGTCTGTGCCCAGATTTCTGGACCTGTTGTAGCTTTATGAACCGCTGGATTTGCAGGATTTACAAACTGACCCAAGATAACAGAACCAGGAATCGCTTTGTTTAATTCTTCGGCTTTTGCAATTGCACCTTTCATTCCTTTTGCACCTTCTGTCAATTCGAGTTTTGCACCATAAGCTTTTAATAGATTTCTTCTTTCCACACTCATTGTTTCTGGCAATGTAAAGATTGCTTGATATCCCTTCGCTGCTGCAACTGCTGCAAGACCGATTCCAGTGTTTCCTGATGTTGGTTCAATAATAGTTGCCCCTGGCTTTAATATACCTTTTTCTTCTGCATCCTCAATCATAGCTGCTGCAATACGATCCTTTACGGAACCAGCTGGATTTAGGTATTCCAATTTTGCAAGGATTGTAGCCTCTGTTACATTCTCCTTTGCAGCATAACGGTTTGCTTTTAATATAGGTGTTCCTCCAATTAATTCTACTGAACTCTCAACTACTTTGCTCATAATGTATTCCTCCTAAAATCAATATTATTATGCATTATTCATTACCTACTTATTTGATAGGTTTTTCTATATTGTATTATCGTTACCCCAAATCGTCAATAACATAAATTTTATGGCCTGTTATAGTTTTAATCTATATCTGCAAAATAGAGTAGAGAAGTAGCAGTAAATGCTATTTCCCTCTCATTGAACCGTACGTACGGGTCTCGTATACGGCTCTACAATTTATATTCCAACATTACTTAGATAATATGATAAGGGATTTAGCAAACCTGCTGAGTCCTTTATCTTTGTTTCAAGCAACTCTTTACTGATTATATAATTTACTACATTCATACCACCCCTTCTATACCATCCAAGTCGGGAATTGGCTACCTTAAAAATATCTTCGTGGTTAAACCTATTCTTATACTTTCTGTTTAAGTGACTCAGATTTCGATAGATTGTTTTTGGTGTTTTCCATTGTTTCAATACTATAACTCTTATCTTGTGTCTAAGCCATTGTCCAAACTCTTCCATGAACTGTTTCATCATGCCAATCCGAAAATAATTAATCCATCCTCGCACAATCTCATTTACTCGTTTCACTGTTACTGCTAACGGTCTTGCTATAGCTTTATTCCGTTTTAAGTATTCTGTCAGCTTTGTTTTCAGTGCCTTTTTCTTTTCATTGGTTGGTTTTACTTTCCATTTTCCGCCATTCTTCAAG
>JBGVGF010000092.1:0-6753 GCA_045121495.1 Faecalimonas sp.
CGGGAATGTCAGGAACATTTCTATCGGATTAATACTGAAATTGACTCCAATTTCCATACCCATCATTTTAAATATCGGGTTCATACAAAGCTGTGTAATCGGCAATGCGAAAATTGCACCCAAAATCACCGCAATAATTCCCACAAATAAAAATCTTAACGCATGATATGCATAGATTGTTCCATTTCTTGTACCTATGGCTTTCATAAGTGCGATTTCTCCCTGCTCCTTTGCAATAAAAGAACGTTCCATAAGCACAGTAACAAGTGCTGCTATAACTACAGTAAGTATCACCATAATGGATTTTACCATAGCAAATGTATCGGTAACCGCTAACATATTCGCCACTTTTTCAGCACAGCTTTCTATATTTTCATACTCCGGAAAAATCCTCTGAATTTCTTCTATTCGGCTTTCCATTTCCTTTTTTTCCGGATTATCCGTAAACATAATCTGCGTGTCCATAGAACCCGTTGTCTGATTATAATTGATATACTCATCACTATGAAGTCTGAGTACCACACCCTGATTACTACCCATCGCTTGGAAAAACGCTGTAATGATATACTCCTTATCCCCATCAAGCGTTTTGATGGTAACAGTATCACCGATATCAGCGTTCAACATATCCGCTGCAAGTCGTGTAATTGCGATTTCATCGGTATTCTGCGGAGCTGTTCCCGCAGTATATTCGTACATACCCATAGTGGTACCTACACCTTGGAATACAAGAATATTGCTCTCGTTCTCTCCGAAAGATACAGGCAGGTTAAACATCATTTCCTGATAGCACTTAGCTGGAATATCATGTTCTACAAGAATTTGTTCCATTTCACCAAGATGTTTTTCAAGTTTTTCATGTCCGTCTTCTGTCATGCATTCCTTTTCCATTTTACTGTCAAGAAACACATCACAGTCCGCGAATCCGAATGTTTTAGAAAGTCCACCATTTTTCATAGTAAATACAGTAATTGAAAGTAAAAGCATAAGGGTTAAACAAAGGAAAATTGTAAAACCTACTATACTGTAACGCTTCGGACTGCTTACGATGTCGTTAAGTGCAAGGAACGGTGTTCCCGGAAGCTTTGATTTTCCCAAACTCATAAGGCTCTTTTTACGGAACCGTTCTCCTGTCTGACCGTTTCTGATGGCGTCAATAGGAGTCATTGACTTAACTTTTCCTGTACATCTGTAGCTAAACAGTAAAATAACTGCAATGACAAGGATGGCACAAAGAATATTTGTTAACACCGTATTCTGATTTCCCATAATAATTGACTGGGAAGAAACATCCATAAGCATTTCACCAAATGGGAAACTAAGGACAGTCCCAATAGCTGCACCAATTACAGAAAGTCCCAAGTATTTCACAAGGTATAAAGTCCTGATTCCGAAATTACTGATACCAATAGCTTTCATTACACCGATTTCACGGAATTCTTCGGAAAGTGTAAAGGTAATAGTGAATCGCAGAACCACAAATGCTATTAGAATAAGAATAACACTTACTACAAGCAAAACGCCTACCACTATCATGTCAAAGATATAACATCCTATCATAAGGATTCTGTCCGCTTTTAAAGCACTGTTATCTATAAGGGATTTAATCTGTGGCAAAGCCGTGTCCATATCAGATGAATATATATATACAAAAGAACAGCCATATACTTCCTCTGTATTTTCTGCTGACAGAAAATACTCAAAATCCTCTTCGCTTAATATATAGCGACACATTGTAATTCCACTTCCGCCTGTAAATGCATCCTTTATTTTATCTGCAAGAACAAATTCACGGCTTATACCATTTACTTCTATGGTAAATTTATCACCCACCTCAATGCCTATTGCGTTTGCCTTACTTTCTGTCATATAAAGTTCACCCGGATTAACGTTTTCAAGGATACTACCGTCAGAAAGAAAATAATTCAAACAAATGTCACTTTGAACTATACACGCACCGTCATAACCCTCTATATCCTCATTTTCATAGATGAAGTTATCGCCAGTTAAATACAACACATCTTCCACCTGATAACTATCTACTGCACTTGCCGAATTTAGCGTTTCATCAATGTCAACAGCAAGATTTTTGTTCATAGTATACAAAAAATAATCAGGCATATTTGCCATTTCAAAATAATCATCCAGTGCTGTAGTAACATTTATAATGTTGTTTACACTTGACGCCACAAACATAGTGGCAAGAATAATAAATAATAGAAGAATAATATTCATTGCCTTTTTTCGTTTTAAGTCTTTTTTTAGTATGTTTAAATACATTTTTTTGCTCCTTTCTCTTGTTTCTGAATTCATTCTACAAGAAAAATTATTAAATAATCATTAAATGCAAAAACTTCAGAGTTACTAAATATAACTCTGAAGTTTTCATACCATTATGCTTTTCTAACTACTATCGTCACACAAAAAAATTCTTCCTTCATCTCGGCAAAGATTTCACCATCCATTTTACGCATCAGCGTTTTGCAAATATAAAGCCCCAGACCGCTCCCTTTCATACCGGTACTATTGCTTCCACGATAAAAGGAATCGAAAAGATTTGGAAGTTCCTCCTTTTTCAGATTACACCCTGAATTCTCGATATGTATTAATTTACAGTCCCCTTCTTCCTCAAACGAAATGCAGATCCTCTTACCGTCACCATATTTTATGGCATTTTCCATAACATTTTGAAGAACTTCAACTATGCGGTCCTTATCTCCTTTAAGGAGACATTCTGCAACTTCATCCACTTGAAATTCGGTGTGAATTACAGACAACTTATCCTGATAATAGCTTTCTATCACTTTCATGATTTCTGACAAATAAAACTCGCCCATGCTTACTTCCAGATTCAGAAAATCTTCTCTTGACGCCGTTACAATCTCATCTACATACCCCTTAATTTCCTTCACATTTCTTGTAATCCCCTGCAAAGCTTCGTCCTTTCTCTCCTGTGTGTCATACAAATTTTCCAACAACGCTTTCGAATACAATTCAATGGAAGAAAGCGGCGTTTTAATATCATGTGACAGAGAAAGAATCAATGTCTTCCGCTCCTTTTGAAATTCAAGTTCTTTCTCCTTGTTATCCTCCAACTTTTCACGAAGCATCTCCATTCCCCACAGGAAACGCCCAAACAGCTTACTTTTTTCTTCTTTTACAGGCATGGACAAATTCCCTTTCGCCAGCTCATACGATAAATTACTCATATCCTGAAAGGGCTTTAAGACTTTATTATACACATACACGAGTACAATAATTGTCACAATCATCATACCCAGCAACGAGATATTTATATACAAAGGTAATCGTGAACTTCTTTCCTCTACATATTCTATCCGATACAGTTTACCAGCTATTTCTTCCACTAAATAATCGTTATCACAGGCTTCTCCGGCAACAAACTCTCTGATTTCTACAATCGTCTCATATTTATTTAAACTCATCGCTTCTATTTCGGATGCCTCTAGTTTTTGTTCTTCTATTTCCTTAATCACACGCCTTGCTTCCACAAGATATAATCTTCCGCTACTGTCATTATTTTGATAAAAATACAATCTATTAACTGACAATATAAGCAATATCTCAACAATGACAATCCCAAGTGTAAAAATTTTAAACTTACTCAAACCGATACCCTACTCCCCACTCTGTAATAATATGCTTGGGTTTTTTTGGTTCTTCTTCTATTTTTTCCCTAAGCCACTTAATATGTACTGTCAGTGTTTGCATCTCCGACTCACTGTCACTTCCCCAAACGGTATTGAACAAATACTCCTTCTTCATAGTTACATTCTTATTCTCAATTAGCAGTTTTAACAGTTCAAACTCCTTTTCGGTAACTTCCTTTTTCTGCCCATCTACATATACCGTCTGTTGCACGGTATTCAATCGGATATTCCCTTCTGCAATCTCTGCCTGACCATATTTTCTTTTAAAAATGCCTTTAATTTTTGCAATTAAAATATCTACATCATAGGGTTTCTCAATGTAATCGTCTGCACCAAGATTTAATCCTTTTAATTTATCATTCTTTTCCGCCTTGGCACTGGCAATTAAAATATGAGTATTGGAAGTCTCCCTAATCTTAGAACAAACCGCAAATCCATCCATTCCAGGAAGCATGATGTCAAGCACAATCACTCTGGCTCCATATTTTTCATACAATTCCAAAGCTTTTTCACCGGTCTGGACTACACTAACCGTGTAATTCTCCTTACGCAAAAAATCACACAGCAACATACCTATTTCTTTGTTATCTTCTACAATTAATATATCCAGCATTTTTCTTTCCTTACGTATCCTTCCTTACTCTCCCTACAACTCAAGTGAGAATTCAATTTTTCGTTCTCCATTATACCATGTAATAAGCCTGCATTCCATATTTTCATAATTACGTTACCCTTTCAAAACCGTTCTTTCTAAATCATCCACCGAAATCATTTCATATTCCGATGTAAAAAGTCGCTTCAACGAATACAAATAAACTACTCCCCAATAGTAATCTGCAAGCTTCATACTTGAACCATCTACCATACTCTTTTCTTTCTGTCCCTGTTCTATTATCTTAGAAGTATAATTGTAAAGTTCCGTTTGATAAGTTGTCTCTTCTGATGAATATGCCTTATTCTTTTCCAATAGCATCTGCGTATTTAATGCTATCATGGCCGCAAAAGTTTCATCTTCCTCCAGACGATTAAGCATTGTCTCAGATAGCATACGCAACTTTTTCTTTGCAGAAATCGGCATAGCCTCCAATAGCTTCATCTTCTTCAACATTTCATTACTATCTGCAATCTTTAATATCTCTTGAAATAATTCCTCTTTCGATTCAAAGTAAACATAGATTGTCCCCTGCCCAATTCCGATATTCTTGGACAAATCGCTAATTTTAGTTCCAGCAAATCCATTCCTCGCAAAATACAACAATGATTTTTGCAAAATAGTATTTCTCATCTCTTCACGAATTTCTTTACATCGTTCTTTTGATTTTGGCATAATCCACCTCGCTTTATTTATGAATGAATAATTGTTCATTCGTAAAATATCATATTTTTTTGGGGATGTAAAGTAGATTTCTTCTTTGCCACATCACATAACCTCATATACTCATCCGTATATTCACCAATCGTATCAAATCGGATTCCCAATTTTTCCGAGATAATTAATAACAGAGTTGGCACCGTTAAAAGTCTTCTTACAATCCGCTCAATATATTCTTAGTTCTGATTATTTCTTTAATTTCTGGGCCTTTAAACGAAGAATTTGGTTGGAGAGGTTTTGCGCTTGACCGACTGTTTATTGAGTTCGGGTTCACTGGTGCTACACTTATTCTAGGGTTTATCTGGGGAATCTGGCATCTTGCTTGGTATTTTACTCCCGGACAGGCTCAATACAATTTACTTCAAAACTCCCTATTTGATGCTGTAATGTATATTCCTTCCGTAATACTTCTAAACTTTGCTGTTTCGTTTATCTATATAAAAACAAAACGTAGCATTTTGGCTGGAGCACTCGTTCACATGTTTGGTAATCTGCTAGGAAGTCAGCTTTTGTCTCCTTACTCCATTGGAATCAGTATGACCATTCGTTACACAAAAATGTTCTTTTGTGGATGTGTTGCACTCTATTGCATTTTTCACCAAAATTCAAAAGAGAGATAAATTTTTGATTTTACACTACCACCATTATAATTTACACGTTCAATCAATCCATATTTGCGTTTGACCTGTGCTATATATAACTGCGATACATTAAGTCCTGTATTCTCCATGATATAAGGAAACGGCGTGACCGAAGTCACGCCGTCCCCTGAAAACACATCGTTTTCAGCACTATTTGATTATAACTGTTTTCATACAATGTAGCTCCTATCATTTTTTGTACTAATTTTCATTTATTGGATTTCAATATGAAATTCAAAAACAGCACTTTCTCCAGCGACATGAATGGAAAATGAACCGGTAAGATCCTCGAAGTAGAAAGTTTCTCCAAACGTATCCAGGTCAAATTCATGAATAATCTCGTCATTATTCACGGCAACCAACTTGAAATTCCCGCTTTCAACGCTCATATGACCAATATAAACACTGACATCAGATGCACCTATGAAATTTGTTAAATAGATTTGCTCAACTCCATTAAAGTTTTTTGAAGAGTACTCAGAACTATAGATAATATTACCTAAATGTTTTTCTGTATAAGTTAATCCAGAAGCCCCTGTACCAAGATTAATAATCTCTTCGTCTGTAATCGTTTGTAAGGTAAAGTCCTCTTCCCCATTGGTATCTTCATATTCTGTTCCGCAAGCAACGAGCGAAAAACACATACACACTATCAATAATAACGATAAAAATTTTTTCATTATAATCTTCCTCCATTTATTTCTAATTTCTAATTTAGTTTATATTATCACAATTATTTTTTCAACACAACGGCTGTTGCATGAACGGGAGAAAAACTGCGTAAATACTGATCCTTTAAAAATCCTTTATTTCTGGGCTTTTTCAGCCTATTTCTTATCAACCCTTGACATCAATACTACCGTCTCAACGTGGCATGTGCCTGGGAAGAGATCAACAAGCACTGCTTTCCTGACACGGTAGCCGGCCTGCTGCATCACTTTAAGATCACGCTTCAGGCTGGTTGCCTTGCAGGAAATATAGACAATTGTATCCACTCCATACTTCAGAATCTTTGGCAGTGCCTTCGGGTGGATTCCGTCCCGCGGAGGGTCAAGAACGATCATGTCAG